>NZ_JBSOQK010000004.1:0-5894 GCF_059767305.1 Salinibacterium sp. AL4.1 | reverse complement strand
CCGCTTCATGCGTGTGTCGGTTGGTTGTTTCGGGCTGTTTCAGTCTGGGATTGCTGGTTTGACAAGCAGGCTGAAGCTGGTAAGTTAGACAGGTTGCCTTTCGCTTTCAGCGGAGGTTGCCAACACAGGTTTTGTAAGCCCTGGGGTGAAGCCGTTTTCGGTGGAGGTCAGGAGCGTCCGATCCTTGAGAACTCAACAGCGTGCACAATGTCAAATGCCAAAAACCCGACTGTGCTTTATATGATCGTCCCATTCGGGGCGTGAGTGTGAGTGCAGCGGATTCCTTTGGAAAAAGATATAAACAAACAAAGCAAGTCAGTATTGATTTGTTCTGTCAGTTTCAAACTTGTCGCCTCGACGTCCTATTCCGGACGCGGGTGACGCAAGATGTGCATCGGTTACTTGTAGCTGGTGCAATCAAACATTTATGGAGAGTTTGATCCTGGCTCAGGATGAACGCTGGCGGCGTGCTTAACACATGCAAGTCGAACGATGAAGCTGGAGCTTGCTCTGGTGGATTAGTGGCGAACGGGTGAGTAACACGTGAGTAACCTGCCCTTGACTCTGGAATAAGCGTTGGAAACGACGTCTAATACCGGATACGAGCTTCCGCCGCATGGTGAGGAGCTGGAAAGAATTTCGGTCAAGGATGGACTCGCGGCCTATCAGGTAGTTGGTGAGGTAATGGCTCACCAAGCCTACGACGGGTAGCCGGCCTGAGAGGGTGACCGGCCACACTGGAACTGAGACACGGTCCAGACTCCTACGGGAGGCAGCAGTGGGGAATATTGCACAATGGGCGCAAGCCTGATGCAGCAACGCCGCGTGAGGGACGACGGCCTTCGGGTTGTAAACCTCTTTTAGTAGGGAAGAAGCGAAAGTGACGGTACCTGCAGAAAAAGCACCGGCTAACTACGTGCCAGCAGCCGCGGTAATACGTAGGGTGCAAGCGTTATCCGGAATTATTGGGCGTAAAGAGCTCGTAGGCGGTTTGTCGCGTCTGCTGTGAAAACTGGGGGCTCAACCCCCAGCCTGCAGTGGGTACGGGCAGACTAGAGTGCGGTAGGGGAGATTGGAATTCCTGGTGTAGCGGTGGAATGCGCAGATATCAGGAGGAACACCGATGGCGAAGGCAGATCTCTGGGCCGTAACTGACGCTGAGGAGCGAAAGCATGGGGAGCGAACAGGATTAGATACCCTGGTAGTCCATGCCGTAAACGTTGGGAACTAGATGTAGGGGCCATTCCACGGTTTCTGTGTCGCAGCTAACGCATTAAGTTCCCCGCCTGGGGAGTACGGCCGCAAGGCTAAAACTCAAAGGAATTGACGGGGGCCCGCACAAGCGGCGGAGCATGCGGATTAATTCGATGCAACGCGAAGAACCTTACCAAGACTTGACATATACGAGAACGGGCTAGAAATAGTTCACTCTTTGGACACTCGTAAACAGGTGGTGCATGGTTGTCGTCAGCTCGTGTCGTGAGATGTTGGGTTAAGTCCCGCAACGAGCGCAACCCTCGTTCTTTGTTGCCAGCACGTAATGGTGGGAACTCAAAGGAGACTGCCGGGGTCAACTCGGAGGAAGGTGGGGATGACGTCAAATCATCATGCCCCTTATGTCTTGGGCTTCACGCATGCTACAATGGCCGATACAAAGGGCTGCAATACCGCGAGGTGGAGCGAATCCCAAAAAGTCGGTCTCAGTTCGGATTGAGGTCTGCAACTCGACCTCATGAAGTCGGAGTCGCTAGTAATCGCAGATCAGCAACGCTGCGGTGAATACGTTCCCGGGCCTTGTACACACCGCCCGTCAAGTCATGAAAGTCGGTAACACCCGAAGCCAGTGGCCCAACCGCAAGGAGGGAGCTGTCGAAGGTGGGATTGGTGATTAGGACTAAGTCGTAACAAGGTAGCCGTACCGGAAGGTGCGGCTGGATCACCTCCTTTCTAAGGAGCATGTGCAACTCGGTTGTCGTCTCTGCGGTATACACAGAGTCAAGGATGATCGAATTTATGTTGCATAAGTCGTACTGCCCTGTTCGGGGTAGACGGCGCTCATGGGTGGAACATTGACATTGTGATCAGAGGAACTGTTGTTTCTTTAGTACGCCAGCTTGTGTTGGTTGGAACGAGGGGTGATGGGGGTGCTGGTCTTTGCACGTTGTTGGGTCCTGAGGGACCGGGCTACGGATCGTAAGATTCGTGTTCGTACCTTAGGGCCGGGACACTCGTAAGAGTGTTTGGGTCTAACGGATCCTGGTGCTGTTTCTGACTTTGGTTGGGGATGGTGGAGGATACCGCCCGTATTTTGAGAACTACACAGTGGACGCGAGCATCTTAGATTCGACCGAAAGGTCGAGTCACAAGAACAAAACGATGACATCCAACACTTCGGTGTTGGGTCACTCATTGGTCAATCTCAACATCGAAAGGTGTTGCGATCGATTCTTATACTCATGTGATATCAATTTTCTAAGAGCAAACGGTGGATGCCTTGGCATCTGGAGCCGAAGAAGGACGTATAAATCTGCGATAAGCCTCGGGGAGCTGATAATAGAGCTTTGATCCGAGGATTTCCGAATGGGGAAACCCCGCTGGGCGTTGCAAGACGACTCAGTGACTCCCGCCTGAATATATAGGGCGGGTAGAGGGAACGTGGGGAAGTGAAACATCTCAGTACCCACAGGAAGAGAAAACAACCGTGATTCCGTTAGTAGTGGCGAGCGAAACCGGAAGAGGCCAAACCGATCATGTGTGATAGCCGGCAGGCGTTGCATGGTCGGGGTAGTGGGACTTTTCAGCTGTTACTGCCGTACAGCAAGGATTACAACGATATATAGACGAATGGGATTGAAAGCCCAGCCATAGACGGTGCCAGCCCGGTAGTCGAAATGTGTCAATGGTCCGAAGAGTATCCCAAGTAGCACGGGGCCCGAGAAATCCCGTGTGAATCTGTCAGGACCACCTGATAAGCCTAAATACTTCCAGATGACCGATAGCGGACAAGTACCGTGAGGGAAAGGTGAAAAGTACCCCGGGAGGGGAGTGAAATAGTACCTGAAACCGTTTGCTTACAAACCGTTGGAGCAGCCTTAGTAGCTGTGACAGCGTGCCTTTTGAAGAATGAGCCTGCGAGTTAGTGATCAGTGGCGAGGTTAACCCGTGTGGGGCAGCCGTAGCGAAAGCGAGTCTTAATAGGGCGAAATAGTCGCTGGTTCTAGACCCGAAGCGAAGTGATCTATCCATGGCCAGGTTGAAGCGCGTGTAAGAGCGCGTGGAGGACCGAACCCACTTAGGTTGAAAACTGAGGGGATGAGCTGTGGATAGGGGTGAAAGGCCAATCAAACTTCGTGATAGCTGGTTCTCTCCGAAATGCATTTAGGTGCAGCGTTGCGTGTTTCTTGCCGGAGGTAGAGCTACTGGATAGCTGATGGGCCCCAAAAGGTTACTGACGTTAGCCAAACTCCGAATGCCGGTAAGTGAGAGCGCAGCAGTGAGACGGTGGGGGATAAGCTTCATCGTCGAGAGGGAAACAACCCAGACTACCAACTAAGGTCCCCAAGCGTGTGCTAAGTGGGAAAGGATGTGGAGTTGCATAGACAACCAGGAGGTTGGCTTAGAAGCAGCCACCCTTGAAAGAGTGCGTAATAGCTCACTGGTCAAGTGATTCCGCGCCGACAATGTAACGGGGCTCAAGCACACCACCGAAGTTGTAGATTTCGTATTTTAGGTAAGCCTTCGTGGTTCAGCCGTACGGAGTGGTAGGAGAGCGTCGTGTGGGCAGTGAAGCGGCGGTGTAAACCAGCCGTGGAGCCTACACGAGTGAGAATGCAGGCATGAGTAGCGAAAGACGGGCGAGAAACCCGTCCTCCGAATGATCAAGGGTTCCAGGGCCAGGCTAATCCGCCCTGGGTAAGTCGGGACCTAAGGCGAGGCCGACAGGCGTAGTCGATGGACAACGGGTTGATATTCCCGTACTGACGAAGAACCGCCCAAACTAATCCAGTAATGCTAAGTATCTGAATCCCCTAGATGGATCCCTTCGGGGTGAAGCGTGGGGCCTAGCGTACGACCCTATGCTGGTGCGGTTAGCGTATTAACAGGTGTGACGCAGGAAGGTAGCTGAGCCGGGCGATGGTTGTCCCGGTCTAAGAATGTAGGCCGAGAGATAGGCAAATCCGTCTCTCATTACGGCTGAGACTCGATGGGTAGTCCTCACGGACGAAATCAGTGATCCTATGCTGCCAAGAAAAGCATCGACGCGAGGTTCAAGTTACCCGTACCCCAAACCGACTCAGGTGATCAGGTAGAGAATACTAAGGAGATCGAGAGAATCGTGGTTAAGGAACTCGGCAAAATGCCCCCGTAACTTCGGGATAAGGGGGGCCTAAGGCGTGAACGGACTTGCTCCGGGAGCGCTGCAGGGCCGCAGAGACCAGTGGGAAGCGACTGTTTACTAAAAACACAGGTCCGTGCTAAGTCGCAAGACGATGTATACGGACTGACGCCTGCCCGGTGCTGGAAGGTTAAGAGGAACGGTTAGCCGTAAGGCGAAGCTGTGAATTTAAGCCCCAGTAAACGGCGGTGGTAACTATAACCATCCTAAGGTAGCGAAATTCCTTGTCGGGTAAGTTCCGACCTGCACGAATGGCGTAACGACTTCCCAGCTGTCTCAACCGCGAACTCGGCGAAATTGCACTACGAGTAAAGATGCTCGTTACGCGCAGAAGGACGGAAAGACCCCGTGACCTTTACTATAGCTTTGTATTGGTGTTCGGTGTGGCCTGTGTAGGATAGGTGGGAGACTGTGAAGCTTGGACGCTAGTTCAGGTGGAGTCATTGTTGAAATACCACTCTGGTCATATTGGATATCTAACTTCGGACCGTAATCCGGTTCAGGGACAGTGCATGGTGGGTAGTTTAACTGGGGCGGTTGCCTCCCAAAAAGTAACGGAGGCGCCCAAAGGTTCCCTCAACCTGGTTGGTAATCAGGTGTCGAGTGTAAGTGCACAAGGGAGCTTGACTGTGAGACTGACAAGTCGAGCAGGGACGAAAGTCGGGACTAGTGATCCGGCAGTGGCTTGTGGAAGCGCTGTCGCTCAACGGATAAAAGGTACCTCGGGGATAACAGGCTGATCTTGCCCAAGAGTCCATATCGACGGCATGGTTTGGCACCTCGATGTCGGCTCGTCGCATCCTGGGGCTGGAGTAGGTCCCAAGGGTTGGGCTGTTCGCCCATTAAAGCGGTACGCGAGCTGGGTTTAGAACGTCGTGAGACAGTTCGGTCCCTATCCTCTGCGCGCGCAGGAAATTTGAGAAGATCTATCCCTAGTACGAGAGGACCGGGATGGACGAACCTCTGGTGTGTCAGTTGTTCCGCCAGGAGCACCGCTGATTAGCTACGTTCGGAATGGATAACCGCTGAAAGCATCTAAGCGGGAAGCCAGCTTCAAGATGAGATTTCCATGGCCTTAGGGCTGAGAGACTCGCAGCTAGACTACTGCGTTGATAGGCTGGATGTGGAAGCAGGGACTAACGACCTGTGGAGCTGACCAGTACTAATATGTCGATAAATTGATAACACCCCACCTCACTGGGCAGTCTTTGGACTGTCGAATGGTGACTGAGAAGAATTCTCGCGTCCACTTTGTGGTTCCCGATTTACGGTCGGGAACTGCGCCCAGCAAACATTGCTCGGCACCACACCTGAGGGAGTGGTTTCGAATGATGCTAACTGGCCCAGACTGATACATAAATCAATAGTGTTTCGGCGGCCATAGCGAGAGGGAAACGCCCGGTTACATTCCGAACCCGGAAGCTAAGACTCTCTGCGCCGATGGTACTGCAAGGGGGACCTTGTGGGAGAGTAGGACACCGCCGGACTTAAATTGTGA
>NZ_JBSOQK010000003.1:0-248596 GCF_059767305.1 Salinibacterium sp. AL4.1 | reverse complement strand
TTTTGAGAACCACCCGAAGTGCCCGCAGGCACCGCAACTGCCGGGCTTACGGCGCTACATCCACCCACTCTGCGCCCGCGGACTCGAGAACGCCGGCGCCGGCTGTGACGCCGGCGACGCGGGCAGCGAGCTCGAATGAGCCCTGAGCATCCGTCGCTAGCGTGAGAACCGCCTGCGCTGCGTAGTCTGTGCCGAGAACTGTCACGCCGTGCTGGCGCAACTCGGCTTCTACGCGTCCGGCATCTACATGGGACAAGGCCAAGCGAAATAGCTCACGGCGTTCGCGGATCACGAGGTGGTGCCGGGCTCGAGCTCCATCGATGGCTAGCGCTGCAGCATCCGAGTAAGCACGAACCAGGCCACCAGTGCCTAGGAGGGTGCCTCCGAAATAGCGGGAGACCACGGCAACGCAATCGATGAGATTGCGGCCGTTGAGCGCATCAAGGATGGGCCGCCCGGCAGTGCCGGAAGGTTCGCCATCATCACTGGAACGTCTCACTTGTGAGGGCTCTGTTGCTGAGCCGAGTACGAACGCGGAGCAGTGGTGGCGGGCATCCCAGTGTGTCTTGCGCGCGAGTTCGATCACGTCGCGGGCATCCTCCTCCCTCGTGACTCGCACCACGGTGCAGAGAAAACGGGAGCGTTTTACTTCGAGTTCAGCTTCGGCGGTGGCGCCGAGGCCTCCGCGAAGCGTGTATTCGAGCATGCACCCATTGTGGCGCATGGGGAGGTTGTTCGATGCGTGATGCGTGATGCGTGATGCGTGGCGCGTGGCGCATAGGGCATGACGGGCGCTGGGTGCTGTGCGTCGGGCGTAGGCTTGAGAACCATGGAGTTGTTTGCCGCAATCGTTCTCTTCGTCAGCGCACTGTTCAATGTCGTCGCCTGGCCCCGTTTCTTCGAGCGTGTGAGCGGCGACCCGCGAGCTCGCGATTCCGCTGGCAAGCCGACGGCGTTCTATCGGGTGCACGCGGTGCTGCTCGGGATTGCCATGGCGATTGCCGCGGCGTCCGTGCTCGCGGGTATTCTGCTGCTCAGTCTCTAACTCAGCGTTGCCGCCCGGCCGGCTCTCTGTCCGGCCCTATCGTGGCGCGACCGGCCGTTAGTTGTCCAAGGCGAGTAGGAGATAGTCGCGGAGTACCATCGCGTGGTTCAGTTCGGGGTCTCGCGGCATAGAGCAGGGCCACTCTGTCGTGGGTGCGAAGTCGTTCGACCGTGGCCGCGACCTCAGGGCGTTCATCCAACTCCGTTCGATAGCGACTGGCGAAATCTTCGAAGGTGTCGGAGTCGTGGTCTCACCACGTGTGTAATTCTCCCTCGGTGCGTATGGCGCTGACAGCCCTAACTGCCCTAACAGCGTCTAGGTTCTCGCGGTCTTTTTCGTAATTCGAATGGAGTTGTCAGTATCGTCGCCCAGTATAGGGAGTATGAGTTTTGTGCTCCCTTCGCTGCGGAATCCCCGCCGCACCATCGGTGATCGAACCTTCGACTTTTCGCAGCGTGTGGCGGTGATGGCGATCGTCAACCGCACGCCTGATTCCTTCTACGACGCCGGCGCAAACTATGCGCTCGACGATGCCGTGGCAGCGTCGCTGCGAGCGGTACGCGATGGCGCTGACTGGATCGACATCGGGGGAGTGCCGTTTGCTCCGGGTGACCCGCTCAGTGTCGAAGAGGAGTGCGACCGTGTGGTGCCGGTTGTCGAGGCGCTGCGAGCAGAATCCGATGTCGTTATCTCTGTAGACACCTTCCACTCAGAAGTTGCACGGCGCAGCATCGCCGCCGACGCTACGGTGATCAACGACACCACCGGGCTCAGCGATCCAGATCTAGCCCGCGTTGTCGCCGACAGCGAGGCGTCGCTGATCCTGGTGCATTCGCGGGCCCAGCCACGAACCCAGTTCGCTCGTCCGCAGTATGACGACGTCGCTATCGAGGTGCGGGACTTTCTCCAGAGCCGAGTCGAGCGGGCAATGGACGCGGGGGTTCCGGATGACCGTCTCTTTGTTGATCCCGGGCACGACCTCAACAAAAACACGCTGCATAGCCTTGAACTCACGCGTCGCCTTGATGTGATCACCGACCTGGGGCTTCCCACGCTCGTCGCCCTATCGAACAAAGACTTCATCGGTGAGGTACTCGAAAAGCCGAAGCGCCAGCGTCTCGAAGGCTCGCTCGCGGCCGCGGTTGCGTGTGTGCTTAACGGCGCCCGCGTCGTACGCGTGCACGAGGTGGCCGAAACGGTGGATGCCGTACGAATGGCAGAAGCGATTCTGGGGCTCCGCGAGCCGGCGGTGCTGAAGCACAATATGTCCGACGCCAACGAAAGGTAGCCCGTGGCCGCTGCATCCGACATCCACTCCCTGGCCGTAGGAACGGCACTGACTGACGAGCAGCTGCTCGCGAGCTACGCCGTGGCTGATCGCACGAAGCCCTGGTTGCGCGCGAACTTCGTGTCGAGCATCGACGGGGCTGCGACCCACGAGGGCGTCTCGGGCGGGCTAGGAACACCGGCGGACGGGCGCGTGTTTCCGCTGTTGCGCAGACTCGCGGATGTCATCGTGGTCGGCGCCGGCACCGTGCGTCACGAGGGTTACCGTAATCTCGCTCTCGATGAGGAGTCGGTCGCCTGGCGAACCGCGAACGGGCTCAGCGCGCAGCCGCCCTTCGCCATTGTGACCGCGTCACTGCGGTTGGAGCCGAAAGACCTCGAGTCGTATGCCGCTCGACCGTTCGTCGTCACTACGGAGAAAGCGTCCGCGGAGCAACGAGAACGTATAGAGGAAGTCGCGGACGTCATCGTTGCGGGAGAGTCGCAAGTCGACACCGTGGAGTTGAAACATGCTTTGGCGGAGCGAGGATATCCGCAGTTGCACAGCGAGGGCGGGCCGACGCTGTTCGCCACGATGATCGCCCAAGGCGTGGTTGATGAGCTGTGTCTTACGGTTAGTCCACGCCTCGAGGGCGGTTCTGCGCGACGCATTGTCGACGCCGCGGATGCGACGCCACAGAACATGATGCTCGCCCACGCTTTCAGCGCCGCTGACGGAACCTTACTGCTGCGCTACACGCGCCCGTAATCGTGTTAGTTGCTAACACTCGACGACGTTGACGGCGAGGCCGCCCATCGACGTCTCTTTGTAGCGCGAACTCATGTCTTTGCCGGTCTCAGCCATCGTGATGATCACCTCGTCGAGTGAGACTCGGTGGGTCCCGTCGCCCCACAGGGCCATCTTGGCGGCGTTAATAGCTTTGGCCGCGGCAATGGCATTGCGTTCGATGCAGGGGATTTGCACGAGGCCGCCGATGGGGTCACACGTGAGTCCAAGATTGTGTTCCATTGCGATCTCCGCAGCGTTCTCGACCTGCTCGGGCGTTCCGCCCAGAATCTCGGCCAACCCCGCAGCCGCCATAGACGAGGCTGAGCCGACTTCTCCTTGGCATCCGACCTCTGCACCCGAGATGGAAGCCATGCGCTTGTAGAGCACGCCCACGGCGGCGCTGGCTAGCAAGAAGCGCACGGTAGCGTCGTCCTTCATCGCTTGATCGGCGTCTTTCATGCCGGGAGCGTAATGCGTCGCGTAAAACAGCACGGCGGGAATGATGCCAGCAGCGCCATTAGTGGGAGCGGTGACAACACGGCCACCAGATGCGTTCTCTTCGTTGACCGCAAGGGCGACAAGGTTGACCCACTCTTGCCAGAAGGCCGGGTCGCGGTCGGGGTCTTCAGCGCGCAGTCGCGCGTGCCAATCAGGAGCGCGGCGGCGCACATTGAGTGTGCCCGGCAAGTTGCCAGTGCGCTCGAGACTGTTGTTCTTGCACTCGTCCATGACGTCGCGGATGTGAAGCAGGCCGGCGCGGACCTCCGCTTCAGAGCGGCGGGCGAGCTCGTTGCGCAACATCACGCCACTGAACGAAAGGCCCTCGGCGCGGCAGTGCGCGAGCAACTGCGCCGCCGTGCGGAACGGAAAGGGATCCGCAACGTGATCGAGACCGTTGCTGCCATCGCGGTTATCGCCCTCGCGATAGATGAAACCACCGCCAATGGAAAAGTAAGTTGCTTCGAGAACGGGCTCGCCGGCATCCGAGAATGCAGCAAAGCGCATACCGTTGGGATGCCCGTCGAGAACGGTCAGCGGGTGCAGGGCAATCTCGGCCTCGCGGAACGGCACTTCGTGACTGCCGGCCAGACTGAGAGTTCCGGTCGCTTCGATCCTCGCGAGAATCTCTTCCATCTCGGTGGGAAGAACGCGGTCGGAGAGCTTGCCCTCTAAACCGATTAACACAGCGCTCATCGTGCCATGGCCCGCACCGGTTGCGGCGAGGGATCCATAGAGGCGCACATTCACGGTGGCGACAGAGTCGAGCATCGCGTGCTCGGCAAGATCAGCGGCGAAGGACGCCGCAGCGCGCATCGGGCCGACGGTATGAGAACTCGAAGGGCCGATGCCGACCGTGAAGAGGTCGAAGCTGCTGAGCGGCACTTCTTCGAGAGAAGGAGTGGGTACTTCTGTAGTGGGGGTCAGATTGCGAATGGCCACGGTGACTCCATTTCTTCACCGCACAGCGTCGTACGGGCGTCGTTGAGTCCTCTCCGCTCTGTATTGGGCCTGAGAGTTTCCGCACGCTTGTGGCGTCGCGTTGCCCCGTCGGCGAGTCGGGCAGGGTCGACTACTTTTCAGAGTTGCCTATCCACTGCGGTACTGGGGCCTGAGAGATTCCCGGAGAGGGTTTGCTCCTACGGCGCCAACCATCGATCGGAAGGACTCTCCCGCGGCGGAATGACGGCTGTTCACTTGTGCCCTCAGCATACACTTGGGGCCGATCGGGCGACTGGACATCTGTGCTGGAGCAGGATGCTCAGGCGAGCACGCGCGGCCGACTGGGGCCGTGCTCGCGCGTGCTCGCTGCGCTCGTTAGTCTTCGGGGTCGCTCGGATCGATGGGGGCGTGATGGTCGGCATCGGTCACACCACGACGCCAATAGCCGTCTGCCGTGACTTGTTTCTTCGAGAGTCCTAGCTCGCGGCGGAGGTAACGACGCAGCGGCACCAAGGTTGTCGCTTCGCCAGCGAGGAAAATAAAGGTAGATTCGCCGATCTCGCCGAGGGCACGCAGCGCAGCATCCAACTGACCGAGGCCATCGCGACGGTAGAACCACTGGGCGTCCATACGGGCGTTGAGCTCATCGCTGAAGTAACTCTCGACGCTCTCGTCGGCAACATCGAACAGCGCGGTGATGCGCACCGAGGTTGGCAGCATTTCGATCCAGCGTGAAGCCGAGGGGAGCGCGGTTTCGTCAGCAATCAGGATGACGTGGGTGGCACCCTGCGGGAGAAGCTTCGAGCCGCGCGGGCCAGCAATGACGATCTCGTCGCCGACTTTTGCTTTTCCGGCCCAGGCGGAGGCGGGACCTTCGTCACCGTGGACGACGAAGTCGATATCGAGTTCGTGGTGACCGTCGTGGCTACGGAAGCCAAGCGGGGTGTAGTCGCGGGAGAATACTTTGCCCTCGCCGACGCGTTTGAGGCCGTCTTCAGTCATGATGGGTGCCGTCAGCACACCAGTGGCGGGGTCGGGGAAGAACACTTTGACGTGGTCTGTGGGCCCGCTACTGATGAAGCCTTCGAGCTCGTCGCCGCTCAGCGTGATGCGAGCGATTGAAGGGGCCGGGTGGCTCACTGCGCTGACCGCGAGGCGGCGGGCGGCGAGAGGGTGCTTGACGGAGTCGCGTACAAGAGTCATAGGCAGTGGGCGCTGGGCGCCAGCTCATTTCACTTAGAAGTTAGGGTGACCTAACCACTGTAGCTCGCCAGGCTGGCAAGGGCTAGGGAGAGTCGCTTCAGATCGCCTTGAAGCGTCCAAGCGCTGAGGTCCTTAGCGCTGCGGTGTTTAGCCCTGAGGCTGCGAGCCGTCGCGGCGTTCTAGCTCTGGGCGGCCAGCGTCGTGCTGATTGAGATCTCGCCCTCGAGCGAGCGGTGAACGGGGCACTTATCGGCGATGACGAGAAGCGAATCGCGTTGCTCGTCGGTGAGGTCACCGTCAAAGGTCAGCTCGCGCGTAAAGTGCTCTACCATTCCCTCGGTCGCCGTGCAGTGATCGCAGTCGGCGGCTGTGATCCGTTCGCGCGTGAGCCTTACGCTGACGCCTTTGAGGGGCATCTTTTTGCGATCGGCGTACATGCGGATCGTGATCGAAGTGCAGCTGCCGAGGCCAGCCAAAATGAAGTCGTATGGGGCCGGGCCGTGGTTGTCGCTGAGCGGCGCGGGTTCGTCGGAAATGATCTCGTGACCGGAAGCAAACACGCGCTGTTCGTACCGCGCGGGGCCGCTCTCGGTGACGATGACGGCACTGCCGTCGACTGTCACAGTTGCGCTCGGGCTAACCACAGGCGCTGACGCAGTTGCAGATTCAGATGCAGGCGCCGCCGCTGTGGCAGAAGCAGCAGTCGAGTTCGATGCCGCGGCGTGAGGTGCGGCAGCAGCATCGGCGCGATCGAAAGCGTAGCGGGCGGCCCACGCGGCAATCATGCTCGCAGCGAAGGCAGCGTCATCCCGGTCGCTCAGTAGGTGGTCGGCGCCATCCAAAGCGACGAAGGACTTCGGATGCCGTGCCGCTTCGAAAATTTCGCGAGCGTTGTCGACGCCCACCGTCTGGTCAATGGGGGAATGCAGCACCAGCAACGCGGCGTCCAAGTCCCGTAGGCGCTCGCTTTGCGGCTGAGAGGCGATGTCGTCGAGCAGTTGCTTGCGGATGCGGAAAGGGCGCCCGCCCAATTGAACCGTTGCTTCTCCCTCTGCCACAATCTCGGCGCTGGCGTGGGAGAAGAGGTTACTGATGTGAGCGGGGTCGCTCGGGCTGCCGAGAGTTGCTACGGCGCGGGCTGAGGGCACGCGGTGAGCGGCGGCGAGCACGGCAGCACCTCCGAGGGAGTGACCGATGAGGATGGTCGGCGCCCGGTAGTTGTCACGGAGGAACTCGGTGGCGGCAACAACGTCGTCGATGTTCGAACTGAAGTTGGTGTTGGAGAAGTCGCCGTCTGATCCGCCCAACCCGGTGAAGTCGAAACGCAGCACGGCGATGCCGTACTCGACGAGCGCGCGGGAAATTCGGGAGGCCGCAAAAGAGTCTTTGGAGCACGTGAAGCAGTGCGCGAAGAGCGCATACGCCGAGGGTGTTCCCTCGGGAAGGTCGAGGCGGGCGGCCAGCATTGTGCCATTGGAGCCCGGGAATTCAATCTTCATCGTTCACTACCGCCTTGTTCTCTGCTGCTCCCAGCGTCTCGTAGGGAGCTACAGAGTGCAACGTCGCCGGGGGCGCGGTTTCTTCCCTTAACCGAACAACGGCCGACGAAGAGCATGTCTTCGTCGGCCGTTGTAGCGCGGCTATTTACAGTCCGGAGCCTGCGAGCGATCCAGTGATCTGGTTGCCGGAGGGGTCGTAAATGAGGCACAGGATCTCGCGGTCGCCCTCAGACCAGCTGCCCTCGGTGGGGTAGTACCAGGAGAAGTCGTAGACGGAGTCGTCGTACTCGACGCCCATGAAGCTGCTGAATTCGGCGTAGCAGTCGTTCGTGGCCTGCTGCTCGATGACGCTGTCACCGGGGAAGTCGCCCTCGGCGAGGTACGAAGCGGCGTACACTTCAGCGTCGTGCGGCTCTGCGCAGTCGATGGTCTTCGTGCTGGAGACCTCTCCGCCGTCTTGGTTGCCGACTTCGCAGTCACCAATGACGAGGCTGAAAATGTCTTGCGTGGTGCCGGGGCCGGAATCAACAGCGTCGCCGATTTGGTCGGTTACTTGATCGAGGATGCTGCATCCGCTCAGGGCCACAGCGGCGGCGGCAACCGCGGCGATGGCGATCGTGCGGCGCCAGATTGTCTCTGTCGACATAGAAGTAAGTCTCTTTCGTGTGAATGTGTCGCGCTTCGTACTGCCTAAGCCTACTTAACACAGGCTTTTCACAGGTGACGAAAGAGGGTGAACTCCTAGTGAGATCGAAGAAAGTTCAACGAATCGTTATGAAGAATGCCGTTTGTGGCGAGCGCACTGCCGTGCCAGGGGCCTTCTTCGCCGTCGACCGAGGTGAAACGGCCGCCGGCCTCCTGCACGATAGGGATGAGCGCCGCCATGTCGTAGGGCTGCAAATCGAATTCGCCCACGAGGTCTAGCGCGCCCTCAGCGAGCAACATGTACGCCCACATATCGCCGATGGCACGCGAACGCCACGTCGCGCGCGTGAGCGCAACAGCGGCATCCAAGCGACCGGCGCCATCCCACCCCGACAGGCTGTTGTAGCTAATGGATGCGGCATCCAAAGCAGCAACCTTGCTCACGAATATCTGTTCGGCGTCGCCATCGCGAGCCTGCGCAAACGCGCCGTGGCCAGTCGCGGCCCACCAGCGCTTGCCAAGAGCCGGCGAGCTCACGACACCGACCTGCGGAGTGCCATCGATCACGAGCGAAATCAGGGTGCCCCAAATCGGGACCCCACGCAAAAAGTTAGACGTGCCGTCGATCGGGTCGATGATCCACTGACGGTTCGAGTCACCGGCCTCGCCATACTCTTCACCGAGAATTGAGTCGCCCGGGCGTGCAGCAGCAATGCCGGAACGGATGCTGCGCTCGACAGCCTTGTCGGCATCCGTTACCGGAGTGCGGTCAGGCTTCGTCGTGACCTCAAGATCGAGCGCGGTGAAGCGATCGAGGGAGATGAGGTCGGCATCGCCTGCGAGAGCGAGGGCCAGAGAAAGATCGTCGGCGAGAGTGTATTCGGTCACAGCTACACGCTAGCGGAACCGAGTGTCGTGATGAGCCGCTGGAACGAGTCAAGACGTAGCCGGCCGACCTCACCGAGAGCGCCGGAAGCAACAGCCTCGGAGATCGCGCAGTCGGGAGCATCCGGCAGGTGGGTGCAGCCGCGGGGGCAGTCTTCAGCGAGCTCTGCGAGATCAGTGAATGACGAAAGAATCTTGCTCGGGTCGATGTGCCCGAGCCCGAACGAACGCACGCCCGGAGTGTCAACGACCCAGCCAGAACCGACGCGGTACGACATCGTTGACGACGAGGTGTGGCGCCCACGACCGGTAACCGAGTTGACGCGCCCCACCGCACGATTGGCATCCGGTACCAGAGCATTGACGAGTGTGGACTTGCCGACGCCCGAGTGGCCAACGGCCACCGTCGTGTGGCCCTCGAGAGCAGCGCGCAGCTCGTCGAGGGGAACCTCGTCTGAGCGGCTCGCGATGACCTTCAAGTCGAGACCGGCAAAGTTCTCCAAGAACGGCGCCGGGTCTTGCAAGTCAGTTTTGGTGATGCAGAGGATCGGATCGATTCCCGCATCGTACGCAGCAACAAGATAGCGATCGACGAGTCGCGGTCGCGGCTCCGGGTCTGCTGCGGCAACAACAATGAGCATCTGGTCGGCGTTAGCGACGATGATGCGTTCTACGGCATCCGTGTCGTCGGCGCTTCGGCGCAACAGCGTGGTTCGTTCGCGAATGCGCACGATGCGCGAGAGCGTTCCTTCGGTACCGCTCGTGTCGCCGACCAGGTCAACCCAGTCGCCCGTGACGACAGAAACCTTGCCGTGCTGGTTGCGGCCGAGCTCACGAGCGCGGGCGGCAATGATCTGGCGTTCTTCGGGGGTTCCTTCGGCTACCCAGACGCCGTAGCGGCCACGGTCGACGCTGAAGACGCGCCCTTCAATGGCATCTGAATGCTGCGGGCGAATTTTGCTGCGCGGCTTGTTGGCCTTGGGGTTCGGGCGCATGCGCACCGAACTCTCGTCGTATTCGCTGTAGGCGCGGTCGTCCTCATCATCGTCGCCCGTAAGCCAGCTCATGGTTACAACAGCCCGAGGGTGTCGGTGGTGAGCGGAGCATCGCCGACCAGCGTGCGCCACAGTTCGGGGAACTGGGGGAGCGTCTTAGCGGTCGACTCGATGCCCTCGATCTCGATGCCCTCAACGGCAAGGCCAATGATGGCTCCGGCGGTCGACATGCGGTGATCTTCGTAGCTGTGCCAGATGCCACCGTGCAGGTCGGCGGGCTCGATGTGAAGCCCATCGTCGAGTTCGGTGACGGATCCGCCGAGCGCGTTGATCTCGGTGCGCAGAGCAGCAAGCCTGTCGGTTTCGTGCCCGCGAAGGTGGCCGATGCCGGTGATCGTGCTGGCTGAGGACGCCAGCGCTGCAAGTGCCACGATCGCGGGAGCGAGTTCGCCGCCCGTAGAAAGGTCAAGTTCGATTCCGGGGTAGCGCTGGCCGCCCACGACGCCAACACCACCATCGATAGTGAGCGCGCCATTCTTGCGAATCGCGGTAGCTCCGAACAGAGGGAGCAACTGCTCAAGATCGGCGCCCACCTGGGTAGTGATCTCGGGCCAGTCCTCGATCGTGACTGCTCCTCCGGCAACAACAGCGGCTGCCAAGAAGGGCGCAGCGTTAGAGAGGTCGGGTTCGAGAACGACATCAATCGCGCGGATCGGCCCCGCGGGCACAATCCAGACGCCGGGCTCGGGACTTTCGACAACAACGCCGCGAGCAGCGAGGCACTCAATCGTCATCTCAATGTGCGGCATGCTCGGCAGCTTCTCGCCGGTGTGACGCAACGTGAGGCCATTATCGAAGCGAGCCGCTGCGAGCAAGAGCCCGGAAACAAACTGGCTGGATGCGGAGGCATCGATGCTGACTTCGCCACCGGTGACCTTGCCCATGCCGTACAGACTGAAGGGGAGTGTGCCGCGGCCGTCGTCGGAGACATCGACGCCCAACGCGCGCAATGAGTCAATCGTGGTGCGCATGGGGCGGCGAAGGGCCGCTTCGTCGCCATCGAACGCAACAGGTCCGAGCGCGAGAGCGGCAACGGGAGGAAGGAAGCGCATGACGGTGCCCGCAAGGCCACAGTCGATGGATGTTCCGCCCTCAAGCTCACCGGGGGTGACCTGCAGATCGGGGCCGAAGGCATTGCCGGTTGGGATCTCAGTGATTCCGACACCGAGCGCGCGCAAGGCCTGGATCATCAGGGCGCTGTCGCGCGAGTGCAGCGGAGAGTGTAGGCGCGAGGGACCATCGGAGAGCGCCGCCAAGATCAATTCGCGGTTCGTGAGGCTCTTACTGCCCGGCAAACTCAGCGATGCCGAGAGAGCGTGAGTGACGGTCGGCGCCGGCCAGTTTCCGGGCACCGTGGTGTCCGGCACCGTCTCGTCGTCGTACGGGCTGAACTCTGGGTTGGAATACTTAGATACGAACATCAGTTACTAAGAGTATCGGCGTTTTAGACCCCACGGAGGAGGCGCCCGTATGACAGCAGTACTGAGTACTCAGCAGGATGTAGTGATCAGCGAACTAGAATTGTCGCTAATGACTACCGACAGAGTTGAGCCCAGCGCCACTGATGCTGCCGCTGACGACAAGCGACGACAGTTTGAAGAGCAGGCGCTGCCCTTTATGGACCAGCTTTTTGGCGCCGCCATGCGCATGACCCGCAACCCCACCGACGCCGCAGATCTTGTTCAAGAGACCTTCATCAAAGCGTTTCAGGCATTCGGTCAATTTCAGCAGGGCACGAACCTGAAGGCCTGGTTGTACCGCATCCAGACCAACACGTTCATCAACATTTATCGCAAGAACCAGCGAAACCCGTATCAGGGCACCATCGATGAACTCGAAGACTGGCAGTTGGGCGGCGCAGAGTCAGTCACCCAGTCGGTCTCGACGCGTTCGGCTGAAGCAGAAGCCATCGATCACTTGCCTGACAGCGCGGTGAAAGATGCCCTTCAGTCGATCCCCGAAGATTTCCGCCTTGCGGTCTACTTCGCCGACGTCGAAGGCTTCTCGTATCAAGAGATCGCCGACATTATGAAAACCCCCGTAGGCACCGTAATGAGCCGACTGCACCGTGGCCGTCGCATGTTGCGTGAACTACTGGCCGATTACGCGCGTGACCGCACCCCCGGCACGCCAGCAGCATCAAGGAGCACCAAATGACCGACTGCGGTTGCGAAAAAGCAAAAGCCGAACTCGAGGAATACCTCGACCGCGAACTCAACGAAGCAGACTTTCAGGATGTTTCGGATCACCTTGACAACTGCGAGTCCTGCTCAAGCGAACACCTCGTTGCTCTCGCGCTGAAACTCAAGGTCAAGCAGGCCTGTCGTGAGACAGCGCCCGACGATCTGCGGAGCGCGATTCTGTCGAAGCTGGCAGACGCGTAACAAGAACCCCCACGCTGAGCACCCTGAGTGCTCACCGCCTAACAAAAGCGGGCATCCTCCGAAGAGGATGCCCGCTTTTCGTTGACGCGGTTGCGGTTAAGGCTGGGTAATCGCGTGGTCGATCAGTTCAGCCTGTTCGAGAGCGCTGCGCTTCGACGAACCGGTCGCCGGTGAGGCGGATGCCGGGCGCGACGCGAGCTTGATGTCGCGCGACTGAATGTGGCGCTGCAGTTCCAAGCTAATGAACGGCCACGCACCCTGGTTCTCAGGCTCATCCTGCGTCCACACGATGTCAGCGTTCGGGTACTGGTCGAGCGCGGTCGTCATGTCGGCAACGGGGAGCGGATAGAACTGCTCCATGCGCACGACGGCGATGTGCTTGATCTCGCGCTTGTCGAGCTCAGCGACGATGTCGTAGTACGTCTTGCCCGAGGTCACGATGACGCGAGTTACGGCTGACTTGTCGTCGAGACGAACATCGTCAATAACAGGCTCAAAGCGACCACTTGTGAAGTCAGCGACATCGCTCGTGGCACCACGCAAGCGAAGCATCGCCTTAGGGGTGAACACGATCAACGGGCGACGCGGACGCGAGTACGCCTGACGACGCAACAAGTGGAAGTACGACGCGGGAGTCGACGGGCGAGCCACAATCATGTTGTTCTCGGCACACATCTGGAGGTAGCGCTCGATGCGAGCAGACGAGTGATCGGGTCCTTGACCCTCGTACCCGTGCGGCAGCAGCATGACAACGCTGGAGCGTTGCGACCACTTCTGCTCGGCGCTTGAGATGAACTCGTCAACGACAATCTGGGCACCGTTGGCGAAGTCACCGAACTGGGCCTCCCACATGACGAGTGCGTCGGCGCGCTCTACCGAGTAGCCGTACTCGAAGCCGAGTGCCGCGTACTCGCTGAGCAGCGAGTCGTAGATCCAGAAGCGCGACTGGTTCTCAGAGAGATTCTGCAGCGGCAGCCACTCTTGACCGTTCTCGCGGTCATGAAGCACAGCGTGACGCTGCACGAAGGTGCCTCGACGAGCATCCTGACCGGCCATGCGAACCGGGGTGCCCTCGAGGAGCACGGAACCGATGGCGAGCAACTCAGCGAAGGCCCAGTCGATGCCACCCTTGCGGCTCATGTCGGTGCGCTTCTTGAGCAGTGCCTGCAGCTTCTTGTGAACCGAGAAGTTAGCCGGCGGGTTGGCGTGAGCGTCACCGATGAGGTGAACAACACTCTCGTCGATCCCCGTCGTGATGGGCTCGCCGATGGCGTCGTCTCGCTGGGAACCGGGACGCTCAAGGTCAGAAACCCCGTTGCCGTCCTTAGTGAGGATGGGCATCGAACCGGTCTGAGCGGCATGCGTTTCGGCGAAAGCGCGCTCCAAGCGGTCTTGGAAGTCCTGGTGGCTTGCTTCGTACTCTTCCTGAGTGATGTCGCCACGACCGACGAGGCCCTCGGTGTAGAGGGTACGAACGGAGCGCTTAGCTTCAATCAGGTTGTACATGAGCGGCTGTGTCATCGAGGGGTCGTCACCCTCGTTGTGACCGCGGCGGCGGTAGCAAATCAGGTCGATAACGACATCGCGGTGGAACTTCTGGCGGTACGCGAACGCGAGCTCTGCAACGCGAACAACGGCCTCAGGGTCATCACCGTTCACGTGGAAGATCGGAGCTTGGACCGTCTTGGCAACATCTGTCGAGTACTGCGACGTGCGGCCTTCGCTCGGCGGAGTCGTGAAGCCAACCTGGTTGTTGATGTTCACGTGGATGGTGCCACCCGTGCGGTAGGCACGCAGTTGCGACATCTGCAAGATTTCAACAACGATTCCCTGACCGGCCATCGCGGCGTCGCCGTGAACCATGACGGGCAGAACGGCGTACGAGCCGATTGGGCGACGGTCTTGCTTGGCGCGGACAATGCCCTCGAGCACGCCATCAACCGCTTCAAGGTGCGAAGGGTTGGCGGCGAGGTAGACCGGAATCTGGCGACCGTCAGCAGCGGTGAAGGTGCCCTCGGTGCCGAGGTGGTACTTCACGTCACCCGAACCCTGAACGGTACGGGGGTCTTGAGTGCCCTCGAACTCGCGGAAGATCTGACCGTACGTCTTGCCCGCGATGTTGGTGAGAACGCTCAAGCGGCCACGGTGAGCCATGCCGATGGCAACCTCTTCAAGGTTGGCTTCAGCGGCCTTCTGGATGACGGCATCCAGCAGAGCAATTGTGGACTCGCCACCCTCAAGGCTGAAGCGCTTCTGCCCGACGTACTTGGTCTGCAGGAACGTTTCGAAAGCTTCTGCCTCGTTGAGCTTGCCCAGAATGCGCATCTGCTCGTCGTGGGTCGGCTTTGTGTACGGCTTCTCAACGTGATCCTGAATCCAGCGACGCTGTTCGGGGTCTTGAATGTGCATGTACTCGATGCCGACGGTACGGCAGTAGGCATCGCGCAGCATTCCGAGAATTTCGCGGAGCAGTGCCTGACGCTTGCCACCGAAACCACCCGTGACGAACTCGCGGTCGAGATCCCAGAAGGTAAGGCCGTGGCTCGAAATGTCGAGGTCGGGGTGCGAACGCTGACGGTACTCCAGCGGGTCGGTGTCAGCCATGAGGTGACCGCGAACGCGGAAGGAGTTGATGAGCTCGTGAACGCGCGAGGTCTTGTTGATGTTGTCAGCAAGGTCAACGCTAATGTCGTTCGCCCAGTGGATGGGGTCGTACGGGATGCGCAAGGCGGCGAAGATGTCTTCGTAGAAGTGGTTCTCGCCGATGAGACGCTCGTGAATCTTCTTGAGGAACTCACCGGAACCAGCGCCCTGAATGACGCGGTGGTCGTAGGTGCTCGTCAGCGTGATGGTCTTGCCGATACCCAGCTCAGTGAGGGTGCGAAGGCTTGCACCCTGGAACTCTGCCGGGTACTCGAGGGCGCCAGCGCCAACGATCGTTCCCGAACCGCGCATGAGGCGGGGGACCGAGTGTTCGGTACCGATGCCGCCGGGGTTGGTGAGCGAAATGGTGTTACCCATGTAGTCAGCGCCGGTGAGCTTGTTGGCGCGAGCGCGAGACACTACATCTTCATAGGCGGCAAGGAACTCGCCGAAGCCCATGGTTTCAGCATTCTTAATGCCGGGAACAACGAGAGAACGCGTGCCGTCAGGCTTCGGCATGTCGATGGCGATGCCGAGGTTGATATGCGCGGGAGTAACAACCGAAGGCTTTCCATCGGGCTCGTCGTAGAAGACGTTCTGGCTCGGAAACTCCTTGAGAGTTTCGATGATGGCCCACGCGATGAGGTGAGTGAACGACACCTTGCCACCGCGAGCACGCTTGAGGTGGTTGTTGATAACGATGCGGTTGTCGATCATGAGCTTCGCCGGAATGGTGCGAACGCTCGTTGCGGTCGGAACCGTGAGGCTCGAGTCCATGTTCGAGGCGAGAGCCTTGGCTGCACCGCGCAAGGGAGCGACAACGTTCTCGGCCTTGGGCTTGGCGTCGGCCTCGGCTTTCAACGTCTCGATGGGAGTCGTGGTGGGGGCCTCGGCCGGAATCGGCTGGGGCTTTGCTTGGACCGAAGTCGTGCGAGCGACAGGTTGGCTGCCCGTGCTGGGGTTGGCCTCATCCACGAAAGGCTTCTCCGCGGGTGCTGCGGCAGGAGCTGCAGGAGCGGCTTCGCTGGCGGCCTGCGGTGTAGCGGGCGTCGTCGCCGGTGCAGTGGCTGGCGCATCCGGCGTCGTTGACGCGGGAGCCGTTGTGGTGGGAGCTGAGTCTTTCGAAGGGTTATACGTCTCCAGGAAGGGCCACCACGCCTCATCCACAAGATTCTTGTCTTCGAGGTACTTTGCGTACATCTCGTCGACCAACCATTCGTTGGCCCCGAAGTCGCTCGAGGAGTCTCCGTCCGCTGCGATTCCGGTTACTTGGCCTGACACGTCAAACCGCCTACTTTCAGTTCTGGTGTTCACTTCAACGACGCGCAGTCTGCGCGCCAGACATCCCCACCAATGTTAATCGCTTTGTTGTGCGTCTGCTGGTCGTGAGGCGGCGATCTTCGTTATTTTCATGACTTTTTTGCAGATTGTTTTCGAGTAGTGACCTTTAGGCTCGTGACCATGGATTTCTACGAGACCACTCCCACCCACGATTTGACCTACTCAGACGTGTTTTTGGTGCCGAGCCACTCGTCAGTAGGGAGCCGGATGTCGGTTTCGCTCGCGCCGGGAGACGGTACGTCGGCCACCATCCCTCTCGTTGCGTCGAACATGAATTCGGTCACGGGCCCACGCTTGGCCGCGAGTCTCGCGCGCCGCGGTGGACTCGGAGTGCTGCCGCAAGACCTCAGCGACACTGACATGGCGGATGCTCTGGCCTGGGTGCGCGCCCAGCCAATCGATCTCGACTCCGCCGTGTTTTTGAGCCCGCAAGACACCGTGGAACAAGCGCTACTTCTGGTTCCACCGCTCGCCGGCCACGGTGTTGTACTGATGATCGACGGCGCGCTCGCCGGAGTGGTGGATGCCGAACGCCTGGCCACTGCCTTGCCCGGTGCTGAGCTGGGCGATATCGCCGGCGCTGACACGCACTCCATCGATCGCGCAGACTTTGGCAGTGCGCGCGAGCTCTTCGACCTTCTGGTGGAGCGCGATCTTGACTTCGCCCCTGTAGTGGATGGTGGCACGGTAGTCGGCACCACAAGCAAGACAAGTGCGCTCCGTTCCACTCTCTATACGCCAGCGCTCGACAGCGAAGGCAAGCTCGCCGTCGCTGCCGCGCTCGGAATCAACGGCGACGTTGCCGCGAAGGCTCGTGCCCTCGTCGCCGCTGGCGCGAGCACCCTCGTTCTTGACACGGCGCACGGCCATCAAGAGGGAATGGTGCGAGCCGTTGAGAGCGTGGCCGCGCTTGACCTGGGCGTACCGATTGTCGCTGGCAATGTCGTGACGAGTGCCGCCGTTCGCGATCTCGTGGGCGCGGGAGCCACGATCATCAAAGTCGGCGTTGGGCCCGGCGCCATGTGCACCACGCGCATGATGACCGCGGTCGGTCGCCCCCAGTTCTCTGCCGTGCTCGAAACCGCGGCAACTGCTCGAGAGCTTGGCGCGCACGTGTGGGCAGACGGCGGAGTGCGCTACCCGCGTGACGTTGCGCTCGCGCTTGCGGCCGGCGGAGCCTCCGTCATGATCGGCTCGTGGTTTGCGGGCACGATCGAAGCGCCGGGAGAGTTGCGCACCGACGACGCCGGCGCTCTCTACAAGACCAGCTGGGGGATGGCATCCACAAAGGCCGTACGCGCTCGCTTCGGCGGGCTCGATGCCTACGAGCTCGCGCGCAAGGAACTGTTTGCGGAAGGTATCTCGGGCTCGAAAATCTACCTCGATCCGGCTCGCTCGTCGATCGATGACCTCGTTGACATGATCACCTCGGGAGTGCGCAGTTCGTGCACGTACGCCGGCGCTGCAAACCTGCGTGAGTTCAGGGAGCGCGCCCTCGTGGGAATCCAGTCGGCAGCAGGCTACGAAGAGGGCAAAGCCTTGCCTGTGAGCTGGTAACGCAACTCTCGTTTCCCAGCGATTTGTCCTATACTCAAGCCCATAATGGACGACCCTCCCTCTAGTCGTCGCCGGAGCCACGCTCCGTGCGACCATCACTCGTTTTTCGCCCGTTCTCTACCTACCTCCGCGGCTGGAGGTGATCTGTCATGAATGAATGGCTTCTCTTCGCCGCTGGCCTTGTGCTGACTGTCGGCACCGGCTTCTTCGTCGCCTCCGAGTTCGCGCTCGTCAACCTCGACCGTTCAGACCTCGAAGCTCGTCAAGAGCGTGGCGAGAAGCGACTCGCAACCACCATCGCGGCGCTTAAGCACACCTCGACTCACCTCTCGAGTGCTCAGCTCGGCATCACTCTGACTACGCTGCTCGCGGGCTACACCCTCGAGCCAGCTTTCAGTACCTGGCTGGAGGCACCGCTCGGTTCCTTCTTGCCTGACGCAGCGGTGACCATTATCGCGAGCATTCTGGCCGTCACCTTTGCCACGCTGCTGTCGATGATCATTGGCGAGCTCGTGCCGAAGAACTTCGCGCTTGCGCTCCCGCGAGCCACCGCCAAGTTCGTCGTTCCCTTCCAAGTGCTCTTCACCACGGTGTTCAAACCCGCCGTCAGCCTGCTCAACAACACCGCAAACGGCATCCTTCGTTCTGTGGGAATCGAGCCGAAAGAAGAGCTTTCTGGCGCCCGCACTGCCGAAGAACTGACCTCGCTCGTGCGTCGCTCGGCCAGCCAGGGCAGTCTCGAAGCTGACACCGCAACGCTGTTGGCACGCACGTTGGCCTTTGCCGACCACACAGCACAAGACGTGATGACTCCGCGACCACGGGTCGACAGCATTGACCGCACCGACAGCGCTCAAGACGTGATCGATCTCGCTAAGCGCACCGGCTTCTCTCGCTTCCCGGTAATCGACGACAGCATCGACGATGTGGTGGGTCTCGTGCACATCAAGCAAGCCGTTGCTGTACCCCACAAGAAGCGTGCCGACGTGCCCGTCTCGGCTCTGCAGACTGAAGCGCTCCAAGTGCCAGAAACGATGCGACTGGATGCCCTGCTCGCCGAACTGCGCGGCCGCGGTTACCAAATGGCCGTCGTCGTTGACGAATACGGCGGAACCGCCGGAGTCGCGACACTCGAAGACCTCGTAGAAGAACTCGTCGGTGAAGTCTCTGATGAGCACGACCGCTCGAAGGCCGACGTCGTTCGTTCTCGCGACTGGTTTACCTTCCCCGCCATCCTGCGCCCCGATGAACTTCTCGAGCGCACCGGCGTTGAGGTGCCCGAAGAAGGCCCCTACGAAACCGTGGCCGGTTGGCTCATGAGTGAGCTCGGTCGCGTTCCGCGCACGGGCGACACGATTACCGCCGCAGGCGGAGTGTTCCGCATCGAACGATTGGAAGGTCGACGCATCGACCGCGTGAGGTTTACCCCCGATCCGATTGTTGCCGCTACCGATGCTGAGGTGGTGAGCTAATGGACGTCTGGGGAATTGTCTGGCTATTCGTACTGCTGCTCGTTAACGCCTTCTTCGTTGGCGCGGAGTTTGCTGTTATCTCGGCACGTCGCTCGCAGATTGAGCCGCTCGCGGCATCCGGTTCGCGATCAGCAAAGACTGCGTTGTGGGCCATGGAGCACGCGACGCTCATGCTTGCGGCCTGCCAACTGGGCATCACGGTGTGTTCGCTGTTGATCCTGAACGTGTCTGAACCTGCGATTCACCACCTGCTTGAAGTGCCGCTCGCACTGACTGGCTTGAGTGAAGAGCTGATCAGCACGATCGCGTTCATCATGGCGCTCATCATCGTCTCGTTCTTGCACGTGGTGCTCGGCGAAATGGTGCCGAAGAACCTGTCGTTCTCGATTCCGGACCGCGCGGTGCTGATTTTGGCTCCGCCGCTCGTGTTCATTGCAACAGTGTTCCGCCCGATCATCGTCGCGCTCAACGCGATAGCGAACGGCATCCTGCGCCTCTTCAAGGTTGAGCCCAAGAACGAAGCGAACAGTGTCTTCACGCTCGACGAAGTGGCGACGATCGTCGCGCAGTCGACGCGCGAAGGTGTGCTGACGGATGCCGGTGGCACGCTCACCGGTGCGTTCGAGTTCACCTCGAAAAAGGTTCGCGATGTCGCTATTCCGATGTCGGGGCTCGTCACGCTGCCCGAGGACGCCGCCCCGGCGGACCTCGAAAAGGCTGTCGCACGCCGCGGATTCTCGCGCTACATTCTGCTGAACGATGCGGGGGAGCCCACCGGCTACTTGCACCTCAAGGATGTAATCGACCTCGACGAGAGCGAGTTCCACGAGCCGGTTCCGCCCAAGCGGATTCGCCAGCTTATCTCGATGTACTGCGAAACCGACCTCGAAGATGCCCTCGCGACCATGCGTCGCTCGGGCGTTCACGTGGCGCGCAGCTTCGATGCCACTGGCGAGACCACCGGTGTGCTGTTCCTCGAAGACATCATTGAGGTGCTCGTCGGCGAAGTGCAAGACGCCACCCGGCGTCGCTAGCGGCGTTCTCAACTATCGTTGTCATCCATGGATGCTGAGTCGATGTGGAGTGCTGCTGACGCGGCACGCCACATCGCTCTGCCCCGGGAAAGCGACGACAAGTACTCCCGCGGTGTGCTCGGTCTGATCACCGGATCGGCCCAGTACCCGGGCGCCGCCGTGCTGGGAGTCGAGGCAGCCGCCCGCACGGGCGTGGGCATGATTCGCTACCTCGGAGCGCAGCGCGCTCAAGACCTTATTCTGCAGCGACGCCCCGAAGCCGTAATGGACGACGGTCGGGTGCAAGCGTGGCTCATCGGTTCGGGCATGGATCATGCCGCGAGAGAATCGGATGCCGAACGCCACATCACTGCTGCGCTCGGCCAGAACGTACCCATTGTGCTCGACGGGGGAGCGCTCGACGTGGTGCACCGCGCCTCGACCCCAACTGTGATCACGCCGCACTACCGCGAACTCGGGCGATTGCTAGGCGTGCCCAAAGAGTCCATCGCGGCAACCCCGCGCGACTGGGCGGAATCCGCCGCCACTCAACTCGGCTGCACCGTGCTGCTGAAGGGCCACACGACGTACGTGTCCGACGGCACGACGACGGCCGCGATTGCAGCTGCTCCCGCGTGGTTGGCTACCGCCGGCGCTGGAGACGCGCTGGGCGGCATCCTGGGGGCGCTCGTGGCCACTCATAGCCCTGCGGTACTGGCCAACCCCGCCCTACTCGTGGGACTCGCCGCCACAGCCTCCTATGTTCACGGGCGCGCGGCAGCTCTCGCGAGCGACGGCGGCCCACTCACCATTCTTGATCTGTGCAGTAACGTCTCTCGGGTCGTCGCTGAACTTGCTGCGGCCTGCACGGACGCGGTCGCGACTGACACCCGAACGCAGTGCTGACCCGTCATGCCGTCAGCGCCATCGGGCTCTGGCTGCTGTTCATCGCGGCTCACCTCTGGCTCGGGCTACTCAATCTCCACGGCCCCGGCAATCCGTTCGGTGACGTCACCATCGTTTACGCCGGGTGGGCGCAACAGGCGTACGCCGCGGGCATTGTTGTGGGCGTGGACATCCCGTGGGTATATCCGCTGCTGGCCATTGTGCCGATCTTGGCATCGGTGAGCTTTGGCATCGAACTCATCGGCGCGACCTGGCTGACGCTCGTCATGCTACTGAATCTGGTGGCGCTCGGCTTTCTCACCCGCTGGGGCCGCTCACGTTCGGGAGTGATCATCGGATGGTGGTGGTTGGCCTTCATGGTCGCGCTCGGCCCGATCGCGCTCGGCCGCATCGATGCCGTCACCGTCGCGATTGCCATGGTCGGAGTACGCCTCGTGACGACTCACCCTCGCGTTGCCGGAGTGGTTCTTGCCTGTGCTACGTGGGTGAAGGTGTGGCCCGCAGCGCTGATTCTGGCTGCGTTCATTGCCCTGCGTGAGCGTTGGGCCGTCGCAATCGCAGCAGCGGGCACCACGGCGACCGTCGTCGTCTTCGCTCTACTGGCCGGGTCGGGCGGCAACGTATTCAGCTTCGTGACCGAGCAAACGGGCCGAGGCATCCAAATCGAATCCCCGGTTGCGGGCATCTGGCTCTGGCAGATCGTGGCGAAGGTGCCTGATTCGTTTGTGTACTACGACTCCAGCATTCTGACTTTTCAAGTCGCCGGCCCGGGAGTGGACGCCGTGGCGGCGATTATGACGCCATTGCTGGCCCTGGTGGTGCTCGCGATTGCCGCGCTCGGAATCCGCGCCGCCCGCACCACAGCGCGCCACGGAGGCAGCGCGCTGCCGGTGCTCGCGCCCCTGAGCCTCGCGCTCGTTCTTGCCCTCATCGTGGTGAACAAGGTCGGCTCACCACAGTTCGTGTCGTGGTTAGCGGTGCCGGTTGTACTCGGGCTTCTGAGCTCCACGGTGAACTTTGATGGCAGTGCCCTCGCGAGCATGGGCACGCGTGCCCAAACGAGCTTTCGGATGCCGGCAGTGCTGAGCATTGCCATCGCCGTGCTCACGCAGTTGGTATATCCGTTCTTCTACGACCGCTTGCTCTTCGCCGATCCGCTCGTCGTGGCGATCGTGAGCGCACGCAATCTGCTCTTGGTGACCCTGCTGGTGTGGGCGATCGTCGAGCTCGTGAGGCTCGGCCGCCCGGCTTTCAGCCTGCCTCACGCCACCCCATCCACCGAGAGCCCTAAGGCAAAGGAGTCAGCATGATCGTCGCATTCTCAATCGCACCCAGTGGTGGTTCCGACGGAACCGATTCGGTTCACGATGCGGTCGCCGCAGCCGTCAAGGTCGTCCGCGACTCGGGGCTGCCCAATCAGACTGATTCGATGTTCACGACCATCGAGGGCACGATAGCAGAACGTGGATACAAGGAGACAGTTTCATGCTCGTAGCATTCTCAGTAGCCCCAAGTGGGACCGGACGGACCGATGGCTCCGTTCACGACGCGGTCGCCGCGGCGGTCCGGATAGTCCGTGAGTCAGGCCTGCCTAATCAGACCGACTCAATGTTCACGACGATAGAAGGCGACTGGACTGAGGTCTTCGACGTAATCCGCCGAGCGACGGAAGCCGTAGGAGAATACGGATCGCGGGTATCTCTTGTCCTAAAGGCAGATATTCGCCCGGGATTCGTTGGCGAGCTAGAGGCGAAAGTTGAAAGGCTCGAGTCAGCTATCGGCAACTAGAGCCAGCCAATCGCCACTATCTCGTTAAACCGCTCGACGTAAATCGTGGCAGCTGATCTCGCTCAGTCGTTCGGAGCGGGATCAGCTGATGCCGTGATTCACGGGTTTAAGTCGATAGCTCGCATCTCGTAGCTAACGGATTCTTTGCCCGTTGACGTGCTCACACGCAAGGTTTGTATCGCGCCAACTCGCACTCTGCGATTGTAAAACTGTGCCAAATTCTGGCGTAGTTCAGGCGGGGCAGCAAGAGCAATAACGCTGCCGTCCTGCAATCTCAAGCGCAGTTTTTGTGTGTGCTCGACGCTCGCAGTCAGGAGGATCCCGAACAGGTCGACATCCTCGTGAGTGGACGTGTTTCCCTTCGCGACGCTCTTGAGGTATTTGGCTGCGCTGTTGCTCAACATTTCGCTGCGTCGATTTCCCGAGCGGTTATTCCAGCCGACGTCGAGACCTAGACCTTCCTCTACGAGAACGGCGCTCAGATCGAACAAGTGCTTGGCAGCGCGCGGACCTAATCGTCGTATCTCACTCGGGACAGCTTCTGTATTGTTTTGCGCCGGACCGAGCAGGCCGACTAAATCAAGCAATGCCGAGAACGACTCATCGAGAAGGTCACGATCCACGCTGTCAGCGCCGACGACAGATTCTGTCGCGGGCTTCCGGAGCTCAAAAATGATAGACCCGGGCTTCACGCGCGGAGTGAAATGAAGTTCGGTCGCGGCGAGGATGTTAGTAGGTAGCTTGCCGACAGTTGTGGAAAGACCAACAATTGCAGCACCTATTGCGCTGACGGACTCCTGCAGCGAGAAAATGGCGCGCGTTGCAGCCCGCGCTGAAAGTTCGTGATTAGCCGTCGCGCCGCCGATGAATCTCGCAGTAAGGCGCTCCCGAGGCCCCGGCGCTAGAACGAACATTCGCTCAGCTGCGGCACGGTTTACGTTCATCACGTCGACGTCTAGTTCCGCAGGCTCAGCTTCGAGAATGGCAAGGAGGGCGGCGACGTTTTGGGTCGCCTGTCGTCTAGTCGCCACGTCTCACCTCCAAATATCCGCGCCTCGGATGGGCACTAGCTAATACGGGATCGTCGTCCGGTCCCTCGGTAGTTCTTGTGCGAAGCCACCAGTCGTCCCATGCTCCACGAATGGCCGTGTACTCAGCGGCTTCCTCTGAGACCCCAGCTCCTTCCCATGGCATCGCGATTACTGTTCTGACCATCACGAACGGCTCTACTCGGAAACCGAACTTATCGCGAACGTAGCTTTTCCGTCCAAGTTGTTTGACTTGCGAGCGTTTGGTGTTGCTAGGAAGGGCGTCGAATGCTGCAGCATTCAGGATAAATAAACAATCTATGTCATCGGGATCCATTCTGCCTGTGACAAAACTGCCACCGACCCAGATTGTTTCGATGAGGTCTATCCCGAACGCGTCGAATAGAGCGCAGGTGTCTAGAAAATCTGTGAAGATCTGGTCGCGCGTTGTGGAGTCCGCGAATCCCACGCTATCGACAAATTCACTTTCAAGGTCGCCAGTAGAGCAACCGAACCTTCCGAGCGGAAGGAGTCCGTCTGCATTGAGCGGGGGCAAGTGCATAAAACTCATTATGTCGCAGCGCTCGCCGGGGCGCTTCCCCCAAGTCGCGGGTCGTATAGGTTTTCGGGGTACGAAAGTCCCAGACTCGCGCATACCGCGAGACGGTATGCCGTCTCGGAACCAAAGGTACGCCGGGGGAGGAGGTCCCCCCTCCTTCCCGATAGGTGGGGTCGCCGGGACCAGCTCGCGAGAGCCGGCCCCGGCACGGGGATGCGTGTACACGACTAGCCGCGTGCCTCGCGAGCGATTGCCGCAGCGTCGAAGTTCGCAGATTCGACAGCACGCGCTCGAAGGCGGTCGTAGTAAGTCTCCGGGTCGAGGCCCAGGCTCTCCGCTTCGCGTGTGACCTTTCGGCGCGTCTGCGCGTCTGCGTCAGCGAACGCAGGGAAAGGGTGCGCCGCGATAGCGTCGCGGACAATGTCGTCGAGGTTGCTCATGGTTAGTTAGTCCTTTCAAGTTCGAGGTCCGCCGAGTCGATGCGAGCCTCTAGATGAGCGAGTGCGTAATTGAGAAGGGCCACGCCGGACAATCCGAGCGCAGCCCCAGCAGCAAGAGCGGGTGAGTTATTCACTAGCGGCCTCCTCTGCTCCGGCGTCCGCGAAGGAGCGCTCGATCTGCGACGCGGTAGGAAAGTGTTCAACTACCTTCTGGAGAGTCTCCTCAGCGGCGTGGACCGTGCCGAGCGTGTTGTGCGCCAGCGAACGCTTCGAGTAGTGGAACGCAAGAGCTGGCTGACCAGCGACCTTGTAGGCGCTATCGCGATCAGCGAGTGCAGCCTTCAGGTCTGCGAGTGCCGCCTCAGCTCGCGCTTGCGCTTTCAACGTTGCGTCGACCGCGACGTCCTTTAGTGCGCCGGACATGCGAGCTTCGAGGACGTGCTGGTCGTACTTGCGAAGAGCGCGGAGGGAGACCTGAGCTTGGCGTTTCACGGCGAGCGTCGCGGCTTGGGATGCGGCCTCCAGCGGTTCAAGCTCAGCGGTCAACGCTTGGCGCTTACGAGCGGCCATGACTTCGTCGCTCGCAGCTTTGACCGCGGCGTAGAGTTTGCGGCCCTTTTCGTTCTCCGCCAACCATGCCTCGCGGAGGTCGAGCGCGTTGGTCGCTTCGATGATCCACGGCTCAGGCTCAGGAGCGAACGCTGAGAACTGCGCGCCGCCGAAGCCGGTCGAGTGGGTGCGAGTGTGGTCATAGACGTATTTCATAGGGGGTTTCCTTTCGGGATGGGGCGTCCTCGGGTACGGACGCCGGGGTAGGACCGTGAGCGGGATGCTCACGTCAGGTCATAGTGAGAAGGGGAAAGCGAGGTCGGACTCCCGTCGCGCCTCAGCGAACGGGCGGACTGGACGCTCGATGGTGAGCCGGAGCGTCACGTTGGCCGATCTTATAAACCCAGCTCGATGTCGTTCAGGTCCGGGCCGGACGGCGCGCGCAAGACGACGCGGCGAGTGTCCGGGAGTGGTTTCACTTCGCCGGGACGGAGGTCTAGGTCAGGCTCGTTATAGCCGCTCGTTGCGACATTGAGCATTCGCTGAGCGGTCGCTTCGTCGAGGAGTCCGCGGTTGAAGCGGGAGACGACGCTAGTGATGCGCGCCGCGAGAGCGACGCCGTAATCTTCGGCGTATTTGTGGAGTACTTCGCGGGGGTTTAGTTCAGTCATTTCAGGGTCCTTTCGGTGTTGTGGTTGCGTGTAAACGCGAGAGGGTGGGATTTTGCAAGCAAGTTAGCGAGCTTGGCCTTTTTTCTATTTGTCTCCTAGAGATTTTTTTCCTAGGGACTGAATAGAAAAAGTGGCTAGTTTGCTAACTTGCTTGCATTTTGAGCTGCGCTCCTTGCGCTAACTCACGATTCGCGGAGTCAGGCCGGGGATTCGTTCGCCGTACTTCGCGACTCCGGCGTCTTCGCCTAACTCCAGAGCGCGAGGACCTGCCGCGACATAATCCGCAGCGCCGAGAGCGTCCGCGCGCGACTCGTTGAACCGCTTATTCACGACGGACGGCGCGACCAGGCGACGCCCGGCCCAGCGGACCGGGAAGCGGTCGACCTTTGCGCCCTTGCTCGTTCGGTTCGTTGGTAGGTCCCAGCGCTTCACGAGGGCCGTCTTTAGCTGACGTGCGGACTCCGGCAGTCCCGGCGTCCGGAGGAAGTCCTCGCCCATAGCCTCGCTCCAGAGTTGGAACCGCGCCCAGAGGTCAACGAGTAGAACGTTGCCCTCCTTCGGGTTGCCGGTCTCCTCGACATTGAACGCGAGGAACATTTGGAGCACGTCAGACTCGACACGCTCCTCCTCTGTCCGGGAGTCGATAGCGGCGCAACTAGGCAAGCCTCCGACGTACCATTTCGCGGCCTCGCGAACCGCCAGCGCGAGGATACCTTCGGCTTCCTCCTCCGCGATCATGCGTCCGATTCCCTTGACCTGTTCAGCCTCGCTGAAGTGGCGCAGGAATGGCACGATACGCAGACGACGCCAGACGGCGGAGTCGTCCGAGAACTCCGGGATCACGTTCGTCGCGAGGAGCATGGCGAACTGCGGACGATAGGCGAAGAGGTCTTGTCGCATGTACTTCGCTTTCACGAGGTCCTCGCCCGTGACCGCCTTCAGCCGGTCCTCATGGAGAGCCTTACCCGAACCTTCAGACGCGACGACGATGCGAGCTCGACGCAGCGACGCGAGGTCACTCAGCGCGGCGTTCTCATTGCCGGAGTTCTTCTCGAACGTGGAGAAGGAGGTCGACTCCGTAATCGAGCCGAACACACTCTGGAGGACGCCGAGGAACTGCGACTTCCCATTAGAGCCTCGCGGCGAGTGGAGAATCCAGAGCTTTTGCTCGCTTGAGTGTCCAGTGACGGCGTAGCCGATTAGCCGGAGCATGTAGCTCACTAGCTCCTCGTCAGTGTCGCCGTCCGCGTTCACGAACACTTCGCGCATGAAGGCCATGAACTTCGGAGCCTCTGCGTCCTCGCGGTAGCCGGTAGCCAGTCGCGCCGTGATCTTGTCAGATGGGCGCATAGGGCGCAGCTTCCCGGTTCGCAGCTCGACGACGCCGTTAGCGACAGCGAGGACGTCCGGGTCCGCGTCGAAGTCGGTCAGCTCCGCTGCAATGGACGGGTGTCCGCGAAGGAACTTGAACGCCGCCGAGACCTCGTTAGCCGCTTGGAGCGCTTTCACTAGCTCCGTCTTTGGCTGCAACTCACTCGTGACCTTTGCGAGGGCCTTCTGCTGGCTCGCGGCGCTCGCTCCCGCGGGGAGCGTGCTCAGCGCCTCGCGGATCAGCTCGCCGCGTTCGGTGAGTACCTGAGTCGCGAACTCTTTAGCCAGTCGTCCCGCAAGGTGCAGCACGACTGATTCAGAGTTTGCGAGCCACTGAGTGCCGTCGTAAAACATCCAGCCAGCCGCACGAGTGAACGCGAGGTCGTAGCCGAGTGCGCGGACGTAGTCGCGGATCGCGCTCGCCGCTCCCTCGTGACCGCGTCCCGCATACGGGGATGCGTCGAAGCCGGAGCCTTTACGGTACTGGCGCTCCGCGCCCTCGACTCGTTTAGCGAAGCGCGTCTTGAAAGCGTCCGGCGCTTCGTTCCGGAAGTCACGCACGTCGTAGCCCTTGACGGCTGACCCCCAGCGGACCCACGATGCCGAAGCGACGTAGGAGTCCGTATGGTCGATGATCGCGCGGGTCATGGCCTCACCCGCAGCGTCCTCGTCAGCGACGACGACGATTGAGCGGCCCACGAGAAGCTCGCGGACCTCGTCAATGCGCTCAGCGAGTCCAGCTCCACGAATGCCGATCACGTCGTACTGACCGAGAGCCGCGACGGTGATCGAGTCGGAGGCTCCCTCCGTGATGATTACCGGGCCGGAGCTGCGCCAAGGCCCTACGGTTCCCGCAGCATCCCAGCGAGCTTCCTCGTCCGTGCCCTTGCCGGGGTTAGCGGTCGAGAGCCACTTACTGTCCGGGGCGTCGAAGTCGCGGCGCTGGAGCCATGCGATATGTCCGTCCGCGGAGCGCGTGTAAACGACGCACTCGCCGCCGTTCTCGTGAGGCTCCCAACCGATTCCTGCCTCGTGAGGGTTATATCCCTCCGGGAGTCCGAAGCGGTCCGCGAGGGCCTGGGCGTGAGGATCGCCGTCCGCGATCAGCTTCTGGAGAGCCATAGATGCACGGAACGCGCGAGCTTCGAGAGTCGCTCGCTGTTCGACGCTGGCAGGAGCGGTCTCGCGCTTGCCGCGTAGTGTCTGGCCGACGTAGGCGACGTTCGACAGTTCCGAGGGAGTCAGGCCGACAGACGCGAGAATCTCGTGGAAGTCGCAACGGCGGGACTGGCAAACGACGAGCGCTTTACCTTCGTCGGTGAAGTCGATCACGAGCGAGGGACTGTGACTTCCGTCCGACTCGTGAACTGGGCAGAAGGCGCGGTAGCCGTGGCCTCGTTCGTTGTCGTCGACTGCTCCGATGGCGTCGAGGATTTTAGAGGCGGGGGTGACGTAGTGGGTGAGCATTGGGTTCTCCTTTATGGGGTGAGTGTTAAGGGTTCGGGTCACGAGCGGGGTCCGAATTGGGTCGCCGCTGCGACGTCGTGAGCGTCCGCTAGGACGTTCTCCGCATCGACGGATTCCTGATCCGTCAGCCAGTGAGAGAGGGGCACGTCTGGAGCGTCGAGGTCAGCCCACGGGAGCCTCTTCTTTGGGTAGTAGCCGCGTTCGTCTGGAAGCGCCTCGACGTCGAGAGTGAAAACGTCTGGCGGAAATGTGCCGAGGGAGAGGGCGTAGCCTTGCGCGCGCAATCCCATGTAAGGCAGGAGTGGCTCTCCGACGACACCCAGCCCGTGAGCATGACGTCCCTCGTTGGTGACGACGTAACCGATACGGACGCCGTCAGCGATACGGATAGCTGAAATGTTTTTGGTGTTCATTTTGGTTTTCCTTTCGGTGTGATGCCGGAGTCCGTCCGGCGCGGTTATTTGTTTTCGAGTTCAGCGAGACGCTGGCGAAGAGCCTCTAGCTCGTCGCGCTCCGCATGACGCCAGCGCTTGACTTTGCAGTTGTTGGAGTAGGTCACGGCGTCGATTCGACGAGCCGTAAACGCTCTCCCGCAGGTTGGGCACTTGAAGCGGTAGCCGGGCATCAGTCCCTCCTCTCTTCGAGCGGTTGGTGACGGATAGATCGCAAAAAAGGGGTAGCCGTCCACGCGGGGACGGCGACGCGGGTAAAAGAGGTTCCGTATATATAGACGGCCAACGAGCGTCTCGCTGCTCAGAAAAGTTTTGGAGAGGGTCAAGCGCGTGAAAGGAGCCGCGCTGACCCTCTGCCCCTATGACAGCGACGCAACACTGCGTCGCCGAGCTGGTCGCCATTGACCAACGGGGAAGACAGGAAGAACGCTCCCAGTGATGAGACCGACACGGGGAGCGTTCTTATGGAGAGGAGAAACGTGTCTCTAGGGTCTCTAATAAGGAGACGGCCAAAAGGTACTCAGCTGCTCACTTTTTCGGTAACAAATTAATTACGCTTGAGAGACGTCCTCGCCGGGGTCGACCGGGTCAGGGTTTAGGTGCGTCGCGAGCTTGCTTTCCTCCGGCCCATACCGGCGATTAGCTCGTGAAGTGGAGCGAGACGCGAGACGGGTCCCAGAAGCCCCTCCGCTTTGCTGGCGCGAGGTCAATCTCTACCCCGGAGGAGAGGATCAGGTCCCGGCGCTGACGAAAGTCGTAGCGTTGCCAGACTTCGGAGATAAGCTCGCCGGTCGAGACCAGCTCGATGACGGGAGTCGTGGGAAGCTCGTCCATGCGTTCGCGTTCCATGCGGAGAGCGTTTAGACGAGTCACGAGAGCCGTCACGTCTGCGTCCGGGTCGCGGAGCGCGTCCGTCGTGTCCCGGATAGCCTCCTCGACGGCTGCGAGACCAGCGACGGGACGAACGTACTCGCGAGGCTCGACGGCCTCCAGACGTCCTATGGCGCTCAGGAAGCGGCGCTCGACTTCCCGCTCCACGAGGTCCGCGTCGACAGCTGCGCCGCGAGAACAATCTCCGCCGCGAGCGCGAGTCATACAAGCGTAAATTGTGTTCGCTTGACGGCGTCGAACGATAAGAGGCTTCCCGCAAGTAGGACACGGGAGGAGACCGGAGAGGAGACGGGTAACGCGGTTACGCTTCCCAGCCTTCGTCGCTTCGGAGCGTCCGGGTGTAGGTGTCCAGTCCGTGAGCGCGCGAAGGCGCTCGACCTCGTCGACCGTGAGGAGCGGCTCCCATTGTTCGACCGGGACGCCGTTGTCATCGCGGAGTAGCTCGCCCTTGACCTTCACGCGGCCTAGGACGGAGTTGCTCCGGAGAATGCGCTGGACGCTCGTAGGGTTCCAGTTCTCCGCGCGACGTGGCGCGATCCCGTCCTCGTTCAGCCCTAGCGCTATCTGGTAGACGGGTTTCCCGGCGAGCGCTTCGTCTGCCATGCGGCGCACGATGGGAGCCTCTACCGGGTCCGGCTCCAGAGCGCGGCCCACGCCGGACGGGTGAGTGACGGCGCGATAGCCGTAGGGACGGACGCCTCCGGGCCAACGTCCATTCTTGCGAAGATGCTCTTGCGAAGCGGAGATTCTGAGACCCGCCGTTTTGGATTCCATGCTGGCGAATACTTGCAAGATTTCGACCATAGCTCGCCCCATTGCGGAAGTCGTGTCGAGCGACTCCGTCGCGGAGATAATCTGGAGGCCCTCGTCGAGAAGGACGCCGAGGTCGACGACGGAGCGGACGAGCCGGTCGAGCCGCCAGACCATGACGGCGTCCGCGCGGTCCTCCCGGATCAGCTCCCGGACGCGAGCGAGACCGGGACGGACGAGACGGCTCTTCGTGGCGCTGACGTCGACGTCCTCCGCTATCTCGACTAGCTCGAAGCCGCGAGCGGCGCACGTCTTGACGATCAGCTCCCGTTGCCGGACGACGGAGGTCGACTCCTCGCGGGAGGCTCTAGATAGGCGGACATAGCCAACGATTCTCATACTGTCTCCCTTGTCTTTTAGGACTATGTGAGGGAGTAGAGGGCCATGTACCCACTAACTGCTCACGAGGGAGACTGGGACGAAGTATTTGCTGTCGTCAAAGCGGCGACCGAAGCCGTCGGCCAATTTGGGTCGCGGGTCTCGCTCGTGCTGAAGGCCGACATCCGCCCCGGTCGTACGGGTGAAATGACCGGAAAAGTCGAGCGCCTCGAAGAAGCGATCATTCGCGCTGAGAGCTAACCAGCCAGCGCACTGCTGCCGCACAACACAATCGCCCTGACCCACACGAGTGGGGCCAGGGCGATTGGTGTTAGGGCGTTTGGTGTGAGACGTGGTGCCGCACGATGCAGCCTATGAAAGGTGCAGCCGGCAAAGGGTATGGCTTACAGGTGGTGCATCGTGTCGGTCTCGATCAGGATGCCGTCTTCAAGAGCGCGCTTACGCAGTGCAACCTTGGTGCCGACATCGAAGCCCGCGACGCGGTACTTCTCGCGAATGCGCTTGAGGTAGCTCTTGGCGGTCTCTTCAGAGATGCTGAGCTGGTACGCCACCGACTTGACCGGCTCGCCGCCGCCGTAGAGCGCCATAACGCGACGCTCTTGAGCGCTGAGCTTGGGAGCGCCACCGATTTCGTCGGCGTTGATGGCCAAGTCGAGTTCGGCGGAGATGAACGATTCGCCCTTCGACGCTGCGCGGATCGCTTCAACGATCATGTCAGCATCTTCGCTCTTGACGAGGTACCCGAGAGCACCAGCAGCCAAGGCTTCGCGAACCACGTTCGGCTCGGAATACGTGCTCATGAGGACGACGCGAACGTTCATCGACTTGAGGGTGTTGATCTTGAGCGAAACGGGGATGTTGTCTTTGAGGTCGAGGTCGAGCAATACGACGTCGACGGGGAACTCAGGATGAATCGTGAGTTCGGGCCAGGTGGGAACGGCAACGACCATGTCGATGTCTTCAGCGGCCTTGCGGATCCACTCGGTAAGAGCGCCGAGCAGCATTCGGTGGTCGTCAACGAGTGCGAGCCGGATGCGCTTTGTTGGTTCAGTCACGGTGAATTCCTCTGGTAGTTCGTCTTATCTTACGAATTTATTGGTCTGCGGGGTTCTCGACGAGACATTCGATGTCGAGACGCACGCTCGAATTCTCGATCGAGTCGGTGTAGGTGCCGACTTTCGCAATGGCCTCCCACGTAGAAGCGTCGACGCGATTGCGCGCGACTCCGCTTGACGTAATCGAAATGCCGACTGCCACTTTGTCTTCGAAGCCGGGCGCCAAAACGGTAGTTGAGGGCGCGATCGTAATGTGAACGGAGTTTTTGGCTCCGCGCTTCGGGGTGTCAGTAACGAAGAGCCACGCCGTCGAGAGCAGACCGTCGCGCTGCACCGGGTCGAGGAGGCCAGCAAGGCTTCCTTTGTCGGTGAGCGTGACTGATTTGCCGAGCAGGTCTGACTCGGTAATGGCGTGGTAGAGCCACGTTTCGCGACGCCCCTCAATGAGGTGCAGTCGCAATTCCGTAGCAAGGGATGCCGCTGTTGACGCAATTTTGGGTTCGAGCGGCAGCTTGGTGGAGCCGTTCGCTACGGAGTCGAGCAACTTTTCGGCGGCAAGGTCGAGACGAGCCAGTTCTTCGGAAGCCATCATGCCGACCGCAAAGCGAGGTGCGGTGAGCGTGCTCTGCACCAGCACTCGGTCGAGTTCTACTTGCACGAGTTGCCGGAAGTTCGTGATGAGTGAGAGGCCGATCACGGTGGGCAACACCGCGAAGGCGACCGTGGTCACTTGGGGTGCGAGGTTGTCGGTCGTCAGCGGGACGTTGATCAGGATGACCGTAGTGAGACCAACTCCGACGACAGAGACCGCAACGATGAGCTCAGTGGTGGGGCGCACCGTGAGAACGAGCAGCAACGCCATTCCTGCAGCAACAGCCGCCGTGGCGTAGCCGCCGATGTCATGGAGCTCCCAGACCGCGTAAATGTCGAGAGCTATCACGGCGGCAAGACCGGCGACGAACAAGTAGAAGATCCACTGCGGAAGCTGTCCGCTCGTGAGCTGAACGATGGTGATCGTCGCGGCAATGAGCAAAACGAGCAGACCCCAGGCCACCGCAGCAATGATCGGGTTGGGGTAGATGTCCCATTGGATGACGAGCCAGACGAGCCCGTAGATGGCACGGAGGCTCACGAGAATAGCGGCGCCGACGCCGACGAAACCGGTGCCGAGGCTGGTGAGTCGGGGACTGTCATCCCGAGCAAGGTGACGAACTGTCGCGCTCTTGGAGTGTCGACCCTTCTCGCCGACGATAACGCCGAGAGTGTTTTCTTCGGGGGGAGCGTAGGTCATCGGGGAACCTCCAGCACCACGGTTGTGCCTGAGCCAGGGGTCGAGAACAAGCGGGCCTGACCGCCGACCTCTTTGAGGCGAGCAACAACCGACTCTTTGAAACCAAGACTCGCTGAATCGACGTCGTCGAGAATGAAGCCAACGCCAGAGTCGGTGATCATCGCCCGAACCGTTTTTTCGTCTTCGGTGATGGTGACGTGCGCTTCGGTGACTCCCGAGTGGCGACGAACGTTCTCGAGGCACTCAGCGAGCGCGAGCAAGAAAGCGTCGAGAACATCACTGGGCAGGAGTACTTGGCCGGTGCCGTGCCAGCTGACTTCCAGCCCCATGCGTCCAAAGCGTTGCTTGACCGATTCCAGTGTCGTTCCGAGGACGGTTTCGCTGACGGGGGCGCTGAGGTTGTAATCGCCGGAGGCCTGCGGCGTGGGGGTTGCCCCTAGACGCAATTGGCGTAGCAGTCGAGCGTCATCCCCGGCTTGCTGGCGCATGGCCTCGGCGGAGACGCCGACGCCGGAGTGGGCGAGAAGAGTGAGCGTTGCCAAAACGGTGTCGTGCAACAGGCGGGCACCCTGGCGGCGCTGAGCTTCCGTCTCGCTTGCTTGCCGCTCAGCGCGGTGTGCGCGCCCGATGCTCGCGATGCGGCGAACGGCCTGGGGAACGCCCGAGCTGATCCAGAATCCGATGAGTGCCGCGAGAATCCATCCGAAAACCAGAAGAGCCAGCGTGCGCACGGGAGTTTGGAACGGCTCCATCGAGATAACAGTGACACTCGACACCGTGACGAAACTCACCAGCAAGACGATGCGGCGGATGAGAGTGGTCGTGAGCACGATCCCGAGGCAGGCGAGTGAGGCCGACGACAGTTGCGCGACAGCGGAGAGACCCGCCTGGGTGGGCCCACCGGGAGTGCCGGCGACGAGCAGAATCACCATGCTGCCAGCGATGAATGACGGGATGACCCAGCCGAGCGAACGACTGTTGCCCATCTGAAATTGCAGCACAGCCATGACCGCATACAGCGGAAGACAGAGGAACAGGGTGACCGTCGCGACGGCTCCGGGGATGCTCAAGCAGATGACCGATACGGTCAGAAAGCTGAGGCTCGCTACGCGCGCAGTGCGCTGCAGTAGGCGATCCCGTTCTTTAGCGATGAGGTCCATTTGGGGCAATGTTTGCACATTTCGTCCCTCTATCGGGGGTGACGCACCGCTTTTCGCATGAGGAAACGCCATTTTTTGACTAACACGCGCGTCTTCGGGCGATTCTCAGCGAGGTTACACGGCAAGCAGGCGCCTCAGTTGTTCGCTCATGAGTTCGGATTCAATGAGGAAGCCATCGTGGCCGAATGGCGAGTGGATGACGTGCGGAACGCTGCCATCGAGGTTGTCGGGCAGGTGCTCGGCAATAATCTCTTGACCGGAGACAGGGAACAGCCGGTCGCTGTCGATGCCGAGCACGAGGGCGGGCATGGTCGCGCGGGCAAGTGCCTGCTGCACCGTTCCGCGACCGCGCGCCACGTCGTGAGAGCTCATGGCTTCGACGAGGGTGATGTAGCTGTTCGCATCAAAGCGGCGGGCGAACTTGTTGCCGTGAAAATCGAGATAACTCTCTACCGCGTAGCGGCCGCCCTTGCCCCACGGGCTCACTTCGCTCTGCCAGGTGCGCTCAAAACGGTCATTGAGCTCATCGGAGGAGCGGTAATTGATGAGGGCCAATCGGCGGGCGAGGGCCAAACCGCGGTGGGGGCCATCGCCATCCGCCGCGTCGTAGTAGGCGCCGTCGGCAAAGGCGGGGTCGGTGCGAATCGACTCGACCTGCACCGAGTTGTGGGCAATCTGGTCGGCCGTCGATACGGGAGGTGCGGCCAGAATCGCGACCTTGGCGACACGCTGCGGATGCCCGACCGCCCACTCGAGGGCGTGCATGCCGCCCATCGAGCCACCGATCACGGCAGACCAACGGTCAATGCCGAGTGCGTCGCTCAGCGCGACCTGTGCCGCGACTTGGTCGCGGATGGTGACGAAGGGAAAGCGGGCGCCAAATTCAGCACCGTCGGGGGCGTGGGATGCCGGACCGGTGCTGCCTTGGCAGCCTCCCAAGATATTGGGGGCGACGACGAACCAGCGGTCGGTGTCGATGGCCTTGCCCGGCCCGACGAGATCGTTCCACCATCCGCCCGTGGCGTGACCAGCACCGGGAGCGCCGATGATGTGGCTGTCGCCGGTAAGCGCGTGAGCGATGAGGATCGCGTTCGAGGCATCGTCATTGAGCGTGCCATGGGTCTCGTACGCGATCCGAGCAGAGGGCAGCTTTCCGCTGAACTCGAGCGAGAGGTCGGTGACCGTGACGAACTGGCGCTCGCCCGTGGGATCTCCCTCTCGCCAGGCACCCGTCGCCGGGGGCTTGCCGAGGAGCGAACGCACGTTTGCGTCAGTGATGAATGCCGAAGGAACAGTGTCTTCAGGTGTCTGCCAGTCCATGTCTCTCCCAGTATCGCGAACGAACCTGTATGGCACGAAATTATTACGCTGGTGCGGGAGAGATATTCCGGTACACGACCAGCAGTTCCGGTGAAGAACGAGCGCGGATGCCGGCCAACGCTTTAACGCAGCGATGGCGGTGACCCCCGTGAGGAGTCACCGCCATCGTGAGCAGTTGCCGAGGTCAGTCGCGACCTAGGCGCTCGCGCGGAGCTCTTCCGTCTTCGCGCGGGCGGCTGCGAAGCCAGCCTGGAGGTCAGCCTTGATGTCCTCGATGTTCTCGAGGCCCACCGAGAGGCGGACGAGCCCGGGGGTGACTCCAGCGGTCAACTGCTGCTCGGGGGAGAGCTGCGAGTGAGTGGTGGATGCCGGGTGAATGATGAGGCTGCGCACGTCACCGATGTTGGCAACGTGACTGAACAGCGAGACACCGTTCACGAAGGAGCGACCAGCGTCGACGCCGCCCTTGAGCTCGAAGGAGAGAACTCCACCGACGCCCTTGGGCGCGTACTTGTTGGCGCTGGAGTACCAGGGGCTTGAGGGGAGTCCGGCGTAGTAGACGGTGTCGACATCCTCGTGAGCGTCGAGCCACTCAGCGATGGCTTGAGCGTTCTGAACGTGACGCTCAATGCGCAGGCTGAGGGTTTCGATGCCCTGAATGAGCGAGAAAGCGCTGTCGGGGGAGATGGCGGCACCGAGGTCACGCAGCAGCTGCACTCGTGCCTTGATGATGTAGGCAATGCCGTCGCCGAGTACTCCCGTGTAGCTCGCACCGTGGTACGAGGGGTCGGGCTCGGTGAGGCCGGGGAACTTGTCGACGTTCTTTGACCACTCGAACTTGCCGCCATCCACAATGACGCCGCCCAGAACGGTGCCGTGACCGCCCAGGAACTTTGTGGCCGAGTGCACCACGATGTCGGCGCCGTGCTCGAGCGGGCGAATGAGGTACGGGGTGGCGATGGTGTTATCGACGATCAGCGGAACTCCGCTGGCGTGAGCAACGTTGGCCACGAGCTCGATGTCGAGAACGTTGATGCGTGGGTTACCGATGGTCTCGGCGAACAGGAGCTTGGTGTTGGGGCGCACGGCGGCGGCCCACTCTGCTGCGTCATCCTGGTTCTCAACGAAGGTGGTTTCGATGCCGAGCTTCGCGAGCGTGTATTTGAAGAGGTTGTAGGTTCCGCCATACACCGACGACGACGACACAATGTGGTCGCCTGCCTGAGCAATGTTGAGAATGGCGAACGTGGTGGCCGACTGGCCCGAAGCGAGCAACAGTGCTGCGGTTCCGCCTTCGAGGGCGGCAACGCGCTGTTCGACGACGTCCTGAGTGGGGTTCTGGATGCGGGTGTAGATGTTGCCGAATTCGGCGAGCGCGAAGAGGTTCTTCGCGTGATCCGCGTCGTTGAACACGTACGCGGTCGTCTTGTAGATCGGAGTGGCCCGCGAGTTGGTCGTAGGGTCAGGCTGCGCGCCCGAGTGGATCTGCTTGGTTTCAAAGTTCCAGTCGCTCACGGCGGCCTCCTCGTATCTCTGGGTGGGTCGGGATATCCGCCACACTGTGAGCCTAAGGAGCCCCTGTGGGGCGGTCAATCACTCGTGAAATATGTCGTAACTCAACGTTTTTGGGTAGACAGATCGGTCTCTTTGGGTAAGGGGATAAAGACCCAGTTGGGTTTTGGTTCGATCAGGGGGCGGAAGATCTTCTTCACGATCGGCATCGAAAGAACGAGGGCGATACCGATGGAGCCGAGGATCATGCTCACGAGCCACAGGGCCGAGGCCCGCTCATCCAGCAGCAGTCCGCTCTCTCGCAGCGGGTAAAGAACGAAGCTGTGCAGCAGGTAGACGTACATGGTGGCTTGGCCGGCATCCGTAACCCAGGTGTGGCGGCGGGGAACGAGAGCGAAGAAAGCGGCGCTGAGAATGACGGCGAGCACAATGAGGCCCAGCCGCACGCCACCCGCCCACCACTGGTCTTCGCCGAGCCCGTGATACGAGGCGTCATAGAAGAACCAGAAGCGCAGATCGATGGTGCGCCAGAGCTCGATGTTGCCGAGAATGACCGCCATAAAGCCCGCGAAGACCGTGACCGCGAGCGCTCGCAGTAGTACGACGAGGCGCTCTGCGACGTTCCAGCGGTCCATGAGGCCCCACTCGCGCAGTTTCCAGCCGAGCACGAAGAACGGGAGGATGCCGATGGCGCGCGAGAGAGAGAACGTGCTGTCGACGTTGTCGAGATACCCGACACCGATCGACGCGATCACGGCCCAGAGCAGCGGCCAGCGCACCTGCGACAGGTACGGCAGGATGAGGCGGAAGATGCCCAAGGCGAGCAGGAACCAGAGCGTCCAACTCGGTTTAGAGGGGTTGAGATCAGTCTCGCCTTCGACCAAAAACTTCACGAGAGTCCAGATCGTCTCCATGATGAAGTACGGCAGGATGATGTCGGTGATGACCCGGCGCATCTGAAGCGCCGTCGGGGCGCCGGGCTTCGAGAAGTAGCCGCTGATGATCGCAAACGCGGGCATGTGGAACGCGTAGATGAAGAGATACAGCGCGAGAGCGTAATTGGAGTCATACGTCATCCGCTGAATGCCGTGGCCGATCACGACCAGAGTGACCGCAAGAAAGCGTGCGTTATCCCAGTGCGGCATGCGCACCTTGGCGGTGCGGGCAGGCTGGGGCGTAGTGAGAGAAGCTCCGGTCATTCGTCGAAGTGTAATACCGCTACTTTGGAAGAATGGTGAATCGGCGAGTAGTAGTTACAGGAGCAAGTTCAGGTATCGGCGAAGCGACCGCGCGACGGTTCGCGAAACATGGCTGGCAGGTGGTGGCTGTAGCGCGTCGCGCTGATCGACTTGCCGCTCTCGCCGCCGACACAGGCATCGAAACCTTTGTCGCCGATGTCACGAATCAGGATGACGTCGAAGCGCTTGCCGCTTTCTTGCGTGAGCTCGGCCCCATCCACGCTCTCATCAACAACGCGGGTGGTGCGCTCGGCGTCGCTAGCGTTGAAGAGAGCAACGCGGATGACTGGCTGCGGATGTTCGACGTGAACGTTGTCGGCACCAAGCGCGTCACGAGCGCCCTGCTGCCGCTGCTGCGCGAAGCGATCGTGGAGGGTGACACCGCAAGCATCCTCATGGTCACCTCCATCGCGGCTTCCGTGCCTTATGAGGGCGGAAGTGGCTACAACGCCGCCAAGTTTGCTCAGCACGCACTCACGGCTGTGCTTCGCCTTGAGCTTGCGGGGGAGCCGATCCGTGTGATCGAGGTTGCGCCCGGCATGGTGAAGACCGAAGAATTCGCTCTTGTTCGGTTCGGCGGTGATGCGGTCAAGGCCGACACCGTTTACGAAAACGTGCCTGACCCGCTCGTCGCCGACGACATCGCGGAGACGATTGTGCACGCGATCGAGCTGCCGCCGTTCGTGAACCTTGACCTTGTCACGGTGAAGCCTGTTGCCCAGGCCGCACCGCACAAGATGATCAGAGGCGAACTCAAGCCACGCTAGTCGGCGACGATAGTTTCGTTGCTTGTTTCGTTGCTCGTTTCGGTCGGTTTGAGCTCCTCGAAGTCGTCAACGACATCCGCGAACGCGAGCTTCGGCACCAAGAACAACAGCACGGCTGCGACGAGAGCGCCAGTACCGCAGATCGTGAACACCGTCAGGTAGCCGAACAAGCTTGACGCGGTTTCGGTGACCGCGGAAGCAGCTCCGGCCAGCAGCACGATGGCGAAGATTGCCGAGGCGAACGAGCCACCGATCGTCTTGGTGGTGTTCGTTAGAGCGGTCGCGATGCCGGTCTGGCCGCGCGGGGCAGCAGCAGCGGCCGCGGCAGGGAGCGCGCCAACGAGAGCACCCGAGCCGAGGCCCGCGATGCTCATGTTGAGGAAGACGCTCAACACCGTGGTGTGGAACGGCAGGAACATCAGGTAGCCAGTGGCAACGAAGAAGGTGGCCACGATGAGTGCCACGCGGGGGCTCTTCCACTTCGACAGAATCGGGAACAGCAGTGCGCCCACGATCATCGAGACGAGGTAGGCACCGATGATGTACGAAATCTCATCGGATTCCATGCCGAGGCCGTACCCGTTGATGGGGTCGGTGCCGGCGAAGGTCGCGAGCGGAGCCTGAGCTCCGAGCAAGCTGATACCAACGAGCCCCGCCGTGAGCTGGATGGGCCACATGCTCGGGTCGCGCAGCATGCGAAGATCGATCGCCGGGTCTTTCTGGCGCAACTCGTAACGGCCCCACGGGATGAATGTCGCAACACCAGCGAGCATGACGAGGTAGACCCACCAGGCACCGGGCCCGTTGATGCGCAAGAACGTCAAACCCGAGGTAATGAGCAACAGGCCGATGGTGAGGAGCACGAAGCCCCAGAAGTCGAGCGTGCGGCCGGGCAGCGGTTTCGATTCGGGTACTCCGAACAAAATGACGAAGAAGACGATCGTCACGGCGATCGCGGGGATCATCAGAGTTTGTTGAACGTTCTCGCCGAAGGCTTTGAAAATACGGCCGCCACCGAGGGCACCCATGATGGCGCCGGCTTCGAGGGCCACGACGAGGAATCCAGCAGCGCGGCGGGTTTGGGACGCGCCCATGCCCGTTGTGCGTCCGCGGTCAAAGATCAACGCGACTTCGAGGGGAAGCCAGACGACGTAGAAGCCCTGCAGAGCCCACGCAATCAAGAAGCTCGTGAAGTCACCCGTGAACGCGAGCCACCACGTTGCTCCGGCGGTGAGCACGGTCGAAATCAGCAGAATGCGCTTGTGGCCGTGCATATCGCCGAGCTTCGCCAGAATCGGCACCACAATGGCGCTCAGGAGTAGCTGGGCGGCCTCGAACCAGTTGAAATCAGCATCGCGGATGCCCAAATGCTGCACCAGGTCGGGAATGAGAGGGATGTAATACCCCTGAATGATGCCGCTCACTAGCTCGACAAAGAAGAGGTAGCCGATGAGGCCCACGGTGATAGCACCGGACTTGCCGCGCAGGAATGACATGAACGGATGCTATCGGTAGACAGGGCGCGCATTAGCGTAGTGACATGGACTTGAGCAGTGTCGACCCCGGATGGTCTCGCGCACTACACCCGTTAGGGGCACAACTGGATGCTGTTCAGGCATTTCTTGAGGCCGAGACTGCCGCCGACCGAGACTGGCTCCCCGAGCCGGATGTCGTACTGCGGGCGTTCGAAGCACCCCTTGATGAGGTGCGCGTGCTCATCGTCGGCCAAGACCCGTACCCCACGCCCGGGCATGCCGTGGGGCTCGCATTCTCGGCCGATCGGACGGTGCGACCGCTACCGCGGAGCCTCGCCAACATTTACAAGGAACTGAATGACGACCTCGGCATCGCGCCCGCGGCGCACCCCGATCTGAGTGCATGGCAGAGCCAAGGAGTGTTGCTGCTCAACCGGGTGCTGACGGTGCAGGCGGGCCAGACGGGCTCCCACCGTCGTCACGGCTGGGAAGAGATTACCGCCGCTGCAATTCGGGCGCTTGCGGCGAGGCCGCAGCCCCTTGTTGCGGTGCTGTGGGGCAAGGATGCGGCATCCGTCGCGCCGTTGCTGGGGGATACGCCGGTGATCATGAGTGCTCACCCGAGCCCGCTCTCTGCCCGCCGCGGGTTCTTCGGTTCGAAGCCGTTTAGTCGAGTGAATGCTGCGCTCCAGGCGCAGGGCGCTGAACCCATCGACTGGCGAATCGACCCGTCACCAGCCCCATAAAATAAGAGTCTCGTCGCCCTCGGGGCGAGACAGTTTTCACCACTTACTTTCTTTGTCACGACACCTCGGGAGCAGCCATGGCACACCACTTTAGAGACGCCATCGCAGCGGATGATGCGGCGCTCGCCGAAATCTATGGCCACTACGTGAGCACGACCGTCGTCACCTTCGACATTGTCGAGGTCACGCCCGAGGTCATGACCGCTAAGCGGGTCGCCGTGGAAGAGTCTGGGCTGCCCTTCATTGTCGCGGTCGACGAGAATGAGCGTGTGCTCGGCTATGCCGCCATGTTCCCGTGGCGCCCCAAGGCCGCGTACAAGCAAACCGTTGAAGGTTCGATCTACCTTTCTCCCGCGGCCACCGGGCAGGGCGTGGGCGGCGCTCTACTCAACGAACTCATTGAACGCGGGCGCCAGGCCGGCATCCGCGAGATCATTGCCGTGATTTCGGATGACGGAGCCGACGCCTCGATTCACCTTCATAAGAAGCTGGGCTTCGAATCCATCGGCCACCTCAAGCGCGTCGGCTTCAAGTTTGACCGTTGGGTCGGCACGTATCTAATGCAGAAGTCGATCGACGCGTAGCGCTTCGGCCGCGAACCACACACCACGAACCACGACGTCACGAACGACGGATGCCCGGCCTCCCGCGAAGGGGAGAGCCGGGCATCCGCATCTCTGGGTTGGTCTGGCGACCTCAGCCTTCTGACTAGGCGGCGTTGCGCGGAGTTGCGCGCCGCAGCAGCGTGAATCCAGCCACACCGCTGATCGCGGTGAGCACGAGGCTCCAGGCTGCGACTCCAGTGACCCCGAGGTCGACCAAGGCGGCCCCGATTGCGGCCCACGAATCCGTGAAGGTTGCAAGCGCAATCAAGCCGACGAGCAACGCCGCGACGACGATGAAGAACATCGTCACGCCGGTGGACTTCCACCGCACCCAGACTGAGGCAATGGCCGATCCGAAGAACAGGAAGAACAGGAACGCCACGAATTGCACGAAGATGCGTTCCGCAATGCCCGCTCCGAAGTAGACGGGCGCGAAAATCGTGACGCCCATTCCCCAGCCGCCTGTCATCGTTTCGGCGGCTGAGATTATCGTCAAGCCGGCGGTGTAGATCACGGCTAGCGCCACGAAAGCAAGCGCGCTTCCGAGGTAGTAGTCGCGGCGGGTAACGCCGTAGCCGAGTGCGAACGGGAACGTAATGCTGATCGCCTGGATCGCCACGACCATCATGTAGATGTAGATGAAGAAGCTCGACCCGGAGAACTGGGTTCCTTCTAGTGCACCAGCGCGATCGGCGGGGTCGATCGCCGAGTAGATCAGCCACCAGATGGTGAGCATACCCACAAAAATCACGCCGAGAATGATCCACGGCAAGCCGAGGGTCGTCCACGGGTTGGCGAAATGTAGCTTGGCCACATTCGTGATGCGCTTCAGAGGGCTTGCCGGCGGGGCGAGAGCCGTTGTTGTGGTGGTCATGCGCTGGCCTCGAATTCCTTGGTCTCGGTGCGGGTGAGTTGGATAATGAGCTGCTGCAGCGACACCGGTGACAGTTCCAGCCCGGCAGCGTGTGCGTCGCGGCGCTCGCTCTCGCTGAGCCCGGCAACAGTCACCGAGCTGAGTCCGCCGATGCCGTCGCGGTGCAGCACTTCGCGGTTGCCGATGAACGCTTCGACCGCGATCTTCATGCCGACCACGTTCGTGGCGCGGTTGCGGAGAGTTTCGGCATCCTCGTTGATGAGGAGCTTGCCTTCGTCGATCACGAGAACGTGTTCGAGCAGGTTGCTGACCTCGTCGATGAGGTGAGTGGAGAGGATCACGGTGCGCGGGTGGGTGGCGTAGTCCTCTAGAAGGCGGTCGTAGAAGATTTGGCGAGCCACGGCATCCAACCCCAGGTACGGCTCGTCGAAGAAGGTGAGCGGTGCGCGTGAGGCGAGGCCGACGATGACGCCGATGGAGGAGAGCTGGCCGCGCGAGAGCTTCTTGATGCGGCGGTCGAGGGGGAGGCGGAAGTCGGCGATCAGGCGATCGGCGAATTCTTGGTCCCAGTTGGCGAAGAACCAGGGGGCGGTCTTGAAGACGTCTTTGGGCCGGAAGTCTTCGGGGTAACGCTGACTCTCTTTGATGAAGCAGGTGTTCTGCAGAACCTTGGCGTTCTCGACTGGGGCTTGCCCGAACAGCGAGATGGTGCCGCTCGAGGCAAATTCTTGGCCGGTGAGCAACTGCATGAGCGTCGTCTTGCCGGCGCCGTTGCGGCCGAGGAGGCCGTAAATCTTGTTCTCTTCGACGGTGAAGCTCACGTCGTTGACGGCGTTTACTTTGCCGAAGTGCTTGCTGAGGTTAGTTACCTCGATGGTGGAGGTCATGAGTTATTCGCCTCCTTGGCGATCATCTGGGTGAGTTGGGCGGAGTCGATGCCGAGCTTTTCTGCTTCGGCCAAGAGGGGGCGAACGTACTCGCTGCTGAAGCTGTCGCGGCGAGCTCCTTTGAGTTGTTCTTGAGCGCCGGCGGCGACGAACATTCCGATTCCTCGTTTCTTGTAAAGAATTCCGGCATCGACGAGCACGTTCACGCCTTTGAGGGCGGTCGCGGGGTTGATGCGATAGAAGGCTGCGAACTCGTTGATCGAGGGAGCCTGGCCTTCTTCGGGCAGTGCGCCGGAGATGATGTCGTTCTCAATGTTCTCGGCGACCTGCGCGAAAATGGGGCGGGAGTCATCCATGTGAGCCTCCTTTCTGAGTGCGGGTGCTGGTCTAGCAGTGCCGCGGTAACAGCGCGGCGGCTAGTTGGTTAGTTGGTGATGTAACTAACCAACCAGCATCGCGGGTTGTTGTCAACCCCCTTAGGCTGAATCCGTGTCAGAACTTCATCGCCTCACCGCCCTTGAGCAGCTCCATCTCGTGCGAGCGGGCGAGCTGAAGCCCAGCGAACTCGTGGAGTGCTACCTCGATCGCATCGAACGCCTCAACCCCGAGTTGGGCGCCTTCACGGTCGTGACTCCGGATGCTGCGCGCCAGCGTGCCGCCGAGCTAGAGGCCTCTGGCTCCCGCGCTGCCGTCCTCTGGGGTCTACCCTCGGGCGAAAAAGACTTGTGGGCCCGCGCCGGAGTGCGCACCGCCTATGGATCGCGCGCCTTCGCCGACTACGTGCCCGAGGTGTCGGATGAGATCACCGACGTTCTCGATGCCGCCGGCGCGATCAGCCTCGGCAAAACAGCGACTCCCGAATTCGGCCTGCCCGCCTACACCGAGCCGCTCTCGGATGCCCCGGCCGTGAACCCCTGGGACACCTCTCTCGGCTCCGGCGGCAGCAGCGGGGGAGCGGCCGTCGCCGTCTCCGCGGGGCTCTTGCCGTTCGCTCCAGGCTCGGACGGTGGTGGCTCGATTCGCATTCCCGCCGCCGCGACCGGACTCGTCGGACTCAAACCGTCGCGTGGTCGTGTGCCCGCGGGCAGCGGTTTCGGCAGTCTCGGCCAGCTTCCGGTAACCGGACCGCTGGCTCGTACCGTGGCGGATGCTGCCCTCCTCCTCGATGGCATCGCTGGCCCCTCGCCCTTCTCGGTCGGCCCGCCCACGTGGGACGGCGGCGCCTTCCTCAACGCGGCGATCCGTGGCGAGGGCACGTTCAACATCGGCGTCATGACAACCTCGCCGTGGGATGACACCTACGAGATCAGTGTCTCGCCCGAAGCTCAGGATGCTCTTACCCTCGCTCGCACCGCGCTCGACCAGCTCGGCCACGGCAGCGAAGACTTCGCGCTCGACCCCTCACCCGAATACGCCGAAGCTTTCACGGTGCTGTGGCAAGCGGGAGCCGCCGGAATCCCGCTCGATGGCGAGCAACTTGAGCTCGTGGAACCCCTCACGAAATGGCTCATCGAAAGCGGACGCCGGATGAGCGCGCGCGACGTGGGCGTCGCCATCGCAACGCTGTCTCGGTTCGAGCGCAGCGTCATCCGCCAGTTCTCGACCTACGACGCCGTCCTGACTCCGGCGATGGCCATGACCCCGCGCCCGCTCGGTTGGTTCCACGCCGAGGATGCCTTCGAGAACTTTGCAAAGCAAGTGCAGTACACGCCCTGGACGAGCTTCGTCAACGTCTCAGGCCTGCCCGCGATCAGCCTCCCCGTGCACGAAACCGCGGAAGGGCTGCCGATGGGCGTGCAACTCATCGGCCGCCCCGGTCGCGAAGACGTGCTGCTCGCGATCGGTGCGCAACTCGAGCGCCGCTTTCAGTGGGGTTCGCGGCATCCTGCGGCGTTTGGGGCTTAGCGCTACTGGTTAGCTCTCCAGCTCTCGTCTTGATCGGGGGCGAAGTGCACACCTAGCGACTTCGCTAGTGCTCGCATCTGTTTCGAGAGAGTGCGCCACTCCTTCTCGGTGATCTCGCCGATTTCGAACCCGACTCCGCGCACAGCACCGTCGGCAACGAAGACGGTCGCACCAGCCAAAGAGCCGAGGGCAAGATCAGCGTGCCCGGCAGAAAGCCACTCGGCGGATTCGGTGATGGTGCCGCCGCCACCCAAGCTCGCATCCATCTCTAGGAGAGCGTGATGCACGACCGCAGAGTCCAACGCTTGGCCGGCGGCAAGATTGTCGGGGTCGTAGTCGCGGGGCGCGATCATGAACTCGTCGTCTTCCAGCTGCGCAAGGGCCGGAGCCGACTTTTCGGGGGCGACTCTGGGCTCCGATGCAAACTCAGGCGGATTGCGCAGCGAATCGAAGTCGCTGAGCGGCCGCTCGACCAGCGGAGCAAGAATTGATGGCCCTCTAGGGTCATCACCTGCCAGGGCGATCCACTCCGCAAACTGCGTCGAGAACCAGCTCATAAACTTCGTGAGGTTGACCCGCTCTGGCCTCGTCACACCATGTGACACAGAAACTTGCAGGTTGTATAAACGCGGTCCTAACCCGGATTTGGACTCGGTCCGGTAAACCAAGTCGTTGAAATATTGGTGATCGGTGCCGGCCCAGCGGTACAGATCAATCCTTGTCGAGGGATCGAGACGGTGTAAGACGCTGAAGACGTAGCTTTGCCAGGCCTGAGCGACATAGAGCGTCCGTCTGTACTGAAGCTCAGGCACGAACCCGAACGCTAGTGAGTAGTCCGTTCGCCACTGTTCCGGGATCATCTCCGCTGCGGCAGAGGTGGCGAAAGTTTGAGTCCAGTTCCACAGGGTTTCAATGCTCGCTAACGATGCATCCATCTCATCGATAGGGCCGCCACCGGCTGCCATCCAATGCGCTAACTCTGTGAGCCGAAAATCCAGTGTGGCTTCAGCGTGCGCCAAGTGGCGATTGGCCTGCTCGCGACTCAAGTCGGACGGGCGGAGGTGCATCATGTGAGGCGCCAATCGATGAGGGGGATCATGCTTTAGTCCTGTGAGGTTCACGGTTCCGGGGGGTCGTGGTCGTGCGGCTCGCGACCCAAACGCTCGCAGCGGCCAAGAAGCTGACTGGCGCTCCGAGCCACCAAGAGGTACCGAGATCTTTTTCGACCACGACATAGTCGGGGTTGTCAGATGGCGCCTCGGCGTAAAACGAGCACTCAAGCGCGAGCGGAAGAACTGTCACCCGTGATTTGGTCTGCACAACATATTCCGAGTCGCTCAAATTCGCGGGAACATAATCAGCGCAGGACGAGTGGCTGTTTCGCTCCGCCAAGCTCGCGTATGCATAGAGCGAGCCAATCCAGAGGGGTCCCAGTGCTGCCAGCGCAATCGCGACTCGTTGCATCGCTTTTCTGCGTCGGTTCTGCTCGACTGCGTGACTGTTGGTCATACTCGATTGTTGCAGAACAAAAGAAATACTTAGGTTCCTCAAGGCCGCGCGTCGTGCTGTAGTGGTGGCCCCGAATCCGCTGCTTGGAGTCCGCCGAGAGCGCTTCGTGATTTAGGTAAGGCATGCCTATACTGGGGTCAATGTTTCCCGAACTCTTCACCCCGCAGATCGCCTGGAATCCCCAGTCGGCTGACCGCGTGCTGCTCGCGGGAGACGAGACCTCGATCGATGCAATCTCGATGATCCTCGCGACATTGCCGGCCCGTTCACGCGGCCAAGTGTTCATCGAAGTTGACTCGGCTGACGCCATCCAGCCGCTATCGGCTCCCGGCCGCTTCAGCGTGTGCTGGTTGCTGCGCGAGCGCGGCCAAAGCGTTGCCCGATCGGTCGACGCGTGGCTTAGCGAAATGCTGCCCGTCAGTGCATTCGGCGAGAGCACCGTTTACGCGTGGGTTGCTCATCAGGGCCCCGCGCGACTGCTCAGCTCCAACTAGCGCGCCCCTCCGACTAGCTCGCGCCGCGCATCCATCCGCCCGCTACTTTTCCGCTGTGGCTTTCGGCGCACGCAATGACCTCGCACGCACATAGCCACCGAGCTCCAGCCCCGCCTCAACCTCAAAGCGATTCGTCAGCGGATTCTGCCCCGCCAGCAAGTACAGCGGGATAAACCACAACCCGTACTTTCGCCACTGCTCGCGGTGAACAGCCTCATGCGCGAGCACGTCATCGCTCGCATCCCCGCCGGTCAAAAACACGGCGCCAATCGTCGTGCCGCCGCGCCCAAACGCCCACTTCGGCAGAGGCGTCGCCACCAGCACGCCGCCCTGCGACTTCAGCGCGCGCTTGCTCAACGCCGCGCCCCATAGCGCTCCGGATGCCGTAGCAAACCAGTAGCCGGGTCGCGTGAGGACGGGGTGCAGCAGCACTCGCTGAGCGCGCGGATTGTGTTCGGCGCGCGCCAGAGCGTGCCCGAGCCGCGTGCCCAGCGTTAGTGCTCGGCTCACGGACGTCCAATCGTTTCGAGCAGTCGCAGCCACACCTCACTGATCGTGGGGTACGAGGGAACCGCGTGCCACAGGCGCGCGATGGGAACCTCACCCACGATGGCGATGGTGGCCGAGTGCAGCAGCTCCGCAACATCCTGACCCACAAAGGTCGCGCCGATAATGACCTGACGCTCGCGGTCGATGACGAGTCGTGCGTGGCCCTCGTAGCCGTCAGCCTGCAGGCTCGCGCCAGCAACCCAGCCGATGTTGTAGTCAACGACTTGAGCGTCGATGCCCTGCTTCTCGGCATCGTGAGACATGACTCCGACCGAAGCTACTTCGGGATCGCTAAACGTGACTTGCGGAACAGCGCTGTGGTCGGCGGTCGCAACGTGCGCACCCCAGGGGGCGTCATCCACGGTCTCGCCCTTAGCGCGGGCGACAATCACGTCACCGGCAGCCCGCGCTTGGTACTTGCCCTGATGGGTGAGCAGCGCGCGGTGGTTGACGTCGCCGACGGCATAGAGCCAGTCGGTGTCGGGCACGAGCATGGTGTCGTCCACCCGAATCCAGTCGCCCGGCGTGAGGCCAACGGTTTCAAGGCCGATGTCATTCGTGCGAGCGGCGCGACCGGTTGCAATCAGGATTTCGGATGTCGTGAAGCTACCCTCCGGAGTCTCGATCACGACGCCGTCAGCGGTGCGTTCCACGCGCGTGGGGGAGGTTCTGACGATGATGACGTCGCGCTCCTTCAGGGCTTTCTCGACCATCTCGCCGGCGAAATCTTCTTGGCCGTTGAGTAGCCCGCTGCGGGCAAACATCGTCACTTCGGCGCCGAGGTCACGGTAGGCAGTGGCCATTTCTACCCCAACAACGCCGCCGCCGATGATGGCGAGGGACTCGGGGACAACCTTGACCGCGGTGGCTTCACGCGGAGTCCACGGCTGAGCTTCGATCAGACCGGGAATGTTAGGCAGTTGCGGGTCAGATCCCGTGCTCACGACAACGGCGTGATTGGCAGTGAGCGTGGTGACGGTTCCGTCGTCGGCCGTGACCGTGACGGTCTTGGGGCCCGCGAGGCGCGCGTGCCCGCGCTCGAGGCCGATACCCGCTTTCTTGACCCACTTCACTTGGCCAGCGTCATCCCAATTGCTCGTGAAGCTATTGCGGCGCGCGAGCAGAGCGTCGACGTTGATGCCACCCGTCACGGCTTCTGCAGCACCGGGAAGTTTTTCGACCGCGCGCAACGCCAAGCCACTGCGGATGAGGGCTTTCGACGGCATGCACGCCCAGTACGAGCACTCACCACCCACGAGCTCGCTCTCCACGAGCACTACGCTCAACCCGCCTTGAACGGCGCGATCCGCCACGTTCTCACCGACCGCTCCGGCTCCGATAACGATGACATCCCAGTTGTTCTCGGTCATGAGTGAACTCCTTCGCGTTGGTGGTGCGGATGGTGCGGGTGATGCTGGTGCGCCGGTATCGGCCGTACCGGCGGTCCTACTTGCCGATGAACTCGGCGGTGGTGCGCGTCATAAACGCTTCCATTCCGATTCTGGCATCTTTGCTCTGAGCGACCGCTACGAGGGCGGGCTGGAGGCCTGACTCGGCCGCTGCATCGCCCTCGCGAATCGCCAGGTTCGCATTAGCCAGCGCCGCTTGCACCGCGAGCGGCGCCTGGGCCGCAACACGGTGAGCCAGCTCAAGGCCGCGCGCATACTGCTCGCCGTGCGGCACAACTTCTTGCACCATCCCGATGCGGTGCGCTTCGGCCGCGTCGAAGCTGTCGCCGGTGAGAATCCAGCGCATCGCGTTCGACCAGCCCACTCGGCGCGGGAAGCGAATGGTGGCACCACCAAAGGGCAGGATGCCGCGCGAGACCTCGACCTGGCCGAAGACAGTCGAGTCCGCTGCGATGGCGATGTCGCTCGCCAGCAGTAGCTCAATACCGAGCGTGAGGCACGTGCCCTGCACCGCAATCACGACGGGCTTCGAGAGCTTTTCGCCCGAGACCTGCCACGGGTTAATGCCGCCCTCAGGAACCATATCGAGCCCGTCCGCTCCGATGCGGGGGCCAATGTCAGCGAGGTCGAGGCCGCCCGTGAAGTGGTCTCCGTGAGCAAAAACGAAACCGGCCCGCAGCTCGGGGTCGCGTTCAAGTTCGCCATACGCGAGTGCGAGTTGCTGCAACATCTCCATGTCGGCGGCGTTGCGCTTGTCGGTGCGGTTGAGGCCGATGAGCAAGACGTGACCGTCTCGCTCCACAGTGATCTTGGGGGTGCTCGAGTTGGAGTCAGTCATAGCCCCAGACTACGACTGCACGACAGCCAGCGGGAGGGATGCTGGCGATAAGCTCATACCCACACCAACTTTTCGGAGGCTCCTGTGTTGCGATCCGCAATTCTCGTTTGTTCTGTTGCGACGGCGGCCCTGCTCAGCGGCTGCAGCAGCGAACCGCCCGTCGAGGTTTCCGCGAGTGACATTGCGGCGGAGGCGGTTTCCGCGCTTGAACAGGCCACGGGCGAATCGCCCGAGATGAACTGTGGCACCGACATCATTGAGCTCAAGAACAACACGAAACTCGACTGCGTTCTTACCGACACCACGCTCGACGAAGACTTCGACAGCCAAGTGACGATTACGGATGTCGACGGGGCGAACTACTCGGTGTCGGTCGGGGTTGCAGAAGAACCGCGCGAATGACCGCCGGCGCTCGCTAGGGCGCCAATCAGCCTCAAAATTGTGGGGGAGTCATCCACCGCGGACGTCATCGACGCGGGAGCAAATTCGGTGATGCCCGCCCCCGACAGCGGGTACTTTGCCACCACAGCGCGAATCGTTTCGATGAGCACTCCCGCTTCGATGCCGAAGGGCACGGGGGAGCCGAGCCCCGCGAAATCAGCGGGATCAAGAACATCCAGATCGATATGGAGATACACCGAGTCGGCGCCCGTCGCCGCAATGGCATCGAGCAGCGTCTCCGCAGAGAAATCGACGGGGCCGAGCATCCGGATGCCGGACTGACCGATGTAGTCATCTTCAGCGGTATCGATCGAGCGCACGCCGGCGAGGATCACCCGATCGGCGCGAACCGGATGCGCGGGCACAAGCTCAGAGGGACCATCGCCCAGGAGCGTGCGCAACACCATTCCAGTGAACGCGCCGGAGGGACTCGTCGCGGCGGTATGCAGATCAGGATGGGCGTCGAGCCACACCACGGCGGGCTCGCTCGCGCTCACATGCTCGATCGCCGCGAGCTCGACGCCGCAATCGCCACCAATGGTGACGTGGGTGTCAACGCCGGCTTCGGTGCCTTCGGCGAGAGCGTGCCGTAGCCGATCGCGCACGAGCAGCAGCGAACTGTAGCGGTGCACGCCCGTGCCTTGGTGATCGCCCGCTTCGAGGGGAATGTCGACGGTGCGAGTCGACGCCGAGGGAAGATCTCCCCGAATCGACTCGGCACCGTCCACAAGTTGCATGGCGCGGGACGAACCCGAACCCTGCCACTGCGGAACGACAACGTAGTTAATTGTCATCCGTTGTACTTTCGAATCGTCGAATTACTCGCCTGCGGTGAGGGCTTGAGCGCCGCCCGCTTTGAGAGCCGCGAGACGGGCCTCAACTTCGGTCTGCTTGCCGAGGTCTTCGAGGCCTTCGAACTGAGCGTCGAGGCTGGATGCTGCGAGCTCTTGCTGCCCCAGAACCTTGGCCTCTTCGCGGCGAATCTTGTCTTCGAAGCGGCCGAGGTCGCTCGTCGGGTCAAGAAGATCGATCGACTTGAGCGCGTCGTGCACCTGCGACTGAGCTTCAACCGTCTTGGAGCGAGCAACAAGCTCGTCACGCTTGGCGGTGAGTTCGCTCAGCTTGGCGCGCATGCCATCGAGGCCGCTCTTGAGCTGGTCAACAACCTGAGTTTGCGACGCAATGGTCGGCTCAGCGGTGCGAGCTTCGTTCTCGGAAGAAACTTGACGACCGATGGCGATCTTGGCGAGGTTGTCGAACTTGTCGGCATCCGCGGCGTTACCCGCCGCGCGCAGTTCGTCAGCCTTCGAGCTTGCCGCGAGAGCCTTACGGCCCCAGTCAGCAGCAGCGTTCATGTCTTCAGCGTGATCCTGCTCCATGAGGCGCAGGTTGCCGATGGTCTGAGCTACAGCGCTCTCCGCATCCGCAATGGAGTTGGTGTAGTCGCGCACGAGCTGGTCGAGCATCAACTGAGGGTCCTCGGCCGAGTCGAGGAGCGAGTTGATGTTCGCCTTCAGTAGTTGTGAGATTCGTCCGAGAATTGACTGCTTTGCCATGCGACGTGCCTTTCGTGAGTTTTCTGAAGGAAACCGTAATTAGAATCTACCGCCGCGGCTGCGGCCACCACCACTGCGGCGAGATGATCCGCCCGAGCTGCGGCCGCCCGAACGTGAACCGCCGCGCGAACCTGAACCGCCCGAGCGCGAACCGCCGCCCCAGGAGTAGCCCGACGATGGGCGCGACGAGCGTGAGCCGAGGCTGCCACCGATGAGCCCACCGATGATGCCGCCGAGCACAGCTCCACCGCCCGAATTCGAGCCGCCGAGCGACCCGCCAACGCTAGCATTGGAGCCGCCGGAGAATTGAGAGACCTCGCGCTGAGCGATGTCGTACGCACTTGCCGCCAATTGGTCCGCCGTGCGGGCGTGGGTCACAGCGGTCACGGGGTCGGATGTCTGCAGCGCGAGCGCCTGCTTGAACTGACGATCAGCTTCGGCAATCTTGGTTCGCGCCGAAGAGCCAACGCCACCGCGACGTGTCGTGATGAACTGCGCCGTCGTGGTGATGCGAGACTGCGCTGCCGCCAGCGCCGCCGACAACTGGGTCGCTGCTTGAGCCGTTGCTGCCTGCTGGTCGCGCACGCCCACAAAGACCGTTTCGAGAGCAGCGTTAGCATCCCCGAGTGCGCTCAAACTCGCGACAGGATCGGCGGTCGCCGACTGGGCGGCAGCCAACGCGGCTTCAGCACTCGCGATCGAGGGCTGCAGTGCTGCTGCCGTGCTGTCTGCGGGAAGCGCGCGGGCCGCAGCGATGTCGTTCGTGGTGTCTGTGATGGCGGCGGCAAGCTTCTGCTCTACTGCCTGGAGCTCCGCGGTCAGCGAATCGACGGCATCCATGAGTTGGATGGCCTGGCCCAGTTCCGCTTGAGCGGCGCGCACAGCGACAGCAGCTTCACTCGGTTTCTGCGCTTCGATCGAGGCTTGCGCTGCAGTCGAGGTGCTCACAGCCGAGTTCAGCAATTCCTGAGCGCGCGTGCCGTTGTCGACAACAGCCGCAATAGCCGCGGGCGCGTAGCGCGCGGTGAGCGCTGCGAGGGCGGCCTCGGTTGCGGGGAGTCGCTGAGCCGCGGCCGCAATCGCGGTGGAGGTTTCAGCGAGTACCGCGGCGGCGTTTGTCTCAAGCTGGCGAAGTTTCTCAAACGCCTCGGCCTGTTCGTCGAGCAAGTCGTCGGCGTGCTCGCACAGTTCGATGATCTCGATCGTCATGGCACGCTTCTGCTCGGCTGTTTCAGGCTCGCTGTCGTCGAGTTGCTGGCGGATGCGGAACGCCTTCGCCACAGCGGCATTCGCTTCGTCAAGCGACTTCTGGAAGCCGGCGGTCGCGGCCGAACCGAACTGTGCTTCGGCAAAGCCAAGCTCTTGCTCGCTGGTCTTGACCGCGTCATCGAGATCGACCAGAGCGCTACCGGCGCGACGGTCGAGTTCTTCTTGCGAAACCTCAGCGGTGGGAGCAGTACTGCCGTCACCCTTGCCGCCACGACGCACACGGTAAATCACATAGGCGCCAGCACCAACAACCGCAACACCGCCCACAATCGGCAGAATCGGGATGCCGCCGCTTGATGCGTCGGACGTCACCGCCGTCGAACCCTCACCCGCGAGCGAGTTGGCGCCCGCGATAGCAGCCTGCCCCCAGTTATCGTTGCGAAGCTCTGACTCGATCGCGCTTTCTGCGGCATCCAGCTGGTCAGAGGTCACGGGAGCGTCGGGCGCTACGGAGAGTGCGTATTGGCGCTGCGAAACAGCAACGGCAAGAAGCAGATCATTGTCGCCCAGCCCGTTGTTATCGGCGGTGGTGTCAGCCCAATCAACAGGGTCGCTGGGGTTGGTGAACTCGTCAACATAGACGACGAAAAGTTGAATGCCCTGGCTTTCGTAGAGCGAATCGAGAGCACCATCGATGGCGCTCGAATCGCCGTCGAGCACGCCCACCGCGTCGACAACGTAGCCGCCGTCGAGGCTCACAGGGTCGTTCGCCAGAGCCGGCCCTGCGGTGAGCAGGGCGAGTGCAGCGGCAAGCGCCAGAGTAGTGCCCAGTCGAGCTTTCACGGGTGCTCCTTCGTCGAGGACAGTGACACGACGAGTCTAGCGAAGGCGACTGTGGCTACTGCAGTGTGATCGCTGATTGTGCGCTGCGAACTTCGGCAGCGGCGCCATCGGCGGGGTCGGTGGGTACAAAGGCGAGCGTCGCATTCACGGCATAGGTGCCGGGCTCCACCATCCCACCGGTGTCAATCATGGTGCAGTCGAAAATATCGATCGCGACATCAAAAGCGATGCTTTGGCCAGGCTGCAGATTCACAGGCATGATCGACAGAATCTGAACATCCGGGCTGTGCGAAATCACGATTGAGTCGCGCAGCAGGTTCACCTCGGGCACGTTCGAGGTGGAGCCGGTCACCGGCTCATCAGACGTATTGGTCAGGCGCGCTGTGCCGTAGGTGCTGCCGGAAGCCACAACTTCGGCGGGCAACTCCAGTTCGAGCGAGAGCCCAAACGGCGTTGTTTGATCGGTGCGGATGCTCGTGCCACACGTCGCGGTGATCGGGCTCGTGTCGGGGGCGGCCTGCGATTCTTCTGACGGGGCGGCGTCGCTTTCGCCGCCGGTGTCGAACGACTCGTCTGCGACGACCCCTGCCGTCGTGCTGGTGGGGTCCGCCTGCCGGAACGTGCTGATGCCTGCGAAGACGAGCGACGTCGCCGCGAGCAGTCCCACCGCTCCTACCGCGAACTGGCGTGGGAGGCGGCGACGTTTGCTTCGTGAAATCACTGCAGCGGTATCAATATCGATCGCGGGCAATTCGGTGCCCGAAAACTGGGTGCGCAGTTCGTTCTCATCAACCACGGTGGCCTCCCAGATCGTGTGCGTCGGCGCGGTCTAGGCTCACGGCCATGCGGGCGAGTCCGTCACTCAAATAGCGTTTCACGGCACCCGAGCTGATATCGAGGGTCGCGGCAATGTCATCCACTTTGAGATCTTCGTAGTAGCGCAGCACCACGCAGGCGCGTTCGCGCGGGCGAAGCTTCATGAGTTGAGACTGAAGGTCTAAGCGAGCTTCGGTGTCAGCATCCGCAGATTCATGGATGTCGGGCTCCACCGTGAGGTGGGCGATCTTGCGCCAGCGGCTGATCTTTCGGCCGCGGTCAAGGTAGGTGTTCAGAATCGCTCGACGCACGTAAGCCTCGGCGCTGGCGATGCCGAAGCCGTTACGCAGACGACCGAAGGTTTTCACGAGGGCATCGTGCACAAGGTCGGAGGCGTCGTCGCGGTTTCCCGAAATCAGGTACGCGTAACGCGTCAATGCCTCACCTCGCTCGGCGACGAGTTGTGCGGCTACGTCTTCCCAGCGGGCAGGGGTGTTTGTGGTCTCAGTCACTGAGCCCCTCCTCGCCGTCGTCTCTATTGTGGCCGAGGAATGGCCAATAGTTAGCGCAATCGTGGTCACACTAGTAAAGACGAACGGCGAGGGGGTTTCGTTGGTTAGCTTGTGAGGCGTGCTTTCAACTGCTCAAGCTGGCGTGTAACGGCAGCGGGAACGCGACCATCGAAGGTTGCAAAAAATTCTTCGGTGGATGCCGCTTCGGCGAGCCATGACTCCGTATCGATAGCAAAAAGCTGTTCCATGACGTTTTCGTCAAGGTCGAGGCCGTCAATATTGAGGTCGCCTTCGCGGGGGAGCAGCCCGAGGGCACTCTCCTGTGCGGCAACTTGACCGTCGACGCGTTCGAGAATCCACTCGAGCACGCGAGAGTTCTCGCCGAAGCCTGGCCAGAGGAACGAGCCATCCGCGCCCTTACGGAACCAGTTGACTTGGAAAATGCGCGGCACCGTGCCTGAACTGCGGAGGTTCTGGCCCACAGAGAGCCAGTGGGCCCAGTGGTCTGCCATGTTGTATCCACAGAAGGGCATCATCGCGAACGGATCTCTCCGTAGTTCGCCAATGGTGCCTTCGGCAGCCGCCGTCCGCTCAGATGAGATAGTGGCGCCCAGGTAGACGCCATGCTCCCAATCTCGTGCCTCCACCACTAGCGGCACGTTGGTCGCGCGGCGACCGCCGAAGATTATGGCGTCAATAACGACGCCCTGTGGCGATTCCCACTCATCTGCGATGGTGGGGCATTGTGCTGCTGCCACAGTAAAACGTGAGTTCGGATGCGACGAGGGAGTTCCCGATTCGGGAGTCCAGTCGTTTCCTTGCCAATCGATCAAGTGCTCAGGCACCTCATCGGTCATGCCTTCCCACCACACGTCGCCGTTGTCTTTCAGCGCAACGTTGGTGAAGACGGTATTGCCCCAGATGGTGTCCATCGCGGTCTCGTTGGTGGCGATTCCCGTTCCCGGCGCCACACCAAAGAATCCAGCTTCAGGGTTGATGGCGCGCAGGCGGCCGTCAGCTCCCTTGCCAAGCCACGCGATGTCGTCACCGATCGTCTCGGCCTTCCAGCCGGGAATCGTGGGCTTGAGCATCGCGAGGTTGGTCTTGCCGCAGGCGCTGGGGAATGCCGCAGCGATGTGGAAGACGCGACCACGAGGGTTGGTGAGCTTGAGGAGCAGCATGTGCTCGGCAAGCCATCCTTCGTCGCGAGCGATCACCGAAGCGATACGCAGGGCGAACGACTTCTTCGCGAGAATTGCGTTGCCGCCATAAGCGGAACCGAACGACCAGATTTCGCGAGTCTCGGGGAAGTGGCTGATGTACTTGGTCTGGTTGCAGGGCCACGGCACATCCGTGTCACCGGCAGCGAGCGGGGCTCCAACACTGTGGACGGCCCGCACCCACTCGGTGGAGTCATCAATCGACTGAAGAACAGCGGTTCCCATTCGCGTCATGATGCCCATGCTCATGACGACGTAGGGGGAGTCGGTCACCTGCACGCCGATTTTGGCGAGGGGAGAACCGAGCGGACCCATAGAGAACGGAACAACGTAAAGGCGGCGGCCTCGCATTGCACCCTCAAAGAGGCCGTCAAGCGTGGTGCGCATATCTGCGGGGGCGGCCCAGTTGTTGGAGGGGCCGGCATCGCTCTCGTTGACCGAGCAGATGAAAGTGCGCGATTCGACACGAGCGACATCGCTGGGGTCGCTGCGGGCGAGGAAGCTGTGGGGACGGTACTCATCGTTGAGACGGGTCAGCGTGCCGGCCTCAATCATGAGTTCGGCGAGCTCGTCAGCCTCTTCGGGGCTGCCGTTGCACCAGACAACTTCGTCGGGCTGCGTGAGGGTGGCGATCTCTTCCACCCAGGCAATAACGCTCTGATTTGTTCCGTCGGGTGCGGAGAAGTGGGTCCTTGTCATCTCGGCGATGCTCATTTCTACCTTCCGCTGAAGTGTTGTTGTAGTGAAAAAACTGTTGTTATTCGATGATGACCCACTTTTGCCCGCCTTGCTGGCGAATCAGGTGGAAAGAATCCTCGTTCTTTAGTTATAGTGAACGTGTGAATGATCTTGTGACTCTCGGGCAACGCATCCGACATTTCCGCACCACGGCCGGACTGACCCTCGACCAACTCGGCGACAAGGTGGGAGTCGCGGGTAGCCAGCTCTCCCTCATGGAGAACGGGCGGCGCGAACCCCGACTGACGCTGCTGTCGGCAATTGCGTCGGCCACCGACATCCAACTCGCCGATCTGCTTGAAGAAACCCCGCCGACCAAGCGGGCTGCGCTCGAGATCGAACTCGACCGTTTGCAGCGCAGCACGATCTACGCGTCGTTGGGGCTGCCGAAGATTCGCCCATCTAAGGGCATTCCGGATGAGACGCTCGAGGCAATCGTGGGCCTCCACCATGAACTTTCCACGCGCTCGCGCCAGGCGATTGCCACTCCGGAGGAAGCGCGTCGCGCCAACACTGAGCTGCGTCAGCGCATGCGCACTCTCGATAACTACTTGCCCGACCTCGAAAAAGAGGCCGAGAAACTCACGATCGCGGGCAACCATACGACGGGGGCGCTCACTCATCGCGCCGTGAGTCTGATGGCGGAATCCCTCGGCTTCGAACTCGTGCACGTGCACGACCTGCCGCATTCGGCGCGTTCGGTCACCGATCTCAAGCACGGGCGCATTTACTTGCCGCCGGCATCCATTCCGGGCGGGCACGGCCTGCGTTCGATGGCGCTGCAAGCAATGGCGCACCGCGTTCTCGGTCACACGGAGCCGACGAGTTACGCCGAGTTCTTGCACCAACGTCTCGAAATCAACTACTTCGCGGCGGCTGTGCTCATGCCGCTCAAGCAGTCGGTGGCGTTCTTGAGCGAGGCCAAAGCTTCTCGCAACATCGCCGTCGAAGACTTTCGGGATGCCTTCGGCGTCACCCATGAAGCGGCTGCGTTGCGCTTCACCAACTTGGCAACCTCACACCTCGATCTCGAAACACACTTCTTGCGCGTCGGTGACGATGGTGCCGTCTACAAGGCCTACGAAAACGATGGGCTTCGCCTGCCGGTGGATGTCACGGGCTCGGCCGAAGGTCAGTTTGTGTGCCGCAATTGGAGCGCTCGTACCGCGTTTACCCGCACCAACCGCACCACGGAGTTCTACCAGTACACCGATACCCCTGAGGGCAGCTTCTTCGAATCGACCCAAACGGGAACGACGGATGCCGAAGAGTTCTCGATCACGATCGGGGTGCCGTTCTCGCACTCCAAGTGGTTCCGCGGCCGCGCCACCGACGTGCGTCGTTCATCCACGTGCCCCGACGAAACCTGCTGCCGCAAGCCGGAGGGCGAACTGCGCGACCGATGGGCGGGCAACGCGTGGTCGAGCGCCAAGCTGCACGCCCACATTCTGTCGCCGCTGCCTTCGGGAACCTTCCCCGGCGTTGACGACCGCGAGCTTTACGAGTTCCTGGAGTCCCACTCGAGCGACGCCGGCTAAGCAGCGCGGGTGAGCTCCTTTTGAGGCTCGCCCGCGCTGTTGGTGCTGATCTAGCTGTCGTGAAGCTGGACAGCGGCTCTGATCTGCTCGGCGTAGTTGTAGATCTCGTCGAGAGATCCAATGGCGTGCTTGGTTTCGACTTTGTCGGCGTCAAAGGTCCCGATGTACTTCTGCTTCTTGCTGTTGAAATGCAGTCGAGCGATGGTCTTTCTATTGTTGTCATCGAGCAGCACAGCGAAGTACGACTTTGCATCGCGGTGAACCACACGCTGTGGCTTCACTTCGCTGCATGCGATTGCCTTGACGATTTGGTAGCCCTCGAGTTCTTCGAGGGTGGTCTCAATTTCGGTATCGCGATCAAGATCAGCCTCGACTACGGGCTCGCTGCTGAGCTCTTCTGCTTCTGCATCCGTCTGAACTGAGGGATAGGTCGACGAGCCTAGGGCTGCCTTCAACCGGTCATTCACTTGGTCATTCAAGAACTGCTTCGAGGCTTTATTTACGAGCGGAGTGAATTGCTCGCGGACTTTCTGAGTAAACGACTTGTCATACACGCGGGAGGTGACGAACTTCACCCAATCGTCTGACGACTCGCGGAAGAGCGTTGCTATCGTGCGCTTGAGGGCTCCGACGTACTTGAGCTCCTCGGCAGCGTTTATCACTGAGTCAAGATCGAAGGAGTCCTTCGTGAGTTTGCTGAGTTCTGGAATCAGCGTCTCGTCAATATCAGCCAGATCGAGAACCAAGAACGGCTTGTCGTCCATTCGATTCGGTGCATCGAGGTCGGTGTAGAAATGGTAAATCGCGCCGTTGGTGAGCACAGCGATACGAGCGTTGGTTACCGCGAAATAACGATACAACTGGGATGCGTGTTCGATGCGCAGCGGTTCTTTCGACCTCTTGCACTCGATCAGAATCTGGACTTCGCCATCGCGCATAATCGCGTAGTCGATCTTCTCGCCCTTTTTCACCCCTACATCAGCGGTGAACTCAGGAACCACTTCAAGCGGATTGAAGACGTCGTAGCCAAGAATCGTTGATATGAACGGCATAATGAACGCGTTCTTCGTGGCTTCTTCGGTTTGGATCGCTTCGCGCTGGTTTTTGACTTTGAGCGCTAATGCGGCGAGACGTTCTGCGAACTCCATTGATACCCCTTTGAAACAGTTGTTGAAAACACTAGGGGAATGGTCGCGAGAATATGTCAGTCCATCGCCCCCAGTTATGGCTGCAAGTTACTAGTTGCCCGGGACCGCTCGCAAGAAGCTCGCGACTTGTGCCTGATGATGAGGGCGTTGAGTTAGCAGTCGCAGGAGATTGCCGCGACGGGAGCCGTAAGCGGATCCTTGGCGCGCACGACGGGGCCGTTGCTGTCCGCTGCAGGGAATCCTTCGCGTGCCCAGTACTCGAAGCCGCCGATCATTTCGCGCACTTCGTAGCCGAGCTTCGCGAATTCGAGCGCGGCTTTCGTGCCACCGTTGCAGCCAGGGCCCCAGCAGTAGACGACGACAGGCATATCCTCGGGGATCTCGGCGGCGGCGCGGGCACTGATCGTGGAGGTCGGCATGTGCACGGCGCCGACCGCGTGACCTTGATTCCAGGCGGCGTCACCGCGCGAGTCAATGAGCACAAAACGTTGGCTGGCCTCGATCGCTGCCCCGACATCCGAGGGATCAGTTTCGTAGTCGAGCTTGCTCGAAAAGTGGGCAACTCGGTCTGCGGCGGTGGCGGGAGGCGTCATGCGTACAGGCTAGCGGTGCAGCGTCAGTGTGGTGGGGTAGTTTCGGTTTGGCGCAGAACCCATCCAGCTCAAGGAGTGACCCGCGGCATGGCTAAGAAAGCAGTGACGGCAGCACCGCTCATCGATTCGCTTCGTTTGGAGAATCTTGTCGAAGGCGAAGCGAAGTCACTGCGTGCACATGAAAGTTATGACGGTCAGCGGTTTACAGCATCCGATGTGAGCGAAGATGACCTTTCGGGGATCTCTTTCACGGAGTGCGAGTTCACCGAGCTCGAGGCCAATGAGACGAACTTTCGGGCAGCCACTTTCGTGGAGACCCGCTTCAACAAGCTGAACGCCCCCATTTTCTCGGCCCCGCGCTCGAACCTTCGTGACGTGAGTATCGAGGGCTCTCGGTTGGGGTCGGCAGAATTTTACGAGTCAACGTGGAAGTCGATTCGGTTTGTGCGCTGCCGCATCGGCTACCTCAACCTGCGGGGAGCCCATCTTCACGACGTGTTGTTCCAAGACTGCCTCATCGATGAACTCGACCTCGGTGGCGCCACGGCAAACCGTGTCGCGTTCTCGGGGACACAGGTGAACTCTCTCGACCTCACCCGCGCCAAGCTCACCAACGTTGATTTACGGTCGCTCGAATTGCGCCACGTTACGGGGGTCGAGCACCTCAAGGGCGCGACGATCAACTCCTACCAACTGGCAGAACTCGCGCCGGCTCTCGCCGCGCACCTCGGGATCCTGCTCGACGACTAAGCCGGTCAGCAACCGCCGCTAGTTGTCGAGCAGCAGACGCCCGTCTCGGGCAACATGAGGTTCACGCGGTCAGCACTCGCCACGTCGCCAGCGATAGCGGCAACCACCGAGCGCACTTGCTCGTAACCGGTCGCCATCAAGAAAGTCGGGGCGCGGCCGTAGCTCTTCATGCCGACGATGTAGACATTCTTTTCGGGATGCGCGAGCACACTCGCTCCGTGCGGCTCCACGGTGCCACAGCTGTGCGAATTCGGGTCGATGAGGGGTGCCAGCATGACGGGAGCTTCGAGCACCGGGTCGAGGCTGAGGTGCAGCTCACGCATGATGCCGATGTCGGGGCGGAACCCGGTGGCGGCGGCGAGAGCATCCACGGTCAGTGATTGGTCGCCATCGGGATTGCTGCTGGTGACAGTGAGGCGGCCATCGCGTTGAGGAGTGAGTTCGGTGACGGTGAAGTCGGTCAGGAGCGTGATCGCTCCAGATTCGACGGCAGCCTTTAGGCGAGTGCCCAGCGCACCGCGACCCGGGAGTTCATCAGCGCTGCCGCCACCATAGAGGCGACGAGCCGACCGGCCACGAATTGCCCAGGTGATTTCGGTGGTCGGATCGCTATCGCGCAGGGCAGCGAGAGCGAGAAGCGTATTGGCGGCCGAGTGGCCCATGCCGATGACGAGCGTGTGCTTGCCGGCGAAGCGCGCACGATCGCGGCCGAGAACATCGGGCAGCGGTCCCGTGAGCCACGCGCTGGCTTCGGTCTCGCCCGTGGCGGGGAGTCCGGAGGCGCCGATGGGGTTGTTCTGGCCCCAGGTTCCTGACGCGTCGATGATGGCGGAAGCGAGGATGTCGTAGACGCCATCGGGGGAGTCAACGCGAACCATCAACGGCCGGCGCTCGCGGCCGATCGTTGTGGTCGAGTCAATACCCTGACGGGACATCCCGATAACGCGGCTGTTGTAGCGGATAAGCGGTGCGAGTTCGGCGGTGGCGGCGAGGGGCTTGAGGTAGTCCCGCACGAGATCGGCACCGGTGGGGAGCGTCTCTGCGTCGGGGGAGACCCAGTCGGTGCGCTCGAGAAACTCACGGCCGAAGGGGTCGATGCTGTAGCGCCATGGAGAGAAGAGGGAGACGTGGCCCCAGTCGCTGATCGCAGCACCGGCATGGTTGCCGGATTCCACGACGACTGCGGTGATGCCGCGTTGAGTGAGGTTCGCGGCTGCAGCGAGCCCAATAGGGCCCGCACCCACTACGACGACGGGAAGGGTGGAGGGGGAAGGTGCGACAGTCATTGCTCTCCTTGGTGGTGTTCGCTAGCGGCGCTACTAGCGTACGCTCACAATAACAGTATCTACTGTTGATAACAAAGAATTCATGTAAGATCGCCTCTATGAGCGAACGAACCGACCTTCTGATGATTCAGAAGCCCACCTGGTCAGCGACGGCCGAGCGCGCCCAGAGCCTCGCACCGCTTTTGCGTGCCCTCGGCGACCCAAATCGGCTCCAGCTTGTTCTGCTTCTCACCGAACGCGCCCACACGGTTCGCGAACTCACGGAGGCCACCGGCCTCAGCCAAACGCTCGTGAGCCATCACCTCGCACCACTGCGCGAAAACGGTCTCGTCACGGTCACGCCGCGCGGCCGCGCCAACGTCTATGCGCTCTGCTGCGAAGCGTTCGCCGAGCCCGTCAAGATGCTCGCGTCCGTCGCGACCAGCACGGATGCCGGGGCAGAGGCCTGCTGCGTCGTCTCCTAGCGCCGCGCTAGGAATGCGATTTTTCCTTGAGAAGAGTCCAGTCGTGGCCTACCGTGAAAGCATGACAAAATCTCAAGCTGGGCCGTTACCTCGCGGGGTATGGACGATTGCGGTGATCTTTAGCACCGCGATTCTCGCGGTCGGCCTCTGGGCGAGCATCGCCACCGGAGAATGGATCGCTCTACTGAGCGCGTCAGGACTCATCATTCTTCCGCTGGGCGGCCTGGTCTATCGTCAATCGCGCACGCAACGGCAGCCAGAATAAGCCGCGGCGCAAGTGCGGCGTTGAGCTAATAACAGTGCCCCCGGAGGGAATCGAACCCCCGACCTACGGTACCGGAAACCGGCGCTCTATCCCCTGAGCTACGAAGGCAAGGAGGCTAGCTTAGCAAGCAATTGCCCCAACAATTAGCACTCTGTTGGGATGTCCGCTTCAGGTTCTCGTGACAGTATCGGAGCATGCTGCGCACCGTTTCATCTCACCAAGAACTTGACCTTCGCGGTCGCACCGAAATGGTCTTCAGTATTGCTGTTGCAGCGCCGTGGCCGCTGGCATCCGAGTCGATAGATTTTGTGTTGGATGGCGTACCCCAGCACCCCACAGAGTTGGTCGACGCCCGCGGAACCCGCTTGCACTCGCTCATTGCTGGACCGGGGCAGCTAGTTGTGGACTACGCCGCCACCGTCGAGGCCACTCCCGATCCCGCGCCGCTCAATGCCATCGATCGCGTCGAGTACTTGCGCCCGAGCCGTTACTGCGAGTCAGATGTACTCACGCCAACCGCCCGCTCCCTCTTTCCTACGCAGTCCGGCCATGAACTGGTGCAGGCAGTTCGCGACTGGGTGTCGCACAACCTCCGCTATAGCCCAGGAATGTCGGCGGCCACCGATGGTGCCTCTCATTCTTTGCTCACGCGTCGTGGCGTGTGCCGAGACTTCGCGCACCTCACGATCACGATGCTGCGGGCGAAAGATGTGCCTGCCCGCTACACGTCGGTGTACGCACCGGGCCTGAGCCCGATGGACTTTCACGCGGTGGCCGAAGCGTATGTCGACGGTCAGTGGTGGGTTGTTGATTCGACCGGACTCGCACCGCGTCAATCACTCGTGCGCATTGCGACGGGCCGCGACGCAGCGGATGTCGCATTTCTCACGAACCACTGGGCCGACCTGTTCCTGCAGAAGCTGGAGATCACGGCCACCGCCGACGACCTTCCTATGGATGACCACCGTTCACTCGTTGAGCTTCCCTAGTTACGTGCGGAACAGTTATTGAAGTGCTGATCCCACTTCCTCAACAAGACCGCTGGCCTGCGCCGCCGACGTGAATTCCCGGGAGCTCAGCGTTGCCCAATACGGGCCCACAAAAATTTGAGCGGTTCCGATTCCGCTGGCGCTGGAAAAGTAGCCGCTAAAAGCCCCCGCGTTTGCTCCCGCGTTCGATGTGAACGTCTCGAGCTTTGACGCGGTCGGTTGAGCGACTGAGACGTCGATTGACGTGCCGCTTGTTGTGTTCTGCCAGCGGCACACGACGCCCTTAGCTGCGACGGCAGCTGCGGCGGTGGTACCCGACTCGGGCGTGAAGTTGCCGAGCAGTAGGTAGTTGGGATTGAACTCGTACATCGCGCTGGGGGAGACGAGATCGTTGCAGCTGAAGCTCACCGCAGTATCTTGCGGCGACTGTGAGGGTGTGGGAGTGGACGACGACGTTGCTTCAGGCGATGGCGACGGTATCGCAGTGTCTTCAGGCGTTGCACTAGTGGGGAGGTTCGAGGCACTGGGGGTAGTCGCGTTCGTGCCCGGCTCCGTGGGCACGCAGGCGCTCAGAAGGAGAGCCGAGGCGCTCAGTGCGATCACTGCCGGAATTACGCGAAGTCGAAAAGCCATACCCCCATTCTCATGACTTGCACCGGCATCGCAGCGCAGTGACCCGGCAGTGTCGTGAAGTGTCAACCGATCTGTGACCTTAAGCCCGCATCCACCTCGCACCGAATGCCTTTAACCACCCAGTACTCTTAAGGGGTGAATCCTGCTGATCTTTCTGCCACCCTGCTCTCTGTCGTCTCCCGCATTGCGGCTGACCGCGGCACGCCCGATCTGGGCCTGACCGCGAGTGACTTGGTGCTAGAGCGACCGCGCAACCGCGATCACGGTGATTGGGCATCCAACATCGCTATGAAGCTCGCGAAGCCGCTGGGGGCCAACCCTCGCGAACTTGCGACCGAAATTGCTGAGCAGGCTCGCGCTATCGATGGCATTGCCTCGGTGGATGTTGCGGGCCCCGGCTTCATTAACATCACGCTGGATGCCGCTGCCGCGGGTGCGCTCGCGAAGACCATCGTCGAGCAGGGCGAGGCTTACGGTCGCAATGAATCCCTCGCGGGTCAGACCATCAACTTGGAGTTCGTTTCGGCCAACCCCACCGGTCCGCTGCACATTGGCCACACTCGGTGGGCTGCCCTGGGCGACTCGCTCGCGCGCATTTTGAAGGCTGCCGGCGCTGAACTTGTGAGCGAGTTCTACATTAATGACGCCGGTAACCAGATGGACAACTTTGGGGCGTCTATCTTGGCCTCGGCTAAGGGCGAACCGACTCCCGAGAACGGTTACCCGGGCGCCTACGTTGCCGAGCTCGCTCAGCGCGTGCTCGCCTCGAACCCCGAAATTCTTGAACTCGACCATGATGAAGCGATCGCGGTCGCTCGCGAACGTGGTTACGAGCTGCAGTTGGGCGAGATCAAGAAATCCCTCGCTGCCTTCAACGTGCACTTCGACGTGTGGTTCAGCGAGCGAGAGCTTCACGCGGTGCAGGAGGATGGCAAGAGCGCCATCGACACCGCTGTCGAGCGTTTGCGGGCCCAAGGCCACGTCGCCGACATCGACGACGCCGTGTGGGTCAAGACCACTGACTTTGGTGATGACAAAGACCGCGTGATCAAGCGCGGCAATGGCATCTACACCTACTTTGCTGCTGATGCGGCGTACTACTTGAGCAAGGGTGACCGTGGCTACGCCCACAAAATCTACTTGCTCGGGGCCGACCACCACGGCTACGTTCACCGTCTCAAGGCGCTCGCGGGCGCGGCCGGTGACGACCCCAACAAAGACATTGAGGTGCTCATCGGGCAGCTCGTCAGCATCAACGGTGCTCGCCTCTCCAAGCGCGCCGGTAACATCATCGAGCTCGACGACCTGCGCGAATGGCTCGGAACGGATGCCCTGCGCTACTCGCTCGGCCGTTACCCCTCCGATTCGCCGCTCAACCTCGATCCCGAGATTCTGCAGAAGCGCACCAACGACAACCCTGTTTTCTACGTTCAGTACGCTCACGCCCGCACGCACAGCGTTGCTCGTAATGCCGGGGAGTCGGGAGTGGATCGTAGCGTCTTCGATGCTTCGCTGCTCACGAACGAGACCGAAAGCATCCTGCTCGGTGTTCTTGCGGAGTTCCCGCGCATCGTGGCTCAGGCCGCAGAGTTGCGTGAGCCCCACCGCATCGCGCGTTTTGCCGAAGAACTCGCCGGCAGCTACCACCGCTGGTACGACCAGTGCCGCGTTACACCCATGAACGACGAAGAAGTGACCGACGTTCACCGCACACGACTCTGGGTCAACGACGCAGTCGGTCAGGTTCTGCGGAACAGCCTCTGGATGCTCGGGGTTAGCGCCCCGGAGCGGATGTAGCTTTCGTGGCTTCTGACGAACAGCCCACCATCGAGCTACGGCTCGACGGTGCGGGGGAGCCCGCTACTGCGACGACCACCGGTTACGAGACTGCGAAGCGCAAGCGACGGAGCTGGATTGGGTGGGTCGTCGCCGGGGTCGTTTTCGTCATCCTGATCGTGGGCGTTGTGCTTGTCGAAACGGTCGGACGAACAGCCGCGGTTCGCCTCGCACAGAACGAGATTGCGTCGTCTCTCGGCCTGGAATCCAGCGACGGTGTGGCTGTCGATCTGGGCTCCGGCTCGCTTATCGTCCAAGCGCTCACGGGCGGTCTCGACGTCGTCACGATCGACATCGACCGCTTCGAGGTCAACGGCCTCGAGTCATCCGTGCAGGTCATTGCGACAGGGGTACCCGTGGTGTCGTCGCAACCCATCGACACTGTCTCGATGGACGTCGCTATTACTGGCGCTGAGGTATCGAAGCTTGCCACGACCCTGAGTGGCACCGGTCTCGACTCCATCGAGCTCGAAGGCACGGCAATTCGTGTGTCGACGGTGTTCGAATTGTTGTTCTTTGAAATTCCCGTAGCCGTTGATTTGATTCCCGTAGCTGCCGGCGACTCCGTTGCGTTCGAGCCGGAGTCGGTCATCCTTGGAGAAGAAACGATTTCGGTCGCCGCCCTGCGGGAGAATCCGCTCGTTTCCGGCCTCGCGGGTAGCCTGCTCAGCTCACAAGAGTTTTGTGTTGCCTCGTCGCTGCCAACGGCATTGACGATCGATTCGGTTGCTGTCGCTAACGACAACCTCGTCATCGAGCTCCGCGCAGATGGGTTTGCGCTCGACGATGCCGCGTGGAACGAATACGGCACGTGCCCGGCACCTTAACTCGATTCAGCGCTAGCGGCGTCAGCCGTTAGAGTGGTCAGCATCCCCAACGCCTGTGCGGACACAATCCGCCGTTTTCCGTCTACATCTCTGTGAGGTGCGACTGTGTTCGCGAACCCGCTGGCGCCCGAGTGGCTCGAAGCTCCCGCCGAAGCTAATTCTTTGGCATCGACCGTCTGGTCGCGCAATGCTGCGCGCTCCGAGAGCGGTGAACTGACCATTGCGGGTGTTTCCGCGAGCGAGCTCGTTGCTAACTTCGGTACGCCGGTCTACGTCGTCGACGAAGCGGATGCCGTGACGCGCGCTACCGAGATCAAGGGCGCGTTCGATACCGAATTCGCTCGCATCGGGTCGAGCGTCAAGGTGTACTACGCCGGCAAGGCATTCCTCTGCACTGAGGTCGCTCGCTGGATGACGGCCGTTGGCCTCAACATCGACGTTGCGAGCGCCGGCGAGATGGCTGTTGCCCTCGCGGCTGGCGTTGACGCGTCGCGACTGGGATTCCACGGCAACAACAAGAGTCTTTCCGAGATCGACCGTGCTGTGCGCGCGGGCATCGGCCCCATCGTTATCGACAGCGTCGTCGAAATCGGTCGGGTTGCTGAAGCCGCTGCACGGCACGGTCGGACCCAGCGAGTGCGCTTGCGCATCAGTAGCGGGGTTCACGCGTCCACTCATGAGTACTTGGCAACGGCCAGGGAAGACCAGAAGTTTGGTGTTCCGCTGACCGAAGCTGAGGCGATTGTGGCGCAGATTCGTTCGCATTCTTCGCTGGAGTTCGTGGGCATCCATTCGCACATTGGATCGCAGATTTTCGACACTGCGGGCTTTGCGGAGGCAGCTCGTCGCTTGCTTGAGCTGCATGCCCGTTTGTCGGTGGCGGCTCCGGTGCCCGAGTTGAACTTGGGCGGTGGTTTCGGCATCGCGTACACCTCGGTGGATCAAGCCTTGCCGGTTGCTGAACTCGCGGCGTCGCTCGCCAACATTGTCGAGGCTGAGTGCGCTCGCCTCGAGATTCCTGTTCCTGTCATTGCTATCGAGCCGGGCCGTGCCATCATCGGCCCGTCGACAGCCACCCTCTACACCGTGGGCACGATCAAGGATGTGCTCGTTGAAGGCGAAGCGGTCCGCAAGTACGTCAGCGTTGATGGCGGTATGAGCGACAACCTGCGCACAGCCCTCTATGCGGCGGACTATTCGGCTCGCCTCGCGAATCGCGTTTCGGATGCTGCCCCTGAGCTGGTGCGTATCGCCGGCAAGCACTGTGAGGCTGGCGATATCGTCGTGCGCGCCGAGTACCTGCCCGGAGACGTTGAGTCCGGAGACACTGTGGCCGTTCCCGCCACCGGCGCATATGGCTGGGCGATGTCCAACAACTACAACTACCTTGCGCGCCCGCCCGTTGTTGCGGTGCGCGACGGTAAGGCTCGCATTATTGTGCGGGGCGAAACCGAAGACGACTTGCTCAGCCGCGACGCGGGAATCACACCATCGGGAGACTCTGAATGATCGAATACCGCAACCTTCGCGTCGCAGTTCTGGGTGGAGGAAGTGTCGGATCACAAGTCACCGCTCTACTGCTCGAGCACGCCGACGAGCTCGCTGCCCGGGCGGGAGCCGGGCTCGAAGTCGTGGGCGTCGCCGTTCGTGACATTGACGCCCCTCGCGACACCGACATCCCGAAAGAACTGCTGACGACTGACGCAGAGTCGCTCATTGTTGGCGCCGATATCGTCATCGAACTGATCGGTGGTCTTGAGCCAGCCCGCACCTGGATTCTGAAAGCGCTGCACTCCGGTGCCGACGTCATCACCGCTAACAAGGCTCTGCTGGCCCACCACGGCGCTGAGCTCTTCGAAGAGGCCGCTCAGGTTGGCGCACAGTTGTACTACGAAGCGGCAGTGGCTGGCGCGATTCCAATCATCCGTCCGCTGCGTGACAGCCTTGCCGGTGACCGCGTTGAGCGAATCTTGGGCATCGTCAACGGCACCACCAACTACATTCTTGACCGCATGGATGCCACGGGCGATAGTTTCGACACCGCTCTCGCCGAGGCCACACGCTTGGGCTTTGCCGAGGCAGACCCCACCGCCGATATCGAGGGCTACGACGCTGCGCAGAAGGCCGCACTGCTGGCGAGCCTCGCTTTCCACACACGCGTGCCGCTGGATGCCGTGCACCGTGAAGGAATCACGAGCGTTACCGCCGAGCAGGTTGTTGCCGCGCGCAAGGCTGGTTATGTCGTCAAACTGCTCGCGATTTGTGAGCGCGTTCTCGCCGCCGACGGCTCGACCGAGGGCGTCAGTGCTCGCGTTCACCCCGCCCTTGTTCCTTTGACTCATCCGCTCGCTGCCGTTCACGGTGGCAACAATGCGGTGTTCGTTGAGGCCGAGGCTGCAGGCAGCCTCATGTTTTACGGCGCCGGCGCTGGCGGAATTGAGACCGCATCCGCCGTTCTGGGCGACGTTGTTTCAGCCGCGCGCCGCCACGTCATTGGCGGCCCCGGCGTTGCCGAGTCGACCCACGCCAACCTTCCGATCCTGCCGATCGCCCGCGTGATGACGCGCTACCAGATCACGTTGACGGTCGTCGACGAGCCCGGAGTGCTCGCCACGATCGCTGCTGTATTTAGTGACCACGAAGTCTCTGTTGAAGCGGTCAACCAGACCGTCGGTGCCGTAGTGGAGGGTGTGCCGAGCGCTACCCTTATTACAGTGACGCATGAGGCGACGGATGAGTCGCTTGCCGCCACGGTGGCAGCGCTGGCCGAAAGTTCGGTTGTGCGCGAAGTTGTGTCCGTTTTGAGAGTTGAGGGGCTGTAAATAATGAATAGCGAAATCCGGAACCGCCAGTGGCGCGGCCTGCTTCACGAGTACGCCGACCGTCTCAACATCTCTGATGCAACCCCCATCATTACGCTCGGTGAGGGCGGCACTCCGCTGCTTCCCGCACCAGCGCTGTCGGCTCGCACCGGCGCCAAGGTCTGGGTCAAGTTCGAAGGGATGAACCCCACCGGTTCGTTCAAGGACCGCGGCATGACGATGGCGATCTCCAAGGCTGTCGAGCACGGCGCCAAGGCCGTCATCTGCGCCTCGACCGGTAACACCTCCGCGTCGGCCGCCGCCTACGCCGCTCACGCTGGCATCACTGCCGCCGTTCTCGTTCCCGAGGGCAAGATCGCAATGGGCAAGCTCAGCCAGGCCATCGCGCACAACGGTGAACTCATTCAGGTTCAAGGAAACTTCGATGACTGCCTCGACATTGCTCGCGACCTCGCCGACAACTACCCCGTGCACCTCGTTAACTCAGTGAACCCTGACCGTATCGAGGGCCAGAAGACGGCGGCATTCGAGGTCGTTGAAGTCTTGGGAGATGCTCCTGACTTCCACATCGTTCCCGTCGGAAACGCCGGAAACTACACCGCCTACTTCCGTGGTTACAGCGAAGAGCTTGAGCGCTCCGCTACCACGAAGCTTCCGCGCATGTTCGGCTTCCAAGCCGAAGGCAGCGCTCCCATCGTTCGCGGCGAAGTCGTCAAGAACCCTGACACGATTGCTAGCGCCATCCGCATCGGTAACCCGGCATCGTGGCACCTCGCCACGGAGGCCCACAAGGTATCCGACGGCTACTTCGGTGCCATCAGCGACGCCAAGATTCTCGAAGCCCAGCGCATCCTCTCGGCTGAGGTCGGTATCTTCGTTGAGCCCGCATCTGCGATCAGCGTTGCCGGTCTCTTGGAGCGTGCCGAAGCTGGCCAGATTCCTCGCGGTTCCACCGTCGTGCTCACCGTTACCGGTCACGGCCTCAAGGACCCGCAGTGGGCTCTCAAGACGGCCAGCGGCGATGACATCACGCCCAAGGTCGTTCCCGTCGACACCGCTGAGGTCGCAAGCGTGCTGGGGCTGGCCAAGGCATGACCTCGCTGGTCGGTCGCAGCGTCGTCGTGCGCGTGCCGGCGACCTCTGCCAACCTCGGTCCCGGCTTTGACACGCTCGGGCTTGCCCTCTCGCACTACGACGAACTGATCGTTACTGCGGTCGAGGGCTCGGGCGTCGAGATCGATGTCACGGGTGTTGGCGCAGGAATTGTCGCGACCGATGAGTCGAACCTCGTCATTCAGTCGATCCAGCACTGCTTCACACACTTTGGGCAGTCGATGCCGGCACTCCATGTATCGGCGACCAACGTCATCCCGCACGGTGGTGGCTTGGGTTCGTCAGCGGCAGCAATTGTCTCGGGTGTTATGGCCGCGAAGGGCTTGCTCGACGGCATCGTCGAGATGGATGCCGCCACTCTTCTCGTGCTCGCTACCGAGCTCGAGGGGCACCCCGACAACGTCGCACCGGCACTCTTGGGCGGTCTCACGATCGCGTGGAGCACCGAGTCGGGGCCGCTAGCGAAAAAGTTGATGGTGCACCGTGGAGTGTCACCGCTCGTCTGCGTTCCTGACTTTCAGGTCTCGACGGCGCACGCACGCAGTTTGCAGCCGGATGCTGTGCCCTACGCCGATGCTGTCTATAACGTCTCGCGGGCAGCGCTCTTGATTGCCGCCCTCACGCAGAGCCCCGAAGTGTTGCTCGAAGCCACGGGGGATCGCCTTCACCAGGATTACCGCGCTGCAGCGATGCCGCAGACCACAGAATTGATCCGCATGCTGCGTTCCCACGGTCATGCGGCTGTAGTTTCGGGCGCTGGCCCCTCGGTGCTCGTGCTTGCTGACGACCCGGCGAAGCGCCTCGAAGCAGTCGCTCTCGTGCAGGAGCACGCCGCAACGCCGTGGGAATGTCTACTCTTAGCCGTGGACTTCAAAGGTGCTACAGTGAATGAGCACCAGGTAGAAGCTACGGCGTAGCCGCAGCCTCCCGGTCGCATTTCACCCGTCGTATCCCCGAATTTTGATTCCTGCGCATCCGCGCAGACATCGGTGAGCGACTAGCTCTCCGCCAAGTTATTCATTCTTGGTTGGGGAAAGGAACCCCTAGTAGTGACTGACGTCAACAACCACGCATCAAGCGTGGATTCCCGTACCGCGCTGAGCGCGTTGCGACTGCCCGAGCTTCAAGCTATGGCAGCCGAACGCGGTATCACCGGTACTTCCAAACTTCGCAAAGGAGATCTCGTGGACGCTATCAACGAGAAAAACAACAGCAACAAAGATTCTGCCCCCGCCACTGAAGCGGCTGCCGCTCCTGTGCGTAAGCGTGCTTCGCGCCGCGTTACGAGCACCGATGGCGCCGCTATCGCTGGCTCCGAAGCTCCCGCGGGCGCTCCGCAGGTAGACAAGAGCGCTGCCGCTGCCCAGGCTCCCGCTGCGGATGCCGCAGCAGAGAAGCCCAAGACGGCTAGCCGCAAGAAGAAGGCTGACTCCGCGCCCGCCGCCGAGTCGGATGCCGCAGCCGGCTCCGCAGCGTCGACCGACGCCGCAGCATCCACCGAGGCTCCCGCAGCCGACGCCGCGCCTAAGCGCAGCCGTCGCAGCTCCAGCCGCAGCGTTGCAACGGCAGATGCATCAAGCGATAACACTGCCGCATCGAGCGACGTGAAGTCATCCGACACCGAGGGCAAGTCCGTCAAGGGCGCCAACAAGAACAACAAGAGTGACAAGGGCGCGAAGAACGCCGACACCAACTCTGACAACGCCGAGAAGAACGGCAACGCTGATAAGAACAGCGACAAGAACAGCAACGCTGACAAGAACAGCAGCAACGACAACGACAACGACGGTGACAACGCCGATAACGAGTCGGGTTCGGGCCGCGGACGTAACCGTAACCGTAACCGCAACAACAACAGCCAAAACGGTGAAGGTTCTGGCCGTCAGAACAACAACCGTCGCCAGAACAACAACGGCGAAGGCAACAACGGCGGCGACAGCAACAACGGTGGCAACCGCAACAACCGCAACAACGATGACTCGCGCGGCGGCGACGCTGATTCCGAGCGCGGTGGACGCGGCCGTTACCGTGACCGCAAGCGCGGCCGTGGAAACATGGGCGACGACTTCGAGCCCGAGATCACCGAAGATGACGTACTGATTCCGGTTGCCGGCATCCTCGACGTTCTCGACAACTACGCTTTCGTGCGCACCACCGGTTACCTTCCCGGTAACAGCGATGTTTACGTCTCGCTCGGCCAGGTCAAGAAGTACAACCTCCGCAAGGGTGATGCCGTTGTCGGCGCTATCCGCCAGCCGCGTGAGGGTGACAACAACCAGGGCCGCCAGAAGTACAACGCCATCGTGCGCATCGACTCGATCAACGGGCTCCCCGTTGAAGAGGCAGCAAACCGCGTTGAATTCGGCAAGCTCACTCCGCTGTACCCGCAGGAGCGACTGCGTCTCGAGACCGAGCCGACCATGCTGTCGACTCGCATCATCGACCTCGCTGCTCCGATCGGTAAGGGCCAGCGCGGCCTGATCGTTTCGCCTCCAAAGGCTGGCAAGACTCAGGTTCTGCAGGCCATCGCGAACGCGATCTCCAAGAACAACCCCGAGGTTCACCTCATGGTTGTTCTCGTTGACGAGCGTCCCGAAGAGGTCACCGACATGCAGCGCACCGTCAAGGGCGAAGTTATTGCTTCGACCTTCGACCGCCCCGCTGAAGACCACACCACCGTCGCTGAACTCGCTATCGAGCGCGCCAAGCGTCTCGTTGAGCTCGGCCACGACGTAGTCGTTCTGCTCGACTCGATCACTCGCCTTGGCCGTGCGTACAACGTGACGGCACCGCCGTCGGGTCGCGTACTGTCGGGTGGCGTCGACTCCGCAGCACTGTACCCGCCGAAGCGTTTCTTCGGTGCGGCCCGCAACGTTGAAGAGGGTGGCTCGCTCACCATCATCGCTACCGCTCTCGTCGAGACCGGTTCGAAGATGGACGAGGTTATCTTCGAAGAGTTCAAGGGCACCGGCAACATGGAGCTTCGTCTCTCGCGCCAGCTCGCCGACAAGCGCATCTTCCCCGCGGTCGATGTCAACGCATCGGGAACCCGTCGCGAAGAAATGCTGTTGGGTGCCGACGAGGTCAAGGTCACGTGGAACTTGCGCCGTGCACTCGCTGGTCTCGATCAGCAAGCGGCGCTCGAGATCGTGTTGAATAAGCTGAAGGACACGCAGTCGAACGTTGAGTTCCTCATGCAGATCCAGAAGTCGCTTCCCTCCACTACCGGCAACAAAAAAGAGGACTAACAATGTTCGAGTCAGTACAGTCGCTGCTGACCGAGCATGCGGATCTCGAGGGCCAGCTTGCTGACCCCGAGCTCCACTCCGACCCGGTCCGCTCTAAGAAGGTCAACCGACGCTACGCCGAGTTGTCGCGCATTGTCGCGGCATACAACGACTGGCGTCAGCTGACCGACGACCTCGCGGCAGCCACCGAAATGGCTGACGAAGATGAGTCGTTCGCTGAAGAGATCCCCGGTCTCACCGAGACTCTCGAAGCTGCCCAGGAGAAACTGCGCCGCATCCTGATTCCGCGTGACCCCAACGATTCCCGTGACGTGATCATGGAAATCAAGATGGGTGAAGGTGGAGCCGAATCGGCCCTCTTCGCGGGTGACTTGCTGCGGATGTACCTCCACTACGCAGAGTCGAAGAAGTGGAAAACCGAGATCATCGAGCAGACCTCGAGCGACCTCGGCGGCATCAAGGATGTCCAACTCGCCATCAAGGGATCGTCGAGCGATCCTGCTGAGGGCGTCTGGGCGCACTTGAAGTACGAGGGTGGAGTGCACCGTGTTCAGCGCGTGCCCGCCACGGAGTCTCAGGGGCGCATCCACACCTCCGCTGCTGGTGTGCTGGTGTTCCCCGAGGTCGACGAGCCTGAAGAGGTCGAGATCAGCCAGAACGATCTCAAGATCGACGTGTATCGCTCCTCAGGTCCTGGCGGCCAGTCGGTGAACACGACGGACTCCGCTGTTCGTATTACTCACCTTCCGACCGGCATCGTCGTGGCTATGCAGAATGAGAAATCGCAACTGCAGAACCGCGAGGCCGGTATGCGAGTGCTTCGTGCGCGCATCTTGGCTCGCTACCAAGAAGAGGCGGATGCCGAAGCGAGCGAGTACCGCAAGAGTCAGATTCGCACGATGGATCGCTCCGAGCGCATTCGCACGTACAACTTCCCCGAGAACCGCATTGCTGATCACCGCACGGGATACAAGGCCTACAACCTTGACCAAGCGATCAATGGTGCGCTTGAGCCCGTCATCCAGTCGTGCATTATTGCCGACGAAGAGGCGCGCTTGGCTGAAGTAGGAAACGACTCCTGAACGAGGTAACTCCCGTTTCACACGACTCCAGTGTCGCTGACCTTCTGGCCAGCGGCACTGAGTTGTTGAACGGCGGGGGAGTGCCCACGCCCGAGGTCGATGCCGAGCTGCTTCTGGCTCACGTTCTTGAGCTGGGGCGTGGTGAGCTTCGTGTTCGCGTCGTCACCGGTGCCACCGTGCCCGCAGAAAAAGCGGCGCACGCTCATGAACTTTTTGCTCGCCGTGCTGCCCGCGAGCCCCTGCAGCACATCACTGGGATGGCGCCCTTTCGCAATCTTGAACTCAGCGTGGGCCCGGGTGTTTTCGTTCCTCGCCCCGAGACTGAAACGGTCGTGCAGTTCGCGATCGACGCCCTCAATGCCAGCGCGACTCCCGAGCCTATTGGCGTTGACCTGGGCACGGGTAGTGGAGCTATCGCTCTGGCCATGGCCACCGAGGTCACGCGCGCGCGCATCTTTGCGGTCGAGCTCTCGCCTGACGCCATGCCCTACACGAGCGAGAACTTTCGCCGCTATGGCGAGCCAAATGCAACGCTGATCAACGCTGACCTGGGCGACGCTTTCCCTGAACTCAACGGCACCGTTGACGTCGTGATTTCGAATCCGCCGTACATTCCGGCCGCGGCGACCCCGCGCGATATCGAAGTTCAGCTTCATGACCCCGCTCTGGCGCTCTACGGGGGAGAAGACGGCATGGATGTCGTACGCCGCGTGTCGATGACCGCGCGCCGTCTGCTCCACGACGGCGGCACTCTCGTACTCGAGCACGGCGAAGAACAAGCTCCGGCCCTTGCCGCGCTGCTCACGGCGGACGGCTGGAGAGCCGTAGCCCACCACAAAGACCTTCTCGGTCGCGACCGCGCAACCACGGCTCTGCTCTAGAGCCCGCGTTCGATCCGTCCGCACAATGTGCAACGCGCAAAGTGCGACGCGGAACTTGCGACGTGCAAGTTGCTAGGCGCGAGCGGCGGCAAACTCTTCGATCGCGGCATGCATGCCGGCGCAGGTGCGAAATTCGTGGCCGGTGATACCGAGGCTCTGGGCGGCAGCAACGTTCTCGGGCATGTCATCGGCAAAGAACGCGTTTTCGGGTGCGACGCCGTACGCCTCGAGAGCCCGCTCAAACACGACCGGGTTGGGCTTACGGGCACCATAGTGGCTTGAGGTCCGCAGGTGATCGCCGAAGATCTCGACAAGCTCCGGGGCGACTCTGGCGAGGTTATCGCCGAGAAGCGCTCCATTGTTGGTCAATAGCGTCGCCCGGCCGAGTTCGGAAGCGCGGCGGGCGGCTGCGAGCGAATCGGGCCACGGCGTCATCGCTGCCGCTCGAATCTTTAGCCAGCTGTCGAGATCCACGCGCTGGCCGATGGCTTCTTCGAAGGCGGCAAGGTATTCCTCGCCGGTTGCGTAGAGGCCGGCTTCGGCGCCAAATTCGCCGTCATCGTGCCACCAGCGGCGGCGCAGTTCGAGAAAGCTGAGGCCCGTGAGCTCGCTCATCGCGGCCATCCGCGCACGCCAGTCGTAGTCGTAGAGCACGTCATCCATGTCAAAGATGAAAAGCAGCGTCATTGTTTGCCATCGCTATCTGTTAGTCGTGATCAGTCTTTCACTGTTTCTCCCGGTACCATGTTGGGGACATGGATGACCTTTACGATTGCGCCGACGAAGCCCAACTCCTCACCGGTATGAGAATGGCGCGTGTGGCGATTGGCCGTGGCGACCTCGTCGTCATTCCCACCGATACCGTTTACGGCGTTGCGGCAGACGCTTTTCAGCCGGATGCGGTGCAGAAACTTATTGACGCCAAGGGGCGTACTCGGCAGTCGCCTCCTCCGGTGCTCATCCCCGGCATCCCCACGCTTGATGCTCTCGCGGCGACGGTGCCCGACGAAGTGCGCACGCTCGTGGCCGAGTTCTGGCCCGGTGGCCTCACCATCATTCTTCCCGCCCAGCCCTCGCTGAGCTGGGATCTGGGGGAGACTCAGGGCACGGTTGCTTTGCGGATGCCGTCGAACCGTATTGCCCTCGAACTCCTTTCAGAGACGGGACCGCTCGCGGTGTCCAGCGCCAACAGCACCGGTCTGCCGGCCGCTCGCACGGCTGAGGCTGCTCACGAGATGCTGGGGGACTCCGTTTCGGTGTACCTCAGCGACGGTGAGGGCGGAGAGCTCGCGTCGACCATCGTGGATGCCACGGGTCTGCTTGTTGAGGGTGGCAAGCTGCGCATCGTGCGCGAAGGCGTCATTTCGGCCGACGCCATTCGCGATCTGATCGGGGCCGATCTGTGCGAATAGTTTTCTACTTCCTCATCGCGGGTATCGCCGCGATGGTCACCTACGCGCTTTCGCTGTTGGTGCTCAAGGTGGCGCTCAAGTACAAGCTTTATCCGCAGGTGCGTCAGCGCGACGTGCATTCGCGGCCCACTCCGCGACTGGGCGGCGTTGCGATGTTCTTCGGTGTGGTTGCGGCGTTCGCCGTGACCTCCAGTTTCAGCAACTTCTCGCTCATCTTCAATGAGCCAGGCAAGGTCTTTGGTCTTCTCGGCGCTGCCCTGATCATTGTGATCATCGGTGTCGCCGACGATATCTGGGATCTTGATTGGCTCACGAAGTTGGCCGGGCAAGTGATTGCTGCATTCGTCGTAGCGTGGCCAGGCGTGCAGCTCTCAACCTTGCCGATTGGCGGGAAAACAATCGTGTCGCCGCACGTCTCGATCATCATTACGATCTTCGCGATTGTCCTGGTGATGAATGCGGTCAACTTCATCGACGGACTCGATGGACTCGTTGCCGGTGTCGCGATCATCGCGAGCAGTGTCTTTTTCATCTATGCCTATCTGCTGCAAGGGCAAGCTCAGACCGAATACTTCAACCTTGCGTCTCTTACTACCGCGATCTTAATCGGGGCTTGCGTGGGGCTTCTTCCTGTGAATTTCTACCCGGCAAGAATGTTCATGGGTGATGCCGGTGCGCTGCTCGTAGGCCTTCTCATGGCAGCCTCTGCGATCTCCGTCACTGGCCAGGTCGACGACACGTACCTCGCACAGCCAGACAAGTTCACACTTGGTTTCTTACCCGCCTTCATCCCCATCCTCTTGCCCATAGCTGTTTTAGTCATTCCTTTGCTTGACTTCGGGCTTGCGATCATCCGCCGCCTGCGTGCTGGCAAGTCTCCCTTCACTGCTGACCGTAAGCATTTGCATCACCGTTTGCTAGATATGGGGCACTCTCACCTCCATGCGGTGCTCATCCTCTACAGCTGGACCTTCGTTGCCTCAGTCGGCGTTCTCGGGTTCACCTTCGTGCCGTGGCGTTGGGCCGCGCTCATGTTTATCGCGGGTCTTGCCGTGTGTGCGGCGGTAACGCTAGCGCCCCTGAGCCGCCGCAAATCGAGAGAAGTCGCCGCGCAACGTCTCGCCGCTGAGCAAGAGACTCTCGACGTCGCAAGGTACGACGGACTGGATGCGGCCTCAAGTGCTACAGCGGTGACCAGCTCATCCCCACCCGACAACGATCCGGATCACCCTGCGCCTCAGGGCGGCCCCGAAAGTCCCCACACAAAGGAACCCAGCGAATGAAGTCCTCAGCAATCCTCGGCCGCGCGATCGCTTATGGAGCGATCCTGACCGTCAGCATCGCTGTCGTCGGTTCCATCATTGGCTATCTCGTAGCGGGAAACTCGGGAATGATCAGCGCCCTCATCGGTGCCGGTCTCACCGCACTCTTCATGGGCCTCACCGCCGGCAGCATCGTCATCGCGTCTCGAGCAAGCGGCGGAGACTCCTCAAGCACGATCTTCTTTGCAGTCGTTCTCGGCGCGTGGCTGATGAAGTTTGTCGTCTTCATCGCGATCCTCGTGATCCTGCGTAGCCAGCCGTTCCTTGAGCCCGTCGTATTCTTCTTCGCGATGCTCGCGGCAGTGCTCGGAAGCCTCGTTGTTGACGTGCTCGCGTTCGTCCGAGCCCGCGAAAGTTACGTGCCTGGAGTGCAGTTGCCAGGTGAAGATACCTCGACGTCAAACTAATCTCGCGGATTCGCTTTCAGATTCGTCGTGAGTGTAATTCTCTTGATACAGTTGATCCTGCTACAAACCCCCATCTTTCATCGCCGCGTAATTACACGCCCCGATTCTGGAGACAGCGCTGTTATATAACGCTCTCGCGCTCATTGCGCCCTTTGCCACCGATGACGGATCAGGCGACGGGGGCTTTCACGGCCCCTCGCTAACCGAGTTTGTCCCACCCGGGTTTCTTTTTGTAGATACCCCCTTTGAGATCAACCGCATCATGATGGTGCGTTTCATCGCTGTCGCTGTTTTGGTCCTGCTGTTCTGGCTGGGCACGCGACGCATGAGCATGATCCCCGGCCGCGGCCAGAGCCTGCTCGAGATGGCCGTCGGCTTCGTCCGCTCAAACATCGCTGAAGGCGCATTGGGCAAGGAAGACGGCAAGCGCTTCATGCCGCTCCTCGCCACCATGTTCTTCATGGTGCTGGCAATGAACATCACCGGTATTGTGCCGGGGCTGAACATCGCGGGTACCTCCGTAATCGGTGTGCCGTTGGTCTTGGCGCTAGTCGCCTACGTCGTGTTCATCTACGCGGGAATCAAGAAGCAGGGCTTCAACTTCTTCAAGGCGTCGCTCTTCCCCGCCGGTGTGCCGTGGCCGCTGTACTTCATCGTTACTCCGATCGAGTTCGTCTCCACGTTCATCCTTCGCCCGGTAACTCTCGCCCTTCGTCTTCTCATGAATATGATCGCGGGTCACATGCTGCTCGTGCTCTGCTTCTCGGCAACGCACTTCTTCCTGTTCACTGCTGGCGGCCTCTTCGGTCTGTTCAGCATTGGCACCCTCGCCTTTGGCTTCATCTTCACAATCTTCGAACTACTTGTTGCGGTACTTCAGGCTTATGTCTTCACATTCCTGACCGCCGTATACATCCAGCTCGCGCTGGTCGAAGAGCACTAGACCGATCCCGGCACTCGCCTGGATTAGAAAACCACGGAAGGAAACACAAATGAACGTCGCAGAGCTGACTGGAAACATTGCACCCCTCGCATTCGGTGTTGCAACCATCGGACCCGCCATCGGTGTAGGCATCGTCGTAGGAAAGACCGTTGAGTCGGTTGCACGCCAACCTGAACTTCAGGGTCGCCTCACGGGCCTGATGTTCCTCGGTATTGCATTCACCGAAGCGCTCGCATTCATCGCGATCGCCGTAGCATTCATCCCGTTCCCGTAACCACTAACTGACTGAGGAGGCTGGGATGCATAGCGCACTACTGGCTGCTGCAGAAGAGGGCGAACCGGTTATCAACCCGCTCATTCCCGCAGATTACGACATTATTTGGTCAGCGGTTTGCTTCGCTATCATCTTGTTCTTCTTCTGGAAGAAGTTCCTTCCAGCACTGACGAAGACGCTCGATGCTCGCGCTGACGCCATCGAAGGTGGCATCAAGAAGGCCGAGATCGCTCAGGCTGAAGCTGCTACCGCTCTTGAGCAGTACAAGACGCAGCTTGCTGAGGGCCGTGCCGAAGCCGCGAAGATCCGCGAACAGGCTCGTCTCGAGGGAACCGCAATCGTCAACGAGCTCAAAGAGCAGGCGACGGTTGAAGCCGCTCGCATCACTGCGAACGCTCAAGCAACGATCGAAGCAGAACGCCAGGCGGCACTCGTCTCGCTCCGCAGCGAAGTTGGCTCAATGGCCATCGACCTCGCATCGGGCGTTATCGGGCAGAGCCTGACAGATGACAAGAAGTCGTCGGCACTCGTCGACCAGTTCTTGGCTGACCTCGAGGCATCAGAGAAGGCAAAGGCGAAGAAGTAATGGGATCAGCTACGAGAGAAGCGCTTGTTGCAGCGAAGGATGCACTCGCATCCGTCACTGCCAAGAACTCTCTGGCCACGGGCGCAGAGCTGTTCAAAGCAGGACGTGTAGTGGGCGACTCCGCTCAGCTTCGTGCTGTTTTGGCTGACCCTGCCGTTGACGCGAAAGACAAGGCCGCAACAGTCGGCTCGGTTTTCTCGTCGCTGAGCGCCTCAACGCGCACCGTACTTTCAGCCATCGTGAGCGCTCGCTGGTCGAGCGCTGACGACTTGCTCGCAGGGATCGAAGAGGTCGGCATTCGTGCGATCGCTAAGTCGGCTCCGGCAAAGCTCGCAATCGAAGACGAACTCTTTGCTTTCGGTACTACCGTCGCGTCTGACGCACAGCTCGAGCTTGCTGTTGGCAGCAAGCTCGGTTCGGCTGCTGCTAAGTCGAAGCTCGTCGGTTCCTTGCTCACGGGCAAGGCATCTGAACAGACGGCGCTGATCGTTGATCATCTCGTTCAGCAGCCCCGTGGGCGTCGCATCGGGGAACTCGTTTCCACGGCCGCTGACATCGTTGCGGACCAGGCAGGCAAGGCCGTCGCAACAATTACGACCGCCGCACCGCTCAAGGCAGCACAGCTTGAGCGCCTGCGTGCAGGACTTGCCAGCAACTACGGACGCGAGCTCAAGCTCAACGTTCGTCTCGACCCCTCGATTATCGGTGGGGTTCGCGTGCAGATCGGTGACGAAGTTATCGACGGCAGCGTTTCCACCAAGCTCAACGACCTCAGGATCCAACTCGCAGGCTAGCGAGTTAGCAGAACTTTCCACGGAATAGGAAAACACAATGGCAGAACTCAGCATTAGTCCGGACGAGATCCGCGACGCGCTCAAGGACTTCGTCAAGGCTTACGAGCCCGGCAAGGCCGCGACCACCGAAACCGGAACGGTCATTGACGCGTCCGACGGCATCGCCCACGTCGAGGGACTCCCCGGCGTTATGGCCAACGAGCTCATCCGCTTCGCTGATGGAACTCTGGGCCTCGCTCAGAACCTCGACGAAGACGAGATCGGTGTTGTTGTTCTCGGTGAGTTCACCGGCATCGTCGAAGGTATGGAAGTTACTCGCACTGGCGAAGTTCTTTCCTCGCCCGTCGGTGACGCATTCCTCGGCCGTGTAGTTGACCCGCTGGGTAACCCCATCGATGGTCTCGGCGACATCAAGGCAGAAGGTCGCCGCGCCCTTGAGCTTCAGGCTCCTGGCGTTATGGCCCGTAAGAGCGTGCACGAGCCCATGCAGACCGGAATCAAGGCAATCGACGCCATGATCCCGATCGGCCGTGGCCAGCGCCAGCTGATCATTGGTGACCGCCAGACGGGTAAGACCGCCATCGCGATCGACACCATCATCAACCAGAAGGACAACTGGGAGTCGGGCGACGAGAACAAGCAGGTTCGCTGCATCTACGTTGCTATCGGTCAAAAGGGTTCCACGATCGCTGCCGTCAAGGGTGCGCTCGAAGACGCCGGCGCAATGGAGTACACCACCATCGTGGCTGCTCCCGCATCCGACCCCGCAGGCTTCAAGTACCTCGCTCCCTACACCGGTTCGGCCATCGGCCAGCACTGGATGTACGGCGGCAAGCACGTACTGATCATCTTCGATGACCTCTCCAAGCAGGCTGAGGCCTACCGTGCCGTATCGCTGCTCCTGCGCCGTCCGCCAGGACGTGAGGCATACCCCGGTGACGTGTTCTACCTGCACTCCCGTCTGCTCGAGCGTTGTGCCAAGCTCTCTGACGAGCTGGGTGCCGGTTCGATGACCGGTCTTCCGATCATCGAGACCAAGGCAAACGACGTTGCTGCCTACATCCCGACCAACGTGATCTCGATCACCGACGGCCAGATCTTCTTGCAGTCCGACCTCTTCAACGCCAACCAGCGCCCCGCTGTTGACGTGGGAATCTCGGTCTCGCGAGTCGGTGGTGACGCCCAGGTCAAGTCGATCAAGAAGGTTTCAGGAACCCTGAAGCTCGAACTCGCTCAGTACCGTTCGCTCGAGGCATTCGCGATGTTCGCATCTGACCTCGACGCAACGAGCCGTCGCCAGCTTGCTCGAGGCGCACGCCTCACCGAGCTGCTGCGCCAGCCGCAGTACTCGCCGTTCCCCGTCGAGAACCAGGTCGTTTCGATCTGGGCCGGCACCAACGGCAAGCTCGATGAAGTTCCTGTCGAAGACGTCCTTCGTTTCGAAAGCGAACTCCACGACTACCTCGCACGCAACACGAAGGTGCTCGACACCCTCCGCGAGAAGAACGCACTCGATGACCAGCTGATCGCTGACATGGATGCCGGAGTTGAAGCCTTCAAGCTGGGCTTCCAGACGGGTGAGGGCAAGTCGCTCAACTCCGTCGGCACCGAGGAGTTCGACGAGATCGCTGAAGAAGACATCGCTCAAGAGCAGATCGTCAAGCAGAAGCGCTGAGCTTCGCAGCAGTGATCATCGACCAACACGACATAGAAAGTTAGAAAGCCATGGGAGCGCAACTTCGGGTCTACCGGCAGAAAATTAGTTCTGCCAAGACGACCAAGAAGATCACACGCGCGATGGAGCTGATCTCCGCGTCGCGCATTCAAAAGGCGAAACAGCGGGTTGCTGCATCGGGTCCGTACTCACGCGCCGTAACGCGTGCCGTTTCGGCGGTGGCGACTTTCTCGAACGTCGATCACGTGCTCACAACGGAGCCAGAGAAAGTCGAGCGCGCTGCGGTCGTCATTTTCTCCAGCGACCGCGGCCTCGCAGGAGCGTTCAACTCGAACGTTCTTCGCGAAGCTGGTGAACTCGCTGCTCGCCTCGAGGGTGAAGGTAAAGAAGTTGTTTACTACCTCGTCGGCCGCAAGGCTGCCGGATACTTTGCCTTCCGCAAGCGAGATGCTGAGCAAATCTGGACCGGTGGAACTGATTCCCCTGAGTTCGAGATTGCTAAGGAGATCGGTGACGCGGTTGTCAGCAAGTTCCTGCAGCCGGCCAGCGAGGGTGGCGTAGACGAGATTCACATCGTTTACAACCGCCTGGTCAGCATGCTTCTGCAGGTTCCTGAGGTTGTGCGTCTGCTCCCGCTGGAGATCGTCGAAGGTGTAGAAGCTCCCGATGAGAAGGATGTTCTCCCTCTCTACGAGTTCGAACCTGAGGTCGACAAGGTGCTTGACGCCTTGCTGCCGGTCTACATCGAAAGTCGTATCTTCAACGCCATGCTTCAGTCTGCTGCTGCAAAGCACGCCGCAACGCAGAAAGCAATGAAGTCTGCAAGCGACAACGCAGACAAGCTCATCAACGACTACACGCGCCTCGCAAACAACGCGCGCCAGTCTGAGATCACCCAGCAGATTTCCGAGATCGTGGGCGGCGCGGACGCCCTGAGCTCGGCTAAGTAAGAACCATAGATAGGGAAGCCATGACTGAAAAAGCCCCGGCCAAGAAGGCCCCAGCCAAAAAGACGCCAGCAAAGAAGGCGCCTGCGAAGAAGGCAGCTGCCGCTGCTGTTGTCGCCGGCGTTGGACGTATCGCACGTGTAACCGGTCCCGTTGTGGACGTCGAGTTCCCGCACGATTCGATCCCCGGTATCTACAACGCTCTCAAGACCAACGTTTCGATCGGTGGCGAGACCACCGAGATCACACTCGAGGTTGCTCAGCACCTCGGAGACGACGTTGTTCGTGCGATCGCGCTCAAGCCGACTGACGGACTTGTCCGCGGCCAGGAAGTCCGCGACACGGGCGAGCAGATCACGGTTCCCGTTGGTGACATCACCAAGGGCAAGGTCTTCAGCGTTACCGGAGAAATCCTGAACGCGGATGCCGATGGCAAGGTCAACGGCGAAACGATCGAGATCACCGAGCGCTGGCCTATCCACCGCAAGCCCCCGGCATTCGACCAGCTCGAGTCGAAGACCGAACTCTTCGAAACCGGTATCAAGGTCATCGACCTTCTCACCCCGTATGTCCAGGGTGGAAAGATCGGACTTTTCGGTGGTGCCGGTGTCGGCAAGACCGTTCTGATCCAGGAAATGATTCAGCGTGTAGCTCAGGACCACGGTGGAGTTTCCGTATTCGCCGGTGTTGGTGAGCGTACCCGTGAAGGTAACGACCTCATCGCTGAAATGGACGAGGCAGGCGTCTTCGACAAGACGGCCCTAGTCTTCGGCCAGATGGATGAGCCGCCAGGAACGCGTCTCCGCGTCGCTCTCTCGGCTCTGACCATGGCTGAGTACTTCCGCGACGTGCAGAAGCAAGACGTGTTGCTCTTCATCGACAACATCTTCCGCTTTACGCAGGCCGGTTCCGAGGTTTCGACCCTTCTGGGCCGTATGCCTTCCGCCGTGGGTTACCAGCCGAACCTTGCCGACGAGATGGGTATCCTTCAGGAGCGCATCACGTCGACCCGTGGACACTCGATTACGTCGCTGCAGGCAATTTACGTTCCTGCCGATGACTACACCGACCCCGCACCGGCAACGACCTTCGCCCACCTCGACGCCACGACTGAGCTCAGCCGTGAAATCGCATCGAAGGGTCTGTACCCGGCCGTTGACCCGCTCACCTCGACGAGTCGTATCCTCGACCCCCGTTACCTAGGTGCCGACCACTACCGCGTTGCTACCGACGTGAAGCAGATTCTGCAGAAGAACAAGGAACTTCAGGAGATCATCGCGATCCTCGGTGTTGACGAGCTCTCTGAAGAAGACAAGATCACGGTATCGCGCGCACGTCGTATCCAGCAGTTCCTCTCGCAGAACACCTACATGGCGAAGAAGTTCACCGGTGTTGAGGGATCGACTGTTCCGCTCAAGGACACCATCGAGTCGTTCGACGCGATCGTCAAGGGCGAATTCGACCACGTTGCTGAGCAGGCGTTCTTCAACGTCGGTGGAATCAACGACGTCGAAGAGCAGTGGGCCAAGATTCAGAAAGAGAACTCCTAACAATGGCAGTTCTCGCAGTGAGCGTTGTCTCCGCCGACCAGGAACTCTGGTCGGGGGAGGCAACCCAGCTCATCGCTCGTACCACCGAAGGTGAAATCGGAATCCTCCCGGGTCACGAACCGCTTCTGGCGATTCTGGCCAAAGGTGAGGTCCGTGTTTCCACCGCAGATGGCCAGACGGTGACCGCAATTGCGGACAACGGGTTCCTCTCGGTTGAGAACAACACCGTCACCGTGGTGGCGAGCACCGCAGAACTGGTTTAGTTTTCAATCATGCTTATAGCGATGGCCGGGTTGCCGGGTGCAGGAAAATCGACTCTCGCAGAGGTCGTTGGTGCCCGGCGCAAGACCACCGTGTTGTCTGTCGACCAGATAGAGACAGCGATCCTGAAGGCCGGCATCAGCGCCGGACAACCGACAGGACTCGCTGCCTATCTGGTGGCGGAGACCCTCGCCGAATCCGTGCTGATGAACGACAACGACATCATCATCGATGCTGTCAACGCCGTGGATCCAGCGCGCGAGCAGTGGGTCAACCTAGCCGAGCGCACCGGCTCCGGCATCCGATTCATTGAAGTCGTCTGTTCCGACGAAGAACTCCACAAAGAACGCCTCGTAGAGCGCGCTGCTAAGCGTGAGCTTGCGGGTGCGCCAGACCGCGATGCTGTCGAGCAAAGCGTTGAAGAGTATTCTCCGTGGAGCGGAGTGAGCGGCGCCGTCGCCCGCATCACCCTCGACTCTGCCGGCCCCATCGGCGTCAACGTCGAACGGGCGTCCGCTTTCCTCGACGCGTGATCGTTCTCCTTCCTCCGTCCGAAACTAAGCGTGACGGGGGAGATCAGAGTGCCGTGCTCGACTGGGATCGCCTCTCGTTTCCCGAGCTCACTCAGCCACGGCAAGCCGTCGTATCTGCGGTCTCAGAGCTCGCCGGGGACACCGAAGCCGCTCAACGCGCCCTTGGCATCAGCTCGAAACAGCTTTTCGAAGTGGAGCGCAACCGTGCGTTGGCCACCGCGCCGGTAATGCCAGCCCTCGAACGCTATACCGGCGTGCTATTCGACGGTTTGGATGCCGCGACCATGACTACTGATGAGCGCTCGTTCGCCCACGAGACTGTGGTCGTGCATTCTGCCCTGTTCGGCCCGATCGGTGCCGGCGATCCCATTCCCGCGTACCGCCTGTCTCATAACTCCAAAGTTCCTGGTCTGCCGTTGAAGAAGCATTGGCGTGCTCCGGCGTCCGAAACTCTGGCGGGGCTCGGTGGGCTCCAGCTAGACCTTCGCTCTGAAGCGTACGCACAGTTGGGCACGGCAGGGGAGAACAGCGCGTACCTGCGAGTGGTGACGACCGGTGCAGATGGCAAGCATGTGGCGTTGAGTCACTTCAACAAGAAGTCCAAAGGACTCTTCACTCGTGCGCTCGTGCGGGCGGGGATCCGCCATTCAACGGTCGACTCGCTTCTCGAGTGGGCAAACGGTGCCGGCTTCCAGCTGGAACACGGAGCCCTTGGCGAACTCGATCTAATCGTAGAGAACCCCTAGTGATGGCGCTGATCCACACCGCAGATCAGCCGCAATTCTTCTGAACCGCTGACGCTGCCGCAGCACCGCTGAGCTGATGCGCTGCCGGGCCGTGACGCTGCCGCAATACCCCTGAACCGCTGACGCTGCGGCTGCGCTTCGACTCCGCTGTGCCGGCCGCGCTCTTAAGCAGCTAAGCAGCTAAGTAGCTAAGCGGCGCGCCAGCAGCCTTCGAGGTGGTCGTCGACCATGCCCGCGGATTGCATGAGCGCGTACATCGTTGTCGGGCCCACAAAGCGGAACCCTCGCGCTTTGAGCGCCTTACTCATGGCCGTTGACTCCTCGGTGGTCGCAGGAACGTCCCCGAACGCTGCGAGACGAGTAGTTCGTGGTGGCGGTGCGAAACTCCACAGCAGCGTGTCTAGCGCGCCGGGGTCGTTCCGCGTGAGCTCGAGAGTCGCTTGAGCATTGGTGATCGCCGCAGATACCTTGAGCCGATTGCGGATGATGCGGGGGTCGTTCAGCAACCGTGCAATGTCGTCGTCGCCGTAGCCTGCGATCGTGGCGGCGTTGAAGTGATCGAAGGCTTCGCGGATGCCCTCACGGCGACGCAAGATCGTGATCCAGGACAGGCCCGCTTGAAACGCTTCGAGCATTATCTTCTCGAAGAGTTTGTGGTCGCCGCGGAGGGGATTGCCCCATTCGGTGTCGTGATACTTGCGGTACTGCTGGTCGTCTCCGACCCAACTGCATCGAGCGCGGCCGTCCGGCCCGGCAAGGAGGGATTCACGATCGCTCACTTGTGACTGATTCCCTCGTGCTTGAGAAGCCAGACTTTGGTGGGAATGCCGTCGCCACCGCTGTAGCCGGTAATCCGCTGGTTCGAGGCCAGCACGCGGTGACAGGGAACGATGATCGGAATCGGGTTGGCGCCGACAGCACCGCCAACGGCGCGACCGGCGGTGGGGCGGCCTGTCGCGCGGCCGATATCGGCGTAGGACACTGCGGCGCCGTACGGCAGTTGGTTGAGCTGTAGCCACACGGACTTTTGGAATTCTGTGCCGGCCGCGGAGAGCGGCAAGTCGAAGGAGCGGCGGTCTCCGGCAAAGTACTCGGCGAGTTGAGCGGCCGCGGTGTCGAGAACCTGGCAAGAACGCTCCGGCTGTTCGCTGCGGGGGAGAACACCGTCGTTCTCAATGGCGAGGCCGATGACGCTAGCGCCGTCGCTCGTGAGCTCGATACGGCCTATCGGCGAAGACAGCCGGCGCAGGTAAGTGACCTCGGTCTGTAGGGGGGTGAGCGTGTTCATGCTTCGAGCGTACGCCGCCTAGCGAGAAGACGGCTGGCCATTTTCGGACATTGCAATTCGCTTCGAAAAAACGTGCTGTGGAGGAGCGGCGTTAGATGCCGTCTTCGTTGCGCGGTTCGATGTTGATGCTCTCGTTGAGTTCGCTGATCGTGGCGTTGAGATCTTCGAGCTGAACGACAAGCCCGTCGTAGGCGGCGACGTTAGCTTCGATGGTGTCGTAGAGCGCGTTCAGCTCATCCTGGCGATCGATGAGCTGGTTTCGTTCACGATTGAACTGATCGAGCGTGGTGAAGTCTCCTCGGTCAGCGCGTGCATTGAAGTTGTCGATGTCGGCGTTCAAGCTGTCATAGCCCGAGTTGTAGGTCGCGTAGTCGTCATCGATCGTGCCTCGGAGAGCATCCAGCTGCTCAACGAGCTTCTTGCTGGCATCCAGCTGTTCGGTGAAGACTGCATTCGACTTCTCGTGCAGCGCCACAACTGTCGCGCGATCCGTGAAGTAGGTGGCGTAGTGCTCTTCAAGCTCCGGGCTCAGATCGGCAAATTCTGTACCGATGATCGAATGGAGCTCGTTTGAACGCTCGCCGGGCTCAGTCTTAGCGTAGAACTCCAGCGTTGTTGCGAACTCCGGATCATCCTTCATGCGGTCGGCTTCTGCCTCGAGCAATGGCGCCAGTCGGGCGCGCTCGTCATCCGAAAGTCGATCCCACGCAGCGTGGAGCATCTCGTGTGCGGCGACGACCTCTTCGATGCCGGCGAGCCGCTCATCCGTCACATCAAAGAGGTATATCGCTTTGCTGCTCGGAAAGTAGCATCCCAGCACGCCAAAGTTCTCTTCAACGTTGGAGCACGTGCTGTTGAACTCCGGGTTTTCTTGGACGACGGGCTGGCTCGCGTAGAAGAGGAACTCGCCCTCCTCTGACATCGCCGCCGAGGTGACGTAGGTGCTCACCGTAGAGGACGGCTCGAACTGCCACACCGTGAACTGATCGGAGATGCGCTGCTGGTGTGTGAGAGCCCACACCCCAGCAGCGATCACCGTTACGTTCAACAGGATCGCGAGCACAATTGCGATTGCGCGTGCCACAGTGATCCGAGCGCGGTCATCGCGCGGACGCAGTGTTAGCGAATTTTCCTCAGTGCTCACGGAAGGAACTCTATCCGAGCCGTGGGGTAAGAGGGAGGGCGAACGCGGTGGGTTCTAGAGACGGCTCCATGCTTCGGTCAAAACCGAACGCAGGATCGATTCTATCTCGTCAAACTCGGCGGGTCCGATCGTGAGCGGCGGTGCCAGCTGAATCACAGGATCTCCACGGTCATCGGCGCGGCAGTAGAGCCCGGCTTCGTAGAGCGCCTTCGACAAGAAACCGCGGAGCAGGCTCTCGGATTCTTCATCGTTGAAGGTCTCTTTTGTCGCCTTGTTTTTCACGAGTTCGATGCCGAAGAAGTATCCATCGCCACGAACATCGCCCACGATGGGCAAGTCGAGAAGGCGCTCAAGGGCAGCACGGAACTTGGGAGAGTTCTCGCGGACATGCTCGTTGATCTTCTCTTCTTCGAAGATGTCGAGGTTCTCTAGCGCTACTGCAGCGGAAACCGGATGTCCGCCGAAAGTGTAGCCGTGGTAGAAAGTCGTCTCGCCGTGCTTGAAGGGCTCGTACACGCGGTCGGAGACGATGGTCGCACCGATCGGTGAGTAGCCGCTGGTCATTCCCTTGGCGCACGTGATCATGTCGGGAACGTAGCCGTATGCATCACACGCGAACATGTGGCCGAGGCGACCAAACGCGCAAATGACTTCGTCGCTGACGAGCAGAACGTCGTACTCGTCGCAAATCTCGCGCACGCGCTCGAAGTAGCCAGCGGGAGGCGGGAAACATCCACCCGAGTTTTGAACGGGCTCTAAGAAGACCGCAGCGACGGTCTCGGGGCCTTCGAACTGGATCATTTCTTCGATGCGGTTCGCCGCCCACAGTCCGAATTCTTCTTCGGTGCCGTGGAAGCCCATCTCCTCGGCGCGGTAGTAGTTGGTGTTTGGCACGCGGAAGCCGCCGGGAACGAGAGGTTCGAACATCTCCTTCATGCCGGGGATGCCGGTGATGGCCAGTGCTCCCTGCGGGGTGCCGTGGTAGGCGACGGCACGCGAGATGACCTTGTGCTTGGTGTGGCGGCCCTGAAGCTTCCAGTACTGCTTGGCCAACTTGAAGGCGGTCTCTACTGCCTCGCCACCGCCGGTGGAGAAGAAGACGCGGTTAAGATCGCCCGGGGCGTAGCCCGCTAGCCGGTCAGCCAGCTCGATGGCCTTGGGATGCGCGTACGACCAGAGCGGGAAGAACGCGAGTTCTTCAGCCTGCTTAGCCGCGACCTCGGCCAGGCGCTTGCGGCCGTGACCCGCGTTGACAACGAAAAGTCCGCTGAGGCCGTCGAAGTACTTGTTGCCCTTGGTGTCATAAATGTGGTGACCCTCACCGCGAACGATGATGGGAACGCCGTGACCGTCTTCCATCACCGACTGGCGGGAGAAGTGCATCCATAGGTGATCTTTCGCTTTTTGCTGAAGATCGGCTTCGTTGAACTCTGACATCTCAAACACTTTCTTTAGTGCGTTGGGGAACTGGTGCGTGGTGACGTTGGTGAGGTGGGGAGCGCTTAGCGCGTTCCCCAGTTATAGAACTGCTTGTGGAGGCGCAGGTAGACGAAAGTTTCCGTCGATCGCACGCCTTCGATGCCGCGGATGTCGTGGTTGAGGAGCTCGATGAGGTCGTCGTCGTTCTCACACACGACTTCGACGAGAAGGTCGAAGCTGCCGGCGGTAAGAACGACGTAGTCGACTGAGGGGAGCTTGCCGATCTTTTCGGCCACCGAAGTGGTGTCTCCCGAGATCTGGATGCCGATCATTGCTTGGCGAAAGAAGCCCAGTTGCATTGGATCAGTGACAGCCACGATCTGCATGACGCCAGATTCGGTGAGCTTCTGCACGCGCTGGCGTACAGCGGCTTCGCTCAAGCCAACAGCCTTGCCGATCTCCGCATAAGAACGACGACCGTCGTTCTGTAGCTGTTCGATGATTGACTTGGAGACGTCGTCAAGGTGCACAGGCTTGTTGGCGGAACCACGCGAAGAAGTGCTCATGTATCGATTTTGTCAGTTCAGGGCATGGCTGGCAAGTGATTCCGTATCAAAAATGCCTTTTTGCGGCGGAAATCGTTAGTGCCGGGGTGGATTAGTGGCGTCATGGTCGCTATCTTTGAGGCATGAGCGCTCCTGACATCCAGAACTTTATTAATGGCGAGTACGTCGCAGCGCGTACGGAAAGCGGCTTCGATGTGATCGACCCCGCCACTGAAGACAACTACGCGCACTCGCCGGTTTCGTCGAGTGCGGATGTTGACGCCGCCTATTCCGCCGCGGCGACAGCCTTTGAGACTTGGGGTGAGACCACGCCCTCCGAGCGCCAACTTGCGCTCTTCCGTATCGCCGACGCAATGGAAGCTCGCGCCGACGAATTCGCCGACCTCGAGTCGAAGGACACCGGCAAGCCGCGTGCGAGCCTCGTCGCTGACGAAATCATGCTTTCGGTCGACCAGATTCGGTTCTTCGCCGGCGAAGCCCGTCATCTCTCGGGAATGGCCTCGGGCGAGTACATGAAAGACCACACGTCGTCGATCCGTAGAGAACCGATCGGCGTCATCGGGCAAGTAGCGCCGTGGAACTATCCGCTCAACATGGCGGTGTGGAAGGTCGCCCCGGCCATCGCTGCGGGAAACACGACCGTGCTCAAGCCCAGTGACACGACTCCCTCGGCGACACTGCTGTTCGCTGAAGTCGCCGCTGAGTTTCTTCCCGCTGGCGTGTTCAACGTGCTGACAGGGGACCGCACCACCGGCGGGCTCATGATCGACCACAAGACGCCGCAAATGGTGTCCATCACGGGATCGGTGCGGGCGGGAATGGAAGTCGCCAAGGCGGCATCCGTCGATCTCAAACGAGTGCACCTCGAGCTGGGCGGTAAGGCTCCTGTTGTTGTCTTCGACGACGCCGACATCCCCGCTGCTGTTGCCGGTATTGGCGCCGCGGGGTACTTCAACGCGGGGCAGGACTGCACTGCGGCGACGCGAGTAATCGTGCACGCCAACATCCACGACGAGTTCGTTGCTGAGCTTGTGAAGTGGACGCGCGAGAACGCGACCACTGGTGCGCCGAGCGAAGACGTCTATTTTGGTGCCGTGAATAACGCGAACCAACTTGCGCAGGTGTCTCGCGTCATCGAAGAGCTGCCATCGCATGCGCAGGTCGAACTCGGTGGTGCACGCCAGGGCGATCGCGGTTACTTCTACGAAGCGACCATCGTTTCGGGACTTCAGCAGAACGACTCGGCAGTTCAGAACGAGATCTTCGGCCCCGTCATCACTGTTCAGAAGTTCACGGATGAGGGCCAAGCGCTTGAGTGGGCCAACGACGTCAACTACGGGCTGGCTTCGAGCGTGTGGACTCGCGATCACGGCCGTGCGATGCGCTTCGCTAAGCACCTCGACTTCGGTTGCGTCTGGATCAACACCCATATTCCGATCGTGGCGGAGATGCCCCACGGTGGCTTCAAGCACTCGGGTTATGGCAAAGATTTGTCGAGCTACGGTTTCGAGGACTACACCCGCATCAAGCATGTGATGAGTTTTATCGGACAAGCGTGACGTGCTCCCACGAGAAAACGTCTAGCGTGCCTAAGATTGCCGCGTGAAGCATGACTTCGATGACACGATAACGGCGGGCCAGCGGCCGCAGCTTCAGCCGACCATGCCTGATCTCGATGACACGATTATCATCAGCGCGCGACGAACCGCAGCGGTCGTTAAGCCCTACCAACGTCCCGTCGAATCGCAAGCAAAGCAAGCATCGCCGACTACAGCTCAAGAGGCAGCGCGCTTGCGGGCGCGTGCCGCAGCGCAAGTGAAGCCACCGCGCGCTCCCGTGGAGCCGACGGCGGCATCCTCTGCGCTGTATTACCGGGTGCAACTTGACGGCACTGCGCAGATGTACTCTCTGGAACATGCGTGTGTGTTTGGGCGAGACCCGCGACCTCCGCGCATTGTGAAAGGCGTGGGCCCGCGCCTTGTGGCGGTACAGTCTCCGCAGTGCGAAGTATCAGAAACGCACGTCGAAGTGCGGCAATTGGGGGCATCGGTGATCGTCACCGATCTGCGCTCCACCAATGGTTCGGTCGTTCAAGTGCCGGGCAATGCGGCACGAAAACTTCGTCAGGGTGAGTCGGTGGTGGTTTCCACCGGCACGCTAGTGGATATTGGAGACGGAAACATTATTAGGATTCTGCCTCGGCGGCGTCTGGAGTAAACGGGCAGGAAGGTAGCCGTGACCGAAATCGGCGGCAACAACCCGGGGCATACCATCGCCCTACCGGGGCGAGCAGAACAAACGTTTACGTTTGCGTGGGCTGCGGGCACTCACACTGGACATCGGCGCGCCGCAAACGAGGACAGCTACGTGGCGCGTTCTCCCATGTTCGCTGTGGCCGATGGAATGGGCGGACACTCGGCGGGAGATCTCGCCAGTGCTGCCGTCGTCGAGCGACTCGATGATGCCATTACGGGTGACTTTCTGCCGGCACGCGCTGTGGAGCGCGCGCTGGAACGAGCGACCGACTACATCGGCTTGATTGCGCAAGACAGTGAGCTGGGCGTGGGGACGACCGTCACTGGCGTCGTGATCACTGAACACCACGAGTCCGCGAGCTTCGCCGTCTTCAACGTGGGGGACAGCCGGGTCTACAACTTTGACTCCGAGCGCCTAACTCAAATCACACGAGACCACTCGGTGGTTCAAGACCTCGTTGAGGCCGGCTTGATCTCGCGCGACGAGGCAGACGATCATCCGGATGCCAACATCATTACGCGAGCGATCGGCTTCAACGCCGCACCGTCACCAGACTTCTGGATGCTGCCTATCCAATGCGGGCAGCGCCTGCTGGTCTGCTCGGATGGCCTCACTCGCGAGGTCTCGGACGACGAAATTGAGCGCCTGATGAAGCAGGGTCTTTCTCCCGATGAGACGGTATCGCAACTCATTGATTCCGCGCTCGATAGCGGTGGGCGAGACAACATCACCGCAATTGTGATCGATGTGTTGAAAGTGCCTACAGCGGCGTAGCCCTCGAGTCCTCCATACTGGGGACAGACAAACTGACCCCAGACAAGGGGCAGAATCCGATTTTTGAGTGGTTTCCTCATTTAGAATGATCGAACTCGACGACAAGTAAGGGGTGTTCTGTGGCGAGAAGATTGCCCTCAGCTCCTCCTGCGCTGCCCGGATTCTCCCACGTTCACGTTCTGGGCTCGGGTGGCTTCGCCGATGTCTTCCTTTATGAGCAGAATATGCCGCGACGCCAAGTCGCTGTCAAAGTGATGCTCAGCGAGGTTGTGAACGACCAAGTTCGGCTCATGTTCCAGGCCGAAGCCAACCTGATGGCCCAGCTCAGCTCGCACCCTTCGATCCTCACGGTCTACCAAGCGAGTGTGTCTTCAGACGGCCGCCCGTACCTTGTCATGGAGTTGTGTTCCTCGTCGCTCAGCCAGCGTTACCGAGTCGAACGACTCCCTGTTCCTGAAGTGCTTCGCATTGCCATCAAGATCGGCAGTGCTATCGAGACCGCCCATCGTGCGGGTGTGCTGCACCGAGACATCAAGCCGTCCAATATTTTGACGACTGCCTATGGGCATCCTGTGCTCTCCGACTTTGGTATTGCGGCGACGCTCAGCGAGTCTGAAAATCTTGAAGCCGTGGGAATGTCGATCCCGTGGTCGGCACCCGAAGTGTTAATGGATGAGACCGCCGGCACGATCGAATCTGAACTGTGGTCGTATGCGGCCACGGTGTACTCGTTGCTTGCCGGGCGCTCGCCCTTCGAGGTGCCGGGGGAGTCGAACAAATCGACCGACCTCATCTCACGCATTAACCGCGCGAAGCCACGCACTACCGGGCGAAGCGATGTGCCCGAGAGCTTGGAACGCGCCCTCAACCGCGCGATGTCTCGCAAAGCGGAGGCGCGCCAAGGCAGCGTTCTCGAACTAGTACACGAGTTGCAAGCGGTGGAGTCTGAGCTCGGGCTCTCGCAGACAGCAATCGAAGTTGCCATGGACGACTGGGCTCTGGCTACGGTCGCCGAGCTGGAAGACCGCACCCGTGTGCGCCCCGGCCAAGCATCACCAATGACGTCCTCGCAACGCCGTAAGCGTCGCCGCCCCGCTAACATCGAAGAAAGCTTCGGCTCGTTCGAGAGTGAAGCGGCCGAAGGCAAAATGTCGCGTCGCAAGACAGGCATCAGTCCCATTCCCAAAACGCGCGGCATGCAGACCGTCGCGTGGATCGGTGTTGCGCTCGCAGCCTTCGTCGTCGTGCTGGGAGCCACGGCCACGTTCATTCAGCTTCAGTCGGGCTCGAACGACATCCCCGTGGTGAGCGACATCTCAGCATCGGTCTCAGCCGACGTCGTGGAGTTCTCCTGGCTTGATCCCGGCCTCGAAGCCGGCGACTTCTACCAAATCAAAACGACCGATGGGCAACCGTCAGTTCAGCAGCGCGAGCCGAACTTTGTCGTTGACGCTGAGTCGGGCGAAAACGTCTGTATTTCCGTCACTGTTACTCGCGAGGGCAAGTCTGGCCCCGCGAGTGCCCAAAAATGCGCGGTGTTGCCGTGATGAGGGAGGCCAGTGATTAAGCGTTGGGGTAAAGCGCGCCGCTCCACAGTGATCGGTGTGGTGAGTGTCTCTGCGATCGTAGCGCTGGTAACTACGGTCGCAATTGTGTCGACGGGATACACCGCTCAGCGCGTCGACTTGGCAGACGGTGCCGTCTGGGTCGCCAACAACCAACAGCAGGCAATCGGGCGCGCCAGCACCGAAGTGCTTGAAATCAACTCCGTCGTAAACGCGCAAAGTGCCGACCTCGAAGTGGTTCAACAAGGCGAGAGCGTATTGCTCTTCGACCGCTCGGAAAGTTCGATCGACATTGTCGACCCAGCGCTCTCTGAAATCGACGACAGCGTTGCGCTCCCGCCCAACCAGCCCGAAGTGTATTTCGCAGGCAACAACGTAGTCGTACTCGAGCACGGCACCGGAGAGCTGTGGATCAGGTCGTACGAAGACTTCTTGAACTTCGATGCCGAATCTCCCGCATCCTTGAGCCTCGGCGCCGATGCAATCGTCAGCGTCGATGAAGATGGGCTACTGTTCGCCTACTCTCCGTCAGCCGCTCAGCTCTTCCGAGTGAATGCCGCTATCTCAGACACGGCGGAGTCCAGCGAGAACCTCGAACTTGATCCAAATGCCGAGTTGAGCATCACGTCGGTTGCTGGCCAGTGGGCGATCCTCGACTCCGATGCCGAACTGTTGCACATGGATGGCCGCGAGGTTGACCTCACCGGGCTTGTGGATGGCGGCAACGGCACCATTCTCCAGATTCCCTCTGCTGCCGGCGAACGAGTTCTCATCGGATACAGCAATGGCGTGCTGAGCGTTCCGCTCAACGGTGCCGCTGCCGTCGGCCTTGCCACGGGCCAATCCGGTATTCCGGCGGCTCCGCTGCGGCTGGGCGAGTGCGAATTTGCAGCATGGTCGAGCGGCGAGAACTGGCGACGCTGCCCCACGGATGCTGGCGAAGGCGTCATGCTTCAGTTGAGCGAGATGCAAGCCAACGCTCAGCTTTCCTACTCGGTTAACGGATCGCGCGCGGTGCTCAACGATCGACTTTCTGGTCGCACCTGGGCAGTGCAGAGCAGCGGCGAGCTGATCGACAACTGGAATCAGCTCATCACGATCGAAGAGGAAGAGCCCGAGGTTGAGCAGAACCTCGTCGACCTCGAGCCCGAGGTCGACAAAGTGCAGCAGCCGCCAGTCGCGGTCGACGATACCTTTGGAGCCCGCCCGGGCCGTTCCACCGTTCTGCCGGTGTTGCTCAACGACTATGACCCAAACGGTGATGTTCTCGTAATCGAAGACCTGCCCATCATCGATCCAGGAATCGGTCGAATCGACCGCATCAACGACCGGCAGCAGATTCAGATCACACTGGAGCCTGGCGTTAGCGGGGAAGTGTCGTTCAACTACACTGTTAGCGATGGCCGCGGGGGCACGGCCAGTGCCAGTGTGACTGTCGAGATCCGCGAGGATTCCGAAAACTCGCCCCCGCAACAGGTGCGCGCTACCGAGTTCACTGTGCAGTCGGGCGGGCGCGTTTCGAATCAAATTCTCGGCGACTGGGTAGACCCGGATGGCGATCCCTTCTATCTCACGAGTGCGTCTGTCGCAGCCCCCGACGTCGTGAGCTACCAGCCGGGAGGGGACCTCGTATTCTCAGATTCCGGAGCCGGTGGCGAACTCAAGGTCGTCACGCTCGTAGTCTCGGACGGCACTGCCGAAAGTTCGGGCAGCGTGTCGCTCTCGGTGAAGCCTGCCGGAGAAGTTCCGATCGAAGCCGACCCGTTCGTGGTGCTGGCTTATGCGGGCAAGGAAGTCACGGTGTCGCCGCTGAGTTACGTTCACGGTGGCAACGGCAATATTCGCCTCACTAGCGTTCCTTCAAAAACTGGCTCGCAAGTGCTGCCGAGCTACGAAACCGGAACCTTCCGTTTCGAGAGCGATGAGATTCGCAGCCACAACCTTGAATACGTCGTGACGGATGGAAACCTCACGTTCACGGCGATCGTGCGTATCGACGTTGTCGCGCCGCCAGACGCCAATACGTCACCGATCACCGTGCCCAAGACTGTGTTCGTCCAAACTCTCCAGAATGAGAGAATTGACGTTGCAGGCACAGACGTCGATCCCGCCGGTGGAGTGCTTCTCGTCACTGAAACGATGAACCTGCCCGTGGGCTCTGGCGTTCGCGCCGAGATCCTCGAACAGCGCCTTGTTCGAGTCAGCCTCGAGGCTCCGCTCGACAACGGGCCGGTCAGCTTCAACTACCGCATCAGTAATGGGCTAGCGGATGCCGTCGGCGTGATCACCGTTGTCGAAATTCCCGCGCCGTCCCGCTTGCAGGCCCCCATCGCCAACGATGACTCGGTGACGGTTCGCGTGGGACAGGCTGTCGACATCCCTGTGCTTCTGAATGATGAACACCCCGATGGGCTCGAACTGTCGTTGGAGCCGAAGCTGGCTCAGGACCTTCCCGATGACTCAGGCCTCCTCTTCGCTTCTGGCGACGTGTTGCGCTACCTCGCGCCCGACAGACCCGGCAACTTCACCGCGGCGTATCAAGTCGCGGGGCCCGACGGGCAATCCGCGACAGCGATCGTAAATATTGCCGTTCGTGAGGTCGACGCGTCGAGTAACAACCCGCCGGTTCCGCCTACCGTCACTGCGCGCGTGCTTGCTGGTGACACCGTTCGCATCTCCATCCCGCTGACCTCCGCCGACCCTGATGGCGACTCGGTTCTCCTGCTCGGCCAAGCAACGAACCCGAATAAGGGCGCGGTAATCGAAGTTGATTCCAATACCTTCGTGTACCAGGCGGGAGAGTACTCCGCGGGCACCGACACTTTCAGCTACACCCTGATCGACTCACTCGGAGCTCGGGCGGATGGCGAAATCAATATCGGTATTAGCCCGCGTCTCGATGGTGCCCGCAATCCCGTTGCAATCATCGACGAAGTGACGGTTAAACCTGGCATCACCGTTTCCGTTCAGGTCCTAGCTAATGATTCAGACCCCGATGGCAGCACACTCTCTGTCGTTTCGGTAGAGCCGAACGATGCCGAAACGGTTGCCGAGATCGATGGCGATGTGGTGAAGGTCACGCCTCCGGAAACCCCTGGCGATTACGGCATCATCTATGTCATCGAGAACGAAACAGGCGGATCGAGTCAAAACTTCATACGCGTTACGGTCGATCCGGACGCGAAGCCGGCGTATCCGATCGCGACGGACAGCGTGCTCACGCTCTCCGACGTGCTCGATCGAAACCGTGTGACCGTCGATGTTCTTGCCGACGTGTTCTTCGCCGACGGCGACCCACGAACGCTCTCCTTGGGAATCTACCCGGGGTACGGCGACTCGGCGTCGGTTACATCAGATAAGCAGATCGAAGTCTCGGTCGGAGACACCGGCCAGATCATCCCGTTCCGTGTGACGAACCCAGCCGACCCGACTATCTTCAGCTATGGCTTTATCAAGGTGCCGGGCTACAACGATGCTCTTCCCCAGATCGATCGCCGGGCACCGAAGCTGAGCATCAGCAGCGAGAGCACTCTCGTCATTGACCTCGACGACTACATCATTGCGGTGGGCGATAACCCGGTGCGTCTCACCGACTCCAGCACGGTTTTGGCGACCCACAGCGACGGCTCGAGCCTCGTGCGCGACGAAGACACGCTGGTATTCACCTCTGCGGAAAAGTACTTCGGGCCGGCCTCCATCTCCTTTGAAGTCACCGATGGAACTTCGGCGACGGATCCGGAGGGGCGCACTTCAATTCTCGTGTTGCCTATCGAGGTTCTTCCGCGTGACAACCAAGCTCCCGTTTTCGGCGGCGCGGTCATCGACTTCGAACCCGGTCAAGAGAAGGAGATCGACCTTCTCAAGCTGACTAACTATCCGTACCCGGATGACCTCGATGAGCTTGCGTACACTGTTCTGAGCCCGCTTCCTGAAGCGTTTAGCTATTCGCTCGAAGGCACGATGCTGACCTTGCGCGCTAACGACAGCGCTTTCAAGGGCACCCGCACCTCTATCTCCCTCGGCGTGAGCGATGACCTCTCCGAAGGAAAGTCAGGGCGTATCGAGCTCAACGTCGTTCCATCTACCCGTCCTCTTGCTAGCCCCGCTCCTGACGTAGCGATTGTCAAGCGTGGCGAAACTACGGTCGTCGATGTGCTCGCCAACGATGCGTCGACAAATCCTTTCCCCGGCGCGCCATTGCGCGTGGTCGACATTCGCGGTCTTGGCGGCGGTGCTATCCCGGCTGGGATCTCTATCGTTCCGAGCAGCGACAATCAAACGCTGACCGTCACGGTGTCAGATTCGGCAGTTCCGGGTGACGTGAATCTCCAATATCGGGTAGCGGATGCCACCAACGACGAGAGCCGCTACGTCTGGGGCACCGTTGTGGTGTCGGTTCAAGACAAGCCTGATCCCGTTTCGAACCTCGGCCCGAGCGGTTTTAGTGACAAAACCATCATGATGCGCTGGAACGCCGGACCAGCCAACAACTCTCCGATCACGTCGTACCGAGTGACGACTCGTGTCGCTGGAGTTCTGGTGAACACGACGGAGTGTGCTGGAACGACCTGTGCGATCCCGACGACCGGAAACGGCCCGACAAACTCGGTGAAGGTGACGGTCGTTGCCATCAACGCGATCGGCGAATCCGAACCGGTAACGCTTGCGGACTCAGTGTGGTCTGACATCATCCCGGTCGCGCCAACGACGCTGAGCGCATCTCCGCTTGATCACGGCCTGCGCCTCACCTGGAACACTGTGCCCACGCCTGCTGGCGGCTCACCGGTAGATCGGTACCGCGTTGTTGTGGGCGGTTTCGAGACCACGCTCGGCCTTGCGCAGTGTGACGCAGGAACTTGTACCTGGGAGACGCCGTCGACCTGGGTACTCGACAACGGTGTTGCGGTGTCCTATACCGTGAGCGCTCGAAACTCTGCCTACACGGCACTGTCGGTGTGGAACACGAGCGAGCCGCGAAGCGCTATCCCGGCGGGACCGCCGATCGCGCTTGCTGCACCCGTAGCATCCGTAGTGAACGACACCACCGCTAACTTGAGCTGGGCTGGTGCCTTCAACCAAAATGGTCGACCGGTCACGTCGTACACCGCGGCTGCCTACACCGGAACCCAGCCAACCTGTGCGCCCGATGGCTCGATCACGAGCAACGGCGCAAAGCTCGCTGCAGTCGGCACGGGAACCTCCGCGACGCTGTCGGGGCTATCGCCGAATCGCACGTACACAATGCTGGTCTTTGCGTACAACGGCCAGGGCTGCACGGCAACCCCTACGGTGATTGCTCACACTCCGCCCGCCGTGGTGACCGCTCTCAATACCGCCGGCCCCGTGCCCAATGGCAACCGCTACGACTTCACGGTCAATGGCGGCATGATGGGTAGCGACGCGCTCGATAGCGATTACACGGTTTACTACCGTTTGAGCGGCGGCACCGTACCGGGCACGGTTTACGGTCCTGTGGCGCTCGGTTCGTTCCTCACGGCGGATGGCGGTCAGCAATACGGCCAAGACATCTCGGTCGAAGTGCGCGCGTGCCGCAGCTACGGATCGGGCCCGATCTGTCAGCCGGAGTGGTCAGCGGCGTTCCCGCTGGGCGTGCCGGTGAACCCTTCGGTATCGAGCCTGACTTTCACCTCCGACAATGACGTGCTCAATGAGAGCGGCACTTTCGCGTGGCTCAACTGGCCTACGGGAGATTACGAAAGCGTGCAGTACCGCTGTGGTGGAATCACCCTGGGTGCATGGCAGACAGCGGACACCGCTGTTCCCGGGGCGAGTTGTCACGCCGACGTTGCGCTCCTTGCCACACCTACCCTCGTAATTCGCGTGGTTGCCAATGGTGGCCAGATTTATGAGAGAACGTATAACGGATATGACTATGACTAGAGGTGCACTATGACCATGACTCCCGACGAAGCCGCATGGTTCGCAGAAAGCTTTAACCGACTTGTCACGAACGTAGAACAGGTTCTTCTCGGCAAGACCTTTGTCGTGCGCCTCGGTTTCACCGCGCTTCTCAGCGAAGGTCACCTTCTCCTCGAGGACTACCCGGGAACGGGAAAGACCTCATTCGCTCGCGCGATCGCGCAGAGCGTCTCGGGAACGACAAACCGTATCCAGTTCACTCCTGACCTACTCCCCGGTGACATCACGGGTGTCAGCATTTTCGATCAGCGTGAGAACGAATTCGAGTTTCACCCGGGCCCCGTTTTCTCCAACATTGTTCTTGCGGATGAAATCAACCGTGCCAGCCCCAAAACTCAAGCCGCTCTTCTCGAAGTAATGGAAGAAGGCCAGGTGACCGTGGATGGCGTCACGCATCCCGTGGGCTCGCCGTTTATGGTTATCGCAACCCAGAACCCCATCGAGCAGGCCGGAACGTACCGCCTACCTGAAGCGCAGCTTGACCGCTTCCTGATGAAAGCGTCGATCGGTTACCCCGACCGCGCATCCACACTTCGTATTCTCGATGGTGCCGGTGTCGCTGCTCATTCCACGACTATCGAACCAGTGGTCAGTGCTGAACTCGTCGTGGAAATGGCTCAACTTGCACGCACCGTGCACGTTGACCCGACGATCAATGACTACGTCAGCCGCTTGGTCGAAGCTACTCGTAGCGCCACCGAGGTTCGACTCGGCGTGAGTGTGCGGGGCGCCCTCGCACTGATGCGCGCAGCGAAGACTCTCGCAGCATCCAATGGTCGACACTATGTCGTTCCGGATGACGTAAAGGCCCTCGCCGAATCGGTGCTCGCTCACCGTCTGGTGATCGATGCTGAAGCCGAGTTCGAAGGCGTCACCGCCTCGAGCGTGATTGCACAGATCCTCATCGAGAACCCGCCGCCCACAGAACGGCAAGCCGTGTGAGTTCACTTCTGAACCGCTCGGCGAAAGGGCATTCGAATAACACCGCGGCGGAGAATTCAGGTCCGGGCGGGGAGCGGGCGCGCTCAGACAGCGACTTTCCGACCGCAATTCGCGGTCTCGATAACGCGCGCACCCGAATTGTTGGATACCGCACTGGTTTTCTTGCCGACCTGATCGTCACGTTGGTGCGGTTTGCAGTAGTCGCGCGCGCCACGATCACCCGGTACGCCGAGCGCGTTACATCGGTTATCACGCCGGTCGGGTGGGCCGTTCTGTTGCTCATACCGCTGACGCTTGTGGTCGGATACTCGATCTCGTGGAATGAGCTTGTTGTTGTTGGCTTCGCCCTGATTGCCATCGCGCTCATGGCCGCCATCTACCTCTTGGGTCGAAGCCACCTCGCTATTAGCCTGCGAGTCGAGCACCAGCGCGTGGTCGTGGGCGAGGCTGCCAGCGGCGAAGTGCACGGGGTCAATGAAGGTAAGCGTCGCAGCTTGGGGGTTGTCGCAGAGATTCCGGTGGCATCCACCGTGGCTGAGGCAGTGCTGCCTAGTTTGCGCCCTGGCGGAGCGGCCGCTCATGACTTTCCCATCCCGACGAACCGCCGTGGCGTGATCTCAGTGGGACCAGTGCGTACCGTGCGTGCAGACCCCGTTGGACTTGTGCGGCGCGAGCTAATCTGGACCGATTCAGCTGAGATTTTTGTGCATCCCCGAACGATTAGCATCCCCAGCGTGAGTACCGGCCTCATCCGCGACCTCGAGGGCAACCCGACTAAGGACCTTGCTAACAACGACATCTCGTTCCACGCGCTGCGCGAATACGTTCGCGGCGACGAACGCCGCAACATCCACTGGAAATCGACGGCTCGCACCGGTCGCTACATGGTGCGGCAATTTGAAGAGACTCGACGCAGCCACCTCGTGATTGCTTTGAGCCTCGCGACGGCGGATTATGCCAACGACTATGAGTTTGAGATGGGCGTCAGCGTTGCCGGCTCTCTCGGAGCGCAGGCAATTCGGGATGCCCGAACCGTCACCGTAGTCGCTAGTGAGCAGACTCCGCAGTTCGCCAAGCGCAAGGTTTTTGCAGTTCGCGCCCTGTCCACCTTGACCGGAACACGGTTGCTGGATGACCTCACTCGAGTTCAGAGCGCCGACACCGCCCTCCGTCTGATCGACGTCGCTCGCGTAACGTCGGAACAAACCAGCGGCGTCTCGGTTGCGTTTCTCATTTGTGGTTCCACAGTGACCTCTCAGCAGTTGCGCGCGGCGTCGACGAAGTTCGCGGCCAATGTAGAAGTTGTGGCAATCGTGTGTGACCCGGAGGCAGTCCCGGGGCTCCGCCGGGTTGCTGGCCTCAGCGTGCTCACAATTGGCTATCTCGAAGAGCTCAAGCGTGCTCTCTCACGATCGGCGGGTGCATGACACGACCTGTCTCTCGTTCTTTCGTTATCGTTTCTGGCGTACTGCTCTGGTTGTCGATCGCGGTCGCTTCGGCTGCGCTCTGGCCGATCTACCGCACGCAGGCGCTCACCACACTGATTGCCGTCGCCATCCTCGCGGGATCTATTGTTGCCGTGCTCGCCCTGTGGCGATCGTGGTCGTTCGTGACGACATCCCTCGTCTCGGTGTTGGTCTTTCTCATCATTGGAGTGCCGGTCGCCGTGCCGTCGGAGACCCAGTTCGGCGTTGTGCCGTCGCTCGAAGGGCTCAGCGATCTCATTGTGGGAGTAGCGCTGGGGTGGAAACAGCTGCTCACCATTTCCTTGCCGGTAGGCGATTATCAAGCCCTGCTCGTCCCTGCCCTCGTGCTTGTGTATTTCGGCACCGTGGTTGCGTTGAGCATCGCGTTCCGCACCCGCGTTGCGGAGCTCGCGGTGGTGCCGGCGATGGTTGTCTTCGTGATGGCCATTGCCCTGGGCCCGACCTATCCCGATCAGCCGCTCTCGTTGTCTCTCATCCTTCTCATCGTGATTTCGCTCTCGTTGGTGTGGTTCCGCTGGCGTCGCCGTCGCGATACGGTCAACGCTCTTGAAGCAGCAATGGATAAAGCTGGCGTCGCGCGTCGTAAGCGTGAATTCGGCTTTGCTGGGGTTCGCACGGTGGTCAGCGCGGTCGTCATTTTGGCTATCGCCTCGGGCATCGCTGTGGTGGCCGCTAACGTTCTCCCGCCGACGAACAACCGTTCGGTGTTGCGCACGGCAATCGTTGAGCCTTTCGATCCCCGTGACTATGTCAGCCCGCTTTCGGGCTTCCGGCGCTACTGGCAGCCGAGCACCGCAAATTCTGTGCTGTTCGAAGTAGCGGGAGTGCCTTTGGGAACTCGAGTGCGCCTCGCGACTCTGGATAGCTACAACGGCGTGGTTTATGCGGTCGGCAGTGACCAAGTGTCAAGCGAATCTGGTTCCTTCTCGCGCGTGCCGTCTCGCTTTGACCAGTCCGCGATTGACGGCGAACAAGTCGAAATGACCATCACGGTCGCTGACTATTCCGGGGTATGGCTCCCCACCGTAGGGCTGTTCGAGCAGGTCGATTTCTCGGGCGATCGTGCAGCTGACCTTCGGGATTCTTTCTACTACAACAAGGTCTCGGGAACTGCCGCGGTTGTCGACGGTCTTATGAGCGGTGATTCCTACACCTTCGAAGGTGTGGCGCCCTTCCAGCCGGATGCAGACGAGATCAGTTCTCTTACTCCTGGCCCGGCCGAAGTGCCCTCGATTCAGCAGTCGCCCGACGAGCTCACCGAGAAACTTGACCAGTACGTGCGGGGATTCACCTCGTCGGGGGAGCGCTTGCAAGCGATGCTCTCCGGACTCGCTGCCGACGGCTACATCAGTCACGGCGTCGGCGTGGATGAGCCAGCTAGCCGCTCGGGACACTCTGCCGATCGGATTGCCGAGTTGGTGACGGCACCACGCATGATTGGCGATGGAGAGCAGTACGCGGTTGCGGCATCCATGATGGCCAATGAACTCGGATTCCCTGCGCGTGTGGTGCTCGGGTTCGTAACATCAGATTCTCAGATTCGTGGCGACGATGTCTCGGCGTGGATCGAGGTGAACACAGCAGAGTACGGCTGGGTCACCATCGACCCGAACCCGCCACTACGAGAGATTCCGGATGAAGACCCGGACGACATTGCCCAGGTCGCCCGCCCGCAGACCGTCGTTCAGCCGCCTGACATTGAGTCGGATACGACCAACCAGCAGTCGAACCCCGATAGCGAGCAGGCTTTGCAGCCCGACCTCGACCCAGTACTCCAAGCCATTCTCGCTGCGCTGCGTACGGCAGGTTGGATCGCACTTATTGTGCTGGTGCTCGCGGCACCGTTCGTTCTCATCATTGCCGCGAAGTTGCGCCGCCGACAGCTGCGCAAACGCGCTGAGTCATCGGTAGAGCAGATCAGCGGTGGGTGGCAAGAGTTCGAGGATTCGCTCATTGACCACGGTTACTCGCCACCCATTGCGGGCACGCGAACCGAGGTCGCTGCCGTGATGGCGACTCCGGATGCGCGTCAGCTTGCCGAGCATGCCGACCGCGCAATTTTCTCGGGGGGCACCCCTGAAGCTTCTGACGTCGATGCTTTCTGGTCGACCGTGTCGGAATTGGAAACTCAACTCAACACAGGGCTGTCGCGCTGGGCACGGTTCAAGACCAAAATATCGCTGCGATCGCTCGGTGGTTATAGTGTCACAAGTCTGTTTAAGCGATAGAGGGCTACCCGTGAATTGTTCTTTCTGCGCGACGCAACTGCCTGCCGATGCCGTCTACTGCGCTGAGTGTGGCCGGCCGGCGATGTCTCGTCGTGCCCGCAGAGGTGCTGCGACGAGTACTGAGTCTGCCCGCCAACCGGTCGCCGTGAGCGAACGCTCGGCTAGTAAAAACGCAGACGCTCCGCTGGGCTCGCGTCGTCGCCGTAAGCGCGAATTGGCTGCTGCCGAGAACGGTGCTGCCGCCACGAGCGTTGCTCTTGCTGAGGATGAGCCAGCCACAGCCACAGCCACAACTCCGGCTTCGGATACCGCCGAGACGCCGATCGGGGAGCACGAAATTGCGGTTGGAGCTGCTGACGAAGCTGCCGTGACCGCAGAGCATGAATCCGAGCCCGCTGCTAGCAGTGATCACGAGGCGAGTGCGAGTGCGAGCGTGAGCGCTAGTGCGAGTGACGATGACGACGCCGTTATTTCTCTTGACGAATTGCCTGCCGCGCTTCGTGAAGCCCTTGTGTCATTACCTGATGTCCTTGAGGAAGACGCGCGCACTCTGCAACTGGGCGAGCCCCTTGTGCTGTCCGCACCAGCCGACATCGCGGTCTCGACCGGCGAGGCTGACGTTGCGCACGACGTCAATGCCCTCGTGGACGAGATGCCCTTTGATGAAGATGGCCCGTACGACGAAGTGCTGCCCTTCGACGAAGACGGTCCCTATGACGAAGTGCCCAACCCCTCGGCGCTGAGCTTTGACCGAAACTTGATCGTGAGCTCGGTGAGTGAGCTTCCGGAGCCTGTCGCGACGGCGACCTGGCGGGATATGCCCGCGCCGATTATCGAGCAGGCAGATCAGGCAGAGCAGCCCGAGCCGGCAGAGCAGCCCGACCCGGCAGAGCGGCCCGACCCGGCAGAGCGGCTAGACGAACCCGAACCCGAACCCGAGCCCGAGCCCGAACCTCACACCGAGGCCGCCGAGAGTAACGACGGCACTGTGGGCTTGCATTCACACGAAGAAGAAGTTCGCGGTGAGAGCCGGGACGATTCCGTGAGCCCTGACGCCGAGAGCGGCGCTCCTGATGTAGCCGCGGCTTCGGACGCGAATGCTGGCCGCGAAGACGACAGCGCTGAACCCGTCGATACCCCTCCGCTACTGACTCCCATGACGCAGATCGATTATTTCGCTGATGCTGATGCAGATGTCGAACCTGTAGCCGCAACCGCAACCGCAACCGCAACCGCAGCCGCCGAACCGGATGCAAATACGGAACTGGAACCGGAAACCGCTCTCGACGCAGATGACGACGTGGCAACAGATGTCCAAGTGGATGCCAGCCCGGAATCAGTCGCGAGCATCGGGTCCTTCGCACACGTCGCGCCCGCCTCAGAAACAGGTCAGCCGGACGAGCCCAAACGGGCCCACCACGTTGAAGTCCTAGCGAGTGTCGCTGCGGCTGCGCAGACTGATGAGCCCGCGGCGGCGACCTCCAGCACTTCGTTGAGCGACCAAAGCCATGCGGAAGAGCCGTCTACTGCCGACTTCGAGACGTCGTCTGAACTGGATGCCGCTATCGACGAGGCGCGAGCCGACGAGGCGCGAGCCGAAGCGGCGGCGGCCGTAGAGGCAGAAACCCCGGGGCTCGCAGCCGACAGCGCCGACCTCGAGAACGCAGAGACCACTGACGCAGATGCTGTTGCTGACACTGACCGAATCCGCGAAGAAGTATCACGAGTAGTCGCTCCTGAGAGTGCAGCAAGCGAATCTATCGCTGAGCCTGAGCCTGAGCCTGAGCCTGAGCCTGAGCCTGAGCCTGAGCCTGAAGTCGAACAGTCCAGCGATGCTGCAGAGTTCGATAGTGATGACTTCCACGCGCGCGAAGAAGAGCAAGACCACGAGCGCGAGCACGAGCGCGAGCACGAGCAAGAGCACGAAGATGGGGAGTCGGGGGACATGAACGAGAAAGCTGCTGTAGTCGAACCGGCGAGAGTCGTTCCAGAGCCGCTTGTCGAGCCGGCGCCGTTGCCACGCTCGTCATTCGAGCCTGACTTGAGCAAGCTGGGGCGCACTGAGGTGACTCCAGACGACGTAGAGTCGCTTCGCGTGAAGCCTGTACGCCCGCTCGGCGAAGAAGCCGTCTTTACGACGGCCGATCGACTTCGCGCTTCCGCTTTCGCTCCTGTTGCTTCAGAACGGGTCGTCGACCATCCAGCACCAGCGGCTGTTACGGACGACGAGGCGCCCATCTCCGCTGAAGCTGAGCCTAGCGGCCACGGAACACAACCGCGCTCAGCGGTTGCGGCGGTACAGTCTCGCCCGAACGCTCGCGAGCCGGAACGCTCCGCGAGCAGTGCAACAATGGAAAGCCATGCTGGCGCAGACACGTGCACTCAGTGCGGAAATGAGCTGTCAGAGTCAGATATCTTCTGCGGATCCTGCGGGTTCGTCAAGCATGGTGTCGGCCCCAGCTCGCGTGCGGCCGCTCCGGTGCTTGATCCATTCCCGTGGGGAACGCCGGCAGCCGAGAAGGCTGTTGCGGGTGCTCCCGAGAACGACGAGCCCAACGGCAGCGCCGAGAACCTCAACTTTGAGGCCTCCGCGTCTGTTGAGGCCATCCCCGCCCCGACGGAGGAGCCCCGGGCGGAGCAGGACGAGCAGCCCCAGCAGAGCGCCCCGGCCGAAAACGCTGACGTCCCGGTCGAGATTGACAATGAGCCGAGCGGTATCAATGCGCTCTCCGCCGACCATCGAGCTGCCGTTCCTGACATCCTTGAAGTAGTCGAGACCCGGAACGATGATCCCCAGCCAGAGCCAGAGCCAGAGCCAGAGCCAGAGCCAGATGTCGTCGACGGCATCGAGATTGCCGCGCCCCGTGCATCCGCGGACAGTAAGACCGAGGCCGAAGACGCTCCGCCGGAGAACCCTGACGTTCCCGCGATGGAAACAGCGAAAAGCGCAAGCGCGACAAGGGATGCTTTTCCGCTCATCGAGCCAGGAAGTGTAGAGCTCGAGCAGCCTCTTATCGGCGGCACCGAACCTCAGGCACCTCACACCGAATCCCGCGAAGAGGGCCCGGCTGCCGCCGCCGCGCAGCCGCATCTGGAAGCGGCACCTCCGCTCGAAACAGCAGCCGAGGGTGAAGGCATGCAGGGTAGTACGGCCGCGGCAACGACTGCCTCGGGAGCCCCGGGGTTCTCGGTGCTTGCGCCGCCGCCAAAGTCGAACCAGAGGGTCGAGCTTCCGATCTCGCCGCCCGTCCCTCTGGCAGCGCTCGGAGCGGATGAAGCAGACATCGAAGACACCCGCATCGTCGAACGCAGCGTCACTGGTACGCGCTTTGTGCTGCAGTTCAGCACGGGCGACAGCGTTATCGTGACCGGAAACGGGCTCGTGGGGCGAAACCCCATCCCGGAGCCTTCTGAGAAATTCGACATCGTGGTGCCGATCACCGACCCCAGCAAGTCAGTCTCGAAGACTCATCTTGAGTTCGGTCAAATGAGTGGCGTGTTCTGGATCAGCGACCGTTACTCCGGCAACGGAACCATCGTGCGTGAGCCTGGCGCAGAGCCGAAGCGGTGCGAACCGGGTAAGCGTTACCGGGTCGTCCGTGGAACTCGCGTAGAAATCGGAGAGCAGTTCTTCATCGTCAGCTAGCGGCGAGAACCGAGACTGTCCCTCCACAGGGTTTGCCCCGAAGGGGGTCTGCACTAGGTTTCGTGCGCGCCGAATCGTGAGTGCGGAAACTGATGAAGTAGAGGAGTGAACGAGACTCCTCTTACTGCCCCTCGCATTGCGCTTCCGCCGCCCCCGCAGCGCCCGGCACCATTCAAATTCCCGGTGATCGCGGCGACTGTTCCGGTCGTTGCCTCCGTGGCGATCTGGTTGATCACGGGTTCAACCTTTGCCCTCATCTTCGCCGCGCTGGGCCCGCTGGCAGCGACAGGTAGCTATATCGATTCGCGCGTGTCCGCTCGAGCATTGCGCCGCACTGAGAAAGCTCGATTTTCCGATGACGCCGCCGCGACTGTGACAAAAATCCAGGCATATCACCGTCGCGAACTTGCCGAACTTGCCGAGAAAACACCCCCGGCAATCATGTTGGTCAGTGACGTTCATACCGACGCATCACGCTGGATGCGTGAGCCAGCCGATGTGCTTCCGGTTCATCTCGGCTATGGGCTTGTCCGCAGCAGCATCGCGATCGATCGCACCGGCGCTCATGACGCTCAACCGCCCGAGGTTGAAGAAAGTTATCGCACGCTCACGGCACAGGCCGAGCACCTTGAACGCGCCCCTATCGCGGTCAATGCGCGGCTCGGGGTCGCGATCTTCGGCAACCAGCTGATGGCGCTGTCCCTGGCCCGCGCGGTATCGATCCAACTTGCGCGAACCCTCGCGCCCACCGCGAGCTGGGTGAGACTCGGCGGAGCATTCGCGGCCGAACCCTGGAGCGAGGCTCTTCCGCACCGGCAACTCCGGGGGAGTGATGTGCAGAGTCAGAGCGTCGACGAGTCAGCTGGCGGTACCGACCTTGCGACTGTGCAGTGGGGCGTGTTGGGGGACTCAACACCACAGGTATCGGTCACCGTGGTGCAGGAAGAGGGGCACGTGCCAAGCGGGCACAGGATCGTTATTCAGGCACGCGGTGACAGAGTCGCGGTGGTGCGGCACCCAGATCGTCATCAACGCCGTGACTTCGAACCCTCGTTCTTGGGCCGTGAGCAAGCGTTGGAGTGGGTGCGGGCAGCGCGAGGAATTGCGGCCCGCGACGGTCTCGCCTCGGGGATCGACGATTTGCCAGATCTGGTGCGTTTCTCTGAAATCGCGGCGATGTCGCACGCTGAACACCGTCCGCGCGCCGCGCGTCGTCGTTCCTTGAAAGCGCGGCCGGCAATGGGCACCCGCAGTGCGATGTCGCTCGATCTTGTCGCCGACGGTCCGCACGCAATTGTGGGCGGAACGACGGGCAGCGGTAAGAGTGAGTTGCTCATCGCCTGGGTCCTTGCCATGGCGGCCGAGACAGCGCCGGAGGACGTCACGTTCCTGCTCGTTGATTTCAAGGGCGGCTCTGCTTTTGACGCCCTAACCCAGCTTCCACATACCGTCGGAATCATTACCGACCTCGACGAAAACTCCGCAGCGAGAGCATTTTCTAGCCTCCGCGCCGAGTTGCGACATCGTGAACGCGCTCTCGCTCAGGCAAAGGTCCGCGATATCTCAGATCTTGAGAGCATGCCACGGCTGGTGATCGTGGTTGACGAGTTCGCGGCGATGATGGAGGACTATCCTCAACTCCACACCCTCTTCAGCGACATCGCCGCGCGCGGCCGCTCTCTTGGAGTTCATCTCATTCTGTGCACACAGCGCCCCTCGGGTGTTGTGCGGGACTCTCTTCTCGCCAACGCTGACTTGCGGATATCGCTTCGAGTCAACAACGGAGCCGATAGTTCCGCCGTCATCGGCAGCGACCGCGCCGCAGAACTCCCGGCGCAGCAGAAAGGGCGGGCGTGGGTCGCGCATGGATCGTCGTCCGCCGAGCTCGCGCAGTTTGCGCTGGTCGACCCCCGCGACATCCGGGATATTGCTGAACGATGGGCTTCGAGCGCGAAACCCCGACGGCCGTGGTGTGAGCCGCTGAGTGAACACCTTTCGCTCTCGACCGTGCTCGCGCATCCAGAGGCTCCCGGCGCAGTGACACGTCACACCCCAGAGGGCGGGGGCACTATTGCGTTCGGAATGACGGACCTCCCTGAAGAGCAACGTCATGGCGTCGCGACCTGGTCGCCCTCCGGCGATGGACACCTGCTCGTGCTTGGCGCCCCCTCCAGCGGAAAAAGCGTCACGCTCTCGACGCTCGCTCACGTGACATCCCGCGACATCCTTGTGCTCGGAACCGACTCAGCGTCGTTTTGGGACTCCCTCGCGCAGCTCTATGCGCGGTTGGATGTGATCGGTCACCCGGGCCGCGCCGCCGCTGCAGTGCTTGTGGTGGTCGACGACCTCGACGCTGCGGTGTCACGATTTGACGACGAATACCGTCCGGCAGTGCTGGAACGACTCGCGCGCATACTGCGGGAAGGGCCGGCGGCTGGGATTGCGGTCGTCGCGAGCGCTCAACGGATCACCGCGGCCTTGCAGTCACTCTCGCAGCTCTTTCCTCAAACCTTGCGTCTGAGGTTCTCCACCCGACAAGACTTTGTGCTTTCAGGCGGCCGCACGGAGGAGTACAACGACACGCTGCCCGCGGGAGGAGCACTGTGGCAGGGCGCGCGGGTGCAGGTCGCACAGAGCGACCGGTTCCTTCCCGTACCGCCCCCTGCTTCCGCCGCAGTCGTCGGCAGGGAAGGAGGGCTCGCCATCGTGAGCACGCGCCCGGCGGCTACTGCAGCGGCTTGCACCGAGGCAGGGTGGACAGTGCAACTAGTGGAGGGTGCCCCTGGCAGTGAGCGAGAGCTGCTGATCAATCCGAGCGGAACGCGGGGATCCGTAGCTCTCGTCGGTTCGGTAGACGAATGGCAGTCCCGCTGGGGAGCGATTCAAGCACTTCTTCCGCACGCCACAGTGCTGCTCGACGGGTGCAGCCTGAGCGACTACCGGCAACTGGCTCGCGCGAGAGAATTGCCACCGCCCCTCAGCCCCGGATCGCGACAGTACTGGCGACTGAGCGGCGGCGGCCCCACCGAGCGGGTTCAACTGCCTCGAAAGAGCCACGCCTCCGCGCCGACAGGCGACAACGTCGCGCGAAACGCCTAACGTGCGTCTTCCTCAGGGGTACCCGAATTGGGCACATTTTGAGCGCGAAATTGTGAAGTATCCGTGAAATTATTATGAAGCGCCAAAAGCCCCCTCCTAATTGGGGCTACAACAACCCGGACTGCGCTCACTACCATCGGTGTAACTGGTGGGGGCGAAGGAGAAAACGTGACGAGAGCACTTCCGCAGGATCATGCGATCCAGCAGCTAATGCTGCAGGCGAAGCAATCTCAACTCAGCCGTCGGCGGTTGTTGCAAGGAGCAGGTGTCGGTATGTCCGCACTCGCGCTTGCGGCGTGTGCCGCGCCGGATGGGTCGGACGCGATCGATATTTCTGACAGCGACAGTTCGCTGGTCTGGGCCAGCTGGCCCTCGTACATCGACGAGGACCTCAGCGGTAGCTCAGCGACACTCAAGGCGTTCAAGAAAGAAACAGGCATCGAAGTCGAGTACAAGGCCGTTGTTGAAGACAACGTTGGCTTCTACCTGACGATGAAAGACCAGCTCGCTCTCGGAGAACCGACCGGTGCCGACATCATTTGCGTCAGCGACTGGATGGCCGCGCGCCTCATTCGCTTCGGATACGCCCAGAAGTTTGACTCAGCCAACATCCCGAACAAGGCAAATCTCACCAAGACTCTGAGTAACCCAGAATTTGACCCCGAGCGCGAATACTCGCTGCCGTGGCAGAGCGGATTCATCGGACTCGCCTGGAACGCGGAGGAGTACCCCAAGGGGCTGGTCTCCGTTGAACAGCTGTGGAGCGAAGACCTCAAGGGCAAAGTCGTTGTGCTCGCCGAAATGCGTCACACCATGGGCATGCTGCTGCTCGCTAACGGCGTCGACATCGCTGATGAAAATTGGGGAATCGACGAATTCAAGAAGGCCAGCGCCGTTCTCGAAACTCACCTCGCGTCGAAGCACATCCTCGGTGTGTACGGAAGCGACTACCTTGAAAAACTCAAATCTGGCGAAGCATTGGCCGGATTCGCCCGCGCAGGAGACATCGCGGTGCTCAACGCCCAAGCAGGCTACGAGAAATTCAAGTTCTTGCTGCCCGGATCGCGAGGCACTTTCTTCACGGACTCGCTCGTGATTCCGGCTGGCGCTCAGCACAAGGCCAACGCCGAAAAGCTCATGAACTTCTACTACGACCCCGCTATCGCCACAGAGGTTGTGGAGTGGATCCACTGTGTGAGCCCCGTCGACGGAACTCTCGAGTACGCCATCGAGAACTTCCCGAAGCTCGCATCGAACCAGTTCACGTTCCCCAACGCCACGGCGATGTCACGTGCAAGCACGTTCCGCACGCTCAGCACGACCGATGACCAGTCGTTCAACGCTGAATTCCGTCGCATCACGGGCAAGGGCTAAATACTCCATCACTCCTCCCCAGCGCGGCGTGCTCCATGAGCGCAGCCGCCTGGGGTGAGTGCGTTAACCGCCCGAAGTACGCGGGCTGCCCTAGGCCAATTCGAAGCGCAGCTCGCCAACGGGCAGACCGCGGCCGAGCACTTGCTCAGTCGTCGACTTCAGCACGGTCGCCACAGCATCCGCATCAAGAGCGCCCGCCTCGGCGAGCAACGAAAGTCCCACGGGCAACAGCGGGCGGATCGAGCCATCGAGAATCTTAAGCGTGACGGTCGTGCCGTCGGGCGCAGCGGCAATAAGCACCCCTTCGGCACCACGCTTGGCGATGATTCCCAGGGTGTCCATCGCTTCGGCGACCTGCGGCATATCGAGGCCCCACGCGTTGCCGCGAATGGCGCTCACGAGCGAGTGTGCGTGGGCGTCGGTCGCGGCATCCGCCAGCACAATGCGCTGGATGGCGGTGGCGAGCGACACGAGACTCACGGCGAATACCGGAGCCCCGCATCCATCCGTTCCTTCATGAGCGAGAGGCTCACCCGTGAACTCGACGATGGTGTTTCGAATGCGTTCCTGAAGCGGATGACCGTGCTCGAGGTAGTTCTCGAGCGGCCAGTCATTGACGACGCACGCGGCCAAGAAACTCGCGTGTTTGCCCGAGCAGTTCATGGCGAGTCGGCGCGGAGCATCTGAAGCGCGCCGCGTGGCCGAGTCTGCGGGCCAATCGGGCGGGCAGCGAAGGTGATCTTCGGTGAGGCCGTACGCAGCGAGCGTCGATGCGACAACGTCTTGGTGGCGCTGACTGCCGGTGTGGCTGGCACTAGCTAAGACAAGTTGTTCGTCATTCAGCGTGACGCCGGCGCGTAAGACGGTGATTGCCTGCATCGGCTTCAGCGTGGAGCGCGGGTAAATCAACGCATCGGGGTTGCCCAGTCGACGCAGTTCGGTGCCATCGGGGGAGAGCACGACGGCGGCTCCAAGATGCCGAGATTCGATCATCCCGGAACGCTCCAACACAGCGAGCTGAGTGGTGTCGTCGACCGTGAGTGCGCGGGAGGAAGCCGTCGTTACAGAGTTCACCCTCCTACGTTATCTCCGTCTGGCCAGAGTGAGGGTTCGGATGCCGAACCCGTGTGAAACCGCGGCGACACTTCTCAGCGTGCGGCGCTACGGTGAGAGTTAGATACGTTGGGTGTGATCGCCCCGCTGCGGTCTGTGATGCTGGCCCTCGGGGCCGCGAGGGAGGTTTCGATGAACATCGACCACAATTTTGAAGTGCGCTTGGAATGGTCCGGAAATCTGGGCGAGGGCACGACAAACTACCGTGGCTACTCTCGCCACAACGAGGTCACCGCGGTGGGCAAGCATCCGATCGATGGGTCAAGCGCTCGAGTATTCCATGGCCATGCAGATCGTTGGAACCCCGAAGAGCTGCTGATCGCGGCGCTCAGCCAGTGCCACATGCTCAGCTACCTGCACGTTGCTGTCAGTCGCGGGATTGTTGTTACCGCGTACCACGACGAGGTATCGGGCACCCTGAAGCAGACCGACAACGGGGGAGGCCACTTCACGTCGGTCACCCTGCGCCCGGTCGTCACGATTTCTGCCGGCAGCGTAGAAGACGCCATGGATGCCCACGCCGAGGCGAGTGGCAAGTGCTTCATTGCGTCTTCCGTAAACTTTCCCGTGCTGCACCAACCTCGCATCATCGTCGAGTCTGCCGCTGAGTAATGCCGACGGCAGACTGGCCGAGTCGGCGATTCCACACGCTACACACAGCAAGGGTGCGGGAGGATTGGTGCTCCGTGTTCTTGCTGTGAAGGGTTCTTGTGCGAAAAGCGATTCCGTTTCTGTTGACCATCGGCGTTGTGGCGTCACTCGCCGCGTGTTCGCCCGCCGACTCGACGACTGCTGAGAACTCCGGCGATTGCACGCCGACGGCATCCGGCTCGGCCTCTGAGGCCGTTCAGGTGAGCGGCGACTTCGGCGCCAAGCCTGAGGTCACCATTGACTTCCCGACCGACGTTTCTGAAACCGAGCGCTCTGTCGCGATTGCCGGTGACGGCGACATCGTTGCTATTGAGGCAGCCACGGCCAACGTGCAGTTCAGCCTGTACAGCGGTGAAACGGGCGAAGAGCTTTCCTCCACTACTTACGACGAAACCGGGTTGACCCCGTTCCCCGTGGATGCCGAGCAGTTCCTCGTGGGCATCGTCAAGACAATTGAGTGCTCCACCGCGGGTACTCGCGTCGTGGGCGTCATTCCGCCCGAGGAGTCGTTCGCCGACGACGCAAGCCGCGAATCGCTCGGAGTCGGCGCTGATGACGACATCGTCTTCGTTGTTGACGTAGTTTCCGTTGACGAGCCTGCCGAGCCCGCGCTTCCGCGCGCCGACGGTGAAGACCAGCCCGCTGAGGAAGGTTTCCCGGCGGTTGAGCTCGACGACGATGGTCGCCCCACGATCACCATTCCTGACACTGACCCGTCAGCGGAGCTTGAAGTCGCTGTACTGAAGCAGGGTGCTGGCGAAACCGTTCAAGAGAACTCGGATGTTGTTGTCCACTACGTGGGCATGAACTGGACCACCGGCGAGATTTTCGACGAGAGCTGGGCGCGCGGGGAGCCGTCGACCTTCAACACGGGGCAAGTAGTGCCTGGCTTCAAAGCTGCGCTCGAGGGCCAGCAGGTTGGTTCACAAATCATCGCGGTATTGCCTCCGAGCGAAGGCTATGGAGAAGCCGGTAACGAGGGCGCAGGCATTGGCGGAACCGATACCATCGTCTTCGTCGTCGACATCCTCGGCATTGGCTAATTCGCGCTCGTCGTTGACGCACATTTGTGCGAGCCAACTAAAGTAGCGGGATGCGCAAGATAATTCTGCTCGGATCGACGGGCTCGATCGGCACGCAAACCCTTGAGGTAATCGAGGCAAACCGTGACCGTTTCGAGGTCGTCGGTCTCGCAGCCGGCTCCAACCGAACCCTCGTCGAAGAGCAGGCGGCTCGCTTCGGCGTGAAGCACATTGCCTTCGGTGCCGAGGAGGCGGCGCAGTTGGTGCGGGATGTCCCTGCCGACGTCGTCGTCAACGGAATCACCGGTTCAGTAGGCCTCGGGCCCACGCTCGCGGCCCTTGAATCTGGCGCGACGCTCGCTCTCGCCAACAAAGAGAGCCTCATTGTCGGCGGAGAACTCGTGACGTCGCGAGCGAAGCCCGGGCAAATTGTTCCCGTTGACTCGGAGCACTCGGCCATCGCCCAAGCGCTGCGTTCTGGCGAACACTCCGAAGTGCGCCGCTTGGTGCTTACGGCATCCGGGGGTCCATTCCGGGGTCGCACGCGTGATTCCCTGCGCGATGTGACTCCGCGCGAGGCGCTCGCTCATCCCACCTGGGATATGGGGCTCGTGGTTACGACGAATTCCTCAACCCTCGTGAACAAGGGCCTCGAAGTGATTGAGGCGCACTTGCTGTTCGGTGTGCCGTACGACCGCATTGCTGTGACGGTGCATCCACAGTCCATCGTGCATTCGATGGTGGAGTTCGTCGATGGCTCGACGATCGCTCAGGCCAGCCCGCCCGACATGCGGTTGCCGATTTCGCTCGGCCTGGACTGGCCGAGCCGCGTCGCGGGCGTCGGCGCTCCGCTCGACTGGATGACGGCGAGCACGTGGAACTTTGAGCCTCTCGACAACGAGGTATTCCCTGCGGTTGAAATGGCGAAAGCTGTTGGCGCAGCCGGCCTCACTTTCCCCGCGGTCTTCAATGCAGCGAACGAGCAGGCCGTGTTGGCTTTCCACGCCGGCGCGATCGGCTACCTCGACATCTTGGATGTCGTTGAGCGGGTCGTGCAGTCCCACGAGGCAACCGAGCTGACGTTGGATGCTCTCGCCGAGGCAGAGTCGTGGGCGCGACGCACCGCTGATGCTGTGGTCGCCACTCGCTCCTAGCTGCGGCACTGAACGGGGCGTTCGCCCCCAGTGTGGGGTTGTTCTGCCGCTTCCACAGCACCGGTACAGGTGACCGTCGGTGCGCGTGGCTAGTCTTAGCGGGTGGAAAACGTGCTCTTGTACATTCTTGGCATCCTCGTCGTTCTCGTCGGGCTTGCTGTGTCTATTGGCCTGCATGAAATCGGACACCTGCTGCCCGCGAAGCTCTTTGGCGTGCGCGTTAGTCAGTACATGATTGGTTTCGGACCAACGATCTTCTCGCGCAAGCGTGGGGAGACGGAATACGGCGTGAAGGCGATTCCGCTCGGTGGCTATATCTCGATGGCGGGCATGTTCCCTCCCGGCAAATCTGAGAGTGGAAGCCGCACGGCTACCACCGGCGTTTTTCAAGCGCTCGTTCAAGATGCTCGCAGCGCCAGCGCCGACACTCTGGTCGACGTCGATGAATCGCGCGCTTTCTACAAACTTCCCGTGCTGAAGCGCGTCGTCATCATGCTCGGTGGGCCGGTAATGAACCTGCTCATCGCCATCGTGATGTTCGCCATTCTCTTCATGGGTTTCGGTGTCGCGCAGCCCTCCACCACGGTGGGTAGCGTTTCTGAGTGCGTTCTCGACGCCACCTCCGAACGCCAGACGTGCGAAAGCACCGACCCTGACGCTCCCGGCTTCGCCGCGGGAATCATACCCGGAGACCGACTCGTGTCAATGGATGGCCAAGCCGTCTCCTCATGGGCCGAAGCGACAGAATTCATCCGTGCCGCTGCTGGCAATGAACTGAACATCGTCGTCGAGCGCGACGGTGCCGAGGTTTCTCTCGTGGCTGAGCCACTGCTCACTGAGCGCTACGTCTACGACGATAGCGGTCAGATCGTTGAGGATGCTGACGGCGTCGCCCTAACGGAAGAATACGGCTTCTTGGGTATCGGTTCCGCTCTCGAGACCGTACAGCAGCCGGTGACCGCCGTGCTGCCTGCGGTCGGCGACAATATCGTTTCGGTGGCCAACGTCATCCTGAATCTGCCCCAGCGCATGGTCGACGTGGCCAACGCGGCTTTTGGTCCTGACGAGCGTGACCCCAATGGCCCCATCAGTGTTGTGGGCGTTGGTCGTATCGCCGGTGAGATCACGAGCCTCGACAACGCCCCCGTGGCCGACAAAGTAGCGTCTCTCATCGGCCTCATTGGCTCGCTCAACGTTGCACTCTTTGTCTTCAACCTCGTGCCGCTCATGCCACTCGACGGTGGACACGTGGCTGGCGCACTGTTCGAGGGTGTTCGCCGCTTCTTCGCCAAGCTCTTCGGTAAGCCCGACCCCGGCCCCTTCGATGCCGCAAAGTTCATTCCGCTCACGCTGGTTGTCGTCGTTCTGTTGGGCGCCATGAGCGCCATGCTGATCTACGCCGACATCGTGAAGCCGATCTCGATCTTCTAAGCCGCTGCCGCTGCCGCTGCCGCTGCCGCTGCCGCTGCCGCTGCCGCTGCCGCTGCCGCTGCAGCGCTCGCTATCGCGACCGCTGCTGCGGTTGCCGCAAAACGGTGGCCGGAGACGTTGTCGACTCAGGCCACCGTTGCAGTCGGTCTAGCTATGAGAGTTTCTAGCGCGTTAGCAGCAGCGCGTCGCCCTGACCGCCGCCGCCACAGAGCGCTACGGCCGCGCGGCCCGAGCCACGGCGTGCCAACTCGTGAGCGGCGTGGACCACCAAGCGAGCACCGGACGCCCCGACCGGGTGACCAATAGCGATAGCGCCGCCGTGGATGTTCACGATGTCGTGGCTGAGCCCGAGTTCGGCGGTGGAGCGCAGACTCACGGCGGCGAAGGCCTCGTTAATTTCGGCAAAGTCGAGATCTCCGGCACTCCAACCGGCGTTGTCGAGGGCAGCGGCAATGGCGCGAGCGGGCTGCGAGTGCAGAGAGTTGTCGGGGCCGGCGACGTGACCCGAGCGGTCGAGTACAGCAAGCCAGGTGAGGCCGTGTTCTTCGGCCCACGCGCGACTGGCCAAAATCACGGCGGATGCTCCGTCGCTCAGCGGCGAAGAGTTGCCGGCGGTGATGGTGCCTTCGGGGTCGAAGGCGGGGCGCAATCCGGCGAGCGTTTCAACGGTGGTGTTGGCGCGGACGCCCTCATCGGTGTCGAGAACGAGGTCGTCGCCCTTGCGCTGCGGGATCGTCACCGGCGCGATTTCGTCGGCGAAGATGCCGGCTTCGATCGCGGCGGCGGCACGCTGGTGCGAGGCTGCGGCAATCTCATCCTGCTCGGATCGCCCGATGTCGAGGCGGCCGTTGTGGCGCTCGGTGCTGGCACCCATCGATTCGGCGTCGAAGGCATCGGTGAGGGCATCGTGCGCGGCGGAGTCGAGGGCAGAGACTGTTCCGTACGCCCAACCCATGCGCGATCCGGGGAGTACGTGCGGGGCGTTGGTCATGGATTCTTGACCGCCGGCAGCCACGACGTTGGCTTCTCCGAGACGGATGAGGCGCGCAGCATCCACGATCGCAGCGAGCCCGGAGAGGCAGACCTTGTTGATGGTGACGGTGGGGGTCTTCCATGCGAGTCCGGCGGCGATGGCCGTCTGGCGGGCGGGGTTCTGCCCGGCGCCGGCCTGAATGACTTGGCCGAAGATCACCTGATCGATGGAGTCAACGTCAACACCGGAGCGTTCGACAGCGGCGCGGAGGGCGACAGCGCCGAGCTCGACGGCGGAGAGTGAAGCGAGTTGTCCGCGCAATTTTCCCTGGGGGGTACGTGTTGCGGAAAGGATCACTACATCGTTGGGTGCGGGGGTGTTGGCCACTGTGCAAACTCCTTTGTTTGGTCGCCGTTGTTGACAGCGTGGTTGCGCAACCATAGGCTACATGAAACCTGAACCGGGTCTCAGGTTCAGATCACAATCCTCCTAAGGCAGCAGGAAAGGTCCCATCATGCGGGTCAGTAAAAAGTACCTCGCTCCGGCGTTAATTGCGACGGTTGCACTCACACTGGCGGGTTGTGCTCCCGCCGTCGACAGCGGAAGTGGCGGCGATGACCTCGCCCCCGTCGATGTCTCGGTCATCACCTCGCAGACAGGCCCTCTTGCGGCCTATGGTGAGGCCTATCTCGCCGGCTTCGATGCCGGTCTCGACTACGCCACCGACGGCACAGGCGCCGTCGACGGCCGCGAACTCAACATCACGATCACGGATGACGCGGGCGACGCCGACAAGGCCGTCACCGCAGCCAAGGACGTGATCGGTCAAGGCCAGAAGATCATCGTCGGTACGGTTTCCTCGGGAATCGCGCTTGCCCTCGCTGAGCAGGCCGAGCAGAACAAGGTTCTCTACATCTCCGGCCCCGCCGCAGCAGACGGCATCACGGGCGTGAACGACTACACGTTCCGCTCGGGGCGCCAGAGCTTCCAAGACGTCGCTACCGCGGGTACCTTCATCGGTGACCCGGCAGGCAAGTCGGTTCTGGTCTTCGCTCAGGACACGGCCTTCGGTCAGGGCAACGTTGCCGCTGCCACCGCCGTTCTTGGCGGCCAGGGCGCTGACGTCACGAGCCTTCTCGTTCCCGAGGACGCCACCGAGTTCACTCCTTTCGCCCAGCAGATCGTTGACGCTCAGCCCGACCTCGTGTTCGTAGCGTGGGCCGGTGCGACTTCCGGCGCCATGTGGGAGGCACTCAGCCAGCAGGGCGTGTTCGATAGCGTTCCTGTCGCCACCGGTCTCGGTGACGTCTCGACCTACGGTGCTTACGGCGCTGCGAGCGACCAGATCAGCTTCCTCAACCACTACTTCGGTGGTGCTACGGACAACGACGCGAACGCGGCCATGGTCAGCTACCTCGAAGCAGAGGGCAAGCAGGCTGACCTGTTCTCGCCCGACGGTTTCGTTGCAGCACAGATGGTCGTTCAGGCTGTTCGTGAAGGTGGCGACGATGTGGATGCCATGATCGCCGCTCTCGAGGGCTGGACTTTTGACTCGGTCAAGGGCTCCATCACGGTTCGCGCCGAGGACCACGCCATGATCCAGCCGATGTTCCAGGTCTCGCTTGTTGCCGATGGTGACTCGTGGATTCCTGAACTGGTCACGGCCGTCGACGCTGACGCCGTAACCCCGCCCGTCGCAGAGTAAGTAGCTAACGAACTATGTCGAACCAGCCCGTGCTCACGGTGGAGCACCTTGCCCTCACGATCGGGGGTGCGGTCATCATTGATGACGTGTCACTCTCGATCGCTCAGGGCGAGATGCTCGGCGTGATCGGCCCTAACGGGGCCGGCAAAACCACGCTCTTCAATCTCATTTCTGGGGTGATGACTCCCACCGGTGGCGTTGTCACGCTCGAAGGGCGTGATGTCACGAATCAGTCCATTGATGCGCGGGCCCGGGCTGGGCTCGGCAGAACCTTTCAAACATCCAGTCTCTTTCCGGCGCTTAGCGCGCTCGAGAATGTTCGCCTGGCAGCCCAAGTGAAATTGGGCGGCGCGACCTCGGTCATTCGTTTTCCGCGAGCGCACGACAAAGCAACAACCATCGCTCGAGCTCGGCTCGACGAGGTGGGGCTGAGCCACCACAGCGAAACCGAAGCCGGGGTTCTTTCTCACGGCGACAAGCGCAAGCTCGAGATCGCGATGTTGCTGGCCACCGACCCCAGCGTGATCCTGCTCGACGAGCCGATGGCGGGTGTCGCTTCGGGCGATGTGGCCGGGCTCACCGAAGTGATCCGGCAGGTGCATCAGTCGGGTCGCACCGTGCTCATGGTCGAACACCACATGGATGTTGTACTCGGCCTGGTCGACCGCGTTGCGGTCATGCACCATGGCCAGCTTCTCGCCTGTGACACCCCGGATGCCGTGATGGCAGACGAAGCGGTGCAGAAAGCTTATTTGGGGGCTCCACTATGACCGACACTGTGACCGACTCGATTCTGTCGGTTGCTGGATTGAGCGCGAGTATCGCCGGCCAGCAAGTTGTTGAAGACGTGAGCTTCGAGATGCTTCCCGTTGGCGTGACGGCACTTCTGGGCCGTAACGGCGTCGGAAAGACAAGTACGCTGCGCGCCATTATGGGGCTCATCGAACGCTCTGGAGAGGTGACGATTGCGGGGGAGCGCGTTGATCGCGAACCCACTCACCGCATCGTGCAGCGCGGCGTTGGCTATGTGCCGGAGGACCGTGAGGTGTTTTCCTCGCTCACGGTTGCCGAGAACTTGCGGTTGGCCGAGCGCGATTCGTCGCCGAATCGCCAACTGATCCATGAACTTTTCCCTGACCTTTCGGACCGGGCCGGCCAGCTTGCGGGTACGCTCTCGGGTGGTCAACAGCAGATGGTGTCGCTCGCTCGTGCTCTCGTCAACGACAATCGCGTGCTCCTGGTTGACGAGCCGACGAAGGGCCTCGCTCCCCTCATTGTCATGGATGTCGCCAAAGCGCTTGAGCGCGCTGCCCAGACGGTGCCGGTACTTCTGGTCGAACAAAACCTGCAAGTCGTGCGGATGCTCGCCGAGAAAGCCATCGTGCTTGAAGGCGGTCGCGTGGTCTACGACGGCAGTGCCGAAGAACTCTTGAGCAATGAAGCTCTTACGAAAGAACTGTTGGGGGTCGCATGAGCACCATAATTCTTCTGCTCATCACGGGCCTCGGGCTCGGTGCGCTGTACTTCTTGGTCGCTTCCGGCCTTTCCCTGATCTACGGCCTCATGGGTGTGCTCAACTTTGCGCACGGCTCGTTTCTCACGCTCGGCGCCTTCGCCGGTTGGGAACTGGCCCGGCGGATGGACGGCAGCAGCTGGGGCACGCTCATCGCCTCGCTGGTGCTCGGAATGGCGGTCGGGGCCTTCGTGGCCGCCGCTACCGAGTTCCTTCTCATCCGGCGGCTCTACAACCGGCATATCGAGCAAGTGCTCGTGACGGTCGGTCTGGCTCTTGCCTCGGTTGCGCTCTTCGAAGGTATTTGGGGCACGGACGCGATCTATGTCACCGCCCCCGAATGGCTCTCACAGACGACCGAAATCTTGGGCGCCCGTGTTCCCAACGATCGCTTCTTAATGATCGGCGCCGCGGTGTTGGTGTTGCTCGGTATTGTCGCCTTCCTGCGGTACACCCGCTTCGGACTCATCATCCGGGCCGGCGTTGAAAACCGCTCGATGGTGACCGCTCTCGGTATCGATGTGCGCAAGGCCTTTACGGTCGTGTTCGCGATCGGTGGCGCTGCTGCGGGTCTTGGCGGAGTGCTCGCCTCGCACTACTTCGGCTACGTGTCGCCCCAGCTCGGCGGATCCCTGCTGATCTTCGCCTTCATCGTCACCGTCATTGGTGGGCTTGGTTCGCTCGCGGGTGCCGCTATCGCTTCCGTTGTTGTCGCGGTACTTCAGCAATTCGCTAACTACTTTTGGGGCGGAACCGGCGACTTGATGGTCGTCCTGTTGCTCGCCGTCGTGCTGTTGGTACGCCCGACCGGAATCTTGGGGAAGAAAGCATGAAGTCGCTCTCAAAGTTGAGCCAGCGCACCTGGTGGATCGTCGGTGGTGTTCTCGTAGTCATCGCAGCTCTCTTGCCATTGCTGAACATCTCGATCCCTGGTGTACTGCCCGGGGCAACCTACACACCGGGCACGCTGCAACTGCTCGCCCTGGCACTGCTCTTCGCCTCGCTCGCACTGAGCTATCACCTGCTGTTCGGTACCGCCGGGATGCTCTCCTTCGGTCACGCGCTGTACTTTGCACTGGGTGCCTATGGGCTCGGCATCGTGCTGCACGAGACTGAACTGACGCTGTTGCCGGCCCTTGGCCTGACGCTCGCGATTGTAATCACGGCGGCCTATTTGCTGGGCTCGTTGAGCCTGCGGGTGACCGGCATCTCCTTCGCGATGGTGACTTTGGCGTTTGCTCAGGCCGGCAACGTGCTCGTGCGTCGCAACCCCGGCATCACGGGCGGTGAAGAGGGCTTGCGACTCGACACCGAGCACATCCCGGACTTCTTCATTGGCGTTCTGAATACGCGCAACCTGTATTGGCTCGCCCTTGCGCTACTCGTGGTGGTGTTCGTCGTTGTCGCCTGGTTCGAGAACTCCCGCGCCGGTCACGCGGTAACGGCGACGCGCGAGAACGAATTGCGCGTGCGGGTGCTTGGCCTCCGCCCGTTCGGCGTCAAGCTCATGGCCTTTGTCATCGCCTCCGTGCTGGCGTCGCTCGTGGGAATGGTGCACTTGCTGCTGCAGAGCGGTACAACACCCCGCGCCACGTCTGCTGACTTCACGCTCACGATCCTCGTGATCGTCGTGCTCGGTGGTGTCGGCTCCCGCTGGGGCGCTATCGTCGGCGGCATCATTTACACCCTGCTCGATCAGCGCCTGACGGCATTGGCCAGCTCGGATGCCATCGACGGACTTCCGGCGATCTTGCGGATTCCCCTCTCCGAGCCGCTCTTTATCCTCGGCACGCTGTTTATCCTTGTGGTGTTGTTCCTTCCCGGAGGAATCGCCGGTGCGGTGCAGCGCCTCTCCACAGGCACCAGTCTCGCGCCGCAGAAGCGTCAGCGGCTCGAGGAGGCAGAATGACCCAGTCTGAAGGGCTACACACGCTCGGGCGGTGGACTGCCGACCGCGCGCTCGCTACGCCCGACAGGGTGGCCGTCGACGACCGCGGCGTCGTGCTGACCTACCGTCAACTGGATGACCGGGCCACGGCGCTCGCCGAAGCTTTCCTCGCGGGCGGCTATGGTGTCGGTGATCGCATCGCCACCATCACGGGCAACAGCTCGGACCACGTGGTTGTGTTCTTCGCGTGTGCCAAGGCGGGGCTCGTGCTCGTTCCGCTCTCGTGGCGCCTGTCACCGCGAGAGATCGCGCAGCAGCTTGAGCAGGCTGATCCTGCACTGCTCCTCGTTGAGGACGAGTTCTCGACGCTGGGCACTCTCGCCACCGATCGTCTCGTCGTGCCGATTGCTCGCGGCATCCTCGGCACCCACGGCATCGAGCGGGACATCGTGGCACCGTTGCGCAGTGAGGCAACGACTCCCGTGCATCGCCCCGTGCGCGACGAGGATGCTCTGCTCATCATCTTCACGTCGGGAACGCTCGATCAGGCCAAGGGTGCCATTCTCAGCCACGCCAATTGCTTCTGGACCAACCTGTCGCTCTCGCGCACCGCTGAGATCACGAGTGCCGACACGGTGCTGGCCGTCATGCCTCAGTACCACGTGGGTGGCTGGAACATTCAGCCGCTGCTGGCCTGGTGGATGGGCGCTACGGTCGTGCTCGAGCGCACCTTCGATCCCGCTCGCGTGCTGCAGCTCATCGCTGACCGCCGCATCACCACGATGATGGGCGTGCCCGCCAACTACTTGATCCTCTCGCAGCATCCGCGATTCGCCTCGAGCGACCTGTCGAGCCTCGCGCACGCCATCGTCGGGGGAGCACCGATGCCCGAACCGCTCTTGCGCGTCTGGCACAGCCGCGGTGTGGCCCTGACTCAGGGCTATGGGCTTACCGAAGCTGCGCCGAACGTCTTGTGCCTGCCCGATGAGGAAGCGCGCACGCGCATCGGCTCCGCGGGCAAGCCCTACCCGCACGTGGATGTCGACATTGCCGACCCCGTGACGGGAGAGCGCATTGAGGGTGCTGGCCAGGGCGAACTGCTGGTCAAGGGCCCCGGAGTGTTCAGCGGCTACTTCCGTGCCCCCGAGGCCACCGCGCTGGCGCTGCGCAACGGATGGCTCGCGACCGGCGATCTCGTCAGCCGCGATTCTGAAGGCTACTACCGCGTTCTCGACCGCCTCAAAGACATCTTCATCACCGGGGGAGAGTCCGTTGCTCCTGCCGAGATCGAGGGCGTTCTTTTTGGGCATCCGGCGATTGCCGATGTGGCTGTCGTCGGGGTTCCCGATGAGAAATGGGGCGAAGTCGCCGTGGCTTGGGTTGTCGTGCGCTCCGGAGCTTCCACCGATGAGACCGACGTTCTCAACTTTGCGAGCGCAAGCCTGGCGAAATACAAAGTGCCCCGGCGCGTGATCTTTACCGAACACATCCCACGGTCATCCAGCGACAAAGTTCGTCGCCGGGTGCTGCTGGGGCAATGGACAGAAGAGTCCGCACAAGCAGGACGGATCAGTTCATGAGCACACCACTCACCGCTCGCGGTACCCGCACCAAAGCAAAGCTCATCGAGGCCGCCGAAACGGTCTTTGCGCGCTACGGCTACACGGATGCTTCGGTCGTGCGCATCACCGAAGAAGCGGGCGTCGGTCAAGGAACGTTCTACCTGTACTTCGCGAGCAAGCTCGAGATCTTCGAAGAGCTCGTGGAAGATCTCAACCGCCGCGTGCGTCGTGCCATGAGCGAAGCCTCGGGCGCAGCATCCAACCGCATCGAATCGGAACGGGCCGGTTTTCGTGCGTTCTTTGAGTTCACCGCCGAACACCCCGCGCTCTACCGCGTGGTGCGCGAAGCAGAATTTGTCTCGCCCAAGTCGCTGCGCCTGCACTACTCACGCATTGTCGATGGCTACATCGAAGGTCTTAAAGAGGCTCAATTGCTGGGCGAGATCGGGGACATTGACCCGACCGTTGCCGCGTGGGCCCTCATGGGCATTGGCGAGATGATCGGGATGCGCTGGGTGCTTTGGGGAGATTCTGCCGATGCCGGCAACGATGCCGACCCCACCGCCAGCGGCACCTCGCGCGTGCCCGACGACGTTCTCGATCAGATGATTACGTTTATCCGCCGCGCTCTGGCCGTGCCAGAGCCGAGCACCGAAGGAGTCGAGAAATGACCGATCTCACGGGCCGTCGAGCCCTTGTCACGGGGGGAGCGAGCGGTATTGGTGCTGCCTGCACCGTCGCCCTCGCGAAAGCCGGAGCCCACGTCATCGTGGCTGACCTTAATGGCGATGCCGCTCGGGCTCAAGCTGAGATTGTGGGGGGCGAAGCCTGGCAGATCGACCTCACCGATAAGGCGGCGCTCGCGGACCTCTCACTCGACGTCGACGTGATCGTCAACAACGCGGGCATCCAGCACGTCAATCCCATCGAGACGTTCGACCCGGTGATGTTCAGCCGCATCCTCGACCTCATGGTCGAGGCACCCTTCTTGCTCGTGCGGGCGGCGCTGCCAAAGATGTATGAACGCAACTTCGGTCGCATCATCAACCTCAGCTCTGTTCACGGCTTGCGTGCTTCGCCGTACAAGTCGGCGTACGTGACCGCCAAGCATGGGCTCGAGGGCTTCTCCAAGGTCACCGCGCTCGAGGGCGGCGCTCATGGCGTCACGAGCAATTGCGTGAACCCCGGCTACGTGCGCACGCCGCTCGTCGAGAAGCAGATCGCTGATCAGGCCAAGGTTCATGGCATCCCGGAATCCGAAGTGGTCGAGAAAGTCATGCTCACTGAGAGCGCTATCAAGCGCCTCGTTGAGCCGGCTGAAGTGGCCGACCTCGTGCTCTGGCTTGCAGGCGACAGCGCCGGCATGGTCACGGGCGCTTCGTACACGATGGATGGCGGCTGGAGCGCACGATGACTGCCCTACACACGACCATCACCGTTCCTGTCGTCGGCGGTGAACTGACCGCGGCGATCTGGGAACCCGAGTCAAAACCTGTCGCCACGATCCTTCTGATCCACGGCATTACGGCCTCGCATATGTCGTGGCCGCTGATCGCCGCGGCCTTCCCCGACTGTCGGGTTATTGCTCCTGATCTTCGCGGTCGCGGTGCGAGCCGCGACCTACCTGCTCCGTTCGGGATGCCGCAGCACGCCGCCGACATGAACGTGCTGTTAGAAGCCACCGGCACCGAGTCCGCGCTCGTCGTCGGGCATTCGATGGGGGGATTCGTCGCTGCAACCTTGGCGGCGCAGCACCCGGAGCGTGTCTCCAGCTTGCTCCTCATCGATGGCGGCTTGCCGATCCCGGCACCCGAGGGCACCTCGATGGAGGAGCTGCCGCAGGTGATCTTGGGTCCGGCAGCGGAACGGCTCTCAATGACATTCCCCGATCGGGAGAGTTACCAGGAGTTCTGGCGCGTGCATCCGGCCTTCGCCGACAACTTCACGTCGGCAGTGCGTGACTACGTTGACTACGACCTTGTCGGCGCTGCACCGCACCTGCACCCCGCGAGCTCGATCGACGCGGTGAGCTTCGATGCCTTGCAACTGAGCGGAGACGCCCAGTATCGCGCGGCTCTCGAGGGGCTCAGCATGCCCGTGCACTTCATCCGGGCACCGCGGGGTCTTCTCAATCAGGTACCGGCGTTGTATCCTCCGGAACAGTGTGACCACTGGCGGTCAGAGCTTCCTCATGTGGAATTTCACGAAGCGTCAGACGTCAATCACTACACAATTACTTTGACGCAACGAGGCGCAGATATCGTCGCGGGCGTCATGACTCAACTAATGGCGAACCAACCGCGGGAGGTCCGAGCGTGAGTATCGACAAGACAATGGGGTCGGCGGCAGAAGCGGTCGCTGATATTCCGAGCGGGGCATCCTTGGCAGTCGGCGGCTTCGGCCTGTGCGGCAACCCGATGGTGCTCATCCAAGCGCTGCTGGAGTTGGGCTCCGACGATCTCAGTATCGTGAGCAACAACTGCGGTGTGGATGACTGGGGGCTCGGCGTGCTGCTGGCCGCCCGTCGCATCCGCAAAATGACGTCGTCGTATGTGGGGGAGAACAAAGAGTTCGAGCGCCAGTTCTTGACGGGGGAGCTCGAAGTGGAGTTGACCCCGCAGGGAACCCTCGCCGAGAAGCTCCGGGCCGGTGGCTCGGGAGTGGCCGCGTTCTTCACGCAGACCGGCGTCGGCACTCAGGTAGCCGAGGGTGGCCTGCCGCGTCGCTACGACGGTTCCGGCGGTGTGGCGATTGCGTCGCCCCAGAAAGAGGTTCGCTCGTTCGAAGTGCGGGGAACCGCGAAAGACTTCGTACTCGAAGAAGCGATCACGACCGACTTCTCGCTCGTTCACGCGCTCAAGGGTGACCGCCACGGCAACCTTGTCTTTGCCAAGTCGGCGCGCAACTTCTCGCCGCTCGCGGCGATGGCCGGGCGTATCTGTATCGCCCAGGTCGAAGAGATCGTCGAGCCCGGCGAGATTGAACCGGATGCCGTTCACCTGCCCGGCGTTTACGTCTCGCGAGTGATCGAAGTTGGCTCCGATGTCGAGAAACGAATCGAACGTCGCACAGTGCAGAAGGTGGTCGCATAATGGCTTTGACTCGCGAAGAAATGGCGGCCCGTGCCGCTCTCGAACTGGCCGATGGCTCGTACGTAAATCTCGGAATCGGTCTTCCGACGCTCGTGCCGAACTATGTGCCTGAAGGTCGCACGGTGGTGCTGCAATCGGAGAACGGCATCCTCGGAGTCGGTCCGTACCCGACCGAACAGAACGTCGACCCCGACCTCATTAACGCGGGAAAAGAGACGGTCACGACCCTCCCGGGCACCGCCTTCTTTGACTCTGCGATGAGCTTCGGCATGATCCGCGGCGGCAAGATTGATGCAGCCATCCTCGGTGCCATGCAGGTCTCTGTTGCCGGTGACCTCGCCAACTGGATGATCCCCGGCAAGATGGTCAAGGGCCCCGGCGGTGCGATGGACCTTGTGCACGGCGCTGCGCGCGTCATTGTGCTGATGGAGCACGTCGCAAAAGATGGCAGCCCCAAAATCGTGAACGAGTGCTCGCTACCGCTGACTGGCCGCGGTGTCGTTCACCGCATCATTACTGACCTCGCCGTCATCGACGTGACGGATCGCGGTCTCGTTCTCCGCGAACTCGCTCCCGGCGTTGACGAAGAAACCGTGCGCGCCGCCACCGAACCCGAGCTCATTGTCGAGCTCACCGCCTAACCAGTTTCGCCACTTCCCGTAGTTCAACTCACCAAAGGACACACCATGGCTACCCTTCTCGCCGGCATCGTTCAGCACAGCGTTACGACACCGCGCATTGTCGCATCGGTGTTGGAGCGCCCGGCCGACAACCCCACATCGACCGTCGTGTTCGTGCACGGCAACGTGTCATCGTCGCTGTTCTGGCAGCCAACAATGCTCGCGCTCGACAGCAGTGTGCGCGCACTGGCCATCGATCTGCGTGGTTTTGGTGACAGCGAAACGCTTCCCGTGGATGCCACGCGGGGCGTTCGCGATTTCTCCGACGACATCGCCGCGGTTCTCGACGCGCTCAGCATTGAGCGGGCGAGCTTCGTCGGCTGGAGCATGGGCGGTGGGGTCGTGATGCAGTTCATGCTCGACTATGCCGAGCGCGTCGACACTGTTTCGTTTGTGTCTCCTGTCTCGCCCTTCGGCTTCGGCGGCACTCAGGGTGCAAATGGCGAACTACTGAACCCCGAGTGCTCCGGCACGGGCGGCGGGGGAGCGAATCCCGATTTCGTAGCCCAGTTGAACGCGGGTGATGCTGCTGACGAGTCGCCGACATCCGCTCGCACGGTGTTCCGTACGGCGTATGTGGCGGATGCCGTGGCCCACACCGAACACGAAGATCTCTGGGTCGAATCAATGCTCACGACCGCCACGGGCGAAGACAACTACCCGGGCGACTCGGTTGCTGTTGACGCTTGGCCTGGCTTCGGCCCCGGTGGACGTGGCGTGCTCAACACCATGACGCCCAACCACTTCAACGTCAGCGCCATCACCGAACTGCCCACGAAGCCGCGTGTTCTGTGGGTTCGAGGTGTGCAAGACGCGATCGTGTCGGATGCCTCGGGCTTCGACCTCAACTTCTTGGGGCAGCTTGGTGTTATCCCCGGCTGGCCCGGTGCCGAGGTTGCTCCGCCGCAGCCGATGATCGAGCAGACCCGCGCGGTTTTCGAGCAGTACAAGGCCAATGGCGGCGAGTACACCGAGCTGGCATGGGAGAACTGCGGTCACTCCGCTCATCTTGAACGTCCGCAGGAATTCGTGGATGCACTGACTGCTCACCTCGGCGCGCGCTAGCGTTCCGCCGATGTTCAGGTGTCGGCTTTAGGATAGACGAGTGCCAGCAATCAATCTCGGAATGCCGAAAGTCCCTGAAGTCCTCGCTCCCCGTCGCAAGACCCGGCAGATCAAGGTCGGTTCAGTAGGCGTCGGTAGTGAGTCGCAAGTCAGCGTTCAGTCCATGACGACAACGCAAACCACCAATATCGATGCCACTCTGCAGCAAATTGCCGAGCTGACGGCTTCGGGTTGCGACATTGTGCGCGTTGCTGTGCCTCATCAGGACGACGCGGATGTGCTGCACATCATTGCGAAGAAGAGCCAGATTCCGGTTATTGCCGACATCCACTTTCAGCCCCGTTATGTCTTCTCGGCGATTGATGCCGGAGTCGGAGCTGTGCGCGTCAACCCCGGAAACATCCGCAAGTTTGACGACAAGGTCGGCGAGATCGCTAAGGCTGCCAAGGATGCGGGCACGAGCCTGCGCATTGGTGTCAACGCTGGTTCGCTCGAGCCGAGCCTGCTCCAGAAGTACGGCAAGGCCACCGCGGAGGCTCTCGTCGAGAGTGCTGTGTGGGAGGCAAGCCTCTTCGAAGAGCACGACTTCCACGACTTCAAGATCTCGGTGAAGCACAACGACCCGATTGTCATGGTTAAGGCGTACCGAATGCTCGCTGAGCGTGGAGACTGGCCGCTGCACCTCGGTGTGACCGAGGCTGGGCCTGAGTTCCAGGGCACGATCAAGAGCGCTACGGCGTTCGGCATCCTGCTCTCGGAGGGCATCGGAGACACAATTCGTGTCTCGCTCTCGGCGCCTCCCGTGCAGGAGATCAAGGTTGGCTTGCAGATTCTGCAGTCGCTGAACCTGCGCGAGCGCAAGCTTGAAATTGTGTCGTGCCCCTCGTGTGGTCGCGCTCAGGTCGACGTTTACAAGCTCGCCAACGATGTCACTGAGGGCCTTGAAGGTATGACGGTTCCGCTGCGCGTCGCTGTAATGGGCTGTGTTGTCAACGGACCGGGTGAAGCCCGCGAAGCTGACCTCGGTGTGGCCAGCGGTAACGGTAAGGGCCAGATCTTTGTGAAGGGTGAAGTCATCAAGACGGTTCCCGAAGCAGACATCGTGGCCACGCTGATCGAAGAGGCGAACCGCATTGCAGCAGAGATGCCTGCCGGTGCTACGGGAAGTCCGCAAGTTCTCACCCCGTAGGCGCACTACCATTGAGGCGTGTCTACACGTCTCTCTCAACTCTTTGTCCGCACGCTTCGCGAAGATCCCGTCGATGCTGAAGTAGCTAGCCACCGCCTTTTGGTGCGCGCCGGCTACATCCGTCGTCAGGCTCCCGGCGTTTTTGCGTGGTTGCCTCTCGGTCTTAAGGTTCGCCGCAAGATCGAGGCGGTCATCCGCGAAGAACTCGAAGCATTTGGCGCGCAAGAAGTGTTGTTCCCGGCTTTGCTGCCGCGCGAACCTTACGAGCTCACGGGTCGCTGGACCGAGTACGGTGACGGAATTTTCCGCCTCAAAGACCGCAAAGACGCCGACTACCTGTTGGCTCCCACGCACGAAGAGGTCTTCACGCTGCTCGTGAAAGACCTGTACTCGAGCTACAAAGATTTGCCGCTGTCGATCTACCAGATTCAGGACAAGTACCGCGATGAGGCTCGTCCTCGCGCCGGCCTCCTGCGCGGTCGTGAGTTCTCGATGAAGGACAGCTATTCCTTCGACTACACGGATGCCGGTCTCGACATTTCGTACCAGCAGCACCGTGATGCCTACGAGCGTATTTTCACCCGCTTGGGCCTCGAGTACGTTGTGGTGTCGGCGGATGCGGGAGCGATGGGTGGCTCGAAGAGCGAAGAGTTCCTGCACCCGACTCCCATTGGTGAAGACACCTTCGTCCGTTCGGCTGGTGGCTATGCGGCCAACGTTGAGGCGTACCGCACGACTCCGCCTGAGGCGCAGCCGATCGAGGGGCTGCCCGCGCCGCTCGTCTTTGATTCACCCAACACGCCCACGATCGACACCCTCGTTGCTCTCGCGAACGAGCAGCAGCCTCGCGCTGATCGTCCGTGGACGGCGGCCGACACGCTTAAGAACATCGTGCTGGCGCTCACCTCGATTGATGGCTCTCGCGAGCTCGTCGTCGTCGGCCTCCCGGGCGACCGCGATGTCGATATGAAGCGCGCTGAAGTGGCGTTTGCTCCGGCTGAGGTCGAACCCGCCACCGAGAAAGACTTTGCAGAATTGGCCAAGCTCGAGGGCAATCCCGGCTTCGTCAAGGGCTACATCGGTCCGTGGTCGCCCGAGGGCGCCGTTATCGGCGAGAAGTCCGCTACCGGAGTGCGCTTCGTTCTCGACCCCCGCGTTGTTGATGGCACTCAGTGGATCACGGGCGCCAACGTTCACGAGAAGCACGTTCTCGGACTCGTGGCTGGGCGCGACTTCATCGCTGATGGCACTGTCGAAGTGGCGGATGTCCGCGCCGGCGACCCTGCTCCTGACGGTAGTGGTCCTATTGAGACCGCTCGCGGCATGGAGATCGGTCACGTATTCCAGCTCGGCCGCAAGTACGCCGAGGTTCTCGGGCTCAAGATTCTCGATGAGAACGGCAAGCTCGTCACCGTCACGATGGGCTCCTACGGAATCGGTGTCACGCGGTTGATGGCAGCAATCGCCGAGACCACTAACGATGGCAAGGGGCTCCTCTGGCCCAAGAACATCAGCCCCTTCGACGTTCACATCGTCGCAGCGGGTAAGGATGCCGTGGTCTTCGAGACCGCAGAGACCCTCGTTGGTTCGCTCGAGAGCGCTGGCCTCGACGTTCTGTTCGACGACCGCCCCAAGGTCTCGCCCGGCGTCAAGTTCGGCGATGCAGAGCTTCTGGGTGTCCCCATGATCGTGATCGTCGGCCGCGATGCTGCCAACGGAATGGTCGAAGTCTGGGATCGCGCCACCAATGAGCGCACGAGCACGCCGGTTGCCGACGTCGTCGCTGCACTCACTAAATAAGCCAGCTAAACTAGCAAGTTCGGAGCCGCAGACGGTTCTGAGTCACAACCCCTAAATGAATATCGGAGGTCCTCAATGGATATCGACTTGAGCGTGCTGCGCATGATGGAGCGCGAGCGAGAGATACCGTTCGAAGAACTGGTGCAGATCATTGAGCAGGCGATTTTGAGCGCCTATCTCAAGCACGTTGAGGCTCCCGAAGGTAAGGCTGTAGAAGTACAGCCGACCGCTCGTGTTGTGCTCGACCGCAAAACCGGCCACGTCAGTGTCTGGGTCCCTGAGTACGACGAAGAGGGTGCGGTTATTGGCGAGGCTGAAGACAGCCCCAGTGATTTCGGACGTATTGCCGCGTTCGCAGCAAAACAGGTCATCAATCAGCGCTTGCGCGACATTGGCGACGACAAGGTTCTCGGTGAATTCAAGGGTCGCGAGGGCGACATTGTTGCCGGTGTGATCCAGCAGGGTCCTAACCCGCGCATGATTCACATCGACCTGGGCACCGTAGAGGCAATCATGCCTCCCGAAGAGCAGGTTCCCAGCGAGGAATACACCCACGGTGCGCGCATCCGCGTGTACGTCACCGCGGTGAACAAGGGCGACAAGGGGCCGCAGATTACGGTCAGCCGTACGCACCCCTCGCTCGTTCGCAAGCTGTTCGCTCTTGAGGTTCCTGAAATCGCGAGTGGACTCGTTGAAATCACTTCGGTTGCTCGCGAAGCCGGCCACCGTACCAAGATGGCGGTTCGCGCCACTGAAGCCGGCATCAACGCTAAGGGCTCGTGCATTGGCGAACTCGGTCAGCGCGTTCGCGCGGTTACCGCCGAGCTCAACAGCGAGAAGATTGACATCGTCGACTACTCGGAGAACCTTGCTGAGTTTGTGGCCAATGCGCTTTCGCCGGCCAAGGTATCGAGCTCTTACGTGATCGACGAAGCCACCAAGGCTGTTCGCGCCCTCGTGCCCGATTACCAGCTGTCCCTCGCGATCGGTAAGGAAGGGCAGAACGCCCGCCTGGCTGCCAAGCTCACGGGTGCGCGCATCGACATTCAGCCCGACTCCATTCTCGACGAAGACTAATCGTTCGCCCGGTTCAGCCCCGCTCGCCCGTGTGCGGCGGGGGTGACCGGGTGTGTTGCGCCGCTGCCCGCGCTCGTGATGGGCGCGGGGGAGTGCGCGATTGCAGAGTAGGGGTATTATGGATGCAGTAAGAACGTGTGTTGGCTGTCGCGCGAGCGCCAGCAGAACCGCGTTACTGAGGGTTGTCGCATCTCACGGTGCGGTGGTGGCCGACCAATCGGCCACACTTCCGGGTCGCGGTGCGTGGCTTCATCCCACAATTTCGTGTTTTGAGTCTGCAGTAAAACGCAGAGCTTTTGCGCGTGCGTTGAAGGTGGATCCACCGCTAGATACCGGAACACTTCTTTCAGTGTTAGCTGAATATGAGGCGGGACATCAACCGATGTCCCCTAACGAACAGGCTGATTGACCTATGGACAACTAATGAGCGGCTCGAAATGAGTTCCGTCCGTAATTAGTGGTCTGCCCCTGTCTGGGAGCAGACCCAGACAGGAGAAAAGTGGCTGCAAAACCACGCGTACACGAAGTCGCCGCCGAAGCTGGCGTCGATAGTAAGGCTGCCCTAGCGAAGCTCAAAGAAATGGGCGAATTCGTTAAGGGCCCATCCTCGAGCATTGAGCCCCCCGTCGCTCGACGGTTGAAGGCTGCTCTCGAGGCTGACGCCGCGAAGGCACCGGCCGCAGAAGAGAAGCCCAAGGCTGCTCCGAAAGCCGCGCCCAAGGCCGCCGCGAAAGCGACGCCTAAGCCGAAGACCCCCATGCCCAGTGCACCGACCCCGGCGAACGTTGCTGAGGAAGCACCCGCTGCGGCAGCAGAACCCGAGCAGCCTCGCGAGCCAGAAGAGGGAGCGGTTCCCGCTCCGTTGACGGTCGCTGAGCGTCAAGCACAGGCTCTTGCCGCCGAGAAGGCAGCAGCAGCGGAGAAGGCTTCCGCCGAGTCTGGCGCGAAGCCCAAGGGAGCGGCAGATGCGCCGAGCCCCTCCGCCGTCCCTCGTCCGGGTACGCCCCGTCCGGGAAACAACCCCTTTGCCTCTAACCAGGGAATGGGTCGTCCAGCACCCGCCGGCGGTGCAAGTTCAATTCCTCGTCCCGGCGCACCTCGCCCCGGACTTCCGCGTCCGGGTGCACCGCGTCCGGGTGCACCTCGTCCCGGCGCTCCGCGTCCCGGTTCGCCGCGCCCCGGCGCTCCGCGTCCCGGTGGGCCTGGCCAGGGCCAGCGTCCCGGCGGCTTCGGTCAGCGCCCCGGCGGTCCCGGTGGAGCAGGTGCTGGTGCCCGTCCCGGCGCAGCTGGTGGCGGATTCCGTCCCGGTGGAGCACCGAACAACTTTGGTCCTAACCGTGCACCAGGCGGCGGCCGCGGCCGTGGTCCCGGTGGAGGTACCGCAGGTGCCTTTGGTCGCGGTGGCGGCAAGAGCAAGGCACGTAAGTCGAAGCGGGCGAAGCGGGCAGAGTTCGAACTGAGAGAAGCACCTTCGCTTGGTGGCGTTAGCGTCCCCCGCGGAAACGGCAAGGAAGTAATTCGCCTTCGTCGTGGTGCCTCGATCACCGATTTCGCCGACAAGATCGACACGAGCCCCGGAAACCTCGTCACCGTTCTGTTCCACCTGGGGCAAATGGCGACAGCAACCGAGTCCCTCGATGAGGCGACCTTCGACATCCTGGGCGAAGAGCTCGGGTTCAAGATCGAAATGGTCTCCCCAGAAGAAGAAGACCGCGAACTGCTTCTTGGCTTCGACATGGACCTCGACCAAGAGCTGGAAGACGAATCAGACGATGAACTCGTCATCCGTCCTCCCGTTGTTACGGTCATGGGTCACGTCGACCACGGTAAGACCAAGCTGCTCGACTCCATCCGTAACGCCAACGTTGTTGCTGGCGAAGCCGGTGGCATCACGCAGCACATTGGTGCGTACCAGGTCGTCAAGGAGCACGACGGTATCGAACGTCCGATCACGTTCATTGACACCCCGGGTCACGAAGCGTTCACCGCTATGCGTGCTCGTGGTGCTCAGGTCACCGACGTTGCGATCCTCGTGGTTGCAGCAGACGACGGAATCATGCCTCAGACGGTTGAAGCACTCAACCACGCTCAGGCAGCTAACGTTCCGATCGTTGTCGCGATCAACAAGATCGATAAAGAAGGCGCCAACCCCGCAAAGGTTCGCCAGCAGCTCACCGAATTCGGCCTCGTTGCCGAAGAGTACGGTGGAGACACGATGTTCATGGACGTTTCGGCGCTCAACAACGTCGGTATCACCGAGCTGCTTGACGCTGTGCTCCTGACGGCGGATGCCGGACTCGACCTGCGTGCAAACCCCAACAAGGATGCTCGTGGTGTCGCGATTGAAGCCAAGCTCGACAAGGGTCGCGGTGCTGTTGCTACCGTGCTCATCCAGTCGGGAACGCTTGAAGTGGGAGACCCCATCGTTGCGGGTACCGCTTACGGTCGCGTTCGTGCAATGTTCGACGAAAACGGCGAATCGGTTACTCACGCGGAGCCTTCGCGCCCCGTTGCAGTACTCGGTCTGACCTCTGTACCCAAGGCCGGCGACGTGTTCTTGGTTACCGATGACGACCGTATGGCTCGTCAGATCGCTGAGAAGCGCGAAGCAGCAGAGCGTAACGCCATGCTGGCTCGTAGCCGCAAGCGCATCAGCCTCGAGGACTTCACGAAGGCCCTCGAAGACGGCAAGGTCGAATCGCTCAACCTCATCATCAAGGGTGACGTATCGGGTGCTGTTGAAGCCCTCGAAGAGTCGCTGCTCAAGATCGAGGTCGACGATTCCGTACAGCTGCGCATCATCCACCGTGGTGTGGGTGCTGTCACCGAGAGCGACATCAACCTCGCGACCGTCGACAACGCCATCATCATTGGATTCAACGTTCGCCCCGACCCGAAGGCACGCGAGCGCGCCGTTCGCGAAGGTGTCGACGTGCGTTTCTACTCGGTCATCTACGCCGCACTCGAAGACGTCGAGAGCTCGCTCAAGGGCATGCTCAAGCCGGAATTCGAAGAAGTGCAGTCGGGTGTTGCAGAGATCCGCGAGATCTTCCGCTCCTCCAAGGTCGGAAACATCGCCGGTGTCATCGTGCGCTCGGGAACGATCACGCGAAACGCCAAGGCACGAGTTATCCGCGAAGGTGTCGTCGTTGGCGACAACCTCGCTATCGACTCGCTGCGTCGCTTCAAGGATGACGTCACTGAAGTTCGTACCGACTACGAAGCCGGTATCGGTCTTGGTAAGTTCAACGACATCCAAATCGGTGACGAGATCGAGACAATCGAAATGAAGGAAAAGCCGCGGGTTTAGCCGTTGGCTTATGACGGCACCCAGGTCAGAAAGCGGAGCTACGCAGGCTCCGCAAGCTTCCTGGCCTGGGTGCCGTCAACGCCTCGGTACACCCCGAGGCACAGAGAGTACTAAGGAGTAGAGATGGTCGACGCAGCTCGTGCCGCGAAAATGGCGGACCGCATCAAGGTAATCGTTGCCAAGACGCTTGAGCGTGGCATCAGAGATCCTCGCTTGGGTTTCGTGACCATCACTGACGTTCGGGTAACCGGCGACCTCCAGCACGCCTCCGTGTTCTACACGGTCTACGGCAGCGACGAAGAACGCGCCGAAAGTGCCGCCGCCCTTCAGTCGGCGACCGGGCTCGTGCGCCGCGAAGTGGGAAAGAACCTCACCGCGCGTCTCACTCCGTCGATTCAGTTCATTGCCGATGGCATCCCCGAGAACGCGGCCCTCATCGACTCGCTCCTCACCGAAGCGCACAAGCGTGATGCTTCTGTTGAGGCGCTCAAGAAGACCGCTCAGTACGCGGGAGACGAAGACCCCTACGTGAAGCCGCGCGACATTGCCGCCGAAGAGGAAGCCGCTGGCTTCGACGACGACGACGACGACGACGGTCACTACGTCAGCGGTAACGCTTAAGCGTTCTTCTTCAGGCCACGTAAGCGGTCTGTGCGATCCGCAGCGGTCGTTCTAGGGAAGAACGTAGCCCGAGCCCTCGGCGACGGCGAGTCCGTCTTTCAGGAGGCCAGCCAGTGCGCGCTCTCGCTGGGCGGCATCCGCCCAAACCTGCTCGATTTCGGCTGCCGTCACGGGGATATCGCTCGCGCGCAGCTCAGCGAGAATGAGCCCGCGCACCTGGCGATCCGAGCCTTCAAACTTCTTCTGCACGACCTGCTTTTTGCCGTCGTAGGCCGGATAGCCGGCCGCACGCCATGCGCAGAGGTCGCGTACGGGGCATTGCTCACACAACGGCTTCTTGGCGGTGCAGACAATAGCGCCGAGCTCCATGATGGCGGCGTTCGTTGCTTGAGCGTCAGCACGCTCCTCGGGAAGCAGGAGTTCCATTGCTGCGAGGTCGCGCTTAGTCGACGGAGGGCCGGCCTCCCCGACGCCATCCACTGCTCGAGCGATGACTCGTCGCACATTGGTGTCGACCACTGGATGCCGGTGCCCGTAGGCAAAAGCGGCCACAGCCCGTGCGGTGTAATCGCCGATACCGGGCAAGGCCAAGAGGGTCGGCACATCTTCGGGCACCACGTTGTCGTGCTGCTCGGCAATTGCTGTTGCCGCGGCATGCAGGTTGAGAGCACGTCGGGGATAGCCAAGGCGTTCCCACGCTCGCACCGCATCGCCGGGAGCGGAAGCAGCAAGCGCTGCGGGCGTCGGCCACCGCTCAAGCCACTGCTCAAGGCGAGGGATCACCCTCACCACAGGAGTCTGCTGCAGCATGATCTCGCTGACGAGAATGCCCCACGCGCCAAAACCGTCGTGGCGCCAGGGCAGGTCGCGCCCGGCTTCAGCAAACCACTCGCGAATCTGGCGCGAAAGTTCAGCGCGATCCGGCGAGGGTGCAGCGGCGGTCACTGTTGTGTCGCGGCGGCGAACCGCGCTACGGCGTCGTCGATGGTCAGGAAGTTTCCGGTGGCCTCGACGTCGTGCACAAGCTCGACCATGAGTGCGTTCACCGGAGCCCCGCGACCACTTTCTTGCGCTGCTCGCACTACAGCGCCGTTGAGGGCATCCACTTCGCTCGGTTGGCCGCGACGAATGCTCTGCAGGGTGGAGCCAGGGTTCGGGGTGCGGCCCATGCGTCGGCTCATCGCTCGCGGGATGAGCTGGCCCAACCACAATGGCGAACTCGCAAGCTTGCGCAGGCGACGGTGGGAGAGACCTTGAAGGGTCTCGAAGTGGATTCCTTGGGCGAGAGCGATCGTGGCGGTCTCGCGCATGCTTGCGGTCATGATGAGACGCAGTCGGGCATCGGCGATGACCTGTTGCACGCTGAGCCCGGTGATGGCGGGTAGCGCGTTGACTTGATTGATGACGAGCTTGGTCCACTGAGCGCCGCGAAAATTCGGCACGGCAAAGGTGGGCATGATGGCGTGGAGCACGTCAGCGGCGTAGCGGGCAGGCACGTCGTTGTCGCCGGCAACGCCGAGGTAACTCGGGCCCGCAGCAGTCACGTGGATGGTGCCGGGGGAGAGAAACGAGGAGGCAAAAGTGGCGAGTCCGCCAATGATGTCGGATCGCGGCGAGGCCTGGGCAGCGGTTTCGAGGGAGTCGAGACCGTTCTGGAAGATGACGACAGGAACATCGCGCACGAAACGAATGTTGTCGCGAAGGGCTTGTTCTGCGTCGTGCGCTTTCGTTGCCACGATGACGAGTTCGTTGACGCGGCTGAGGGTCGCGGCGGCGCGAACCGAGGAGACGCTGTCGCCCCACGCTCCTGTGAGCGTGAGGCCTGACTCTCGAATGGTGTGGAGGTGAGCGCCACGTGCCGTGACTTCAACATCATTGCCGGCGCGCGCGAGTAATCCTGCAATTGCGCCGCCGACGGCACCTGCCCCAATAATGCCGATTCGCATAGCGGCAGTCTAGGCGCAGCGGATGAAGATATCTCGTCACGGTGGTGCAGGGACACACGCGCGTAGGCGGCGTCAGAATTGGCTAAAGTTGATGGGCTACCCATCCGGGGTTGCCAGGGTGGAGGAATCGCATGGCTAAGCCGCCGCGCAATCCTGCTAGTGGAATCTTGTTCGTCGACAAGCCACAGGGCATCACGAGTCATGGCGTTGTCTCGCGCGCCCGCAAGTCTGTCGGCACCCGCAAAATTGGGCACGCTGGCACTCTCGATCCGATGGCAACTGGGCTCCTTGTCCTCGGAGCGAACAATGCCACGCGACTACTCACCTACCTCGTCGGCCTCGATAAGCAGTACACCGCGACGATTCGACTGGGCGCATCCTCGAACACCGACGACGCCGAGGGTGAGCTTTCGGAGTCAGCGGATGCCGCGGCACTCGCCGCTGTCAGTGACGAAGACATCGCTCACGCCGTCGCCCATCTCACCGGAGCTATTTCGCAGCGCCCGAGTTCCGTCAGCGCCATCAAGGTTGATGGCAAGCGTGCGTACACGCTGGCGCGAGCCGGCGAAGAGGTCGTTCTCGCGGAGCGCACGGTCACTGTTTCTCGCTTCGAAGTGCTCGAGACCGCGCGCGGAGAGTTCATCGATCTGAAAGTTGTGGTCGATTGTTCGTCGGGCACTTACATCCGGGCACTGGCTCGTGACCTCGGCGAGGCGCTCAACATCGGCGGGCACCTGACGGTGTTGCGCCGCACCAAGGTTGGCCCGTTCTCTGTGGAGAACGCGAGCGCTCTCGATTCCGATCTGGAGACGCAGTTGGTTGCTCCCGCGGTGGTAGCCGCCCAACTTTTCGAGACCGTGCAGCTGGATGCCGAGCAGTCGAAAGATCTCTCTGACGGCAAGCGAATCGCTCTGGAACCGCAGCAAGCATCACCGATTGCCGCGCTCGCGCCCGATGGTCGCCTTCAGGGGCTCATTCACATCGTTGATGGGCGCGCCCGCGTGCTGTCCAATTTCCCGCGCGATGCGCAGCCTCTCGAACCTCACGAGCATACTGCTCCTGAGGGCGAGCCCGCTTCTGAGGAAGGAACCCCGAACAATGGTTGAGTGGTTTGTGTGGGTGCAAGTAATCATTGCGGTTCTGGCAGGAACGGCCGCCGTTATCGCCGGCTTTGCTAAGGTCACGCCCAACGATTACTCCTTAGGGGCAACGCTCCTCGTTGAAGCGCTGCTGATCGTGCAGTTGGTCATGGCTATCGTCGCTCCTTTCTTGGGCAATGTGGCTACCGGTAGCGCCCTTGAGTTCTGGATCTACCTGGTGTCGGCCATCCTGATTCCGCCCGCCGCTGTCATGTGGGGCCTCATCGAACGCAACCGCTGGAGCACCGTGATCCTGGGGGTCGCGTGTTTGTCGATCGCTGTGATGGTTTACCGCATGAGCCAGATCTGGTTTGTGCAATTGGCCTAGCCAAGAGCGCCTAAAGTTGAGAGAGATGACAAGTAAACGTTCTTCGACTGCCTCGGGTATTGGCCGAGTGCTCATTGCCGTCTACGCCGTGATGGCGTTGGGCGCTACCGCGCGTTCGCTGTTTCAGATCGCGACGAAGTTTGACGAGGCTCCGTTCGCCTATCTCTTGTCGGCGGTAGCAGGGCTCGTGTACATCGTTGCGACCGTTGCGCTGATCCGTTCGGGGCGCACCTGGTATCGGGTCGCCGTCGTGGCGATTGTCTTTGAGCTCCTGGGGGTCATCACCGTGGGCACACTCAGCCTCGTGGATGCCGTGCTGTTCCCGGCAGACACCGTCTGGTCAGCCTTCGGCGCTGGCTACCTCTTCATCCCGCTCGCTCTTCCCGTGCTCGGCCTTATTTGGCTGTACCGGGTACGTATCGCTGAGGGGCGTCGCTGATATGGATCTCTTCGAATCATTGGATGCCGTGCCCGAGGCGTACGGCCCGGTTGCCATCACGATCGGCAAGTTCGACGGCGTGCACAGCGGGCACCGTGCCGTGCTCGCGCGCTTGCGTGAGGTCGCGGCTGATCGTGGTTTGCGTTCGGTCGTGGTCACGTTCGATCGCAACCCCATGAGCTTGCTGAACCCCGCTGCGTGCCCGCAACCCTTGCTGAGCAAGGAACAAAAGCTTGAACGTCTGGCCACGACTGACGTCGACGGCTCGCTCGTGCTGACCTTTGACCAGGCGCTAAGCGAGGTCTCGGCCGAAGACTTTGTCTCGACGGTACTGGCCGGGGCGCTCGACACGAAGGTTGTACTTGTCGGTGCTGACTTCCGCTTCGGCGCTCGCGGCGCTGGCGACGTGGCGCTACTGCGCGAACTGGGCGAAGCGCATGGCTTCGAGGTCGTCGTTATTGACGACATCGCTCTCGAAGAGGGCCGCCGGGTCTCTTCCACTTTCGTGCGTGAACTGCTGTCGGAAGGTCGAGTGGCGGAGGCTGCGCAGTTGCTCACGGCAGCGCACTCCGTGCGGGGCGTCGTCGTTCTCGGCCAACAGCGCGGGCGCGAGCTCGGGTATCCGACCGCTAATCTCGATCGCAACTCGGAGGGGTTCATTCCCGCCGATGGCGTTTATGCCGCGTGGCTCGTTATCGACGGTGTTCGCTTCGCCGCCGCCGTCTCTATCGGCAACAACCCGACTTTTGACGGGGTGCCTGAGAAGCAAGTAGAAGCCCACGCTCTCGACCAAGATTTCGACATCTACGGCAAGCGAGTCGAGATCGAATTCGTCGAATATGTGCGCGGGATGGTCAAGTACACGACGGTTGAAGCGCTCATCGATCAGATGTGCCTCGACGAGGTTGCCGTGAGAAAAATCTTGGGCGTCCCCGCGAAAGAGACGCCCAAGAAATAGGCCGTACGACTAGCCCTTGATGAGCTTATTGAGCGGAACCTTCACACCGTTCTTGAGGTTCTCCACGATGTCGTCGGGGACATCGCCGATGAGGGGCAGGTTGAGGTCCTTCGCCCAGTTGGAGATGGTCTCGAGAATGGTGTCGGTGTCGAGGCCCTGCAGCGTCGGCTGGATGCCTTCCCAAATGGGCTCAAGAGCATCGGTGTCGAGGCCCTTACCCTGAACGAGCCCGCCGACAACGTCGCCGATGTCTCCGAGGTCGAATCCGCTGTTACCCATAGGTGTCTCCTAAGACGATTGGCCGACACGGGTTGTCGGCGATACTGACCATCGTAGGGGTTGGAGTTTTCGCACCGTAGACTCGTGCGAATGACTACCCCCACGCGCACCCTCTGGAGGGGCCGCCTTCTTGCGCTTGCTGGCATCCTTTTCGTCGCGCTGAACGTGCGCACCGCGGTTGCCGCCATCTCTCCGATTATCGGCATTATTGAGAACGATATTCCGATCTCCAGCCTCGGGCTTGGCGTGCTCGGGATGTTGCCTCCGATCGCCTTTGCGATCGCCGGGCTGGCCGCTCCGGCTCTCGCTCGCGCCCGCGGCGTCGACGCGAGTCTGTTGATCGCAGCGGCCGCCATGGTTGCCGGCTCCGCGCTTCGTGCCGTCAGCGACAATTACATTCTTTTGGCGCTCGGCAGCCTCATCGCGCTTGCAGGTATGGGAGTCGGTAACGTATTGCTGCCCCCGGCCGTGAAGAAGTACTTCCCGGATCGTCTTGCGACGGTGACCGGTGGTTACGTCGTGCTCATCTCTTTGGGCGCCGCCATTCCTGCTTTCTTCGCGGCCCCTGTGGCCGAGGTCGCTGGTTGGCGTGCCTCCGTCGCCGTGTGGGCAGTGCTCGCGCTCACGGCCTTCGTTCCGTGGCTTGTGCTCACGGTGCGCGGCCGCCGCGCGAAGCGCAACGCTGCCCTCGACTCGACAGTGGTGCCGGTGGCATCCAGCATCTCGGTGTGGGCTGTGGCCAAGTCGCGCACGGCGTGGGCGATCACGATTGCGTTCGGCGTTTCGTCGATCGGGTTCTACTCGTTCTTCGCCTGGTTGCCCGAGATTTTGATCGAATCAGCGGGGTTCACTCCCGTCGAGGCGGGCGGGATGCTTTCGCTCTTCGGCCTCATTGGCATTCCGCTCGGCATCCTGAGCCCGATTCTGGCCAACAAGGTCTCAAACATTGGCGCCGTCATGGCCGGGGGAGTTTTTGCCGGAGTGCTCGGCTACCTCGGGCTCGCCTTTGTGCCGACGACGCTCACGTGGGTGTCGGTCGTGCTCGTCGGGTTCGGCACCATTCTGTTCCCGTTGTGCCTCGTGCTTATCAATCTGCGCACGCGAAGCCATCAGGGATCGGCGGCGCTGAGCGGTTTCGTGCAGAGCGTGGCCTACACGGTTGCCGCTCTCGGCCCCTTCGCGGTAGCACTCGTGCGCGAACTGAGCGGTGGCTGGGTCTGGCCGTTGATGTTCTTGCTCGTCTCGAGCTTGCTGGCGCTCATCAGTGCCGCAATGTTGGCGCGCCCGAGCTTCGTCGAAGACGAACTCGGGATTGCTGTAGCGGCGCTCGAGGACTAGCTCGAGCTGAGTGCAGACGTGCTCAGTCGCTCCGGGTGATGCACGAGAGCGGCAGCGCCGATCAACGGACCGTCGCTGGAGAGCCCTGATGCCACAACGCGCACCTTAGTGATGAACGGGAACGGTGCGCGGTCGGTGATCGCTTCGGCAACGAGGTCGATGTAATCGGCGGCCACGTGCGAGAAGCCGCCGCCAATGGCGACGAGTTCAAGATCGACGAGGGCCGTTGCTGACGCAATTCCGTGGCCGACGGCACGAGCCGAACGACGTACGGCGCTGATCGCGATGTCGTTCCCGGCTGCGTAGTCCGCGGCAAGTTCTTCACCGGTCGAGCCGGTCCAACCCTGGGCCTGCGCCCATTCGACAGTTTTGGGACCAGAGGCAACCGCTTCGACACAGCCGGTTCCGCCGCAGCCGCACACTACGGTTTCTCCGCCGACTTCGACGTGACCGAAGTGGCCGCCGTTGCCGGTGGGGCCGTCGATGAGCTGGTTGTCAAGAATGAGACCGCCGCCAACGCCGGTCGAAACGACCATGCCCATGAAGTACTTCACTCCTTGGGCAGCGCCAATCCAGTGTTCGGCCAGGGCGATGCAGTTACCATCGCCGCGAAGGGCAACCGAAGAGCCGGGAAGCTCTGCTTCGACTAGTGCGCGCACGCCGTAGTCGCGCCAGGCGGGCAAGTTGAGGGGGGACACTTCGCCGCGCGATACCGAGATGGGCCCGGCGCTACCGATGCCGACGCCGAGGAGTTCAGCACCTTCGGGCAGAGCGGCGGTCGACTGGCGCACGACCGTGCGCACACTCTCGGCGAGTTGCTCGCTCGACGATGCGCGGCCCGTGGGTGCGCGGAAGCGGCTTGTCGCAAGGACGACACCGTTCGGGTCGACGAGGGCAGCCTCGACTTTGGTTCCGCCAATATCAATGGCGAGGGCATAGCGATTCGATGTGGTGGTGGTCACGGCATCCACCTTATGGGGTGCGGGGGGAGTGACGCGCCCGTAGGCCCACGTTCGTGTGGTGTTCAGGTTCGGGGTGTTGGCTGCGCATGTGCGCACTCGCTGCTCCGAGTGTCTGCTCATCTGAGCAAGCACTGCTGCATATGTTGCAGCGCGGTGTGCCGGACTCTATCGTTGAAGGCAGGAGGCAGCAGTGGATGAATCAACCGAGCTATTGGCCGTGCGCGTTGCCGAGCTCTACTACGAAGAGAACAAGACTCAAGATGAAGTTGGCGCTCTTCTCGGTATTACCCGCTGGAAAGTGGGCCGATTGCTCACCCGCGCTCGTGAAGCCGGCATCGTCCGGATCGAGATCATTCACCCTCGTGCCCGCCGACTGGATGTCGAACGCCAGTTGAGAGACCGCTTCGGTCTCAAAGACGCGGTCGTGGTTCCGCTGCCCGCCGACGACGAAGAGGTCAACCCTCGCGTGGCCCAAGCGGCTGCCGACTACTTGGCTGCCGTTCGTCCTGTGCCTCGCACTCTCGGTGTGAGCTGGGGTCGCACGCTCGATGAGGTTGCTCGCTTGCTTGCTCCCGGCTGGACCGTGGGCGTGCAGGTCGTGCAGATCAATGGTGGCGTGAGCCTCAATAGCAAGCAAGGCACAGCAGCGCAGACCGCAGTCACGTTTGCGCAGAAGGGGCACGGTCAAGCGACGCTGCTGCCGATCCCCGCGATTCTGGAGCAGGTCGAAACGAAGCGTGCGATCGAGCGCGACCGGGCTGTTGCGAGCGTTCGTGCTCTGGGTGCGTCGGCATCCGCCTATTTGTATAGCGCCGGTGTTGCCGGTGCTAGTTCGGTTCACGTCGATAGCGGCTACCTCAGCGAGAGCGATGTGGATGACCTCGTCGCTAAGGGAGCCGTGGGCGACGTCGTCGGTCGCTACATCAACAGCGCGGGCAAGATCGTCGACTCTGCTCTGGATGAGCGCACTGTCGGTCTCGGTCTTGACGAGCTTCGTGCTGCCGAGCACGCAATTTTTGTCGTCGCTGGCGACGCTAAACATGACGTCGCGCGCGCCGTCGTTACCAGTGGGCTGTGTTCCGTCATCGTCACCGATGAGGCCACCGCTCACGCCCTTCTGGAGGAAACCACATGACAATCGAAAAGGCCATCGCGCTCGCTCCTGCTGAGCGCGCGGTCAACCTCATCGGCTCAGATCTGACCGAGAAGTCGCTCAAGCTGCACCTCGAGGGGCTCTCGGGCGTCGACGCGGTCGGGCTTGAGCAGCGTGCTGCCGGGCTGGGCACGCGATCGATCAAGACCACGTCAAAGGCTTGGGCTCTTGACACCATCATCAAACTCATCGACCTCACAACGCTCGAGGGTGCAGATACCCCCGGCAAGGTTCGCTCGCTCGCCGCGAAAGCCATGCTGCCCGACCCCGCGGATGCCTCGACCCCGCAGGTTGCAGCAGTGTGCGTTTATGGCGACATGGTTCCCTACGCAGCAGATGCCCTGGGCTCGGCGTGGTCGAACGGCTCAGACAACGGAATCAACGTTGCCGCCGTCGCCACCGCGTTCCCGAGCGGACGCTCGTCGCTGCCGATCAAGATCATGGACACCAAAGAAGCCGTCGCTAACGGCGCGGACGAAATTGACATGGTCATCGACCGTGGCGCCTTCCTCTCTGGCAAGTACGGTGTTGTCTTCGACCAGATCGTGGCTGTCAAAGAGGCATGCCGCCGCGAGAACGGCACCTACGCTCACCTCAAGGTGATCTTGGAAACCGGCGAGCTCAACACCTACGACAACGTGCGCAAAGCCTCGTGGCTCTCGATCCTGGCCGGCGGAGACTTCATCAAGACTTCCACCGGAAAGGTGTCGCCGGCGGCGACCCTGCCCGTCACGCTGCTCATGCTTGAGGTCGTGCGCGACTGGCACCTGCTCACCGGCGAGAAGATCGGAGTGAAGCCTGCTGGCGGCATCCGAAGCTCTAAAGACGCCATCAAATACCTCGTGACCGTTGCAGAGACCGTGGGCGAGGAATGGCTTCAGCCGCACCTCTTCCGCTTCGGCGCATCGAGTCTCCTCAATGACGTGCTCTTGCAGCGTCAGAAGCTCACCACCGGCCACTACTCCGGCCCCGACTACGTCACGATTGACTAAGGCACACCATGACTGAGAATGACACAGCGGTAAGCGCGAAGGCCCCGAGCTTTCTCGACTACGCTCCCGCCCCCGAATCAACGTCCGTTCTGCACCTGAAGAAGCACTACGGTCTCTTCATCGATGGTGAATTTGTGGATGGCCGCGGCGACGCGTTCACCACGATCTCGCCCGCAACCGAGAAGGAGATCGCCTCGATCTCCAACGCCAACAACGCCGATGTGGATGCCGCTGTCGCCGCCGCTCGCAAGGCCTACGACCGCACCTGGTCGAAGCTCTCAGGCGCAGACCGCGGTAAGTACCTCTTCCGCATCGCTCGCCTCGTGCAGGAGCGGGCCCGCGAGCTTGCTGTTGCCGAGAGCCTCGACAACGGAAAGCCGATCAAGGAGAGCCGTGACGTTGACGTGCCTCTCGTCGCTGCGTGGTTCTTCTACTACGCCGGGTGGGCCGACAAGCTCGACTACGCCGGTCTCGGACCGAACCCGCAGTCGCTCGGTGTTGCCGCTCAGGTAATCCCGTGGAACTTCCCGCTGCTCATGCTCGCGTGGAAGATTGCTCCGGCGCTCGCCGCAGGAAACACGGTCGTGATCAAGCCGGCAGAAACCACGCCGCTGAGCGCGATGATCTTCGCTGAAATCCTGCAGCAGGCTGACCTGCCCAAGGGTGTCGTCAACATCGTTACCGGCGCGGGAGACACGGGCCAGGCCCTCGTCAACCACCCGGATGTCAACAAGGTCGCCTTTACCGGTTCGACCGGCGTTGGCCGGGCGATCGCCAAGTCGGTTGCCGGAACCGGCAAGAAGGTCACCCTCGAACTCGGTGGCAAGGCCGCGAACATCGTCTTCGATGATGCTCCAATCGACCAAGCAATCGAAGGAATCGTCAACGGCATCTTCTTCAACCAGGGCCACGTCTGCTGTGCAGGTTCGCGCCTGCTGGTTCAAGAGAATATCCACGACGATGTCGTCGATCGCCTCAAGGCGCGGCTCTCCACGTTGCGCATGGGCGACCCGCTCGACAAGAACACCGATATCGGCGCGATCAACTCCAAGGCTCAGCTCGACCGCATCCGTGAACTCAGCAACGTCGGCGAAGCCGAAGGCGCCGAGCGCTGGACCGCCGACTGCGCGATCCCCGAGAACGGTTTCTGGTTCGCTCCAACTATCTTCACGAACGTCTCGACCTCGAGCCGCATTGCGCGCGAAGAGGTCTTCGGGCCGGTTCTGAGCGTCCTGACGTTCCGCACCCCGGCCGAGGCCATCGCCAAGGCCAACAACACCCCCTACGGGCTGTCTGCGGGCATCTGGAGCGACAAGGGCTCACGCATCCTCGCAGTGGCTGACAAGCTACGCGCCGGTGTCATCTGGGCCAACACGTTCAACCGTTTCGATCCTGCGTCGCCGTTCGGTGGCTACAAGGAGAGTGGCTACGGCCGCGAGGGTGGCCGTCACGGACTGGCCGCTTACCTAGAATCCGCTGGATGGGCCGCGCCCGCCGTCACGAAAGGTGGCAAGAAATGACCCGTCTCACGGTTCCTAAAACCTACAAGCTCTACATCGGTGGCAAGTTCCCGCGCAGCGAAAGCGGCCGCACCTATGAAGTGACGACCAAGAAGGGGGCGTTCCTCGCGAATGCCTCGCTCGCTAGCCGCAAGGATGCTCGGGATGCTGTTGTTGCCGCCCGCGCGGCCGTCAACGGTTGGTCGGGTGCCACGGGCTACAACCGCGGCCAGGTGCTGTACCGCATTGCTGAGCTCTTGGAGGGTCGTCGCGAGCAGTTCGTCGACGAGCTCATGGCTACCGAATCACTCTCGAAGTCGGCGGCGACCACTCAGGTCGACACCGCTATCGACGCGTGGGTCTGGTACGCAGGCTGGGCTGACAAGTACGTTCAGGTTGCCGGAAACGGAAACCCGGTGTCGGGCCCGTACTTCAACCTCTCGACTCCCGAGCCCAGTGGTGTCATTGCCATCGTTGCCCCGCAGGACTCCTCGTCGCTGCTGGGCCTCGTGAGCGTCATCGCTCCGGCTCTCGTCAGCGGTAACACCGTTGTCGTCGTCGCTCACCAGAACGCCCCGCTCAGTGCGATCAGCCTCTCTGAAGTTCTCGCTACGAGTGACGTTCCTGGGGGAGTCGTCAACATCCTCACGGGCTCGCCCGCCGAGATCGCGCCGTGGCTTGCGAGCCACGCGGATGTCAATGGTCTTGACCTTGCCGGTGCAGAACAGCTCGAGTGGGTCGACCTTCAAATCGCGGCTGCCGACACGCTCAAGCGCGTCTCAGGCCCGGTCGTCGGAGTTCCCGCGCCGTCCATCGAACGCATCGTTCAGTGGACCGAAACGAAGACGGTCTGGCACACGAAGTCTCTGATTTAGCCGAGAGGTGCGGCGTGGGGGTTGCCCAGCGCGCGTATCTACGGATACTTGCTGAGTAATGATTTTTTCACGCCGCACTCCCTCTCGTATCGCCAGCGGATTTTTTGCCCTTCTTCTCGCGATTTTCTTAGTCCCCGTCGCTGCTGCTGCCCCCGCTTCAGCTGCCGAAGCTGACACTATCCACAGTCTTGTCAATCAGGCCCGGTGGGATAACGGTCAGCAGGGACTCATCCGCAATGCGGACATGGACGCCGTCGCTTTGGCTTGGGCCAAGAAGATGGCGGCGAGCAGCACGATGTCGCACAACCCCGACTACTCCACCCAGATTCCAGCGGGCTGGCGTTCGGCTGGCGAAAATGTGGCGCAGGGGTATCGCACGGCTCAGGCCATGCACGATGGCTGGATGTCGTCTCAGGGCCACCGGGAGAACATTCTGGGGGCGTTCACCGACATCGGAATCGCGTTCTACTCGAGCGGTGGAACGACGTGGGGCGTGCAGGTGTTTGCCACCTACCCCGGCCACACCGGCCCGGATGCGCCCGCCGCTGCAGCGCCCGCCCCCGATCCCGATCCCGCTGAAGAGTCGAGCGCAACAGCCACTCCGACTCCCACCGCAACGCCGAGCGCGAGCGACTCGGGGGAATCATCCTCGGGCTCTGATGGCTCCTCTGAAAGCTCGGCTAGCGAAGGTACTGTGGGGCAAGTCGATGCCGATGCAGCGCCAACGCTCACTCAAGCCGAGCTGCAAGCCAGCGTATACGGCGCTAAGCCCGACTACACCTGGATCGCGTGGACGATCTTCTTCAGCATCCTTGCCCTCGGCGGGGCGGCCTGGTTCCTGGTCTGGCGTCGAATTAAGTCGCGCCGACCGGTAGCGCGTCGAGCCCGTCAGTAATAGAGCAGCGGCGGATACCGAGCTAACTGTGCGCTGCCTCCCAGCGGCGGTGCCTAGGGTTACGGAATGCGCGTTCTTGTAACTGGAGCAACTGGATACCTTGGCGGCCGACTCGTGCCTCGACTCATCGAGGCGGGGCACAGTGTGCGGGTGCTTGTGCGCAATCCGCGCAAGCTGCGCGACGTGCCGTGGAGCGACGATGTCGAAGTCGTCGTGGGGGATCTCACCGACGCTGACAGCCTCGTCGATGCCGTCGACGGAGTAGACGCGCTTTACTACCTCGTGCACGCCATGGGCGCCGCCGGTGACTTCGAAAAGACCGAGAAGCTCTCAGCCACGAACGTGGCCAAAGCGGCGAAGAAAGCGGGAGTCTCCCGCATCGTCTATCTGGGCGGCCTGCACCCCGAGGGCGATATTTCTGAGCTCAGTCGACACTTGCGCAGCCGAGCCGAGGTCGGCAACATCCTCCTAGAATCGGGCGTGCCGACCATCGCGTTCAACGCGGGAGTTGTCATTGGGTCTGGTTCGGCGTCCTTCGAAATGATCCGCCACCTCACCGAGGTTCTGCCCTATATGCCCGCACCGAAATGGGTGCGCAACTTCATTCAGCCGATCGCCGTGCGCGACGTTCTCTACTACTTGGTGTCGGCGCTCGAACTCCCCGACGACCTCAACCGAAGCTTCGATATTGGCGGGCCGGATGTGCTGCGCTACGGCCAGATGATGAACGGTTACGCACTTGAAGCGGGGCTTCACCAGCGCCCGATCGCATCATTGCCGGTGCTGACTCCGTGGCTTGCTTCGCAGTGGGTAAACCTGGTGACACCGATTCCTCGGCTGCTGGCAGTGCCGATCATTGAGTCGCTGCAGTTCGACTGCGTCGTTCGCGACGAGTCGGTCTCGGAGTTCATTCCCGAGCCTGAGGGCGGTCTCACAAGCTATCGCGCCTCCGTTCGTTTGGCCCTCGTGAAGATGGGCGACGGCGAGGTCGAGACGAGTTGGCAGGACGCGACCGTTGTGGGTGCACCGAGCGACCCCATCCCCAGTGACCCGGAATGGACCGGTCACACGGTCTACACCGACCTACGCGAACGCGCGACGCCCGCGTCTGCGGAAGCACTGTGGGCTGTGGTCGAGGGGATTGGCGGCGAGAACGGATGGTATTCGTTCCCGCTGGCGTGGGCTCTGCGCGGCTGGCTCGACAAGCTGGTTGGCGGGGTCGGCCTGCGCCGTGGCCGCCGTCATCCGAGCACATTGAACACGGGCGACGCCTTGGACTTCTGGCGCGTGGAGAGCATCGAGCGCGGGCACAGCTTGCGGCTGCGCGCCGAAATGAAGTTACCGGGCCGAGCGTGGCTTGAACTGAGCGTCGAAGACCGCGGCGAAGACGGAGCGTTCTATCGCCAGCGCGCGGTGTTCTTTCCGAGCGGACTCGGCGGGCGACTGTACTGGGCTGCGATCCTGCCATTCCACGGCGTGATTTTCAGCGGAATGGTCAACCGCATCGTTGCGGCGGCGGAATCGGATTCTGACGCGAAATAAACCCCACATGTGGTCGTAATGCGTTACTTTTGACTAATGTCTGGAATCGTCGTCGTTGGTAGCGCAAACATTGATCAGGTCTTTCGAGTGGACCGCATCCCCTCGCCGGGCGAAACCGTGCTGTCGCGCAGTCTGAACACCGCTCTAGGCGGCAAGGGCCAGAACCAAGCTGTCGCTGCCGCGCGCGCCGGCGTCGCGACGACCTTCGTGGGAGCTGTCGGTGACGATGGCTTCGGCGAAATGGTGCGCTCGGGGCTCGCCGCAGACTCGATCGACGTCACGCACCTCAAGACGACCGGCAAGCCCACCGGAACCGCCCTCATCGCGGTCGATAACACGGGCGAGAACACGATCATCGTTGAGGCCGGAGCGAACACCGATGTAGCCGACCTCACCGCCGCTGACTCCGCAGCGATCAGTGCGGCATCCGCGCTGGTGATGCAGCTCGAAATCCCGCTGGCCACCGTGATTTCTGCGGCGAAGATCGCCCGGGCAGTTGGTACAAAGGTAATTCTGAACGCCGCCCCTATCCAGGCGCTGCCCGCAGAGCTTCTCGAGAACCTCGACATCCTCATCGTGAACGAACACGAAGCTGCCGAGCTCGCGAAAGACAACGGTCTTTCTGACGAACTCGATGGCATTGGCGAACGACTGCTCGGTCTGGTCTCGACCGTCATTGTCACGCTCGGCTCCAAGGGCGCCGCGCTTCACCGTGTGGGCTCCGAGCCCGTCGTCGTTCCGGCTCATCGCGTCACCGCGGTCGACGCCACCGGCGCGGGGGACACCTTCTGCGGTGCCTTCGCTGCGGGAGTGGTGGAGGGCATGATGCTGGATGACGCCCTGCGCTTCGCGGGAGCCGCGGCATCAATTTCGGTGGAGAACCACGGCGCTGTGCCATCGATCCCTCACCGCGAGGCCATCGAGACACGCCTCAACTAATTCGCCAATAAGGTAACGGATTGGTAACGGGCTCGCTATAGTGGGGTCACCGCGAACGCGCGGCAACCCGACACAAGGATGGCGAGTCCATGGCGGCATCGCAGAACCTGGCACAACCGAACCATCATCTTCGAGCGCGGCGTGCGGCCCTGGCGGCCACGCTTGTCACCGCCATCACGCTGGCGCTCGTGCTGAACGCCAACGTTGTTCGGGTGCATGCCGTGGGCGCGTTCACCTCGCTCAAATCGCCGGGGGAGGCCGCCTTCATTGCCGGTCACCGCGGTGACAAGACGGTGGCGCCAGAGAACACTCTCGAAGCCTTGAGCCTTGCGCTCGACAGCGCAGCCGACTACGTCGAGACTGACGTTCAGCTCACGGCCGACGGAGTGCCCGTGCTCATGCACGACTGGACCGTCGATCGCACCACGAACGGCACCGGACCGGTGTGGAAGTACACCTACGAAGAACTCGCGGCCCTCGACGCTGGCTCGTGGTTTAGCGAAGAATTCGCCGGCGCGACGGTGCCCACCCTCGAGCAGTTTCTCAACGTGCTGCGCTGGTCAACCAAGAACGCGATCCTCGAACTCAAAGGATCGTGGACTGACGAGCAAGTGGCGCTCGTGGCGGATCTCATCGCTCGCAACGGTGTGACCAATCACGTCATTCTGGGCAGCTTCGACATCATGACGCTTCAAGCGGTGCAGCGCGTGAGCCCCGAGTTGCCGGGGATGCTCATCGCGCGCGACATCGTGGGAGATCCTGCTCAACTTGCCGCCGCAGCGGGCGCGGTGGCCCTCGTGACCAGTGAGACCGCGATCACGAGCAACCCCGAACTCGTGCAGCAGGTTCATGATGCCGGTTTGGGCATATTGATCTACACCCTCAACGACAGCGATACATGGTCGGATGCTGTGGCTCTGGGCGTCGACGGAATCGTCACCGATCGTCCGGCCGAGCTTGGCAGTTGGATCGCCAAGGAAGCCAGCGACTCGAACCCGCTGCCCTTCGCGCCCCGCCGCTAATTACGCGACGGAGTACTCGGCCGCGCGCGGCCTTATAGCGACGCGATGAGCGACCGGTAGAACTCGATGCCATCGAGGTAACTGCGCACGAGCATCCGTTCGTTGCGGGCATGGAGCGTGTCCCGCACTTCGCGCGCCATGGCGAAGGGGGTGAAGCGGTAAACGCCATTGCTGATGCGCGTGAAGTGGCGGCTATCGGTCGCACCATTCTGAACGTAGGGCGTGACGATTGTGCCGGGAAAGCTCTTTTCGATCGTGGAACGAAGAAGCTCCCAGGCGAGCCCCGAGGTGGCCGACACCGGCGACGGTTCGCCAGGGGAATCGACGGAAACCCGAACGCGCTTGTCGTTGATGGCACGTGTGACATGGGCGAGGGTCTCGTCGAGGCTCGAGTTCACGGCGATGCGCACGTTGATGATGGCGCTCACCCGTTCGGGCATCGCGTTGACGGCATGGCCGCCTTCCAACATCGTCACGGCCTGAGTCGTGCGCATCATTGCAGCGAGCTCGTCGCTCTTGCGCACCAGAATCGGCAGAAGAAATGGCTTAGTCCACGAAACGTTGCGCAGCAGGTAGCCCGTCATGCCGCCCGCGTGCTCGCCGAGCAGGCGCATGAGGTCTGCGCCCGTATCGGTCAGGCGTGAGGGGAAAGGGCGCGAATTGAGGCGAACAATAGCCTGGGCCAGACGAACAGCAGCGGGAAATTTCGGGGGAGTCGAGGCGTGGCCACCCGACTGGTCGACCGTTAAACGCAGTGTCGCAGTGCCCTTCTCGGCCACGCCGACCACAGCCATGGGGGCATCGACCTGATCGAACACGTCGTCAACGATCGCGCCGCCCTCGTCGAGCACCAGCGTGGGCTTCACGCCCCGGCTTTCGAGAAGATCGACGATGGCGGAGGCGCCGGTTCCGTGGGTTTCCTCGTCGTGACCGAAGCACAAATAAATGTCTTGAGCGGGCACAAGCCCCGCTTCGAGCTGAGCCTCGACGGCCTCGAGAATGGCGACGACGGAGCCCTTGTCGTCGAGGGTGCCCCGCCCCCAGATCAGTTGCTCGTCACCCCTGCCGCTGAGTTCTGCCGCAAAAGGTGGTCGCTTCCAACCTTCGTCGGTCGCCGCGACGACGTCGTAGTGGCCCATCAGCACGGCAGGTTCGGTAGATGCTCGGCCGCGCCACCGGAAAAGAAGGGAATGGCCGAGCACCGTCTCGCGCTCGAGCCGGCTGTGGCACAGTGGATACAGCTTGCGCAATGTCTGAGCGAAACGGTCGAATTCTGTCCATTCCGTGGCGGAGGGATCCACTCGGGAAATTGTCGGGATTCGAACGAGTTCCTGCAGGTGTTCGACAGCCAAAGCACTCTTCATACCTCGACTCTAGCGAGCAGCAGGCGGTGCTCGCTTTCACCCGAGGGTAAGGAAACGGAGACACGATGACAGTCAGAGCGCAGCGACGCCCTCGATTCCGGTGGAGTGCGCGGCTGAGCGCGCGGCTGGTGGGGGCAATTGCGGTGGTGGTGGCGCTGGGCGCAGTACCTCTCGCGGCGACGGCAGCCGGGCATCCGAACAACTTTGCCGGCGACGGAGCTGCAGCGACCGGGCTCGTGAACGCCGGCCTCGACGACTTCGTGTTTGACAGCTACGAGGGCGAGTTCTTCCTCGATCGTGATGACGAGGGGCGTTCAACGCTGCTCACCGTCGAGACTTTCGTTGCGGTGTTTCCAGCCGATCAGAATCGGGGGATGCGCCGCGCTATCCCGAGTACTTACCAGGGCGAACCGCTCGACATCCGTGCGATCTCTGTCACGGATGAGAATGGGCAACCCCGTGACTTCGAGGCCGAAGAAGAGGGCAACTTCACTCTGGTGACGAGTGCGGCCGACTCCTTTGTCGAAGGAACGCAGACGTATGTCTTTACCTACATGCGCTCGAACGTGACGCGGTTCGCCGCCGACACCGGCGCCGATGAGTTCTACTGGGATACCAATGGCACGGGCTGGAATCAGCCCTTCGGCTCTCTCACCGCCACAATTCATCTCGGCGAGGGCCTGAGTGACGCCCTCAGCGTGGCGCCCGACTGCTACTGGGGAATCGATCAGTCAACCCAGCGCTGTGACATTGTCGCTCTGGATGACGATACGTACCTAGCAACGCAGGAGATGCTGCAGCGGGGGCAGAACGTCACGGTCGCCTTCGGGTTCGAACCCGGCACGTTCGTTGCCCGCAACAGCTCCTACTTCGGCTCGGCAGCAGGCTACGGCCAGCCGCTGGGTTTCATCGGTGCGATCGCTGCAGTGATCTGGGCTATTCGCATCCGACGATCCAAGCTGGCGGATGACGGGGGCCGCCCTACGATCATTGCGGAGTATTCGCCCCCACGCGATGTCTCGGTTGTCACCGCCGCGCTCGTGATCAAGAAGCGTCACAAAGCGGTTGCCGCGCAGATTCTGGATTTCGCTGTGCGAGGCAAGTTGCGCATTCTCGAGGAGGAATCAACGGGCTTCTTCTCCTCGGGAACCACCTTCCGTCTCGAGCTGATGGACCCGACCGGTGTGACGGGGCGCGAGTTGGAAGTCTTGCGCGCACTCTTCGGGCAGTCCCTGCAGCATGGCGCCATCCGGGACATGAAGAAGTCGGATTCCAAGCTCAGCAAGAAGATGTATTCGATTCTGACGGCGGAGAACTCCGCGCTCGCGCCGAACGGCTACCGGCAGAAGCTGAGTGCGCGCAATTATCTTCCCTTGCTGGTTTCGGTCGCCGCCGTGATCGTGTCGATCGTCTTCGGTATCGCGCTGATCGATGGTGACTACGGTTCAGCCGTTCCATTCGTGGTCATCATGGTGTCGTTCATGGCAGCGGTGCTGACGATGTCGCTGCTATCGCGTATTCCGCTGACGGCTCAGGGCTCCGAACTGCGCGATCACCTTGAGGGGCTCAAGCTGTACATCAGACTCGCTGAGGCTGATCGCCTGCAGATGTTGCAGAGCCCCGAGGGTGCGTTGCGGGAGAGAAACGAGGCAACGGGCGCCACCGACGTGCTCAAGATCTACGAGAAGCTTTTGCCGTATGCGGTGCTGTTCGGTCTCGAGAAAGAGTGGTCGACAGAGCTCAGCCGGTACTACACCGAGAGTTCGCCGGACTGGTATCGCGGTTCTAGCAGCTTCAACGGCGTGCTGTTCGCCTCGAGCATCTCAAGTTTCTCGACTGCGGTGGCCAGTTCGTACTCGGGCAGTTCGTCAAGCAGCTCGAGCGGTGGCTCGGGTGGTGGCGGTTCCTCGGGTGGTGGCGGCGGTGGCGGTGGAGGAGGCGGCGTCTAGCCCCGCCGAAGACGCCGCGGTCATGGCCTCGTGGTTCGCGCGTGCGAAGCCGAACACCAGCAGGCGGGTATATTCGAACGAGTGAGCGCAACGTACCCGAATCGTCCCCGACGCGTTGCGTTGCCCGCTGCAATCCTGGCCGTTCTCGTGCTGCTGGTGGGTGCTGGTGTCATCGGCACCGAGATCTTCACGATCGTGCGCTACGTCGTGAGCATCCTCGCCTTGATCTGCGTTGTTTTGGTGTGGCAGGCACGGCAATGGTGGTGGGCCGTCGGTCTCATTCCGATTGCGATTCTCTGGAACCCGATCGTGCCCATCGTGATTGATGACACCCAACTTTTCGCGGGATTGCACTACACAGCGGCTCTCGTGTTTATCGCGGTGGGTGTTGGCGCGCGCGTTACAGACTCCACAAGTCGAGGTTAATTCGCTGCAGTAGAGCGCTCGCGCCTATTTCTGCGTACACTGGATACCGCATCCCTTGAGACCACCAATCGCATCGCAGTTGGGTCTGGCTCACTCGAGTGGAAGTTGTCGTTCAATTGAAGTTACCTTCGAGGCAGCAACTACTCGTTCTACGTCCCTGAGTCGTCGTACCCACTACTGAGCCGCTTGCCTAGCGCCAGGAGAATAATTGACCAACTCGTCACAGACCGAGTCCTCGCAGCGCAACAAACGATCCAAGAATTCGGGTCAGCGCCAAGGCAACACTCAGCGCCGTCGCGCCCGTCCCGGTGACGACACGGGCGTTATCCCCGTGTTGGCTCGCGCCGCACGCGAGGTTGAGACAGCTGTTCAGAAGGGCCCGCTCAAGCCGACCAACCGCGCACGTTTCCAGGTCGCAGCGCTGTTGCTGCGTGAAGAGCGTGCCCGCGTGAAGACGGATGCCACGCTCACCGAGTCCGAGCGTGCCAATGAACAAAAGCGCCTCGATGGCCTCGCGGGCATCTTGGCCAAGACGGCTGCTCGCGACACAAGCTTGCTCTCGATGTTGGGGGAGTCGGCACCGATCACTCCCGCGGCTCAGGCGCTGCGCCGCGACCTGCTGCTGGCTGCCGGTGTCGAACTCAGCCCCGATGAACTGATCATCGCCGAAGAACCAAAGCCCGTCGACAAGCAGGTCGAGAAGCAGGTTGTTCCAGCATCCGTTCGCCAGATGCAAATGGCGAATCCCTTCTTGGCTCCCGACTTCAGCGCGATCGCGCCCAAGCCCGAGCACAACAACCGTCTTGCTAACTGGGAACTCATCGACCCACTATTCCGTGCGTTCGAGCACGGTTCTGGCGGCGGAGCAGCGTCGATGGAGCTTCCCGAAGCTGAGTCGCTGCGCACCCGGGGAGATCTTGAGCTGATGCGCCACCAGGCGCGTTTCGTCGAGGTCGTCAAGCAGGGCCACCGCACGTTCTTGCTCGCCGATGAGCCTGGACTGGGTAAAACCGCTCAGGCACTCATGGCTGCCGAAGCCTCTCACTCGTACCCTTTGCTCGTTGTCGTGCCCAATGTCGTGAAGACCAACTGGGAACGCGAAGTTGAACTATGGACTCCTGGCCGCAGCGCCACCGTGGTTCACGGCGACGGCGACACTGTCGATGCGTTCAGCGATGTCGTCATCGTGAACTACGAAGTTCTCGACCGTCACGTCGGCTGGCTCGGTCGTTTCGGCTTCAAGGGCATGGTTGTCGATGAAGCTCATTTCATTAAGAACCTCAAATCTGAACGCTCCAAGCACGTCTTGAGCCTGTCGCAGAATATTCGTGCAACGTACCCGAAAGCGCTGCTCATGGCGCTCACGGGAACCCCGCTGATCAACTCGATCGAAGACTTCCGAGCCATTTGGCAGTTCCTCGGCTGGATCGACGGCACCAAACCGCTCGCCCCGCTCATGTCGAAGCTCGAAGACACCGACCTCACTCCGGCTGACCCCGGCTTCTTCTCAGAAGCGCGTCGTGCCGTGATCGATATGGGTATCGTGCGCCGCAAGAAGGTCGACGTTGCTGCCGACATTCCTGCTCGACGCGTCGCCGACATCCCGGTCGAACTCGACAGCGACCTCGGTCGCTCGATCCGTGCCGCCGAGCAGGCCCTCACCGCTCGCCTCGTCGACCGCTTCACTCGCGTTCGCAAGCTCAAGCCCGATGTGGCCATCGAAGATCTCATTCGCGTTGTTGCTCACGCCGAACTCGAAGAGTCGAAGAGCGCCACTACCGGCGAGAACGTCTTCACAATGGTGCGGCGTATCGGTCAGGCCAAGGCAACGCTGGCCGCGGACTACACCGCGCAGCTCGCTCGTTCGGTGGGCAAGGTCGTTTTCTTTGCTAAGCACATCGATGTCATGGACACCGCTGAGGCGCACTTTGCCAAGGTCGGCCTCAAGGCCGTCTCGATTCGAGGCGACCAGAGCGCCAAAGCTCGCCAGAACGCGATCGACTCGTTCGCTAACGATCCCGAGGTTTCGGTTGTCGTGGCTTCGCTGACTGCTGCGGGCGTCGGCCTCAACTTGCAGGCGGCATCCAACGTCGTGCTTGCCGAGTTGAGCTGGACAAACGCCGAGCAGACGCAGGCGATCGACCGCGTTCACCGCATCGGTCAAGAGCTGCCCGTCACGGCCTGGCGCATTATTGCCGCGCACACTATCGACGCCCGCATCGCCGAACTCATCGATAGCAAGGCCGGCCTCGCCGCGCGTGCGCTCGACGGGTCTGATGAGGATGTCGTTGCTGAAGCGAACATTCAGTTGCAGGCGCTCTCGTCGCTGCTTCGCGACGCTATTAGGGAATAGCTCGTTCGTTAAGAAATGGCTTTCTGGCCATGGCTTTCTCTTCAAGTCTCCCGGTGCGCGAGCGTACACTTGAGGCGCGATCACAGTGTGTGTGTATCGCGCCGTAAATCAATGGAGATGAGAAAAAGAGTTGAGCAACGCCCCTGTGCAAGACACCGCTACCCGTATCGAATCCGATTCACTCGGTTCGCTTGAGGTTCCAGTAGACGCGTATTGGGGAGTGCACACGCTTCGCGCGATGCAGAACTTTCCGATTACGCGTCGTGCTATCTCCGTTTATCCCGATCTCGTTCGAGCGCTTGCTCACATCAAGCAGGCAGCGGCACGCGCCAACGCTGAACTCGGCGTGCTCGAGTCCCGCAAGGCTCACGCGATCGACCAGGCCTGCCAAGAAATTCTTGACGGCTCTCTTCACGCAGAGTTCTGCGTCGGCGTTATTCAGGGCGGTGCCGGCACCTCCACGAACATGAACGCGAACGAAGTAATCGCGAACCGTGCTCTGGAAATTTTGGGGCACAGCAAGGGCGAGTACTCGTTCTTGCATCCCATCGACGACGTCAACCGCAGCCAGAGCACGAACGACGTGTACCCCACGGCAATCAAGCTCGCGATGGTCTTTGGCGTGCGTCGTTTGCTCGTTGAGCACCAATTGCTCTCTGAATCGTTCGGCGCCAAGGGCCGCGAGTTCGTCAACATCCTCAAGATCGGCCGTACCCAGATGCAGGATGCGGTGCCGATGACTCTGGGTCAAGAGTTCACCGGCTTCTCGCACACGCTCGAAGAGGACCACGCGCGCCTCACCGAAGTTCTGCCGTTCATGAGCGAAATCAACATGGGCGCCACCGCGATCGGCACCGGCATCACCGCCGACTCGCGCTATGCCGAGGCTGTGCGCCGCCACCTTACCGAGGCCACGGGCATCGAGATGAAGACGGCGTTCGACCTCATCGAGGCCACGAGTGACGTCGGAATCTTTATGACTCTCAGCAGCGTTCTCAAGCGTTCTGCTGTGAAACTTTCCAAGATTTGTAACGACCTTCGCTTGCTCTCGAGCGGACCTCAGGCTGGCTTCGGCGAAATCAACTTGCCTGCCAAACAGGCAGGGTCGTCGATCATGCCCGGCAAAGTCAACCCGGTTATTCCCGAGGTCGTCAACCAGGTCGCCTTCAGCGTGATCGGTGCGGATGCCACGGTGACCGCCGCGGCGGAGGGTGGCCAGTTGCAGCTCAACGCGTTCGAGCCCGTGATTGCGCACTCGATTCTGCAGTCGGTGGCGTGGATGACCAACGCCTGCCGCACTCTGCGGGAGAACTGCATCGACGGCATCACTGCCAACGAGGAGCGCCTTGCCGCTCAGGTCGAGTCGAGTGTGGGCGTCGTCACCGCCTTGACCCCGTACATCGGCTACGCGGCAGCAGCAAACCTCGCGCACACGGCGCTCACCACGAACGCCTCCATCGCGCAACTGGTGGTCTCTGCCGGACTCATGAAGGAAGAAGACGTCGCCCGCGTTCTTACTCCAGAGCGTCTCAGCGGAGTTTCCCCGATGACGGCCGCTATTTCTCTTCCGTGGTTGGAAGAAGAAGCTAAGTAGTCAGTACGCACACAACCCGGGTCCTCTCAGTGAGAGGACCCGGGTTGTGTTGTTGTCAGAGCAGGGGAGCGGTGCCGCTATTTGGCGGGGAGCTCGTCGTCGTCATCCTCATCGTCAAGAGGAGCGAGCGCTTCGTCGCGTGCTTTACCCGCGGTCGTAAAGGCGCGGTCGATGGCGTTCTCGCCACGTTCGCGCAGTTCAGCGAGTTCTTTGTTTGCGTTCTCGCGCACGTCTTCGGCTGTCTCGGTGACGCGGCCGACAGCACCGCGAGCGGTAGCCGAGGCGCGATCAGCGATCTCTTTAGCGGACTCTTTTGCGTTGTCCGCAAGGTCCTTGGCGGTTTCCTTCGCCGTGCCCGCGAAGTCTTTGGCAGACTCCTTGGCGTTCTCGGCGAGCTTGGTGGCGGTGGTGCGAGCAGTCTCGGCGAATTCGCGAGTGTTCTCGGCGACATCCTTTGCCTTCTCGGTGACAAAGCCGGGAGTCGCCTTAGCTACTGCTTCGGCCTTGTCGAGCAGAATCGGGCCCTGAGTGCGCGCGTAATCCTCGACCGACGTGCGTGCTTTAGTCACGCGAGGGCTCTCCCACGCTTCGGTGGCTTTGCCCTTCATCTGGTCGTAGCGTTCACGGCCTGCGCGCGCGCCAACGACGTATCCAACAGCGATACCAAAACCGAGAATCAAGAGTCTGACGTTCATGTGCCCAGCCTACGGTGAGGTTGCGTTCTGCTCTACCTAGAGTGGCCGCGATCTCCACAAGTGCATGCACGCATAGCTGCGCCAGGGAGCCCACTGGCGTGAGTACTGGGTGAGCGCTGTTGCGGTCGCGGGAAGCCCCAACTCGCCAGCACCTTGGCGCACAACGAGGTCACTGCTGAGCATGATGTCGGAGTTGCCGAGTACCCGCATTGCCATGTAGCCGGCCGTCCACGGGCCGATCCCGGGCATTGCGACGAGCTTTGCTGTGAATTCGTCGACAGGGGTGGAGACATCCAGCTCGAGCTCGCCCGACGCGATTGCTTCGGCAACGCCGAGGATGCTGGCGATACGTGTTTTGGGGCCACGTAAAATCTCGGCCCCGGATGCCGCCAACACTGCTGCGGTCGGGAACAGCCCGTCACTTCCCAGCTCCGTCACGACCCGGGCATGCACCGTTCGCGCAGCGGCGACCGAGATCTGCTGCCCGATGAGCGTGCGGAAGAGGGTCTCCTCGGTATCGACGCTGCCTGGCAACCGCATTCCGGGCACGCGGGCCACCGAGCCAGCGAGGGCCGGGTCGCTGCTGAGCGCGCGGTCGATCGCGAGCGAGTCGGCGTCGAGGTCGAAGAGGCGACGCACGCGGGCGACGAGCGGGGCGACATCCGAAATGGTGGCGAGCTGTGCTGTGCACGTGATGCCTTGGTCGCCGAGTTCGAGGCGCACGTGGGCGATGCCACCGGGCAGGCGGATGGCGCGTTCCAGGCTGGTGGCAGTGGCTGTCTCGATCCCCGCTACCGCGTGATTCGCGAAGAACGTCATGAGCCCGGCGCCGTCGAAGGGTGCCCGCGTCGGCAACCGTAGGGTGAGGGCAGAAGGGCGCTCGTGTGCGGTGTGGGGATGCGCCGCTGCTCCACGCCGAGCGAGCGTGCGCAATTGGCTTGGTGTGGTCTCATACACGGCCTGAATGGTGTCGTTGAACTGACGGATGCTGGAGAAGCCGGCAGCGAATGCCACGTCAGAGATACTCAGTTCGGTTGCGCCGAGCAGTGTTCGGGCGGCTTGAGCGCGGTGCGCACGGGCGAGAGCGAGCGGGCCAGCTCCGAGTTCGGCGGTAAGCACTCGGGTGAGGTGGCGGCTCGTGTAACCGAGCCGAGTGGATAGACCTTCGACTCCGTCGCGTTCGACGACTCCGTCGGCGATGAGGCGCATGGCGCGCGAGGCAAGGTCGTCGTTTAGGTTCCATTCGGGAGAACCGGGAACGGCATCCGGTTGGCACCGCTTGCAGGCACGAAGTCCAGCCTCGTGGGCGGCAGCCGCGGTGCGGTAGAAGCGCACATTGCGTGGTTTCGGAGCCACGGCGGGGCAGCTGGGGCGGCAGTAGATTCCGGTGGAGTGCACGCCCGCAATGAACTGTCCGTCGAAGCGGGCATCCCGCGAACACAGCGCGCGGTATTGCTCGTCGAAGCTGAGCGTGGGGGAGAGCATGTTCTCACTCTGTCACTAGCCCGGCGCTGTGACCAGCGGGAATCAGACATCACCCCACCGTGCTTCCGTGCGGAAACCACGGTAATTCTCGTCAGAAAAGTGGGGAAGCGACTACAGTCGCAGCGTGGAATCTTCGTGGACAGCCCTTACCATCGTGGCCGCTCTCTGGCTCGTAGCTTTCTCAGCGCAGGTCGCTGACTACGCAACGGCACGCTTCGATCACCTGCGACTGGCTCGCGGTGTTCGCACGCGCCTGCGCCTGCATCCGGTGGCCTGGACCGTGCCTCTTGCGGGCATCGCCATCGTGGCGCTCACGATCTCGGCTGATTGGAGCACGCGCCTCTTCTTCGCCGACCCCGCTCAGGCTCCCGCCGCCATTCTGATTGCGCTCGGCACGGTGGTCGTCGCCGTGATTATCGTGGCCATCATTGCGGTCGTCGTCGTGCGCCCACCCGCCGATAGCTACCGCCTCGTGCGCGACGAGCTGCTCGAATCAGCGGGTCTGCGCATCCACCAAGACCAGGTCGACGAGTTCCGCGCTCGCGTCACCGCCATCGACAATGCCACCAAAGCCCACCGTGCTGCGGATGCCGCCACAGTGTCAGCGGCGCTGCAACTGAGCGTGCGCACCCCGCATCGACTCATCGCCCCCGTGCTGGCTGTCATTCTCGTCGTGGTTTCTGGCGTCGCAGCGGGGCAGGACTCGGCGTCGGGCTGGGTAGTGCTTGTCGCTGTTCTCGCTGGTGTGGTGAGCGTCGTAGGAGGAATCGTGGCAGCCCAAGCATCGCTGGCGCTCGCGATGTCGGTGCGCTCGACTCAAGACGTGTATCGCGGCGAGCTCATGAGCCTGATTGTGGAGGCGGAGCGATCGTCAAAGAAGCGCGTCGCGGGACTCGGCGACCGAGTCAATCGTGCGCTCAGCATCCTTCGGGAGCAGCAAGAGGGCACCAAGTAGCAACGAGGGCCGCAGCGCCTGCACGCTAGTCTCGATGTCATGACCGCGAGTGATCCTTCTTCCGTGACTCCTGACTACACGGCGGCATCGGGGCGCACCGCACCCAGCCCCACCGCGGCATCCGCTGAAATTGCGCAGGAAGCGCAACAGCACCAGTTGCCGCCCCACGTGCCGCAACCGCGAGGCCCCGGCCTTCTTATCTTGGGGATTCTGGGTGTCATCGCACTGTCATTCGTGCTGCTCTTTGTGATCGTCTTTGTGATCTCGGGCATCGGAACGGATGCGTTCGCGCTCGGTGGCATCTTGGCTATCGTGCCGCTGGCGGTGGTCTTCTTTGCGGTGCGATGGATCGACCGCTGGGAGCCCGAACCTCGCCTTGCCGTGGTCTTCGCGTTCCTCTGGGGTGCCGGCGTTGCAGTGCTCCTGGCGCTCATTGTGGGGGCCGAGATCGACAACGTCATCAACGCTCTGGGCGGCCCCGGCCCGGCCTACGACTTTTTCTCCGCCGCCATTCAGGCGCCGATCGTGGAAGAGGCGGGTAAGGCCCTCGGCATCCTCGTTATCTTCTGGGCGGCTCGACGCCACTTCGACGGTCCGGTGGATGGTCTCGTCTACGCCGCGTGGATCGCCGGCGGCTTTGCTTTCACCGAAAACATTCTCTACTTCGGCTCGGAGCTTGCGAGCATCAACGGCAGCGGAACCGGCATCCTGCAAATGTTCCTCGTTCGTGGCCTGATGTCGCCCTTCGCGCACGTAATGTTCACCGCCTGCACGGGTATCGCGCTCGGCTTAGCGGTGCGTTCCCGCAGCAACGGCCGCGCTGTCGGTGTTTTCGCTGTGGGGCTCTCCCTCGCGATTGCGCTTCACGCGCTGTGGAACGGGGCGCTCTTCTTCGTCAACGACTTCTTCGGCTACTACGCGATCGTGCAGTTTCCGCTCTTCGTCGTCGCCATTGTGATCGTGGTCTACCTGCGTCGTCAGGAAGCGCGGATGACGTTCGACCGGTTGGCCGAGTACGCCAATGCTGGTTGGTTCAATCAGGATGAGGTCGCCGTGTTGGCCACCCCGGCTGGTCGTCGTCAGGCGCTGGCATGGGCAGCGCGCAACAACAAGCGCGCTGTGATGAAGGTCTACATTCAAGAAGCCACCCGGCTTGCTTTTGCTCGCCAGCGGATCATTACCGGTAGAGATCAGATCGGTGCCATTGCCGATGAAGCCGTATTGCTGGGCGCCATCGTCGAAGCTCGGCACGCTCTTACGGGAGCACAGCGAGCGCACTAGCGAATTCGCTGCGGCGCGCGTCAGTGGGCGATCGTTAGCCAGCGATCGTTAGCCAGCCATTCTGAGGATGAACTGGAGCCCCCATGCCGCGATGAAAATGCCAGCGGTGACGAGGGTCGCGGTGGGAACACCGCTCTTGAGGCGTTGACCGCGCGGCGCGACGAGATTCACACTGCGATCGCCGATGGTTTCGTCGGCGTAGTTTCGGGATTGGCGCAGAGCTTTCGTGCCCACGGTGTCGGCAATGCCCAGGAGGCGACGGTGAACGGCGGGGTCAACGAGATCGAAGGGCTTCGGCGAGTACACCAACAACCAGCGATCAACAACCTCGACGTCGTAGGGGGCCGCTTTGTCGATGAGAAGCGCCATGAGGTCGGGCGTAAAAACATACAGAGCGTCGCGTTCGTACGCTTGCGGGCAGTACAGGGTGAAGTGGGTGTCGAAGTCGCCCTCGAGGCTCAGCGCCTGATTTTTGGCAAAGTTTTGCGGCAGGTTAGTCACGCCGAACAGCTGATTGTTGGCCGTGGCGTCCAACACCATATGGGGGAGCGCGCGATCGAGTTCGAGCGCGAGGAACCCCCAGTTGTGCGTCTGGCGGTTCTTTCCGGAGCCCGTGGTGTACCGGTAGTTGCCGTAATCGAGAGTGCGCCCGCTCGCGCTGCGAAAACGATTGCGAATCGAGCGATTGCCGCCTTGAGTGAAGATGAGCCCGGGATAGAACGCCGTGCTGTCGAGAGGGGAGAAGACGAGGTGGTTGTCGTCGGCAAACTTGTTCATGCGGTAAAAGCGCTGCCACGGCCCGCCGTGCTTGCGCCACGACGTGACGCCGACATAGCCACTACCGACGATCAGCGCGAGCACCAGGAGGCTGAAGAACAGCACCGGGATCGCTGCGAAGAAATTGCCGCTCGAAAAAGCTGACTGAAATGAGCCGCCCACGATCCCCATGATCGGGGCTCCGAGAAAGAGCGCAAAGAACGCGACAACCACCACGATCAGCACGATGGTGCCGGTGCGTCGAATGTTTGAGTATCCGAAGTGATCACGGCGAGACGACTTGAACGCTGCGACATCGTGCGGGTTCACCGGATAAATTAGCCCGGAATAGTCGATGGAACGCAGCATCCGACCATCGTAGGCCGCGGGATGCCCAGGGGAGCAGCCTCAATTCGGGGGTGATCACTGCGTTCGCAATGCTGGCCATCCGCGTTCGCAACGCTGGCGGGCACTCTCGAAGAAACAGCGCCGGGCCGTGGCGACGGGGCAAACCGGCCGTTAACAGACTCATCGCCCACCGGTGCGGCACTGCCTGCGACTCTGGTGAGCGATGAGTTTTAACTGCTTTCAGCGTGCCACTGACTCGGGCAGAGCGCAAGAGCTAATCGGCGAATTTATAGTCAAAAAGAGCGTACGATTGAAGGTCGCAATTTGGAGAGGACACCGGATGTCATCGAGTGAGCTTGAACGCGAGCGGGCGTACGTCCACGGCCTCTATCGCCGGCTGGATGCGCTGCGTAATGCCGCGCAAGAGCAGCTGGAATCTGTGCGTCGCAGCGCGCCGGGCGGCACCCACCAGAACCGCTCGGAGCGAGACGCTTTCGCGCGCATCTACGAAGATCGCATCGGGCAGCTCCGCGAGATCGACGAGCGACTGGCCTTCGGCCGGCTCGAACTCGAATTGGATGCCGACAGCGAGACTGATTCTGAAGGCACCGCTGAGCGCCCCGTGCGCTACATCGGCCGTATCGGCCTGCGGGATGAAGAGCAACGCCCACTGCTGCTCGACTGGCGTGTTCCTCAAGCGCGAGCGTTCTACCAAGCAACCGCGGCGACGCCTCTCGGCGCGCGCGCTCGCCGTCACTTGCAGAGCAATGGTCGGGACATCGTTCGTATCGACGACGAGATCTTCGACTCCGAACTTCTTCACACCGACGCGGCCTCCCTCCAGGGCGAAGCGGCTCTCATGGCAAGCCTCACCGCTGAGCGCACGGGTCGCATGGGCGATATCGTCGCGACGATTCAGGCCGAGCAAGATGCCATCATTCGTTCCGAGCTTCGCGGCGCCCTCGTCGTGCAGGGTGGTCCCGGCACCGGCAAGACGGCGGTCGCGCTGCACCGTGCCGCCTTCTTGCTGTACTCGCATCGGGAACGGCTCTCGGCATCCGGCGTGCTCATTGTGGGGCCCTCGCGTTCGTTTTTGCGTTACATCGAAGCCGTACTGCCGTCGCTCGGCGAGACCGGTGTCGTGCTGGCGAGCCTCGGCCAGTTGTTCCCTGGTGTGGATGCCCGCCGCGAAGACATCGACTCGGTCGCGCAACTGAAGGGCTCGCTCGAGATGGCGCAGCTCATCAAGCGCGCGGTTCGTTCGCGTCGGGTGGTGCCGACCGAAACGCAGCGCATGGAAATCAATGGCGAGATTCTGGATGTTCCCGCCGACCTCATCCGGGCGGCGATGCAGAAGGCGTGGGATTCGCACAAACCGCACAACCTTGCGCGCGTGGTTTTCAACAAAGCGGCGATCGCGGGAATCAGTCGTTTGCTCGCCGACCAGTTGCGCTCCCACGGAAACACGATCGATGATGCCGACCAGAAGTGGCTGCGCGAAGACATTCGTACGGCGCACGATGTGAAGGTTGCGCTCAACACCGCGTGGATGCCGCTCACGCCCGAGAAGCTCGTGAGTGATCTCTACGCCCGCCCGGGCTGGTTGCGCAGCCTCACGCCCCGGTGGACGCCCGAAGAGCGCGACCTGCTGCGTCGTGAGCGCGATGCGCCCTTCACGATCAGCGATGTTGCGCTACTCGACGAAGCGGCAGAGCTTCTCGGCGAAGTCGACCTCGCTCAGACCGCAGCGGAGCGCGAGCGCAAGCAACAACGCAAGCGCGACGTCGAAAACGCTGCCGCCGCCATCCGGAACATGGATGTCGAAGGCATGATTGATGCCGAGACTCTCGCGGAGGGGTTCGAGGCCAGTGCCGAGCGCGCGACCACGGCCGAACTCGCTGCGGCAGATCGCTCGTGGACCTATGGCCACATCGTTGTCGACGAAGCGCAAGAACTTTCGCCCATGCAGTGGCGTTTGCTCGCCCGCCGTAACCCGCTCAAGTCCTTCACGATTGTGGGCGATGTTGCTCAGGCCAGCGCGGCTGCCGCAACGAATAGCTGGGGTGCTGCGCTCGCCGCAGATATCGGTGATCACTGGCGACTCGAGGAACTTACGGTCAACTACCGCACACCGTCTCAGATTGTGGCAGTGGCTGAAGCGGTCGCGCTCGCCCACGACGTATCGATCACGCCGTCGCGCGCCGTTCGCCGGAGCGAGTGGCCCGTCGATGTCACCCTGGTCTCGGCAAGCGAGCTGGGTGCTCGCGTCTGCGATGTTGTCGGTGCCGATCGTGCAATCTCCAGCGACGGCACCTTGGCCGTAATCGTCAGCGATTCGCTCACGAGCAGCATTGTGGATGCCCTGCAGCAGTCCTTCGCCGCCGACGTGGGCGAGGGCGCTGCCGGCCTCAACAAGCCGATCGCCGTGCTCACGCCTCGCGAATCGAAAGGGCTGGAGTTCGACTCCGTTGTCGTCGTTGAACCGCAGCGCATCGTGGATGAGATTTCTCGCGGTGCTGCAGCGCTCTACGTCGCGATGACGCGCTCGACTCAACGCCTCAGTATCGTTGCGTCTCAGGGGCTTCCCGAGGGTATTCCCACCCCGGAATAAGGGTGGTCAGGGGAGTTGACCCCCACTCGGGTATGCCCAATAGTGGGGGTTTCGGCAGATTCTCAGGTTAGGCACTATTGATCTAGAAGTTATTCCTCGGGGGAGGAACCTTCACTCGGGAGCGATTTTTCGCCACGAGTCGGGCCGGAGGCGGGGGAGCCTCCGGCCCAACGTATATCTGCATGCATCTCACTGCATGGAAGAGCTGGAGGGTCTGCGTGCCGCAGAATAACGATCTTCGCGGCCGGATCGCTGGACAATCAGCCATGGCCGCCGTCATCGCGGCGCAAGCGCACCATGCGCGTCGCGGTCTTTTTGCGCGCACCATCGGTCTTTCGCCACTCACCGCTGAAGGCCGCGCGCACTACCGCGGGGCCGTCGGCGAGCTACTCGTCGGGTCGATTCTTGACCATCTCGGTCACAGCTGGGACATTCTCCACGGAGTACCTCTCGGGGAAACATCGCTCGATCACTTCGCCGTGGGGCGGGCGGGGGTTTTCGCTATTTCTGTTGTGAATTGTCAGGGTGACGATGTCGCGATCAATGGTGATGAGCTCGTTATTGCCAAGACCGTTAGTCAGGCCATTACGGAGGCGCGAGCCGCGGGGCAGCGTGTTTCCGCCGCTCTCAGCGCGGCAATGGGCTCACCCGTGAACGTCGTTCCGGTGCTCGTGGTCGTCGAGCCCGTCAAGGTCTCGACGCTGGCGCTGCCGGCTGACGTGCGGGTATTGACGTCAATGCAGCTTGAGCAGTGGCTTCTGTCAGCGCGGGCATCGCTCACGGGGGAGGAGGTTGCGACCCTCTCAACGGTGGCCGAGTCAAGCACCACCTGGCCCGCTCCGCAGCAAGCGACGATTGCCTCGCGCGAGATAACGCGCGAATTCGTTCGCATCCACCACGATGTGCGTCGGGCGAGTGCTCGCCGCTTCGTCTGGGTGGTGGTCGCGCTCGTGGGGACCTTCCTGTGGGTATGGTGGCTCGCCTCCGTTTTTGCATCACTTGTCGTCGGCTCCTAGCGCGTCGAGCCTTTTCTTAGCCCTCGTGGGGCACGATGGGGGAATGTTTCGGCGTCATCCCTATCTGAGCACTGCCACGTTCAGCTATCTCGCCGTGGTGGCTTGGCTGACGCTGAGCCCGCAAGCCCCCGACCAACGTGATGGTCCGCTCTGGCAGCTGGCAGTTTTTCTCGACCGGTTTCAGGCTACGCAGTGGCTCACTTTCAATGACCTCGAGTTCATGGCGAACATCGCGTTGTTTGTGCCGGTGGGATTGTTCTTTGTTCTTCTCGTCGGCAAGCGCCAATGGTGGCTCGCGCTTGGCCTCGCGGTTCTGCTGACGGCGGGAATCGAATGGGTGCAGCAGTTCATTCCCTCCCGAGTCTCTGACCCGCGCGACATCGTTTCCAACTCCGTCGGAGCGACGATTGGTGTGGTGGTCACTCTGGGCGTGGCCGCAGCACGTGAGCGGGCCCGTCGCCGGCGTCGTAATCGACCAGCAGGAAACTATTCCTCCGCACGCTAACCGGCCCTAGGCTGTGGTCGTGCTAATTTTTCGAGGCTTTCTCGCCTATCTTGCTGTGGCGGGACTCCATGTGGTGAGCCTCGCCGCGGGTTGGGCTGACATCGCAGTAGTCACCAAGTTCTCGCTCATGCCCGCTCTTATGGTGGGCGTCGTTATCGTGCGGCGGCGCCCGTTCTCGTGGCCTGACTATCTGCTGCTTGCCGCTCTCACGCTGTCGTGGCTCGGCGACATTTTTGTGTCGGATGCCGCGAGCTCACGCTTCCTCGTCGGGCTCGGCTCGTTCTTTGCCGCCCATGCGCTTTACCTCGTGCTTTTTCTCCGCGTGGTGAAATCGCGCCGGGTGCCCATGCTGGCACTGCTGCTCGTTGTCTGGTGGGCAGGCTTGCTGTTCCTGCTGCGCGATGATCTGGGCTTCTTCTTTGTTCCGCTCGCGGTCTATGGGGCAGTGTTGGCGGCATCCACAGCAGCGGCGTTAGCGACGTCGCGACTGATCGCCACGGGAGCAGTTCTCTTTCTGGCGTCAGATACAGCGCTCGGCTGGGCTCTGTTCGCACCGAGCCCAGTCTGGTGGCAGTCGGATGCCGCAATCATGACGCTTTACATTGCCGGTCAGTTTCTGATCGCCACCGGGTTCGTTCGGGCGCGGAATGCTCGGGGGAACACTGCTAGCGTGTCCGAGTGACTCCTGAGCCCTCCGAACCCGTCGTCCATCGACGCGTTGCGGTGGGCCCGGTTGTGGCGGCTGTCGTGGCGCTCGTTGTTTTTGCCGTCATCGTGACCGTCGTGATCACGCTCGCCGCGGCATCCTCGTCGCCGAGTGCCACTGCGACGCCAGCGGCAGCGTCGTCGCTACCGTCATCGGTGGCAACGAGTGTTCCGACGCCCGAGTCGACGCTGATCCCGCCGAGCGCAGAGTCAACGGGAACACAGTGTTTTGATTACACGGCCGAGGTCTCAGCGCTCGACATCGAATCTGCGCGGGTCGAGCAATTCGATCGTGATGAGGTCGAAGTGGAGATCACTCTGGCGGCACCGTGGGAGGGATCGTCGGCTCAACTGGGCATTTACGCCGAGCGCGCCGATGGCGACCGCGCGTATCAATTCGCGCTCGAGATCGACGACAGCGAGATTGAAGAGTTCACTTCGCACGAATTCGACCGCGATGACGCCGACGAGCTCGATGTCGATGACGCCGAACTCTCCGGCTCCACCGTGCGTTTTCTCGTGCCTCGTTCGATCGGCAAGAAATTGGGAGACGAATGGTCGTGGTTCGCTTTTAGCGCCGCCGACGGCTCGACGATCGATACGTGCCCGGGAGTCCCGAATGCTCCGGAGTACTTGCGTTTCGAGCGTTAGAACTCGCGAACTGCTCGCCGTGTAGCTGCTCCACTAGTGGGCGATGCACGCTCCGCTAGAAACGGTGGTGCTGAGATCAGCGGCGTTCTCGACTACGGGGCGAACAGCATCCAGCGTCAGGGCGTAGCCCACGTTGCTCTGTTCGGTACTGCTGCCAAAAATCGTGCCAGCGATATCGCCGTCAAGAGTCAACAGTGGGCCTCCCGAGTTGCCGGGGTTCACCTGGCCCGCCAACGTATAGACCTCGCGGGCCGCTGCACCTTCGCCATAGATATCGGCGCTTTCGAAGGTGCTCACGTGCTGCACGAGAGCCGCGTTAGTCGTGAACGGGCCGCCGTAGGGGTATCCCTGAATCGCGGTACTCGTGCCGGGGAGTGCCGTGTCTCCGAGCCTGAGCACGTCGGCGGTGAGGCCGGGGACCGCAAGAACCGCTAAGTCATTCACGGCGTCGAAGTACACAATGGAGCTCGGGAGAACTTGCCCGTTGAGCGCTTCAACCACGGGGCCCGACGTGCCCGAAACGACATGGGCGTTGGTCATGATGCGCTCCGGTGCGATGACAAACCCACTTCCCGTTTGACCTTGACCGCAGGCATAGGCGTTTCCGGTGATGCGCACAACGGACTGTGCTGCGGCGGCGAGTGCCGGGCTGTTGGAGTCGATGGTGGGAATCTGCGCATTCGGATCGCCGAGAGGCGAGCCGAGCAAAGGCAAGGCGCGGTCGCTGAGTGCTGTTCGCCAGCGGGCGATGTTCGCTTCGACGACGTCGGGCGTCACATCCTGAATGGTGCGGATGACCGACGACGCTGAAATCGTGCGGGAGAGTACGGGCACTCCCAATTGCGCGGCGCTGAAGCTCACCGTCGAGATGACGAGCGCAGCGACGACGAAGATCGCGAGCCCGCCCACCGCACGATCAGCACCACGAAGAACTCGTGTTTCGATCGACACTTGAATCGCTTTGCCTGCGGCAGAACCCACAGCGTGACCCACGGCAACGAGGGCGATGGCTACCGACACCGCCACAAGTACCCGCACCTGCGGAACTGAGGCCAGCTGCGCAATGTTTTGAGCGAAGAGCATCGCCAAGAAGACGCCGACGGCAACACCAGCGATAACAAAAATACTGCGGGTGAGGCCGATTCTGATGCCGTAGATCGCGTAGCCCAGCAAGACGCCCACGAGTAGCAGATCAAGCATGGGGGCGACGTTCATTGTCTCAGCCTAGAGCGCACCGACGGTGTCGGTTGCCGAGTTGGGCGATCGTCGAACGCGAGATAATCTCTCACAGAACAATGTTGGGGGATCGAGTGGGCGACAAGGCACACGAAAGCCGCGCTCCGGCATCCTCCACCGAGGATTCCGGATTCGGTTTGGCGATGGCTGCGTGCCTTCGAGCTCAGCGGGATCTCGAGCCGCGCACGTGGTTTCAGCGACTCCGCGGCGCGAGCCCGCTCTCGGCCGAAGCCAGCGCGGTGTACGCCCATGGCGTGGGAGAGCTCGAATCTGCCGTCGCACTCGCTGCGCTGGGTGCCGATTGGTTCATTGCCGGCTCCACTGACGGCGGCGATGCGAGCGTTGGCGCGGATCACGTCGTTCTCGGCCCGGCGGGAGTCTTCGCTGTGTGCAGCCAGCGGCATCCGGGTGCGAAAGCGGTCACTGCCGGGCGCATGATCCTCATCAACGGTCGCCGCGTAGCGTCCGTGCGCGATGCCACGATCTTGGCCGAGCGCCTCACTGATTCGTTCGCCGCCCTGGGCGCAGCCTCCGTGCAGGTGCGTCCGCTCGTCACGCTCACCGGAACCTCCGAACTGGTTCGTGGTCGCATGAAGGCGCCGGTTCCAGTTCTGCCTCTCCAGGATCTTGCGGCTTGGCTCATTCGTCGCGAAGCTGTCTATTCTCGGGCTGAAGTCGCCGCTCTGGTTCCCGTCGCCGGGCGTCTCAGCGGCTGGACCGCACGCCCCGCGGTCACGGGCCCGAGCGTTCGGCTCACCGCTCGCTTCGAACGACTGCGGAGTGAAGTGGATGCAGCCCGCCGCCGCTACCGGCTGTGGATCGCCGTCGGGGGAGCGGTTGCGCTCGCGGCCACCGTCACGATGGTGGCGTTCGCGATTCCCGCGATTGTTGCTCTCTTCGCTGGGTAGTACTGCAGGAGCCCTGCCTCTGCTAAACTTTCAAGGTTGCCGTCTAACGGCCGCGGATAAAGAGAGCTCAAGCATTTCAGCTATGGGCACCGCGCAACGACTAGAAAGGGGATCACCTTATGGCTCTAGAAGCAAGCATCAAGAAGGCGATCATCGAAGAGTACGCAACCCACCCAGGTGACACGGGATCCCCCGAGGTCCAGATCGCGATGATGACTCGTCGCATCCTCGACCTCACGGAACACCTCAAGATGCACAAGCATGACCACCACTCACGTCGTGGACTGCTTCTTCTTGTTGGTCAGCGTCGTCGTCTGCTGGGTTACCTGCAGAACGTTGACATCACGCGTTACCGTACGCTGATTGAGAAGCTGGGACTGCGCCGCTAGTCGACTCGTCACACTTGCCAAAGGCCGTCATCGCATTGCGATGGCGGCCTTTGTTGTTGCTGTGAGCGTGTTGCTTATTCGGCGGTAACCGGTGCGCTGGTAGCAGCGGTCTTGGGCTTGCGCGGCAGCGTGAGCAAGGTGGTGAGGCTCACGGCGATCATGAGCACGGCGCCAATAGCGACGAGAGAGAAGACGCCGGCGGCGGGGAGCACGAACATCGCTACGCCGGCGGCCATCGAGACGATGCCGCTGACCCAGCCGAACCAGCGCGGGTGGATGGTGCCGCGCACTCCACCGACGAGGTCGACGACTCCTTCGAGAATCCAGCCGATTCCGATCACGAGGGCGAGCGCGATGAGCGTCTGGAACGGGTTCGCGAGGCACAGGATGCCGGCGATCACGATGAGGAGTCCGAGCAGACCAGTGGTCCAGCGCATCGGGGAGTCAAGATTGTTCGCGACGAAAGCGGCGGTCACCCGGTACATGCCCGACGCGATGAGGTAAATGCCAAAGAGCACCGCGATGGTGAGCAAGGTCGCTCCGGGGAACAGCAGCCCGATGACTCCGAGCACAAGCCCGATCACGGCGACGCCCATGAGTTGTCCGCGGTGAACGCGCAGGAGCCCGGGGAGAAGATCTTCAGCCGAGACGGGGCGGGGGGTGGTGCTGTTAGACGAGCTCATTATGGTCCTAACCAGAGTTGTCAATGCGTGCTTTACGCTGCCTATTCTCCCAGTTGGATTGCCTCTGTGTGCAACTGCGACGCACCGGTTAGGCTCGGAGCATGTCGCGTCGTGTTACTTACTCTCAGCTCGGTGGGCCTGAAGTGCTCACGATTTCCGAAGTTACCGAACCTCGCGCGGGCGAGGGCGAGGTGCGGGTGCGGGTGAAGTGCGCCGGCATCAATCCCTTCGACGCGAAGGTTTTTAGCGGGGCGCGCACTGCTAGTCCCCAGAGCGTGGAATTCCCGAGTGGCAACGGCAATGACTTCGCCGGTGTCGTCGACGAAGTGGGCGCGGGAGTCGACCAGTGGGCTGTTGGCGACGAAGTGCTCGGTGGCAAGGGCTTCAGCGGTCAAGCAGATTTCGTTGTTGTTCCCGAGGCCAAGCTCGTTCGCAAGCCGGCTGATTTAAGTTGGGAACAGGCGGGTGGCCTCGATATCGCCGGTCGTACGGCCTGGGCGAGCGTCGAAGCTGTCGCCCTCACGGAGGCCGACACCGTTCTCGTGAGCGCCGCGGCGGGTGGAGTCGGCGTCATCGCCGCTCAGCTCGCCAAGCTCAAGGGTGCGAAAGTGATTGGCTCCGCCAGCGCATCGAACCATGAGTTCCTGCGTTCGCTCGGCATCCACCCCGTCGCGTACGGCGAGGGCATGGTCGAGCGCATCCTCGAGATCAGCCCCGAAGGTGTCACCGCTGCGCTCGACAACAACGGCCGCGAAACAGTGGATGCTGCGCTAGCGCTGGGTGCCCCGGCCGACCGCGTCAACACGATCGCTGATTACGCTGCGGTCTCGGAGTACGGCACCTCGGGTGTCGGTGCTGCGGGGGCGACCCCGGCCGACCTCGCGTCGATTGCTGCCCTCGTTGCTGCCGGAACCGTTGAGGTTCCGATCGATTCGGTGTTCCCGCTCGAGCAGGTCTCTGAGGCCTACGCCAAGCTTCTCGAAGGCCACTCCCGCGGCAAGATTGTGCTCACGCTCTAGAGAGGCATCCGCCATTTTCCAGCTCTTTTCGACCGGCGTCATCGCCGGTATCGCGGGCTTTGCATCGTCGTTCACCCTCGTGATCGCTGGGCTGCACGCGGTCGGCGCGAGTGACGACCAGGCAGCATCTGGCCTGTTGATTCTGACGGTCATGATGGGGCTCGTCACGATTGGGCTGGCGTGGGGCTACCGGATGCCGATCACGGTCGCCTGGTCGACTCCCGGTGCCGCACTGCTGATCGTTGCGGCGCAGGGAGACGTTGAGTTTCAGGCCGCGGTCGGTGCCTTCATCGTGTGCGGCGTGCTCATAATGGTGTGCGGATTGGTTCCCGCGTTGGGGCGGCTCATCACGCGAATTCCGCAACCGATCGCGAGTGCGATGCTCGCGGGCATCCTGTTCCCGATTTGTCTTGCACCGATTACCGCGTCGGTGGAGTACCCCTGGTTGGGCATTCCGATGGTCGTAGTGTGGTTGATCCTGTTGAAGGTTTCACCGCGGTGGGCTGTGCCGGGAGCGCTCGTCGCAGCGATCGTTGCTATCGCGCTCACGACCGACGGCAGCCTGTTCGGCGATGCCGCCGTGGTGCCACAGCTCACGCCCGTTGTGCCGGTCTTCGACCCGATTCTGATCGTCAGCCTCGGCATCCCGCTGTTCATCGTCACGATGGCGGGGCAGAACGTGCCGGGCTTCACGGTCATGCGTACCTACGGCTATGCGGTTCCCGCCGGCCCCGCCCTCACTGTTACCGGTGCCGCCTCTGCCGCGAGTGCGTTCTTCGGCGGTCACGCCCTCAACCTCGCCGCTATTACGGCAGCGCTCACGGCGAGCGAGGAGGCGCACGATGACCCCAAGCGCCGCTGGATTGCTTCCGTGGCGGCGGGCATCACTTACGTTGTGATCGGTCTGGGGGCCGGTTTCGCCACCGCCCTCGTCTCGGTAGCGCCTCCCATCGTTGTCGTGGCCATCGCGGGGCTCGCTGTCATCGGTGCTCTCATCACCTCGGTGCGTACTGCTCTGGATGCTCCCGAGCACCGCATCGCGGCCATCGCCACGTTCCTCGTTGCTGCGTCGGGCATCACCGTGATCGGAATTGGCTCCGCGTTCTGGGCGCTCATCGTCGGAGCGATCATCATGGCGTGGCTCGGTTGGCGCCGAAAGGCTGGCGTCACGGCTACCCCAGCGGGCCCGGATGCCGCACGCGAGGGAGCCGCACCGGCGGCCCCAGAAGAGAAACTTTAAAGTTTTTTGAAATTGCTGCATCCAAAACAGGGGTTCAGCCAGAAGTACTCCATGTAAGGCGATTTACGCCCGACCATGAGAGGACAAGAACAGTGCGAAACAAAATTTTTGCCGGTGTAGCCGCCGGAGCGATTGCCGCCGTAGGAGTCGCCATCCCCGCCAACGCCATCTCGGACACCACCGCTGACCTGTACGTTCTGCACGCAGTGCCGGGACTCACCGTCGACGTGTACGTCAACGGCGAACTTACCCTCGACGACTTCGAGCCCGGTGACCTCGCAGGCCCTCTCGATCTCCCGGCCGACACCTACACGGTTGCCATCACCGCCTCCGATGCAGCCGACGACTCGTCGCCCGCCATTGGCCCGATCGACCTCACGCTCGAAGCCAACACGAGCTACACCGCGGTGGCTCACCTCGATGAATCGGGTGACCCCACGGCCAGCCTCTTCACCAACGATCTGAGCACTGTTGCTGCGGGTGAAGGTCGACTGACTGTTCGCCACACGGCGGCAGCCCCCGCTGTTGACGTACTCGCCAACGGCGCCGCCGCATTCGAAAATCTGAGCAACCCTGACGAAGTGAAAGCTGACCTCGCTACGGGAACGATCTCCGCCGCTGTTGCGCTCACCGGAACTACTGACCCCGTCATTGGCCCGGCTGACGTCGAAATCGCCGAAGGTGTTAACACGATCGTGTACGCCTGGGGCAGTGCCGAAGACGACAACCTCACCCTCGCAGTACAGACCATTGATGGTCTGCACTCGACTCCCGGCGGAGTAGACGCCGGAACCGCAGGACTCGCCGCTGACAACAACAACGGCATCCTCGTTGCCGGTCTCGGTGGCCTCGCAGCACTCCTTGCTCTCGGGGGATTCGCCGCGACCCGACCCTCCGCCGCACGCGCAGCGAAGTAGTCCCAGCACAACCTCCACAGCACGACCCAGTACGACCAGCACTCACACACCCCAGCAAGGAGAACGTCATGGCCCCGAGAACCCTAGCCCTCGCGGTCATGGCGCTTCTCCTTGCTGGTTGTGCTGCAGCCCCAGCAGAATCCATCGCCCCGGTGCCGGCGCCACTGCCCACGGCAGAGATTGATGTGCCCCGCCAGTCGAGCGAAATTGCGCCGGTCGAGCAGCTTGCTGCCCCGGTTCGCATCCAAATTCCTTCCGTGGGAGTCGATATTTCGATTGCTCCCGTGGGCATTCAGCCCGACGGCTTCATGGAGATTCCAGAGAACATTACGGTCGCAGGGTGGTACAAGTACGGTTCCTCTCCCAGCAGCGACACGGGCTCGACAGTGATCACAGCCCATGTCGACGACTTTGTTCAAGGTCTTGGACCATTTGCGCAGCTTGCATCGATGCCAGCTGAAGCGGAGATCATTGTGACGACCGACGATGGCGTCGATCACCGCTATCAACTCGAATCGGTGCAAAGTGTGCAAAAAGAACAGGTTCCCCTGGATCAAGTCTTTGACCGAGATGGGGCGCCGCGCATCGTGCTCCTCACCTGCGGTGGACAGTTCGACGAAAATGTGCGGCAATACTCTGACAACGTTGTAGCGATTGCCAACCCGCTATGAACGACATTCTTAACCGGAGAGCTATGACGGACGACGAAGCCGCAGACGAAGCCCGCATGACGCAGGCGTTCATCGCTGGCGACGAACCGGCGCTCGCGGAAGTGTACAAGCGGTGGTCATCGCTCGTCTTCACGCTGGCTGTTCGCTCGCTTGGAGATCGCGGCGATGCAGAAGACGTCACTCAAAAAGTCTTCGTCTCAGCCTGGACCGGGCGCTCAAGTTTCAAGCCTGAACGATCGAGCCTGTCGGCGTGGCTCGTCGGAATCACCAAGAACAAGATCGCCGACACTCACGAAGCTCGCGCTCGGATTCGCCGGCTTCAAGAAGAACTGGCGTCAACGACATCGCGGGGAGAAGCCGTTGTGGAAGACTTCGACTTGGCCGACACGCTGATGGTCGCCGACGAGATCTCGCGCCTCGAGCCGGATGCTCAAGCCATCATGCGATTAGCGTTTTTCGACGATCTCACCCACAACCAAATAGCCGACCGTCTCGAACTACCTTTAGGAACGGTCAAGAGCCATATCCGGCGCAGTCTGCAACGGATGCGAACACGATTGGAGGCGACCTATGCGACACGTTGATCCTGAGGTCCTTGCGCTGCTCGCCCTGGGCGAGCAAGTTGCCCTCCCCGAAGACAGCGTGCACGTGAGCGAATGTGACCAGTGCCGCCGCGAGATCGAAATCCTTGCCCGTGCTGCACTGATCGGCCGTTCCACTTTCGATGCTGGTGAGCTGCTCGAAGCTCCCTCGCGCGTCTGGGATCGCATCAGCGATGAGTTGGCGCTGACGGCAGAAGACGCAAGCGCGACATCCGCCCCCGTTGTTGGCGATGCTGACGACAGGGTGCCCCGCGATGAACTGGCCCAGCAACGCGTCGAACGAGACGATGTCGCGGTGGACGCGTCAACCGCAACGAATATTGCGGAAAGTGGCACTGTGCACTCTCTCGCCGAGCGCCGTCGCCGCCCGTGGATCGGCTTTGTTGCTGCAGCGGCCGCCGTCGCCCTGGTCGCGAGCGCCGGTACCGCGCTGTGGGCAACTTTCAGTCCCGCCCCACAGCCGACCATCCTCGCAAGCGCAACCCTCGAAGCCTTTCCAGCCTGGCCAGATTCCACGGGTGAAGCCAAGCTTGAGCAGCTGCCCGATGGCACGCGCGTCATCGACGTGAACTTCGATGCTCCCGCGACCGACGGCGGATACCGCGAAGTGTGGTTGATTACGACGGATGCCACGGCTCTCGTCAGCCTCGGAATCGTTGAAGGTACGTCAGGTCAGTTCACGGTTCCCGACGGCCTCGATATCTCGAGTTATGACCTCGTGGACATCTCAGAGGAACTGTTCGACGGAAACCCGGCTCACTCCGGTGACTCCATCGTGCGCGGTCAGCTCTCGACCGAGGCCTAGCGAACGCCGCTGCCGCACCCGCTCGCCTTGAGCCCGCACTCCGATTAGTCGAAGTGCGTGGTCTCAAGCCGGTGAAGAGCGAGAGCCACGGAGAGCCGGGTGCGACCGCGCGACGTGCGCACGTCGAAGCCGAGTTTCGCGCTCAACTCCTCCGCCCTTGACTGCACCGTCGAGTGGTGAAAACCGAGAGTCGCTGCCGCCGCCCGAAGACTCTCGCTCGCGGAGAGAGTGTCGAGCATCGGCACGATGCGCGGGGTATCGCGAATCACGACGCCGAGCGACTGAAGGTCGCAATTCTCGGGAGCTCCGGCGGGACTGATCTCGGCGAGAAGCAACAGCGAACCAAGATCGTCGCCATACAGCACGGGCTCATGATCGGAGGTCAGGCGTAGCGCGGTGAGTGCCGAGAGCCACGAGCGCACCAGATCGGCGGGGGAGGCAGCGATGCCGACGCCGGCGCGCTCTGCTGCCACGGCATCCGTGCTGAGCACGATTTCGGCGCGAACGGCGCCAGCAATGGTTGTCATCACGGCAGCAGGGCCCGCAGCGACTGTCGTGGCGCTTGCTGGCTGAGTGATCACGCGGTAGCGCGTAGTGGTGACCAAGTGCAGAGAGTGGGCTGCGGCTTGGCGGTGCTCGACGGTTTCGGTGGGGTCGAGAATGGTCTCGACGGGATTGCGTAGTGCTTCGGCAGGGGCGGTGCGTTCGACGAGGATGCTGAGGGCGAGCGCGACGCGTTCGAGAATCATGTCGTCGTTCGCGTGAGCGCCGCCATCGCGTTCGATCCAGACCGTCCCTCCACCGGTAAGGCTTCGGGCTGGCCAAGAAGCGGGGGAGCCCGGATCGGCACTGCGGCGTCCACGCTCGTCGACTCGCAGGCTGAGTGACGGCGAGGCCACCCCGGCGGGGCATCCGGCCAGCATGCTCGCGCCGCGAACAAGAACCTCGGCGTTGGCATGACCGGCAGTCAACGCGTCGAAGTATGAGATCACCCGCAAGGTTTCGCTGGCCTCGGGGTCGAGCGCCTTCAAGCGTCCGGCTAGTTCTTGCATTCTCGTTCCGCCCTCTGTGGTTCGAGCCCTACTCTATTGCGGCCCTGCGAGAACAGACAGTCGCGGTAGGGCTCGAACCACAGCGATGCTGGGGTGTGCCGGTGGGTGATTAGAGGCCGAGCGTGCGGCGCAACCAGCTGAGTCGTGCATCTTGCGTGGCAACCGATAGCGCCGCAAACGGAGCCATCGAGTCATAGCCATGGAACCCGCCGGGCCACACGTGCAGTTCACAGTGCCCGCCCGCTGCCCAGATGGCTGAGGCATAGGCAACATCCTCATCGCGGAATACCTCTGATGTTCCTACGTCGATGAACGCCGGGGGCAGATTGCTGAGGTCGGTGGCCCGGGCAGGAGCAGCGTAGATGGAGACGTCATCGGTCTTGCGGCGGTTGCCGAGCAAAGCATCCCAGCCGGTGTCGTTGCTGCCGCGGTCCCAGACACCTGTGCCGTCGATTTGATGACTCGACACGGTCTCGTTGCGATCATCGAGCATCGGGTAAATCAGCATTTGGGCGGCCAGAGCTGGCCCTTGGCGGTCGCGAGCTAGCAGCGCAGTTCCCGCAGCTAGGCCGCCACCAGCGCTGCCACCGGCAACAATGAGCTTCGTCGAGTCGATACCGAGGCGGTCGGCGTTGTCTGCTGCCCACACCAAGCTGGCGTAGCAATCGTCGATAGGGGCGGGGTCAGGATGCTCGGGAGCCAATCGGTACTCGACCGACACCGCCACCGCATCCAATTCTTCGACCCACGCCAGTATGGTTTCCATGCCGGTGAAGCGATCGCCAATGATCATTCCTCCCGGGTGAAGGTGAACGATTCCGAGGCCCGCGTTCTCATGGTCGGTGCGTTGGAATATAGAGATGAGAAGGTCGCCATCGGGGCCCGCAAAGGTCTCCTCTCGGTGGGTAATCGGTCGGCCTTCGAGAAGTTCGTCGAGAGATGTTGCCATGCCGGTGCGCAGGGGAACGATCATGTCGGGGGTGAGGGTGGGCGGTAGCTGCTCGTTCACAATCGAGAGCACTGCCGCTAGTTCAGTGTCGAACGGGGGAGCGGGATGAACATTGTTCGCAGTCATGAGACCTCCATTGGTCTGCGTCACGCCACTGTGACGGCCTGCCTCCACGCTAGAGCGTTGCGGCGCTGTGCGAGTACCGCCACTCAGTCCACGATGACTGCACGTTAACCGCCATCTGGCGGTACGAGGCCGGAATTATCGGGAAACAGCGTGGTTGAACGGAATAACTGATTCATCCAGACAGATTTTGGGAGACCGGAGCACACCATGCAGTTCGGAATTTTCACCGTCAGCGACATCACGACTGACCCGACCAACGGCACGACGCCCACCGAGGCGGAGCGCATCAAGGCCACCGTGACCATCGCCAAGAAAGCGGAAGAAGTCGGACTCGATGTCTTCGCCCTGGGGGAGCACCACAACCCACCGTTCTTCTCTTCGAGCCCCACCACGACACTCGCCTACATCGCCGCGCAGACTGAGACGCTCATTCTCTCGACCAGCACGACGCTCATCACGACCAACGACCCGGTGAAGATCGCCGAAGACTACGCGATGCTTCAGCACCTCTCGGACGGTCGCACCGACCTCATGATGGGGCGCGGCAACACCGGGCCGGTCTACCCGTGGTTTGGCAAAGACATTCGTGAGGGCATCCCGCTCGCCATCGAAAACTATTCGCTGCTGCACAAGCTGTGGCGTGAAGAGTGCGTGAACTGGGAGGGTAAGTACCGCACACCGCTGCAAGGTTTCCAGTCGACGCCGCGACCCTTGGATGGTGTGCCTCCCTTTGTATGGCACGGCTCGATCCGCAGCCCCGAGATCGCGGAGCAGGCCGCCTATTACGGTGACGGCTTCTTTGCGAACAACATCTTCTGGCCCAAAGAGCACTACATGCGTCTTGTGGGCTACTACCGTCAGCGCTTTGAGCACTACGGCCACGGCACGGCAGCGCAGGCCATTGTGGGGCTCGGCGGTCAAGCCTTCATGCGCAGCAACTCACAGGCAGCCAAGGCAGAGTTCCGCCCGTACTTCGACAATGCTCCCGTGTATGGCCACGGCCCCTCGATGGAGGACTTCACCGACCAGACGCCGCTCGCTGTGGGCAGCCCACAAGAGGTCATCGACAAGTACGCCGGCATGCGTGAACACTTTGGCGACTACCAGCGCCAGCTCTTCCTCATGGATCACGCTGGACTGCCGCTCAAGACCGTTCTCGAGCAGCTCGACATTCTCGGCGAAGAGGTCGTTCCCGTTCTTCGCAAGGAGTTTGCCACCAACCGCCCGGCCGAGGTTCCGGATGCCCCGACTCACGCTTCGCTCGTCGCCAAGCGTGACGCGGCTCTCGCTCCCTCCGCGGCCGGCGCCCCGGCAACCGTCTAGCTCCCCTACCGGCTCGCACCCACTTCACTAGCTCCCCAGAAAGAAGCACATCATGTCCGACGTCAAGAAGATTGCCGTCATCGCTGCTGGCCTCAGCCAGCCATCGTCCACCCGATTACTCGCCGACCGTCTCACCGAAGCAACCGTCACCGACCTGCGCGACCGCGGTATCGAAGCCGAAGTGACGGTCATTGAGCTGCGCGACCTCGCACACGATGTGACGAACAACCTACTCACGGGCTTCCCGAGCACCAAGCTCGACGAAGCGATCGCCGCTGTCACGGGCGCCGACGGGCTTATTGCCGTCACGCCCATCTTCACGACGAGCTACAGCGGGCTGTTTAAGTCATTCATTGACGTGCTCGACCCGCAATCGTTGACGGATCTGCCGGTGCTGCTCGGAGCGACCGGTGGAACAGATCGCCATTCCCTCGCGATCGACTATGCAATGCGACCGCTCTTCAGCTACCTTCACGCCGTGGCCGTGCCGACAGGCGTATATGCGGCATCCGCGGACTGGGGAAGCGGGGGAGAAGGCAGTTCGGGAACCCTGCCGGCTCGGATCGCGCGAGCCGCGGGGGAACTGGCGGCGCTCGCCGCAGTGTCCGACCGTTCAGACCGGATCGTTGATCCATTCGCTCTGCCAGAAGGTTTTAGCCCGGTGGGGAGCTTCGGCGCACAGTAATCGCGCGAGGGCACCCGCACCTCAGGCAGCGAGCAGGCCTGGAAACCAGAAAAGACCGCGCTGCTCGGCGAACTCCGTGATGAGGTAATCATCCGGTGTCGCCGGGCGGCAACGGTCTTTGTGCTGCGTTATCTTGTGTCGCTGCGTTATCCGGTTTTGCGGCGGAAGTCGCGCTTGTGATCAGCGCGATCTTGCGTGCCATGGATAGCCGATTCGGCATCCAAGTGACCGGGGCGTGCGGTTTGCTTGCCCTGCTTGCGATCAAGCGCCTCGCGGAACCTGCGCTTGTTCTCTTCGCTCGCAGAGGGTGTTTCTTCTGTGGGTTCCATACCCGTCAGCGTAAACCACCCGCATGGCAGCAGGCACCGAAACCGTGTCGCGGTCCAATCTCTAGGGCTTCCCAGACCCTCGGTGCTACGATTATCCACAGTTGCCCACGTTGTTGTAGGGCAACAAACGGAGCAGGCTGGCAAGAAGCTGGTCACCGGTGGTAATTTTCCGAGTCGTTCGGAGGCTTTCTACTGTTGGCCAGACACGCGCCGCCACTCTAGGCATGCGCGTGAACCATCGCGTCCTTCTGCCCGCTCCTGCTCCTTGACGAGTCGCACACCACACGGGTGCGCGACGTAAAACAAAGGAGAAACCCCCGCATGGAGGGTCCAGAAATCACATTCGCCGAAGCCGTTCTCGATAACGGCAAGTTCGGCAAGCGCACCGTGCGCTTCGAAACCGGTCGACTCGCTCAGCAGGCACAGGGTGCCGTTGCTGCGTACCTCGACGAAGAAACCATGATCTTGAGCGCCACGAGCGCGGGTAAGCACCCGCGTGAAGGCTTCGACTTCTTCCCGCTCACCGTGGATGTCGAAGAGCGTTCGTACGCTGCCGGCAAGATCCCCGGAAGCTTCTTCCGCCGCGAGGGTCGTCCCTCGACGGAAGCGATTCTCGTTTGCCGTCTCATTGACCGTCCGATGCGTCCGACCTTCGTTGAGGGCCTCCGCAACGAAGTTCAGATCGTCATCACCGTTCTGAGCATCGCTCCGGACGAGTTCTACGACGCACTCTCGATCAACGCCGCATCGCTCAGCACCCAGATCTCAGGACTTCCGTTCTATGGTCCGGTTGCCGGCATCCGCATGGCTCTGATCAACGACCAGTGGGTTGCCTTCCCGAAGCACAGCCAGCTTGCTGACGCTGTCTTCGACCTCACTGTTGCTGGCCGCATGGTCACCAACGACCAGGGTGAAGAAGACATCGCCATCATGATGGTGGAAGCAGAAGCTACCGAGAACAGCTGGGAGCTCATCAAGGCGGGCGCCACGAAGCCCGACGAGGCTGTTGTTGCTCAGGGCCTCGAAGCATCGAAGCCCTTCCTCAAGCAGCTCGTCAAGGCTCAGCTCGAGGTCGCCAACAAGGCTGCCAAGCCTGTTGCCGAGTTCAAGCTCTTCCCGCCGTACTCCGACCAGGCGTACAACGCGGTCAGCGAAATCGCTGAAGCTGAGCTTCGCGACGTCTACAAGATCGCCGACAAGATCGAGCGCCAGACCGCTGATGACGAGCTCAAGGCTCGCGTCAAGGCTGAAGTTCAGTCCAAGGTTGACGCTGAAGAACTCAGCGAAGACGTTCTCGGCATGGTTGGCGGAGCGTACAAGGCCGTCAGCAAGAAGGTCATGCGCACCCGCGTACTCACCGAGGGCATCCGTATCGACGGCCGTGGCTTGAGCGACATTCGTGCGCTCGATGCTGAGGTCGAGGTCATTCCTCGCGTTCACGGTTCGGCTATCTTCCAGCGAGGCGAGACTCAGATCCTGGGTGTCACCACGCTGAACATGCTCAAGATGGAGCAGCAGATTGACTCACTGGCACCAGTGACCAAGAAGCGCTACATGCACCACTACAACTTCCCGCCCTACTCGACTGGTGAGACCGGTCGCGTTGGTAGCCCGAAGCGTCGCGAGATCGGGCACGGCTTCCTTGCCGAGCGCGCTATCGCACCGGTGCTTCCTGCTCGTGAAGACTTCCCTTACGCCATCCGCCAGGTATCCGAGGCTCTCGGTTCCAACGGTTCGACGTCGATGGGTTCCGTCTGTGCTTCGACTCTGTCGCTGCTGAACGCTGGTGTGCCGCTGCGCGCACCCGTCGCCGGTATCGCCATGGGGCTCATCTCCGACGAGGTCAACGGCGAGACGCGTTACGCGGCTCTCACTGACATCCTCGGCGCTGAAGACGCACTCGGCGACATGGACTTCAAGGTTGCCGGTACGAGTGAGTTCATCACCGCTATCCAGCTCGACACCAAGCTCGCTGGTCTGCCGTCGTCAGTTCTCGACGGTGCACTCAAGCAGGCAAAGGAAGCGCGTACCGCGATTCTTTCGGTGATCAACGCTGCAATCGACGCTCCCGACGAGATGGCTCCCACGGCTCCTCGCGTGATCTCGGTTCAGATCCCGATCGACAAGATCGGTGAGCTCATCGGGCCCAAGGGCAAGAACATCAACCAGATTCAGGATGACACCGGAGCCGACATCTCGATTGAGGATGACGGAACGGTCTACATCGGCGCTGTCGATGGTCCTTCTGCCGAGGCTGCACGCGCGGCGGTCAACGCCATCGCGAACCCGCTCAACCCTGAGGTTGGCGAACGCTTCTTGGGTACGGTCGTCAAGATCGCTACCTTCGGTGCCTTCGTATCGCTCACCCCGGGCAAGGACGGACTGCTGCACATCTCTGAGGTTCGCAAGCTCGCCGGTGGCAAGCGTGTCGAGAACGTCGAAGACGTACTCGGAGTCGGCCAGAAGATTCAGGTTGAGATCACCAAGATCGATGACCGCGGCAAGCTCTCGCTCGCACCCGTCACTGACGAGGCTGACGCAGAAGCAGCGGCTCCCGCTGACGAAAGCTAAGTCCCGCTAAACGCAGGTCACACTCAGCGCCCATTCTCCGTGAGGATGGGCGCTGAGTCGTTAATGTGGCAACTGCGTGTCGGGTAGGAAAATTTCTTTTTCACATCCCAGTGAAAATGGGGGTAGTCACCCTAGTCTGCCCTTCGATTGGGTCCCGCTATCGGTACTCCATGCCACTATCCTGAGCGAGTGACCCGAATCACTACACCTCTCGACGCCTTCATGAGCGACATGCTCCTGTGGCTTGAGACCGCATGGTACCTCTGGGCAGCCCTCGGCATCGTTGTTGTCGTCGTGGTCGTCAGCGTGGTTGTCGCGAAGATGCGCAGCCGAGGCTACGAACGCGTTCCGCACTACTACCGCCGTAACACCTAAGCAGAGCCCATCGCGTTCTCCTGATGACCCGCATGCCCATGCGGGTGTTTATCGTGCTCGCGAAACCCGGGCGTCTACGCGGCTTCGGTGCTCGAGTACCCAATCAGTTGTGCTCGCGCCACGATGTGGTCGCGAAGCACAAAGCCCAGCATGGCGGGCGTGCTGCCCTCGGCTAGGTCGAGGCGTTCAACGTTGAGTGCGCTCACCGTGAAGACGTAACGGTGGGGTCCGTGGCCGGCTGGCGGCGCAGCACCCTGAAATGCTTCGAGGCGAAGTTCGTTGGCCACCGTAATCGCGCCATGAGGCATGAGTTGCGAGTCCGGATTTCCAGCATCCTGGGGGAGCGATTCCACGGACGCGGGAATGTTGTAGACAACCCAGTGCCACCAACCGCTACCGGTAGGCGCATCCGGATCGAAAACGGTGAGCACGAAGCTCTTCGTTCCCGAGGGAAAGCCGTGCCAGTGCAGAGTGGGGGAGCGATCTTCGCCTCCCGCATTTGCGATGCCGGAGCGCGCGAAGGTTGGCAGCTCACCGCCGGGTTCAAAATCGGGGCTCTCTAGGGTGAACGACGGTACTTCGGGCAGTTTCCAGTTGGGGTCATTCACGGCGTCGGTCCTCTCGCTTGCTGAAATGGAACTGTGGCCATTATGGCGAGAATGACGTGACGCCGACACTGTGCCGGGCTGCACCGGAGGAAAAATGAGTCACTTCGACACGGACTAGTAACGATCTGTCTGTCCTCCGCGTATTTGCGGTGTTGGCGGCATATTCTTACCAAAAGCCTTGTGGGAGGCCGTTATGACGCAAGTGCACCCGACGCGATCACTGCCGGGTTCCACTCGTGTGCGCCCAGTAACGGGGCAGCATTTTTCGACTCGAGTCATCGGTTCTTCCGACCTTCGTGTTTTGCCTCTCGCACTCAGCGGCAACATCTTCGGGTGGACCGCAGATGACGCGGCCACCACCTCCATTTTGAACACCTTTGCCGACGGCGGAGGTAACTTCCTCGACACCGCCGACTCGTACGCCTCGGGTCGCAGCGAGCTCATGATTGGCAAGTGGATGCGCACCCGGCGCAATCGCGATCAAATCGTGGTTGCTACCAAGGTAGGTAAGAGCCGCGACAATCCCGGTATGGATGCCGCGGCGATCAAGCGTTCCGTGGATGCCTCGCTCGCGAGATTGGGTACCTCGCACATCGACCTGCTGTATCTGCACGTCGACGATGAGTCGGTCGACTTTGACGAAACCTTGCTCGCTGTCGATGAATTGATCGGCGAGGGCAAAGTGCGCTACTTCGGTGGCTCTGATCACACGGGCAATCGGCTCATTCAAGCGCGCATCGCGTGCGGCCAGATGGGGGTTGCTCCCATGGTCGCCGTGCAAGCCCACTACAACCTTCTCCACCGCCAAGAGTATGAAACGGGGCTCGCTCACGTCGCGGCGATCCAAGGTCTGGGCGTTATGCCTCGCTTTGCACTAGCTAGCGGTTTCCTGAGCGGCAAGTACCGTCAGCGTGCTGATCTTGCTCTCAACTCTCGCGGCCACGACGCTGCGCAGTACTTGCGTCGTCGCGGAATCAAGATCTTGAACGCTCTCGATGAGGTTGCCGAAGAGCAAGATGAGAGCGTGGCCACAATTGCACTCGCGTGGTTGTTGAACAAGCCAGGTGTGGTCGCGCCCGTCGTGAGCGCGAGTCGTGCAGAGCAAGTACCGGAACTGATCGCGGCAGCCCGCGTTCAACTGACGCGACACCAGTCAGCAGAGCTCGACCGCGTCTCTAGCTACTAGCGGGAGCTACGAGCCGCCAGCGAGGGGCACTAGCGTGCGCCGCAGCGTTCAGCGTCGTTCGAGTGTGCATCGAGCGCTAAGTACCTGATGTTCCGTGCTGCGTCGTAGTCGCTCTGCGACGTGACGATGCTGCGTTAGACCTTGACGGCGTCGCTGAGTACGCGCTTGACGACGCGAGCCATGGCGGCGCCGGCAGCAATGGTGTCTCCGGCGTAACCGCCAGCGAGAGCGCCATCCTTGGCAAGCATGAGTTCGTCAGCGGCATCTCCGGCGAAGGGATGCTCTGCAGCGCGCATGAGTTCGTAGAGCGACTCGTTGTACCAGTCGCGGTGATCGGAGATCAGTACGCGAACAGGATGAGTCGGGTCGGGGAACTCTGCGACCACGTTGAGGAAAGGGCAACCACGAAAATCGGGCTTCGTGAGTTCGCCAGCGACTGACTCCAGGAGGCCAAGAACGGCGTCGTGGGGTGAGGCGGCGTTGTCGATGATCGACTGCGTTTCGGCTTCTACAGCAGCGCGGCGGCTCTTGACGTACTCAAGGATGAGGTTATCTTTTGAGCGGTAGTGCTTGTAGAACGTAGCCTTGGTCACGCTCGACTGAGCGATGATGCGGTCTACGCCGACGTTCAGAATGCCGTCTTGGTAGAAGAGTGTGTTGGCCGTCTCGAGGATGCGGCCTTTGGCCGGAGCGCGCTGCGCAGTCTCTGGTGTCTCAAATACCATCGCAGCGCACTCCTTCCGTGGAGGTTCGGATCAGGAACATTTCCCCACTATGTGCATCGCAAGATTTCGGGTTCAAGCGACGCGGTTTATTTTCACGGCCTGATTCGGGTCCAGGTCGCAGGTTTTACATCACCGGGTTCGGGTCCCGGTGATGGGTTATTGGCTTCGGGTGCCTACAAAGAACATTAGCACGTGAGGACATACAGACAAGTCTGTCTGTCCTCATTTTCAGCCCCCAGTTTGGGGGATGGATCTGCAGGGTCCCTGAGCATCAGGCGCTGCAAGGGCAGTAATGACGTAGGCTCATAGGTGATGAGCGACGCTGTGATTCTTCCTCTTGACCTTCCCGAACTGTCGTTCACCGCAACCGGCGACAGTCTCGTTCGTAGAACTGTTTTGCCGAGCGGTGTGCGCATCCTGAGTGAGCAAGTACCGGGTGCGCGCAGTGCGACGGTCGGCTACTGGGTAGCGGCGGGCTCCCGCGACGAGCACCCCGAGACGTACGGTGCAACGCACTTTCTCGAGCACTTACTCTTCAAAGGCACGGCCTCGCGCTCTGCTCTCGACATTGCGGTGAGCTTCGATGCTGTCGGCGGCGAGCACAATGCGATGACGGCCAAGGAGTACACCTGCTACTACGCCAAGGTGCAAGACATCGACTTGCCCATGGCGATCGAAGTCATTGGCGACATGCTCACCTCGAGCTTGATCGATCCCACGGAGTTCGCGAACGAGCGCGGGGTGATTCTCGAAGAGCTGGCGATGGCGGATGACGACCCCACCGATGTAGCGAGCGAGCGTTACTTTGAAGCCGTCTTTGGCGCGCATCCGCTCGGTCGCCCGATCGGTGGCAACCCCGACACGATCAACGCGATCTCGCGTGACGCGGTGTGGGATCACTATCAGTCGAACTACCGTCCCCAAGATCTCGTGATTACGGTGGCGGGAGCGGTCAACCACGATGAGCTTGTGGCTGCCATATCCTCTTGCCTCGTCGCAGCGGGCTGGGATCTCTCGACGGAAGCCTCGCCGGTTGCCCGCCGTGACCTCTCGGGTAGCGCGCAATCCACCGTGCTCACTCCTGGCCAGCGCCTGCACGTGACACAGCGCCCCATCGAGCAGGCCAACATCATCGCGGGTGTCGAAGGGCTCTCGGCAACCGACAGCCGACGCGCCACGATGACGGTGCTGAACTCCATCTTGGGTAGCGGCATGTCGTCGCGACTCTTCCAAGAGGTGCGCGAAAAGCGCGGTCTCGCGTACTCCGTGTACTCGTTCTCGCCGAGTTATTCCGACGCCGGCGTCTTCGGTATCTACGCCGGTTGCTCGCCCGCCAAGGTCAGCCAAGTCACAGAGCTCATGCTCGAGGAGTTCCACAAGCTCGGCAGCGCACACGTGACTGACGAAGAAATTAGTCGCGCGATCGGTCAGTTGCGGGGAGCATCGGCGCTCGCTCTCGAAGACTCTGACTCGCGGATGTCGCGCCTCGGTCGTAGCGAGCTCACCCTGGGCGAATTTATTGACCTTGACGCCTCGATCGCCCGCATCTCTGCGGTCACGGCTGACGACATCCAAGAACTTGCTCAAGAACTCTCGTCACGACCCCTCTCTATTGCAGCAGTGGGGGCCGTCAACGAAGAGATGTTCGCCGGTATCGATCTCGGCAGCGTTGCCGAGAGCTAGATCGACAAAGGAATGATGATGGCCCATTACTTGTACCTAGTGCGTCACGGCGAGCAGCAAGACGCAGAACACGGTTTGCCCGACGGCCCGCTTTCGGGCAAAGGGGTGCGCCAAGCGCAAGCGATTTCGGAGCGACTGAGCGGCGTGCCGTTCACTCGAGCGTTCCACTCGCCGCTTCAGCGAGCCGCTGAGACTGCCGCAATTATGACCGAGCGGATGCCCGCCCTCGAGTCGCAGCCGACGACGCTGCTGATGGACTGCATTCCCAGCGGGCCCACTCCCGATATGCCTGCCGCATTCGAACCGTTCTTCGGTTCGATCACCGATGAAGAGATTGATGCCGGCCAGGCTCAAATGGAAGACGCCGTTGCCGAGTTTCTTACTCCGGCGCGCGAAGACCGCCACGATTTGCTGATCACCCACAACTTTGTGATCTCGTGGTTCGTGCGCGAAGTCCTGGGCGGAGACCAGTGGCGGTGGCTTGGGCTCAACCAGGCCAATTGCGGTCTCACGATCATCCGGGTGCGCAGTGCGAAGCCGCCGGTGCTCGTCAATCACAATGACCTCGGTCACCTGCCCGTCGAGTTGCGCACGGGAATGCCGACTGAGCAGCCCTACTAGACGCTAGTTCGCTTACGTGTGCGTGCGAGCACGCGAGCACATGCTGCGCGGCGTAGGTCGTTTAGACCAGCGGCTTGACGTACCAGGTTGTGGCGTTGGGGTTGTCGTTGTACGGCGCGCACGGCTCGAAGCCGCTCGAACGGTAGAGCCCGCCAGCGGCGGCAAGACTTTCGTTGGTGTCGAGAACGAGTTCGGTGGCGCCCCAGGCGCGCGCTCGCCGTTCCAGCTCGCCAAGCAGCTGACGCCCGAGCCCTGCACCGCGGCCCTCAGGCCGCACCCAGAGGTGCTTGACCTCAAAGCGCCCGGGCTCGAGCAGGCGGATGCCGCCACACCCTAGAGCGGCGCCGGAAGCGTCACCGTCGACGTCGGTGTCGTTGCCATCGGGCTCGATCACGACAAAGACACCCTGAGGTTCGGTGAACTGCTCCTCGCTGGGGAACGTCGTGACATAGCCCGAGGGCGTCGGAAACGTCTCAGCGCGGTAGCTGAAGTATTCGGTGAGAAGTTCGAGAGCGAGAGCATCCGTGACCGGAAGTGAACGAAACTGAGGCACACGACCACAGTACTCTCGGCGACGCGGTGTAGCTGCCCGGAGCCCGTGCTCCCTCGTGTCTTTCCTTAGAGGCCGCAGGGGAGTCTGCGACGCCGCTCAGCATTGGTAGATTTGAACAATGACAACGAAAGTAGCGGTAGTCGGCGCAACCGGTCGCATGGGCAAGTACATCAGTGGCGTTGTTGAGGCATCCGCTGACTTCTCGCTCGTGGCCTCCCTCAACTCGCGTTCGGAGCTCAGCGACATGCTTGTTGCCGACGTAGTGGTAGATGTCACGGAGCCCAGTGTCTCGCCCTCTGTCGTCGACTTCGCCGTGCGCAACGGCAAGAGCGTTCTCGTGGGCACCTCCGGCTGGAGCGAGGACCGCGTGCAGGGACTGCGCTCGCTGCTTACCGAGACCCCGGAGATCGGCGTCGTCATCATCCCCAATTTCTCGCTTGGCTCGGCGCTTGCCACGTCGTTTGCCGCATCGGCTGCTCGCTACTTCGACTCGATCGAGATCATCGAGAGCCACCACGCTGCCAAGGTCGATTCGCCCTCCGGTACAGCAGTGCGCACAGCAGAGCTCATGGCCGACGCTCGCAGCGAACGCGGCCCCGCGCTCGCCCCGCATGTCGACCAGCGGGCACGCGGCGAACAAGTGGCCGGAATCCCCGTGCATAGCCTGCGTATGACGGGAGTGATTGCACACCAGCAGGTCATCTTCGGTGGGCCCGGTGAAGTGCTCACTGTCGATCACCGCACCATGTCGCAAGACTCCTACGAAGCAGGCGTCCTGCTCGGCCTTCGCGCTGTGCCCACCGCTCAAGGAGTCACGGTTGGCCTCGACCAACTCATTGATCTCTCCCCGGCAGGATCGGCCTCCGAGTGAAAACTCGCATTGCCGCTCTCGTGATGGTGGCGCTGCTCACCATCTACCTGATCTTCGTCATTAACTATTCGACGATTCTGATCCGTGCTGACGAGCCCATCGTGAACGTGATGGGCTGGGCGCTGCTCGTGCTGCCCCTCATCGGGTTCTGGGCGCTCGCCGCGGAACTCTTCTTCATCGTGCGGGCCGAACGTCTCCTCACCACGCTCACGGAGGAGGGAACGCTGCCGGATGAGGTTGTTGAGCTTCTGCCGAGTGGTCGTCCTGACCCCGCCGCGGCCGATCGCGCGTTCGATCGTTACCGCACAGAGGCAGAGGCAGAGCCTAACTCGTGGCGCACCTGGCTACGACTCGGCCTCGCCTATGACGCTGCTGGAGACCGGGGCCGAGCGCGCTGGGCTACCCGTCGCGCTATTGCGTTGTCGCGCGGCAAAACTCCGCGCTAACGAATTCGTCGACGCTGAAGGCGCCGCAGGCGACGACCGTTACTGCGCCGCTCTCTAATCGACGAACGCGTCGATGGCCTGCTCGATGGTGGTGTGGGTGAACGTGAAGCCCGTGCTCGCGAGAGTGGGCGATTGAACGTTCTCATCGACCAGAATGAGATCCTTGCCGGCGTCGCCCAGCATCCGAAAAGCGAAGCTCGGCACAGCGAACCAGTGCGGCTTTCCCATTTCGCGTGCGAGCGTCTTGGTGACGGTCTCGGCAGTAGCCGGCGTAGGACCTACGAGGGAAACCACTCCGGAGAAGTCACTGCGCAGCAAGTGCACGATCGCGGCGGCTTCGTCGTGGAGACTGATCCATGGCCAGTATTGAGCGCCACTGCCCAGGCGACTTCCTACGCCGAACCGGGTCAGCAGGTTCAGGGGAGTGAATGCTCCGCCCTTGCCCACGACAATTCCGGTGCGGAACATCACGAGCCGTGTTGTCGGGGGAGTTAGGCGAGCAGCCTGCTCCCACGCGTAGACAACATCGCTCAAGAAACCAGTGCCCTTGCTCGATTCATCGGTGAGCACTTCGCCGGGGCGGCTACCGAAGATGCCGACTGCTGAACCGCTTAAGAACACCGACGGTGGCACCGTGGCTCGGCGAATCGCTTCGGCCAACACGCGGGTTCCGTCGACGCGCGATCGCAGAATCTCGCGCTTGTAGCCGGGGGTCCAGGGGATCTTTCCCGTGGAGGCTCCCGCGAGGTTAATTACGGCATCCGCCAGCTCAATCGCACGATCGTCTATGGTGCCGGCGCTGGGGTCCCAGCGGAATTCGTCTGCGCCCTCCGGTTCGCGGCGCACAAGACGCAACACTTCGAAGCCAGCGTCCTCCAGCTGGGATACCAATTCAGTGCCTATGTAGCCGGAAGCGCCCGCAACGAGGACGCGAGAAACGGTGGGTGCAGACGCAGAGTCGGTCATGACTACGCCAGGCTCGCTTCGAGAGTGATGGGGATGCCGGTGAGGGCGCGCGATACGGGGCACCCATCTTTGGCCTCGGCCGCCAGTCGCTGAAAGTCGTCGTCGCTGAGATTCGCCACTTTGGCGCTCACCAGCAGGTGGCTTCCGGTGATGCCTTCGGCCGGATCAAAAGTGACAGCTGCAGTGACCTGCAGGCTTTCGGGGGGAGTGCCGTTTTCGGCTAGTCCGTTGGAGAACGCCATTGCAAAACACGAGGCGTGAGCGGCTCCGAGGAGTTCCTCAGGGTTAGTCGTTGCTTCTTGACCTTCGGATCGTGCAGCCCACGTTACGGGGAATTCTGCTGCATCTGAGGAATCGAGTGATGTCGTTCCCTTGCCGCTGAACAGGTCTCCGAACCAGAGTGTTGTTGCTTCGCTCGTTACAGGCATTGCCGTTCCTTTCGTCGTTCCCCAACCCTAAGGGCTGGCTTGGCGGCAGGGGTGAGAAAGCGGTGTGAAGTGCGACGCGCATCAGTACTATTGATGCGATGGCAACCACGATCGCAACACCCTATGAAGACTTGCTGCGCGACACTCTCGCTAACGGCGTGACGAAAGGTGATCGCACGGGCACCGGCACCCGCAGTGTGTTCGGTCGCCAATTGCGGTTCGATCTCGCGGAGGGTTTTCCGCTCATCACGACCAAGCGCGTCCACTTCAAGTCGATTGCCTACGAGCTGTTGTGGTTCTTGCGTGGCGAGAGCAACGTGTCGTGGTTGCGCGATAACGGCGTGACGATTTGGAACGAGTGGGCGGATGCCGCGGGCGAGCTCGGCCCGGTCTATGGCGTGCAGTGGCGTTCCTGGCCAACCCCCTCGGGTGAACAGATTGACCAGATATCTGAGGTCATCGAGCAGATCAAGACCAACCCTGATTCTCGGCGGCTGATCGTCTCGGCGTGGAACCCCGCTGACATTCCGAACATGGCGTTGGCGCCGTGCCACGCCTTCTTCCAGTTCTATGTGGCCGATGGCAAGCTGTCGTGCCAGCTTTACCAGCGCAGTGCCGACCTTTTCTTGGGCGTTCCCTTCAACATCGCGAGCTACGCGCTGCTCACCCACATGGTGGCGGAGCAGACCGGGCTCGAAGTAGGAGACTTCGTCTGGACCGGTGGCGATTGCCACATCTACGACAACCACGTCGAGCAAGTGACCGAGCAACTGACTCGCGAGCCGTACGCTGCGCCGCAACTGAAGATCACGAGCGCACCCGAAAGCATCTTCGACTACGCCTACGAGGATTTTGAGATCGTCGGCTACGAACACCACCCCGCCATCAAAGCACCGGTCGCGGTGTGAGCGACTCGACTCATCCTGTCTCGGTCGCGCTTATTTGGGCGCAGTCCGCTGGCGGAATCATTGGCCACAACGGTTCGATGCCATGGCATCTTCCCGAAGACCTGGCGCACTTCAAAGAACTCACGCTCGGCAGCCCCGTCATCATGGGGCGCAAAACGTGGGACTCTTTGCCTCCACGATTCCGCCCGCTGCCCGGTCGCCGCAATATTGTTGTCACGCGCCAAGAAGAGTGGAACGCGCTGGGAGCTGAGGTCGCTCACACCGTGGACTCTGCCATTGAACTAGCTGCGGCATCCGCGTCGATAGTGGATGCCGATCTGACCGATCGCGGGCACGGCGAGCCGGTCGAAACCGTGTGGGTTATCGGTGGCGCCGAGATCTTTGCGTCGGTGCTCGAGAGCGCCGATCGTCTCGAGGTTACCGAGATTCGCGAGACTTTTGAGGGCGACACAATCGCGCCCGAAAGAGACGATGAGTGGATGCTCGTCGCGAGCGATCCGAGCGATGGTTGGCACACTTCGACCACCGATCTTCGCTACCGATTCCTCCGTTACGAGAATCAGCGGGCTCAGCAGCGGTAGCCTAGAGGGGTGACTATTGAAAATCCCTTCGGCCAAGTCCTTGTTGCGCTCATCACGCCCTTCACCGCAGACGGTGAAGTGAGCTGGCCCGACGTAGAGAAGCACATCGACGATGTGATCAGTTCTGGCGCCGACGGCATCGTCGTCACCGGTACCACGGGGGAGACGAGCACGCTCACTGACCCCGAGAAGATCAGGCTTGTCGAGGTCGCCAAGTCGGTTTCGGCTGGCCGCGCCAAGATCATCACGGGCGGCGGCTCAAACGAGACCGCGCACGCTATCGAGTTGTACAAGGCCAGCGAGAAGGCGGGCGCCGACGGCGCCATGATTGTCACGCCGTACTACAACAAGCCGACTCAGGCCGGAGTGCTCACCCACTTCCGCATGATTGCGGATGCAACGGACTTGCCGGTAATCATGTACGACATTCCCGGCCGCACCGGCATCCCGATCACATTCGAAACGATTCTGCGGGCCGCGAAGCACCCGAATATTCTCGCGGTTAAAGACGCGAAGGGCGACTTCAGCGAAGTGAGTCGCGTGCTCAACCAGACTGACCTTCTGTACTTCTCGGGCGACGACTCGAACGCTCTCCCTCACATGTCGATCGGAGCTTCAGGCCTCATCGGTGTCACGGCAAATATCGCACCGGCCCCGTACCGCGTCATGGTAGATGCCGTTAATGCGGGCGACCTCGCCACTGCCACCGCAGCGCACCAAGCGCTCGAGCCACTGGTACGTGCTGCGATGACGCACGTTCCCGGAACCGTTGCGGCCAAGTACATCCTCCACGGCCTCGGCCGCATCTCAAGCGCACGCGTGCGTTTGCCGCTCGTAGGGCCCGAAGATGCTGAAGCCGCGAGGATCGAAGACGAATTGGCGTTGGTTGGTGAGATCAAGGGCCTTGATCTGTCGAACTTTCGTCCCGACCGCAACGCCGCTGCCGGCGGAGCGCTGCCCAAAATAGCGGGAGCAACCCGCTAGTTTCCCCGCGAGGGGTAGGGTCTGGCCTGAGCCAGAGCCACACATTTTTAGCACGGGGGCTGACGGCCCCACCCCACTAAATGCAAGGTACTGAATGCCCGTTTCTGTTTTTGACCCGCCCACACTCGAGAAGGGCACGCTTCGTGTGACCCCGATTGGTGGTCTTGGCGAAATTGGTCGCAACATGACCACGTTCGAGATTGACGGCAAGATCCTGATCGTCGACTGCGGCGTGCTGTTCCCCGAGGAACACCAGCCCGGTGTCGACCTGATTCTGCCTGACTTCAGCTCAATCCGCGATCGTCTCGACGATGTTCTTGGCATTGTGCTCACGCACGGCCACGAAGATCACATCGGTGCTGTTCCTTATCTCTTACGCCTGCGCCAGGACATCCCCCTGATCGGTTCCACTCTCACGCTCGCCCTCATCGAGGCCAAGCTCAAAGAGCACCGCATCAAGCCCTACACCCTCAACGTGGCTGAGGGTCAGAAGGAGAAGATGGGGCCGTTCGATCTCGAGTTCGTGGCGGTCAACCATTCGATTCCGGATGCTCTTGCTGTCGCCATCACGACCGTTGCCGGCACTGTGCTGCACACCGGTGACTTCAAGATGGATCAGCTGCCGCTCGACAACCGCATCACCGACTTGCGTGCCTTTGCTCGCCTCGGTGAAGCCGGTATCGACCTGTTCCTTTCAGACTCGACTAACGCTGACGTTCCCGGCTTCACGCCGAACGAGCGCGACATCGGCCCGGTTCTCGAAGCCGTTATCGCTAAGGCTCCGCGCCGAGTGATCGTCGCCAGCTTCTCCAGCCACGTGCACCGGGTGCAGCAGGTATTGGATGCCGCGATCGCGAACAACCGCAAGGTTGTTCTCATGGGGCGCTCCATGGTGCGCAACATGGGTATCGCTGCCGATCTCGGGTTCCTCAAGGTGCCCGACGGAGTGCTGTTGGACGCCAAAAAGGCTGTCAACTACCCCGATAACCAGCTCGTTTACATGTCCACGGGCAGCCAGGGCGAGCCGATGGCTGTGCTCGCGCGTATGGCCAACATGGAGCACCAGATTGAGGTCGGCCAAGGCGACACCGTCATCCTCGCCTCCAGCCTCATCCCGGGTAACGAGAACGCGGTGTACCGCGTCATCAACGGCCTCACCAAGCTGGGCGCCAACGTCGTGCACAAGGCCAACGCCAAGGTTCACGTCTCGGGCCACGCTGCGGCAGGGGAGTTGCTCTACTGCTACAACATCCTTCGCCCCAAGAACGTGCTGCCGGTTCATGGTGAGTACCGCCACTTGGTCGCCAACGCGAACCTCGCGATTCAGTCCGGTGTGCCGGCTGAGAACACGATCATCGCCGAAGACGGCACCGTCATCGACCTCAAGGACGGCCACGCTGCTGTCGTGGGTCAGCTCGATGTCGGCCTCGTCTACGTTGACGGTTCAAGCGTCGGTGAGATCACGGATGCTGACCTCAAGGATCGCCGTATCCTCGCCGAAGAGGGATTCATTTCCATCTTCGTTGCCGTGGATGCTCAGACCGGCAAGGTCATTGTTGGTCCCGAGATTCAGTCGCGCGGCTTCGCTGAAGACGAGAACGTCTTCGATGCCGTACTCCCTCAGGTGGTCAAGGCTCTGACGGATGCTGCCGAGAACGGAACGCGCGACACTCACGCGTTCGCTCAGGTTGTTCGGCGCACCGTCGGCCGCTGGGTCAACACGCAGCACCGTCGTCGTCCGATGATCGTTCCGGTCGTCATCGAGGCGTAACGAATTACTAATGGCGCGGAGGCTTCGGCCTCCGCGCCATTGTCGTGCGCCCGCGTAAGGCAGGGCGGCCACCGTCGAGCGGCCGAGAGCCCGAGCCATGAGTGTCGCTGCGGTGCTCTGACAGAGGCCACGGGTAGCTTTGAATCATGGCTACGCGTACAACGTCGAACTCGCGCTCGGGTGCGTCGAAACCGCGCGCCAAGAACACAACAAACAAGACTCAAGCAACCAAGAGGCTCCCGCGGGGCAAGCAAGCGCCGGTCGAACCTGAGGGGCCTTTGACCAAGCTGTGGCTGGCGCTCGCCCACATGGTGGGGGGCGCGTTCCGCGTCTTCGGGCGCGAGGAACTCACTAAAGATGAGCGCCGCGATGGCGTTCCCTTCTTGTTCTTCTTACTGGCGATCGTCGGGGCCGTTGTGGAGTGGTTCAATCCGACAGACTCCGTCGCGATCGCGCTCGATGCCTACACGTTCGGTGGGCTCGTTGGTCGCGTGGCCTTCGCACTCCCTGTTATCTTGCTGCTGCTTGCCGTCTGGATGTTTCGGCATCCGTCGAGCGTGCATGACAACGGCCGCATCGGCATCGGCCTCAGCATTCTCATTGTCACTGTCGCGGCGTTATGCCACGTGTACAGCGGTCAGCCGCACCCCTCAGAGGGTGCAGAGATCATCGCTCGTGCCGGGGGAGTCTTTGGTTGGCTTCTCGCAAACCCCTTGCTCTGGCTCGGGGGAGAGTGGCTCGCGGTGCCGCTCATCGTGTTCCTTCTGGTGCTCTCGCTCTTCATCATCACCAAGACGCCACCCAACCGCCTGGGGTCGCGACTCCGTGAGCTCTACGCATACCTCTTTGGCGCTCAACTGCAGACTGACGAAGAGCGCGCAGCGGCCAAGCTGCAGGCCAACACCGGCAAGAACGACTCGGTTCAGTTCGGTTCGCTGACCGATATCGGGCTGGGCGACAACGACACGGGCTCGCTGCCGTGGTGGCGCCGCAACAAGTCGCACCCCACCGAAGACAAAGCGTTCGACAGCCCCGTGATCGGGCGAGACAACTCCACCGAAATCGTTGACCCGGCACCGAAGGCCCAGCCCACTGCGCCTCCCGCCGCGAAAGACCTCACGAAGAAAGAGGAAGACTTCGGCGTCGAGCTGCTCGAAGATCTCCTCAAAGCTGAAGACGCTGTCAAGAAGTACGCGACCGGTGAGGTGGATGCTCCCGCCACGGGTGTTCGCGACGACGGCCCTGGCGTCCTCCCCGGTTTCACCACCAAGGCGAGCGAAAAGGGTAACGCCGGCGAATTCGATGGTCCGCACGAGACCACCCCGCAGCAATCGAACATGACGTACCGTTTGCCGCAGGCATCGATGCTCTCGGCCGGCACGCCGCCCAAGTCGCGCTCAGCAGCGAACGACGAAGTCGTGGCTGCCATCACTGAAGTTCTCAAGCAGTTCAGCGTGGATGCCACCGTTACCGGTTTCAGTCGCGGCCCCTCGGTCACTCGCTACGAGTTGGAGCTGGGCCCGGGCGTCAAGGTCGAGCGCGTCACAGCGCTTGCCCGCAACATCAGCTACGCCGTGGCGAGCAACGAGGTCAACATCCTGTCGCCCATTCCGGGCAAGAGCGCCATTGGAGTCGAGATCCCTAATAAGGATCGCGAAATCGTTTCGCTCGGTGATGTGTTGCGCTCGAGCGCCAGTACCAAGAGCGAACACCCCATGACCATTGGTCTGGGTAAAGACGTCGAGGGTGGTTTCGTTGTAGCCAACCTCGCCAAAATGCCTCACTTATTGGTAGCTGGTTCTACGGGATCCGGTAAGTCGAGTTTCGTTAACTCCATGATCACGTCGGTGCTGATGCGTGCTAAGCCCGCTGAAGTTCGCATGGTGCTTATCGACCCCAAGCGCGTTGAGCTCTCGATTTACGCCGGGGTCCCTCACCTCATCACGCCCATCATCACGAACCCCAAAAAGGCTGCCGAAGCCCTTGCGTGGGTCGTGAAAGAGATGGATATGCGATACGACGACCTCGCAAGCTTCGGTTACCGCCACATCGATGACTTCAACCGCGCCGTGATCGCTGACGAGATCAAGCTTCCTGAGGGCAGCCAACGCAAGCTCAAGCCCTACCCATACCTCCTCATCGTGGTCGACGAGCTTGCCGACCTCATGATGGTTGCGCCCCGCGACGTTGAAGACTCGATCGTGCGCATCACCCAGCTGGCGCGTGCCTCTGGAATTCACCTCGTGTTGGCAACCCAGCGCCCCAGCGTGGATGTCGTGACCGGCCTGATCAAGGCCAACGTTCCGTCGCGCCTCGCGTTTGCGGTGTCGAGCATGACCGACTCCCGAGTGATCCTCGATCAGCCGGGTGCCGACAAGCTCATCGGTCAGGGTGACGCGCTCTTCCTGCCCATGGGTGCGTCCAAGGCCATTCGTGTTCAAGGCGCCTGGGTGCCCGAAAGCGAAGTTGCTGAGATCGTGCAGCACGTGATCGCTCAAGCTCAGCCTGAGTACCGCAACGACGTCACCGCTGTCGCCGAGAAGAAGCAGATCGATGCTGACATCGGAGATGACCTCGATGTCCTTCTCGCGGCGACTGAACTCATCGTGAGCACGCAGTTCGGATCTACGTCGATGCTGCAGCGCAAGCTCCGTGTCGGCTTCGCCAAGGCGGGTCGCCTCATGGACCTGCTGGAGTCTCGAGAGATCGTTGGCCCCTCCGAAGGGTCGAAGGCTCGCGACGTTCTCGTGTCGGCGGAACAGCTTCCAGCGGTGCTCGCTCGATTGCGCGGAGAAGACGACCCCGGTCCTGTTGACGCGGTAGAAGAGTCTCTCAGCGGATACGATGAAGTAGAAAGCTCCTCAGATGAGGATGCTTGGAATTTGACCGATCGGGAGTGATCGCGTGGGTGAACAACCTGTTTCGGAGTCCACTCCACCCGTAGTTTCTGGCTTCTCGATGCGCGGCAGAGTGCTGCGTCGCGGTGATACGCCAGCATCCAACGGCAATATTGCCAACATCATCACGGTTGTGCGCATCTTCATGGCGCCCGTCTTCATCTGGCTGCTGTTGCTCGACAACGGCGAAATGGGACCCATTCGCTACATTGCGGCGGCGCTCTTCATCATTGCGATTGTCACGGATGCGGTCGATGGCCATCTGGCCCGTGGACGCAATCTGATTACCAATGTGGGCATCATCCTCGATCCGATCGCCGACAAAGTTCTCACCGGTGGTGCACTCGTGGCGCTCTCCATTCTGGGAGAGCTGCCGTGGTGGATCACGATCCTGATTCTCGTGCGCGAGTTTGGCATCACGATTTATCGCTTCGCCGTCCTCTCCAAGGTCGTCGTTCCCGCGTCGCGCGGTGGCAAGCTCAAGACGGTTCTTCAAGCTGTTGCGATCGCGCTATTCCTCGTCCCCTTGTTTACCGTGCTCGGCTCGTGGGTCCTGTGGCTCAACTGGTCGGTCATGGCCATCGCTGTCGTACTCACGGTCTACACCGGCATCGAGTACTTGTGGCTCGCCTGGCGCCACACCCGTGCATCCAAGCCAGTAACTACAACCCCAGGAGTGTGACCCTTCTCTCGTGACTACTGAAGAACTCGCCACAAAGATTGTGGCGATTCTCTCCGAACAACGTCTCACGCTTGCGCTTGCAGAATCCCTCACGGGTGGCATGTTGTGCGCTTCTCTCGTCGCCGTTCCGGGTGCCTCGGCCGTGCTCAACGGATCCGTCGTGGCGTACAACACGGCGATTAAGCATCAGGTTCTCGGGGTCGACGCGAGTCTCTTGGCCATCCACGGCACGGTGTATCCGGATGTCGCAGCCCACATGGCGATGGGAGCACGCGAGATCCTCGGCGTTGGCGACCAACAGGCATACTTCGGCCTGGCGACAACAGGTGTTGCCGGGCCGGGCCCGCACGAGGGCAAAGAGCCAGGAACCGTGTTTATCGGCTTTGCGGCAACTGGTTTCGTCGAGACGCGCGACTTTCACTTCACGGGGGACCGTCACCAGATTCGCGAGCAGGCGGTTACGGCGGCGCTGCAGTGCCTCTACGACTACCTCACGTCAGAGGACTAACGGCGGGCGCACTTCCGGAGGGAATTCAGGATGCCGCTTGGCGAAGCTGTGTCGCGACCGCCCCCAAAGAGGTGACAGATTCGCCCTAGTAGCGGGAATATCCCACGTTTCGGTGCGGTTACAGTAAGGGAATTCACAAGGCTTCTCCAGAGTGGAGCAGTTAGAGTTCTCAACATATAAATGGCTGTAGTCTTGACTACCCAGAATTATCTGGTCGCAGGATTCAGTCAGAAAGGGAGTGTCCAATGGTTCTAGTTCGTCAAGAAATCGGTGACGTTCTCCGTGACTTCCGCTTGCAAAAGGGACGCACCCTTCGACAGGTCGCAAGTAAGGCGAGCGTTGCGCTCGGTTACCTCAGCGAGGTAGAGCGTGGTCAGAAAGAAGCCAGCTCTGAGATTCTTGCTTCGGTAGCTGAAGCTCTCGATACACCTATCTCGGTGATCATGCGCGAAGTCGGAGACCGACTCGCTGTCATCGAAGGCGCCACCACAATTCCCGATACTTTGCCCGACGAGCTCGTCGCAGAGTTCGATTCCAACTTGGTTACGCGCTAACAGCACGTCAGATGCCCCGTTCCGGTGTGGAGCGGGGCATTCGTGCGTTCGGATGCAGGTTGGCGCGCTTAGGCTGGTGGGATGCGACTGAGTGAGTTCTGGCTAGCTGTTTCCGATGAGTTCGGTGAGGCCTACGGTCGCGTGCTCGTTAACGACCAGGTATTGGGCTCAGTCGGCGGTGTCACCGCGTCTCAGGCCTTGTCTCGCGGCGTTCCCGCCAAGCAAGTGTGGACCGCGCTGTGCGATGCCATGGATGTCCCGGCTGATCGGCGCTACGGCGTAGGCCAGCGCGAGCCTAAGAAGTAGCTTCTCTTCTCCCGCGTGGCGTGTTCGAACATGTGTTCGATATTGTTAGTCTTCTCCCTAACATCCATTCGAATACTGCTTATGGATGCGTTACGCCCGTCGTAGTCCTGAAATGTCAGAGCCTGCACGTAGCGTGGCATTAGCAACACAGCCTTTGTCGGGCGGCTGCGGGCCTTGCACCATCGGTCCGCACGAATCGCGACAGCCTATGGGCAGCAACCTACGACTAACGGAGAAAATAATGCCATCAGCAGCAGACCGCGAGAAGTCCCTCGAGACCGCTCTCGCTCAGATTGACCGTCAATTCGGCAAGGGCTCAGTCATGCGCCTCGGCAGTGATGAGCGCGCTCCGGTCGAGGTTATCCCTACCGGCTCCATCGCTCTCGACGTCGCACTCGGCACGGGTGGCCTCCCGCGCGGCCGCATTGTTGAGATCTACGGTCCGGAGTCCTCGGGTAAAACCACGCTTACGCTCCACGCAATTGCTAATGCACAACGCAACGGAGGCATCGCAGCCTTCATCGACGCCGAGCACGCTCTCGATCCGGAGTACGCCGCCAAGCTGGGTGTCGACATCGACGCACTTCTTGTCTCGCAGCCCGACACCGGAGAGCAGGCGCTTGAGATCGCCGACATGCTCGTGCGAAGTGGATCGATCGACCTGATCGTCATTGACTCGGTTGCTGCGCTGGTTCCTCGTGCAGAAATTGAGGGCGAGATGGGTGACACCCACGTGGGTCTTCAGGCGCGCCTCATGTCGCAGGCGCTGCGCAAGCTCACCGGTGGGCTCAGCCAGACCAACACGACCATGATCTTCATTAACCAGCTGCGCGAAAAGATCGGTGTCTTCTTCGGTAGCCCCGAGACAACCGCTGGCGGTAAGGCGCTCAAGTTCTACGCGTCCGTTCGCCTCGACATCCGTCGTATCGAAACGCTCAAGGACGGCACGGATGCGGTGGGTAACCGCACGCGTGTCAAGGTCGTCAAAAACAAGATGGCTCCGCCCTTCAAGCAGGCAGAATTCGACATCCTCTACGGAATCGGAATCTCGCGTGAGGGTAGCCTCATCGACTTCGGAGTCGACCACGAGATCGTACGCAAGTCTGGTGCTTGGTACACCTACGAAGGTGACCAGCTCGGCCAGGGTAAAGAAAAGTCGCGTGCGTTCCTTATCCAGAACCCCGAAATTGCACTCGAGATCGAACAACGCATCATGCGCAAGCTCGGCATTGGTGCTGAGGCCAAGGCTGCGAACGCCCTTGAAGCCAAGGTTGCCGCAGAAGCGGCAGCCGTCGCCGAAAAGGCTGCGAAGACTGCTCCCAAGGCCGATGGTCCCACGCTGCCGGTGGCAACCAAGACTGCTGCCGCGCCGCTCAAGAAGGCCTCCGGACAGTAGAAGCGCCATGACTAATCCCGACGACGACTACATCGCTCCCGTTATCAACCTGTTTGGTGACCGCACGGCTGCAGCGCAGCCTGAAAACGCTGCGGTGGAGTCGTCGTCGGAGAGCGTCGATGACGCGAATGCCAGCGCGGCCGGTTCCCCGATCGAAGAGGAAGGTTGGGCAGACGAAGCACCGGTCAATGGTTTCCCCCATGACACGCGCGACCTCGGGATCGTCGCCCCGGCAACCCTCGCTCCGGTTGCGTCGATCCGCCCCGTGCGAGCCCTCCCGACCATGCGTGACTTCGAGTCGGCGAGCTCTCGAGAGAGAAGCGACACCGGCAGCGTCGCGCAGGAGGATGGCCCCAGGTCGCCTACGGGGGAGCCCGACGCTCCCGACCTGTCGAGCGCAGACGCGTCGAGCGCAGGCTCCTCACGAGCAGGCCGCCGCGAAGCGCGTGACGGTTTCTCGGAGATCAGCAGAGTAAGCATGCGTGCTCTCGCACGCAGGGGCATGTCTTCACACGAGATGACCCAGTTTTTGGGCACACGTGAATTCGACAGCGACGAGATCGACGCCGAGATCGAGCGACTAGAGGGTTCTGCGCTTCTTGACGATGCGGCTCTGGCAGAAACTCTTACGCGCACGTTGCGCGAACGCAAAGGCCTGGGGGCTTCCGCCATCACGGCAGAGTTGCGCCGCCGCAAGATCGATCAAGAGCACATTGATGTCGTCGTCGACTTTGAGCGCGATGACGAACAAGAACGCGCGAACGAACTAGCCTTCAAGCGGGCTCCGCAGCTGCGGTCTCTCGACAGCATGACGGCCAAACGACGGCTAAGCGGTTTCCTGCTTCGCCGCGGCTACTCAGGCTCCGTCGTGTCGGCCGCAGTAAATGCTGCCTTGGCCGGCGGTGGCGCATCTTCGAATGGCCCCACCTTCCGCTGACGTACGTCAAGTCCCACACGCGTTCAGGCTTAAGGTGGAACACATGATTGACGAAAAACTGGCGAGCCCGCGCAGCTATGAAGTGCGCACCTACGGATGCCAGATGAATGTGCACGACTCCGAACGTCTCAGCGGCTCCCTTGAGGCCGCCGGCTACATCCGCGCCACCGAGGGCCAAGCTGACGTCGTCGTCATCAATACCTGTGCCGTTCGCGAGAACGCCGACAACAAGCTCTACGGCAACCTCGGCATGCTCGCGAGCGTCAAAAAAGAACACGACGGCATGCAAATTGCCGTCGGCGGCTGCCTTGCGCAAAAGGATCAGGGCGTCATCCTCGAAAAGGCCCCGTGGGTCGATGTGGTGTTCGGCACCCACAACATGGGCTCGCTGCCCACGCTCCTCGAGCGCGCACGCCACAACGAAGAAGCCCAGCTAGAGATTCTCGAGTCCCTCGACGTCTTTCCTTCCACACTTCCCACCCGTCGGGAATCAACCCACAGCGCGTGGGTGTCGATCTCCGTCGGCTGCAACAACACCTGCACGTTCTGCATCGTTCCCACGCTGCGCGGCAAGGAGAAAGACCGCCGCCCCGGCGAAATTCTCGCTGAAGTGCAAGCAGTCGTCGATGACGGTGCCACCGAAGTAACCCTTCTCGGGCAAAACGTGAATTCCTACGGCGTTGAGTTCGGTGACCGTCAAGCGTTCAGCAAACTGCTTCGCGCCACCGGGTCAATCGAGGGTCTCGAGCGCGTGCGGTTCACAAGCCCGCATCCGGCTGCGTTTACCGACGACGTCATTGATGCGATGGCCGAAACTCCCAATGTCATGCCGCAACTGCACATGCCGCTTCAGTCCGGCTCTGACCGCATCCTCAAGGCCATGCGTCGCAGCTACCGTTCGACCAAATTCTTGGGGATCCTCGAACGCGTGCGTGCGCAAATGCCGGATGCGGCCATTACGACCGACATCATCGTCGGTTTCCCCGGCGAGACCGAGGAAGACTTCCAAGAGACACTTCGCGTCGTCGAAGAGTCTCGCTTCGCGTCGGCCTTCACCTTTCAGTACTCGATTCGCCCAGGAACCCCCGCGGCCACAATGGAAGATCAGATTCCCAAAGAGGTCGTGCAAGAACGTTACGAGCGCCTCGCCGCTCTACAAGATCGCATCTCGCGTGAAGAAAACGACAAGCAAATCGGCCGCACACTGCAGGTGATGGTCACGGCGACCGAGGGGCGCAAGCAGGCCGAGACCGCACGACTGTCGGGCCGAGCCGAAGATTCCCGCCTCGTACACTTCAACGTGCCCGAGGGCAGCGCAACTCCGCGTCCCGGTGACGTCGTCACGCTGACGGTGACCGAAGCTGCGGCGTTCCACCTCGTGGCGGACACCCCTGCGGGAGGGCAGCTTGACATCCGCCGTACCCGCGCCGGGGATGCATGGGACCGGGCCGAAGCGGCATCGTGTGGAGTGCCGTCAGCGGCCTCCGCCGGTGACGTTGCCCCCAAAGTCTCGCTGGGGCTGCCGACGATTCGCGTCGCCACGACGCCGATCTACGATCCCAGCGACTCGCTGCGCTAACCCTGAGATGGCTATCGCCAGCACACCACCCCTCGTTGTTGTCGTCGGGGCAACCGGAACCGGCAAGTCCGAGCTATCTCTCGACATCGCCCAGAGCCTAGAGCGCCAGGGCAAAGCGAGCGAGATCATCAACGCCGACGCTATGCAGTTTTACCGCGGCATGGATATCGGTACCGCCAAGCTTCCTGTAGACGAACGTCGCGGCATCCCGCACCACATGCTCGATATTCTCGACCCCACCGATGACGCCAGCGTGGCGCAGTATCAAGTGGATGCTCGGCAACTGATTACGCAGATTCAGAGCGCGGGGCGCGTACCGATCATGGTCGGGGGATCAGGGCTCTACGTGTCGAGCGTCATCCACGACTTTCAGTTTCCCGCTCGCGACCCTGAGGTGCGGGCACGGCTAGAAGCTGAGCTTGAACGCGATGGAGTCGGCCTCCTTTTCCAGAAGCTCCAAGCGCTGGATCCGGCGGCTGCACAATCGATCGGTGCCAGCAACGGGCGCCGCATCGTGCGTGCTCTTGAAGTGATCGAGATCACGGGGGAGCCCTTTGGTGCGGGCTTACCCGAAGAAACCAAGCTCTGGACGCCAGCGCACATCTTCGGTCTCACCGCTCCGCGAGACGAGCTCGTGCCGCGACTTAACCGTCGGGTGCAGCACATGTGGGATACCGGGCTTCTCGACGAGGTGCGCGGTCTTCGCGAACGGGGTCTTGGCGTTACGGCTGCGCGCGCGATTGGCTACGCGCAAGCGATCGAGCAGCTCGATGGCACGCTCAGCGAAGCCGAGGCTATCGAGCACACCGCGGCTCTCACTCGCCGCTATGCCCGCCGCCAGGTGGGGTGGTTCAAACGTTACGAACAATGCCACTGGCTGGCCTACGACGATCCCGACCGCGTGCAACGTGCTCTGGCGGTCGTGATGGGAGAGAATGGATCGCATGGCGACGCTTAACTTCACCAAAGGTCAGGGAACTGGCAACGACTTCGTTCTCTTCACTGACCCTGATGGCGAGATAAATCTCACACCCCAGCAGGTCGCGGCAATTTGCGACCGTCAGTTCGGGGTCGGTGCCGACGGCGTCATCCGTGCCGTGCGCTCTCGCAGTCTCGATGCCGGTGCTGCGGCGCTAGCGGAAGACGCCGATGCCGAGTGGTTCATGGATTACCACAACGCCGATGGCAGCATCTCGGAGATGTGCGGCAACGGCATCCGCGTGTATGCGGAGTATCTTGCCTCGGAAGGGCTCGTTGATTTCGAACCCGGGGATACGCTCCCGATTGGCACGCGAAGCGGTGTACGCGACGTGCAAAAGAACATGGCCGGCTATCAGGTCGACATGGGCCGTTGGATGCTCGACGGTGGCGAACCGCTCGTGCGTGCGAAAGAACTCGAAGTGGCGCGCCCGGGCCTCGGTATCAACGTCGGCAACCCCCATGTGGTGGTGGCTTTGGCCGAAGAGGCCGAACTCGATCGCGTAGACCTCAACTACATCCCCGTCATCGACCCGCTACCCGAACACGGCGCCAATGTTGAATTCGTTGTTCCTGCCGAGCCGCTCGTGAAAGACGGGGTCGGTTCAATCCGGATGCGGGTGCACGAGCGCGGCAGCGGCGAAACGTTGTCGTGTGGCACGGGTGCAGTCGCGGCGGCGCTTGCTATTCGCCACTATGCCGGACGCAGCGCGCCGCACCAGTGGCGCGTGACCGTTCCCGGTGGCACGGTTGTCGTGCGCATGTTCCCGACCGAGGATGGCGAGCACGTTTCGTTGAGCGGCCCAGCCGAGCTCGTGTTCACGGGAACGCTAGAACTCGCTTAGCGAGCCCCCTGCGGCCCCAGAGCCGCCTTTCCGTCTGCGAGCTACTCGCTGACGGCGTGGTGGCGCGCCCGCAGCACTCGGTAGCCCTTGTTGGTGGCGGCGCGCGTGAAGCTGAAGTTGTCGGGGAAGGTTGCTTCCATCCACCGCTGGAGGGAATCTGATCCCAAGTTCTTTTGCACCACTAGCCATGCGTCGGCATCGAGCTCGAGGCGGGGCAGCCAGGTCTGCAGAATGTTGTGGAGTTCGTTCTTGCCCACGCGAATCGGCGGGTTCGACCAAATAGACATAAATGTTATGTCTTCCGGAACATCTGCGGGCAGAACCGCGTTAATGTTGGGTATGGACAATTTCTCGGCGTTAGCCCGCACAAGATCCAGTGCGCGCTCGTTGACGTCCACCGCCCACACCGTTGCATGAGGTGACTCGAGGGCAAGGGTGAGCGCCATAGGTCCCCAGCCGCAACCGAGGTCAAGCAGGTTTCCTCCCGGAGGAGGCGCCGGCACATTCGACAGCAGAACTTTCGTTCCGGCATCGATGCGCTCGGGGCTAAAGATCCCATTTGACGTGACAAGTTCGCGTTCAACACCTGCAATGGTCGCGTGAATCGTCCGCAACTTGAGATCACTCTCGGGTGATGACGAGAAGTAATGCTCGTTGGCCATGCACAGAACTTACCGAAAACTAGACAAGTAGGGTTAACCCAAATGACGCGAAACACGACAGAAACCAGTATCGAGGCCAATAACGGCGACGACGCCGAGCGTTCCGTCGACCGTGTTCTAGCGAGCGAAGGCTCCGATCATGCCGCGGTGAAGCGGTTCGGGGCGGCGGGGCTTGGCAATTCAGGCGCGCAAGCGTTGCAGTCGGATGCTCACTATGAATCCGACCGCGATGGCGACCAGTTCGATCGCGACGATCGACATGCACTCAAGCGCGTTGCCGGTCTTTCGACCGAACTCGACGACGTCACCGAAGTTGAGTACCGCCAGCTACGTATTGAGAACGTTGTTCTCATCGGCATCTACGGGCAGGGCAACCTGCGCGACGCCGAGAACTCCATCCGCGAACTCTCGGCTCTCGCCGAGACCGCGGGTGCTGTGGTGCTTGACGGCCTCTTGCAGCGACGCAGCCATCCTGACCCGAGTACGTACCTCGGTAAAGGTAAAGCTCGTGAGCTGAAGGATGTGGTGGCCGCAACCGGTGCCGATACCGTTATCGCTGACACCGAGCTCGCACCGAGCCAGCGACGTGCGCTGGAAGACGTTGTCGGCGTTAAGGTCATCGACCGCACTGCCGTCATCCTCGACATTTTCAGCCAGCATGCCACGAGCCGCGAGGGCAAGGCTCAAGTTGAGCTTGCTCAGCTCGAGTACCTGTTGCCCCGACTGCGTGGTTGGGGTGAATCGATGTCTCGCCAGGCCGGTGGTCAGGTCGGTGGCGCCGGCGCCGGTATGGGTAGTCGCGGACCGGGTGAGACGAAGATCGAACTTGATCGTCGTCACATCCACACTCGCATGGCTCGTCTGCGTAAGCAGATCAAGAGCTTCGCACCGGCTCGCGAAGCGAAGCGGGCTAACCGTGACCGGTTCGAAGTGCCGAGTGTCGCAATCGCTGGCTACACCAACGCGGGCAAGTCGAGTTTGCTCAACCGCATGACTAAGGCCGGCGTACTCGTCGAGAATGCTCTGTTCGCGACGCTTGACGCCACCGTTCGCAAGTCGACGACGGCTGACGGGCGACTGTTCACTCTGAGCGACACCGTCGGCTTCGTTCGCAATCTGCCTCACCAGCTCGTGGAGGCGTTTCGTTCCACGCTGGAGGAGGTCGGCCAGGCCGACGTCATCGTGCACGTTGTTGACGCCTCGCATCCTGACCCCGGAGCGCAGCTCGCTACCGTTCGCGACGTGATCGGCGAGTTGGGTGCCCGCGGCATCCCAGAGATCGTCGTGTTCAATAAGAGCGATCTTGCGGATGACAACCAGCGTTTGGTGATCCGTGGCCTTGAACCGACGGGCATCTTTGTGTCGGCACGCTCCGGCGAGGGCATTGACGAACTCAATGCGCGCATCTCGGAACTGCTGCCGAAGCCGGAGGTCGAAGTGACCCTGCTCGTGCCGTATGACCGTGGAGAGGTGATCTCACGCCTGCACGTACAGGGCCGCGTCTTGTCAACGGACTATCGCGAGGAGGGAACGCTTTTGACGGCGCTCGTGCACCCCGCGCGTGTGCCGGAGATCGAAGAGTTCGTCACCGCTCAGGTGAAGTAGTTTGTCGCGGTGTAGCCCCGATCACACGGGGCTACACCGACTTGGTCAGCCTTTAGAGTGCGCGCAGTACCGTAACGACTTTGCCGAGTACCTGCGCGTAGTCGCCAAGGATCGGCTCGAAGTTGGAGTTGCGGGGGAGTAGCCACGTGTGGCCGTCGCGCTGACGGAAGACCTTGACGGTGGCTTCGTCATCAAGCATTGCTGCCACGATGTCGCCATTCTCCGCAGTTGGTTGCTGGCGCACCACTACCCAGTCACCGTCGCAAATCGCCGCGTCGATCATGGAATCTCCGACGACCTTGAGCATGAAGAGCTCGCCCTTGCCCACGAGTTGGCGGGGGAGGGGGAATACTTCTTCGACGTGCTGTTCGGCGGTGATCGGAATACCGGCAGCAATACGTCCGACGAGAGGGACCATCGCTGCATCGCCCATAGAGGGGCTGATGGTGCTGGATTCATCGACCGCGCTCGGAACATCGATGAGTACTTCGATCGCGCGCGGGCGATTGGGGTCTCGGCGTACGTAGCCACTCAGCTCAAGCTGGTTGAGCTGGTGCGTCACGCTCGATAGCGAAGAGAGCCCGACGGCGTCGCCAATCTCACGCATGCTCGGCGGGTATCCCTGAGTAGCTACAGAACGCTGGATCATTTCGAGGATCGCCTGCTGCTTGGCGCTCAGGTTGGTTCGCCGCCGCGTTCCCCGCTCAGAAGCGTCATCGGGGCGGGCTGTTGAGTCAGTCACGAGTCCTCTATTTCTGCCAGTGACGATTCCAATGTCAGTGGCTCATTCGAAACTGTATCCGCAGGAGAGGCCAAAACCAAACATCTGTTCGAGTGTCTGAAACAAATGTCACTGGCTTCTTCGAATATGTACTTGATATTCGAACTATTCGAATGTATGTTCGGAACACAGCTTCGCACCCGGCTCTCCCGGCCGAGAGTCGGGTGCGATAACCCCTAGAGGAGTGAATGATGTCCACTGCAGTGATTGCACCTAACGCGGCTGTCCGTGCTCGGCAGTCTGCACCGCGTCTTCGCCTCACCACGCGTGGCCGTGTCGTCTTCACGACGCTCGCGGCCGCACCGTTGGTTGTCGCCGCGCTCGTGTTCTCGCTCAACAGCGGTGGAGCAGCAGCGACCCTCGACTCGGATGAGAATGCCTTCGTGTATGTCGATGTGTCAGCCGGCCAGTCCCTCTGGAACATCGCCGAGCAGCATGCTCCTGGTCAGGACCCGCGTGAGGTAGTCGCCCAGCTCGTGCAGCTCAACCAGCTTCCGTCGGCAGATATCTTTGCGGGTCAAGAGCTCGCGATCCCCGCAAGCTTCTCGCGCTAAAGAGGGTCTCGCTGAGCCTCCAGCGTGCGGTCCTAGCCAATCGTCATGAGGCGCAGAGTCCAGCCGCGTTCCTCTAGCATTGATAAGTGACTTCGCTTTCTGATCTCCCCATTCGTGACGACCTTCGCGGTCTTACTCCCTACGGCGCGCCGACTGACCCCGTGCGCATCCAACTCAATGTCAACGAGAACACGCATCCGATTCCGGAAGCAGTCGCTACCGACATCGTGATGGCCCTCGCCGGCGCGGTCATGAACGCCAATCGGTACCCGGACCGCGAGTTCACCGAGCTTCGCGAGTCACTCGCGGCCTACTTGGGGCACGGTCTGACGGCCGACCACATTTGGGCAGCCAATGGCTCAAACGAGGTTCTCCAGCAAACATTGCAAGCGTTCGGAGGTCCCGGGCGCCGTGTCCTCGGCTTCCCCCCTACGTATTCAATGCACTCGATCATCGCCTCGGGTACGGGAACGGAGTGGGTTACTGCGCCACGCGATCCTGCCTACGACATCACTCCTGAGAGCGTGGTGGCCGCAATCGCCGAGCACACACCCGACGTCGTGTTCCTGTGCTCACCTAATAACCCGACGGGCACTCCGGTGAGTAACGACACCATCGCCGCAGCGTACGACGCGACTGACGGCATCGTTCTCGTCGATGAGGCCTACGCCGAGTTCTCTGACCGCGAATCGGCTCTGGCATTGCTCGACGGTCGCCCTCGCCTCATCGTTTCTCGCACCATGAGCAAGGCGTTCGCTTTCGCGGGAGCACGCGTGGGCTACCTCGCGGCCGATCCCGCCATCGCTGATGCGCTACGACTCGTTCGCCTGCCCTATCACTTGTCCGCTCTCACGCAGGCGGCGGCTGTTGCGGCGCTAGCCCATGCACCGGAGATGCTTGCGATGGTCGACGAGATCAAGACTCAGCGTGACCGAATGAGCGCCGGGCTGTCGGCTCTGGGCTTCGCGCCAGTGCCCAGCGAGGCAAACTTCGTGCTGTTCGGGGGAGTTGACGACCCGAAAGCTCTGTTCCACAAGCTTCTCATTCAAGACATTTTGATCCGCAACGTGGGCATCCCGCACCACTTGCGAGTCACCGCCGGTACTGCGGAAGAGACCACGGCATTCTTGGATGCGATGGCAGACCTTCAAGCGCTCGGTAGGGTTGAGTAATGACTTCAGATCGCACCGCGACGATTAAGCGCGAAACTAGCGAGTCGAGCATCGAACTTTCGATCAACCTCGACGGCACCGGCACCTCATCTATTGAGACCTCGGTTCCTTTCTATGACCACATGCTGACGGCATTCTCTAAGCACTCGCTAATCGACCTCACGGTCAAAGCAAGCGGCGACACCCACATCGACGTGCACCACACGGTGGAAGACATCGGTATCGCGCTGGGGCTCGCCATCAAGCAGGCTCTGGGAACCAAGGCGGGTATCTCGCGCTACGGTGACGCTCTCGTGCCTCTCGATGAAGCTCTCGTGCGGGCGGTTGTTGATGTTTCTGGTCGTCCCTACCTCGTACACACGGGGGAGCCTGCGGGCTTCGAGATGCACCTCATCGGCGGGCACTTCACGGGCTCGATGGTGCGTCACGTCTTTGAGGCAATCAGTTACAACGCGGGCATTACGGTGCACGTGACGGTATTGGGTGGCCGCGACCCGCACCACATTGCGGAGGCCGAGTTCAAAGCTTTCGCTCGCGCGATGCGTGCTGCGGTCGAGCCGGATGCTCGTGTCTCGGGTATCCCGTCTACGAAGGGCGCGCTCTAGAGTGGCTGCTCCTTCAGTTGTCATCCTCGACTACGGTTCCGGCAACATCCACTCGGCGGCGAAAGCTCTCGAGGCCGCCGGGGCGAACGTTCGGTTGAGTGCGGATCGGTCGGTTGCTGAGGCAGCAGATGGTCTCCTCGTGCCCGGCGTCGGCGCCTTTGCGGCCGTCATGTCGGCTCTCGAGTCAGTTCGCGGTGGCGCAATCATCGAAAAACGGCTCACGGGTAGCCGCCCGGTTATGGGTATCTGTGTCGGCATGCAAGTGCTCTTCGCCTCTGGCGACGAACACGGCATTCAGACCGACGGGCTCAATGAGTGGCCGGGTGTTGTAGAAAAGTTACCCGCGCCGGTTTTGCCGCACATGGGCTGGAATACTGTCGCGACTCCTGACGATACGACGCTGTTCGATTCCATTCGCGACGAGCGTTTCTACTTCGTTCACTCGTACGCTGCACAGCAGTGGACGCTTGACGTTCAGCCCCCTTTCCCGCAGCCGAAGCTCACCTGGGCTGACCATGGCGGGCGTTTCTTGGCAGCGGTCGAAAACGGACCCTTGACTGCCACTCAATTTCACCCGGAGAAGTCGGGCGAAGCCGGAATCAAACTTCTAAGCAACTGGTTGAAGACACTCTGATTTTGCGCCTGTTCGTCGTGCACTAGTATCGGATGCTTGTGCGCGGCGTTCCGCGGTCAGGTCTTTAGAGAGCGTATCTATGAGCGAGTTCAACAAAACCCCCGGTCTTACCCTGCTTCCCGCAGTGGATGTTGCAGACGGTAAGGCTGTGCGTCTTACGCAGGGCGAAGCCGGCACTGAGAAGAGCTACGGCGATCCATGTGCTGCGGCGCATGACTGGGTCGACCAGGGCGCAGAGTGGATCCACCTCGTTGACCTCGACGCGGCTTTCGGTCGGGGCAACAACCACGCGATGATCAAGAAGGTCATCAAGTCCACACCCAAGCGCGTGAACATCGAACTGTCGGGCGGCATCCGCGATGACGAGTCGCTCGAAGCTGCTCTCGCCACCGGCGCCAAGCGCATCAACCTCGGTACGGCCGCGTTGGAGAACCCCGAGTGGGCTGCCCACGTTATCGCCGAGTACGGTGAGGCAATCGCTGTCGGTCTCGATGTCCGTGGCACGACGCTCGCTGCCCGCGGTTGGACTCAAGAGGGCGGCGACATCTGGACCGTCCTCGACCGCCTCGAGTCCGCCGGCTGCTGCCGCTACGTGGTGACTGACGTCACGAAGGACGGCACGCTACAGGGCCCGAACATCGAACTTCTCCGCCAGGTCATGGACCGCACCCACCGCCCGGTCATTGCCTCGGGCGGAGTGTCGAGCTTGGATGACCTCATTGAACTGCGCGAACTCGTTCCCCAGGGGCTCGAGGGCGCCATCGTCGGTAAGGCGCTGTACGCCAAGGCCTTCACGCTCGCTGAAGCGCTCGACGTCTCCTCGCACTAATCATGACCGCGGAATCGAACGCAGCAGACTCGGCCGGGGTTCCCTGGGCGGGGCGCTCGTTCGAGCCGAATCCTGCGCCGGATGACGATGGTCGTGCCCCAGAAGAGCTCATGGCCGCGATCACCCGCTTTCACGCCGGTGACGCTTCCGAGTCCGAAGTCGTCGATCAAGTACGCACCTCGCGCCTGCTGATCCCGCTCCTTGCGAAGGCAGGGGAGACCGGCACCTCCGCCGAGGGTCTCACCGTCGATAAGACTCAAGAGCTATCGATCGTGACCGTCACTGGGCCCGATGGCCGCGCAGTGCTGCCGGTGTTCAGCTCCGTTGACGCGATGAAGACCTGGAACCCGGATGCTCGGCCGGTGCCTGCAGCAGGCACCCGTGTCGCGCTGGCAGCCGCGAGCGAAAATACTGACCTTGTCATTATTGACCCGCTGAGTGACAGCGAGTTCATCATCCGTCGCCCCGCAGTGTGGGCGATTGCTCAGTCCGTCGATTGGACCCCGAGCTTCCTGCGCGCTGACGTTCGAGATGAGTTTGCGGCATCCGCTGCTGACGAATCGAACGTCGTTGACGTTCAGCTTCTCGCCGGCGACCCCGGAGCCCGCTTGCAGGGCCCCGAATTGGTCGTGCAGATCGCCATGCGCGAGGGGCTTGATCGCGAGACTCTCGACGCCATCATGGATCGCCTTCGCACGAGTTGGAGCGCTTCAGAGCTCATCGCAGAGTCGGTCGACTCTCTCGCAATTCAAGTGGTGCGGGCCCCCGCTACCGACTAGCCAAGCAAACCTGGCGGTCGCCGAGCCAGCGGTAATCCCGCAGTCGAGGCGTCGCCCGACGGCAATAGAGCCGTCGTGCCCAGCGGCCCAAGGGCCGCCGGGGGAGCATGGCTAGTTGACGGGGCCGGTGTACTTCTCGCCGGGGCCCTGGCCGGGTGCATCCGGGAATGTCGATGCTTCGCGGAACGCGAGCTGCACCGAGCGCAGGCCGTCGCGCAGCGGGCGAGCGTGGTGGTTTCCGATTTCTGGGGCGGCGGCGGTCACAAAGCCGGCGAGGGCATTGATGAGCTTGCGTGCTTCGTCCAGATCTTTTTCTGCCTCGGCATTGGGGCCATCCGAAAGTCCCAGCTTGACGGCGGCGGCACTGAGCATGTGTACGGCGACGGTGTTAATTACCTCGACCGCGGGTACTTCAGAGATGTCGCGAAGTTCGTTGTAATCCTCATTGGTGGGCTCGCTCATGATGTCCTTCGCTAATTGGGGTTCGCTCTGCTATCCTTATGCAGGCCCGGGGCTTGCCCCGGTTACGAAAGTGGAGATTCTCCCACCTGTCAACCGCATACAAGGTTACCGGGTAGTTACACCCCGCACAGTCCGCTGGCGGTACAGTCTGCATGATCTAGGCGATCGTGCGAATTGTTCCGGATGCTGGCTGCGCAGCTTTAAAGGGTGATGCAGCATCGCTGCGTTTGATCCTCTTTCGTGCCATGGCATCCGCCAAACTGCGCAGTGATTACTACTGTTCCACTGCGCATCACGAACTGTGAGGAGAACACGCATCAGCGATCCCCGTACCAACGACCGAATCCGAGTTCCTGAGGTCCGTCTTGTCGGACCCGGCGGTGAACAAGTCGGTGTCGTCTCCATTGACGTCGCCCTCCGACTCGCCCAAGAGGCAGATCTAGATTTGGTCGAGGTTGCTCCCAATTCCAAGCCTCCCGTTGCCAAGATCATGGATCACGGCAAGTTCAAGTACGAAGAGGCGCAGAAGGCGAAAGAAGCTCGTCGCAATCAGGCAAACACGATCCTCAAAGAGGTTCGTTTCCGCCTGAAGATCGACAAGCACGACTACGAAACCAAGCGCAAGCGTGCCGAAGGATTCCTCTCGGGCGGCGACAAGGTCAAAGCAATGATCTTGTTCCGTGGTCGTGAGCAGTCGCGTCCGGACCAGGGCGTCCGTTTGCTTCAGAAGTTTGCCGAAGATGTGTCGGAGTTCGGTTCCATCGAATCGACCCCGACGATTGACGGTCGCAACATGGTCATGATTATTGGCCCACACAAGACCAAGGCAACGGCGAAAGCTGAAGCCGAGGCCCGCAAGGTAGCTAACAAAGCTCCTCGTGCGGCAGAAGTTCCAGAGAAAGAGGAGAAAGATGCCTAAGCAGAAGACGCACTCAGGCACCAAGAAGCGTTTCAAGGTCACCGGTAGCGGCAAGGTCATGAAGCAGCAGGCTGGTATGCGACACAACCTCGAGGTCAAGAGCGGAAAGCGTAAGCGCTCGCTCAACCAGGATCAGGTTCTTGCATCGCAGGATGCCAAGGTCATCAAGAAGCTTCTCGGTAAGTAAGGGTTTAGGACACACATAATGGCAAGAGTAAAAAGAGCCGTAAACGCTCACAAGAAGCGTCGGGTAATTCTCGAGCGCGCAAAGGGTTACCGCGGACAGCGTTCGCGTCTGTACCGTAAGGCCAAGGAGCAGGTCACTCACTCGCTCGTCTACGCGTACCGTGACCGCCGTGCCCGCAAGGGTGAATTCCGTCGCCTGTGGATCCAGCGCATCAACGCTGCATCGCGTGCCAACGGCCTCACCTACAACCGTCTCATCCAGGGCTTGAACCTGGCCGGAGTGCAGGTTGACCGTCGTATCCTCGCTGACCTCGCTGTCACCGAGCCCGCCACGTTCGCGTCGCTGGTTGCAACCGCTAAGGCTGCACTGCCCGCTGACACGTCGGCACCTCGTTCGGCTGCGTAACTAGCCGCACAACTATTCGTGCAATCGGCACGTTGTAGTGACCAATATGGTCTCTGCAGCGTGCCGATTCTCGTATATCAGGCCCGCGCGCTTAGGGTTATTTTGTGATTGATAACCCGCGTTCTCCACGCGTACGTGCAGTAGCCAAACTCGCTAAGAAGAGCGCCCGGTCTGAGACTGGGCTTTTTCTCTTAGAGGGGCCCCAGTCGGTTTCTGAGGCGCTTGAATTCCGCCCGGACCTCTTGGTGGAGCTGTACGCCACGCCCACCGCTCTTGAGCGCCATAGCGGCATTGCGCGCGCGGCCGAAGAAGCGGGTGTCGAGGTTGAGTTCGTCTCGGAGCAAGTCCTCGAAACCATGGCCGACACTGTGACTCCCCAAGGCGTGCTCGCAGTGTGCCGTCAATTCCCCACATCGTTGAAGGACATCCTTGCGGATGGTCCCAAGCTCATCGCTATCCTCGAAGAGGTTCGCGACCCCGGTAACGCCGGCACGATTATCCGTGCCGCAGATGCCGCTGGTGCTGACGCAGTCATCCTGACCGGCCGCAGCGTCGATCTTTACAATCCCAAGGTCGTTCGCGCCACTACAGGATCGCTCTTTCACGTTCCCGTCGCCGTCGGCGCTGAGCTCGAAGAAGTGCTCGAGCGAGTCAAGGGCGAGGGGTTGCGCATTCTTGCCGCCGATATCAAGGGCGGAGATCTCTTGGCTGCGCGCAACGAAGGTGTGCTCAATCACCCGTCAGCGTGGTTGTTCGGCAATGAGGCCCGTGGTCTTACCGATGAGCACTATGTGCTCGCCGACTGGGTCATTTCGGTGCCAATCTATGGCCACGCGGAGTCGATGAATTTGGCTACTGCGGCATCCGTGTGTCTCTATGAAAGTGCTTTCGCGCAACGCAGCAACTAGCTCGTGCCACTAATCGTGATTTAGTGTCACGAGCGTGTTACAACTAGGCGCGTCGATTGACCCCCGTTGTCGGGGTGTGATTATGTTTCTGTATGGCAGCGCAGAGCGGTGAACCTCTGGTCGTAATCGACCACGTCAACAAACATTACGGTGAGCTTCACGTGCTCAAAGATATCTCGACCACCATTAAACGTGGTGAGGTAGTTGTCGTCATTGGGCCAAGTGGTTCAGGAAAGTCCACGCTCTGCCGTGCGATCAACCGGCTCGAAACCATCGATGACGGCACCATCACTATTGATGGCAAGTTGTTGCCCGAAGAGGGCGCGGGGCTCGCCAAGCTTCGTGCAGACGTCGGCATGGTGTTCCAGTCGTTCAACCTCTTCGCTCACAAGACGATTCTGGAGAACGTCACGCTCGGCCCGCGCCGCGTGCGCAAGATTTCCAAGGTTGAAGCTGACAAGCACGCAATGGAACTGCTCGATCGCGTGGGTATCGGCAACCAGGCATCCAAGATGCCGGCCCAGCTTTCTGGTGGTCAACAACAGCGCGTTGCCATCGCTCGTTCACTCGCCATGGACCCGAAGATCATTCTTCTCGATGAGCCCACGTCGGCTCTCGACCCCGAGATGATCAACGAAGTTCTCGATGTCATGGTGCAGCTCGCCAAAGACGGCATGACCATGCTCGTGGTCACTCACGAAATGGGCTTCGCTCGTAAGGCCGCTGACCGCGTGATTTTCATGGCGGATGGCGAAATCGTTGAAGAGGCTGAGCCTGAGCAGTTCTTCACCAACCCTCAATCTCCGAGAGCGCAAGACTTCCTCTCGAAAATCCTTACCCACTAACTCAGCGGGTAATCCCCACAGCAGCAAGGAGAAACACATGAGACTCAAAAAAGGTCTGATGATTTCTGCCATCGCCGTCGTAGGTCTTCTTGGCCTCAGCGCATGTGCAGCAGACTCAGGAACAACTGATCCTGAAGTCGTCGTTCCGGAGTTCGAGGCAGGCACCACGATGGCTGAGCTTGCCGATGCCGGCACGATCACGATCGGTACCAAGTTCGACCAGCCGCTGTTCGGTCTCAAGGGACCGTCGGGCGACCCCGTCGGTTTTGACGTCGAAATTGGCAAGATCATTGCTGCTTCGCTGGGTATTAGTGAAGACAACATCGAGTGGAAAGAAACCGTTTCCGCCAACCGTGAGTCGTTCATCGAGAACGGCACCGTTGACATCGTGATCGCTACTTACACGATCAACGACACTCGCAAGGAAGTAATTTCCTTCGCTGGTCCCTACTACAACGCAGGCCAGGACATCCTCGTTCTTGAAGGTAACCCCGAGGGCATCACTGGCCCCGAGGACCTCGCAGGCATGGACGTCTGCAGCGTTGCCGGTTCGACTTCAGAAAAGAACATCGCTGAGTACGACGTCAAGCTCATCACCACCGACGCCTACTCCGCTTGCCTCGAGCCGCTTCGTAGCGGCAAGGTTGTCGCTGTTACCACCGACAACGTGATTCTGGCTGGCCTCGCCGACCAGAACGCTGGTGAATTCGAAGTTCTCAGCAACCCGTTCACCGAAGAGCCTTACGGCATCGGTCTTGGACTCAACGATGACGCTTTCCGCGATTACATCAACGACGTTCTTGAGGCCTCGTACTCCGACGGTTCGTGGGATGCGGCGTGGAACGAGACTGCAGGCACCGTCCTGAAGCTTCCGACCCCGCCCGCTGTAGACCGCTACAGCAACTAGTGTGCTCGGTGCCCGTCCGCGGCTAACGCGGGCGGGCACCTTCCACGCCCTTTTCATTTACTTTCCAGGAGGCCCGGATGGACGTCATCACTAACGCGATCGACGCCCTTGTCGACATAACGCCGCTCTACATGGAGGGCTTTCTTCTGACGTTGGCCCTGTTGGGCATCGCTGGCGTCGGGGCGTTTATTCTTGGGGTTCTGATCGCGGCGATGCGTATCTCGCCGGTTCCTTCGTTGCGCATCTTCGCAACCGTCTACACCGAGCTGCTTCGCAACATTCCGTTGCTTCTCGTCTTGTTCTTCTGTGCCTTCGTACTGCCCATTCTTGGCGTTGACCTCGACTACTTCCTCTTGGCAGCGCTCGGTTTGACCCTCTACACCTCTCCCTTCGTGGCTGAGGCGGTGCGTTCCGGGTTCAACGGTGTTCCCGTGGGCCAGGCCGAAGCTGCCCGCAGCATTGGCATGGGATTCACCCAGACTGTTGGCCTCGTGATTCTTCCGCAGGCAAGTCGCATGGTGGTCCCACCACTCATCAACGTGTTTATCGCGTTGACCAAGAACACATCGGTTGCGGGAGCGTTCTTCGTCAACGAGCTCTTCAAAGCAACCGGTGCTGCATCGCGTGACCACGGTGACCTTGTTCTGCTCACCCTTATTTACGCCGCTGCGCTGTACTTGGCAATCACTATTCCGCTTGGGCTGATAGCCGGAGCGATCGAGAAGAAGGTAATGGTGCTGCGATGAGCGCGAGCGTACTGTATGACGCCCCCGGTCCAAAAACCCGGCGCAACTCGGCCATCGCCTCTGCTGTCGGTGCCCTTCTGATCATCGGCCTGATCATCTGGGTCTACTTCATCCTTGCGGCGCCCCGTGTCAGTGCCAATGGTGCCGAGCAGCCCGGACTCTTCGATCCGTCGCGAACCGACATCCTCGCCGACCCTGAAATCTGGGGCGCCTTCGGCCGCGGTGTGCTTAACACCCTGCGCATGGCGGGAGTCGCGGCAGTGCTCGCGATCATCATCGGAATTCTGTTTTCGTTTGGCCGCACTGCGGCATCCAAGTGGGTGCGTATTCCGACGTCGATCGCGCTTGAGATCTTCCGCGGCATGCCGCTGTTGCTCCTCATCTTCTTCGTGTTTCTCATGTTTTCGACCGGTGGTTACTGGGCCGGTGTGCTTGGTCTCGCGATCTACAACGGCGCGATCATCGGTGAAGCATTGCGAGCGGGCATTAGTTCGCTGCCCAAGGGGCAACGCGAAGGTGGTCTGTCGATCGGCCTCACTTCGCTGCAGACACGGTTCATCGTGGAGTTCCCGCAAGCTTTCCGTCAGATGCTGCCGATCATTTTGGCGCAGCTCGTCGTGCTCTTGAAAGACACCTCTCTTGCGTACGTCGTTGCGTACCCCGAGCTTTCGCGCACGATCAAGGAGCTTCAGAACTTCTACGGCAGCCGCTACGTCTTCACACTGTTTGCCATCGGTCTGGTCATTTACTTGGTCATGAACGTGAGCCTGTCGTACATCGCACGCTACATTGCGAAGAAGAGCGGTCCCAAGGATGGTGCGACCACTCCGAACGCACCCAAGCAACCGGGAGCAGATGGCACCCGCGCCATCACGATGCCGCCGCGCGGTCACGCTAGTTACGGCATTGACAACGGCAGCACTGGTGGCGGCGGGCACTAGCTCCTCGAGGAGGGCGGCCCGCGACAGCGGTGTCCGCTAAACTCGGGTCTTGTGTCTGAACCCACCCCGATCACAGAACCAGCGGTAACCGCAGCGGTCGAAGCAGCTCTTGCTGCCATCGAATCCGCCGCGACAATGGCCGACCTCAAAACGGTGCGCGGCGCCCATCTTGCCGAGGGCTCGCCACTGGCAGCGCTTAACGCTCAGATGAAGAACGTGGCGCCCGCCGACCGAGCTGCCACCGGCAAGCTCATCGGAGCCGCCCGCGGTCGCGTCAACGGCGCTTTTAGCGCGCGCGAGGCCGAGTTGGCAGTCGCCGAGGAGCAAGCCAAGCTTGCGGCAGAAGCGGTGGATGTCACGGCCGTCGCCACTCGCTACGTGAAGGGCGCCCGGCATCCGCTGAGCCTGCTCATGGAGCACATGAGCGACATCTTCGTCGGTATGGGTTGGGAGGTCGCCGAAGGACCCGAACTCGAGAACGAGTGGTTCAACTTTGACGCCCTCAACTTCGACCAAGATCACCCCGCGCGGGCGATGCAAGACACTTTCTTCATCGACCCAGTGGACTCGCACTTGCTGCTGCGCACGCACACGAGCCCGGTTCAGATCCGTTCGTTGCTTGAACGCCCGCTGCCGGTCTACGTTGTTGCGCCAGGACGCGTGTTCCGCACCGATGAACTCGATGCGACCCACACGCCGGTGTTCCACCAGCTGGAAGGCATCGCCATCGACAAGGGCCTCACGATGGCTCACCTCCGCGGCACGCTTGAGCACCTCGCTCGCGCGATGTTCGGCGACGGTGCCCAGATTCGTCTGCGCCCCAACTACTTTCCCTTCACTGAACCCAGCGCCGAAATGGATGTCTGGCAGCCGAACGCCAAGGGTGGCGCACGCTGGGTTGAGTGGGGTGGCTGCGGCATGGTCAACCCCAACGTGTTGCGTGCCGCCGGCATTGATCCGGACGAATATCAGGGCTTCGCCTTCGGTATGGGAATTGAGCGAACGCTTCAGTTCCGCAACGAAATGAATGACATGCGAGACATGGTCGAGGGCGATATTCGCTTCTCCCAGCAGTTCGGAATGGTGGTCTGATGAAAGTTCCCATGAGTTGGTTGCGGGAATTCGTTGAGATCCCCGCAGACATTACGCACGAGCAAGTTCATGCTGCCCTCGTCAAGGTCGGCTTTGAAGAAGAAGACGTTCACAGCTTCGACATCTCTGGCCCGGTCGTTGTCGGCCAGGTGCTCGAGTTCGTCGGCGAGCCCCAGTCCAATGGCAAGACCATCAACTGGTGCCAGGTCGATGTTGGCGAAGCAGAGCCTCGCGGCATCGTCTGCGGAGCCCACAACTTCGTTGTCGGCGACAAGGTCGTCGTCACGCTGCCCGGTTCAGTCCTTCCCGGCCCGTTCCCTATTGCTGCCCGCAAGACCTACGGTCACGTCTCCGATGGAATGATCGCGTCTACTCGCGAGCTCGGCCTCGGCGATGAGCACGACGGCATCCTCGTATTGTCCACATTGGGTCTCGACCCCGAGGTCGGAACGAGCGCGATTGAACTGCTTGGTCTTGATGACTTTGCGGTAGAGATCAACGTCACGCCTGACCGCGGTTACGCGATGTCACTACGCGGCGTTGCTCGCGAATACGCGCTCTCGACGGGCGCTACGTTCACGGACCCCGCCGACGCTCCCACGATCACCGAAGCGAGCGGTTTCCCCGTAGTCATTGCTGACGACGCGCCCATTCGCGGTCGCGCCGGGGTGCGAGCCTTCGTCACCCGTGTCGTGCGGAACGTGGATGTCACCAAGCCAACGCCCTCGTGGATGATCACGCGTCTGGCGCTGGCCGGCATCCGCTCGATCTCGCTCACGGTCGACATTACGAACTACGTGATGCTCGAGCTCGGGCAGCCGATTCATGCGTACGACCTCGACCGTGTAGCAGGCGGCCTCACGGTCCGTCGGGCTCAGGCAGGGGAGACCCTCACAACGCTCGACAGCAAGTCGCGCAAGCTTGACCCCGAGGACCTGCTGATCACTGATGAGTCAGGCCCGATCGGCCTTGCTGGCGTTATGGGGGGAGCGAGCACTGAGATCACAGATTCCTCGACCAACGTCTTGATCGAAGCCGCAAACTTCGAGCCCATTTCGATCGCGCGTACCGCTCGTCGCCACAAGCTCGGTAGCGAAGCATCGCGTCGCTTCGAGCGCGGTGTTGACCCGCTAGTGGCTCCGGCCGCAGCAGCGCGAGTCGTCGAGTTGCTGGTTGAACTGGGTGGCGGAACCGTCGACGAGCTCGGCAGCGACCTGCTCGCCGATCACGCCGTGGATGCCGTTGACCTGCCCGAGGGCTACGCTCAGGGCCTCATCGGCGTGCACTACTCCGCTGACGAAATCACTGATTCGCTGCAGGCGATCGGCGCAACGGTCGAATCAACCGACACCGGCTGGAGCGTCACACCGCCCAGCTGGCGCCCCGACCTTGGAGATAAGACAACGCTCGTTGAGGAAGTGGCTCGCATCGTGGGCTACGACCGCATTCCCGCTGTCCTTCCCATTGCGCCTCCGGGCCGCGGCCTCACACGGGCGCAGCGACTGCGACGTACGGTGTCGAACAGCCTTGCGGCCTCTGGCCTCACCGAGGTCTTGGCCTACCCCTTCATCTCGCAGCACTCGAACGACCTCTTTGGGGCGTCCGAGGCGGGGGGAGCAACCACAATTAAGCTCGCGAACGCTCTGGACCCGGATGCCGCCACGATGCGTCGTTCGTTGATCCCCGGCCTCGCGGCGATCGCTCACCGCAATGTGTCTCGCGGGCTGACCGACTTGGCGCTCTTCGAGGTAGGAACAGTCTTCTTGCCCGAAGCCGGACGTAGCTACGGCAGCACGTCGCTGCCGCTCGGTTACGAATTGCCGAGTGACGCTGCTCTCGCCGACTTGCGCTCGAGCATCCCTGAGCAACCGTGGCATGTCGCCGCATTGTTCCTCGGCGATGCCGTGACGCGTCAGCCGGGCCAGCAGCCCGTCTCCCGTGGACTCGCGGATGCTCTGGCAACTGTTCAGCACGTGGCGGCGACGCTCTCGGTGGAGATCGCCGTTGTCACGGGCAGCCATCACTCGATGCACCCGGGCCGCACCGCGGAACTTCGTGTCGGAGACACAACCGTGGGCTACGCCGGCGAGTTACTTCCGGCCCTCGCCCAGGAGCTTGACCTTCCGCGCGTCGTCGCGGTGCTCGAACTTGACCTCAGCGTGCTGATTCAGAGTGCGGCAGAAGACGTCGCGGCAACGCCGATTGTTTCCTACCCGGCAGCAACGCAGGATCTCTCCCTCGTGGTGCCGATCGAGGTGCAGGCAGGTGAGCTCTTGGCTCTCATCCGTGCGGGTGCCGGCGAACTGTTGGAGAACGTGCGCCTTGTCGACGACTACCGCGGAACAGGTATCCCCGAGACGCACAAGTCGCTGACGTTCGCGCTGCGCTTCCGTGCCGTCGACCGCACGCTCACGCAGGCGGAAGCGACCGACGCGAAGAACGCCGCTGTCGCTCTCGCGGGAGAACGCGTCGGCGCTGAGCTGCGCGAGTAAGACCTCGCTTCACCGAAAGCCGGTCCTCACCCTACGGTGATGGCCGGCTTTTGTGCTTGTCGATTAGCCTGCCGCGCAGTGAGGGGGCTATTCTAGAAACGTGACCGACCTCCGCGCCTGCTGCCAGCGACTCTCGCTGCGCTTTGTTGCGCCGTCTTCGCCGGTACTGCGCGGGGCTGACGAGCGACGATAGGCGGAGTTTCGCCACGACCCACGAGGTTGTGTGAAACGCCGCCGCAAGTGTTCTCGTTTCCGAACCCCACTGAAGGTAATTCCATGTCAATTTCGGTCGCTGTGGCCGGTGCCAGCGGTTATGCCGGTGGCGAGCTTCTTCGCCTGTTGTCCACCCATCCTGAGTTCGATGTTCGAACCGTGACGGCGTTTAGTAACGCTGGCCAACGGTTGATCGATGTGCAGCCGCATTTGCGGTCGTTGTCCCACCTCGAACTCCAGCCGACTGAGCCCTCAGTGCTCGCCGGCCATGATGTCGTTTTCTTTGCTTTGCCGCACGGCAAGTCGGGGGAGTTGACGGCTGAACTCAGCCCCGACACTCTCGTCGTCGACTGTGGTGCCGACCACCGCCTGACGAGCCCCGATGACTGGGCCGCGTTTTACGGAGGCGAGTACTTCGGCGCTTGGGATTACGGGATGCCCGAACTGCTGCATGCCGCCGGCGGAACCCAACGGCACGCACTCGCCGGTTCGAAGCGTATTGCGGTGCCTGGCTGTAATGTGACGGCGATCACGCTGGCTCTCGCCCCCGGCATCCGCTCCTCTCTCATCGAGGCCGAGGACATCGTGGCGGTGCTTGCTGTCGGACCATCCGGTGCCGGCAAGAGCCTCAAGGTGAACCTTTTGGCGAGTGAAATGATGGGCTCCGCTTCGGCGTATGCCGTGGGCGGTACGCATCGTCACACTCCTGAGATCGCTCAGAACTTGAAGGTTGCGGGCGCCGAGAGCGTCACCGTCTCGTTCACTCCGATGCTGGTGCCGATGTCGCGGGGAATCCTCGCTACGACAACGGCCAAGCTGGCTGAGGGCGTTACTGCCGCTCAGGTACGCGAAGCGTGGGAGACGGCGTACGCCGACGAACCCTTCGTTCACGTGCTGCCGGAGGGACAATTCCCGCGCACCGCAGACACCCTCGGCGCCAACACCGCCCTCATTGGGCTTGCTATCGACGAGGCCGCTCGTCGCGTCGTCGTTGTGAGTGCGATCGACAATCTCGTCAAGGGAACCGCAGGTGCCGCCATTCAATCGACAAATATTGCGTTGGGCCTCGAGGAAACCCTCGGTCTGGCGCTGGACGGAGTAGCACCATGAGTGTCACAGCAGCCGCAGGATTCGAAGCCGCCGGTGTCGAAGCCGGTCTCAAAGCGAGTGGCGGCCTCGATGTCGCCCTCGTGGTGAACCGCGGGCCCCGTTTCGACGCGGCCGCGGTGTTCACGAGCAATCGTGCCCAAGCGCATCCGATCATCTGGTCAAAGCAGGTCATCGACGACGGCATCGTCACGGCGATCGCCCTCAACTCGGGTGGGGCTAACTGCTTCACCGGGCCGCAGGGTTTCCAAATGACGCACGCCACCGCCGAGCACGTTGCCGAGACCCTGGGCGCTTCGGCAGGCGACATCCTCGTCTGTTCGACCGGTCTCATCGGCGAACAGCTACCGCAAAACAAGGTTCTCGCCGGAATGTCTGCCGCAGCCGCGGCGCTCAGCACCGAGGGCGGCACGAACGCCTCTCTCGCGATCATGACGACCGACAGCAAGCCCAAAACTGCCGTCGCTGCGGGAACCGGCTACACCGTCGGTGGCATGGCCAAGGGCGCCGGGATGCTCGCACCAGGCCTCGCGACAATGCTCGTGGTCATCACCACTGACGCCGCTGTCGCCTCCGCCGACCTCGACGCGGCCCTCCGCGAAGCCACTCGCCTCACCTTCGACCGCCTCGATTCCGACGGTTGCATGTCGACCAACGACCAAGTAACCCTCATGGCGTCCGGTGCTTCGGGCGTGACTCCTGACACGGCCGAGTTCGCCGCGCTCGTCACGAGCGTGTGCAACGACCTGGCCGAACAACTGCAGGGCGATGCTGAGGGTGCAAGCCACGACATCCGCATCGAAGTTGTGGGTGCTGCGAGCGAAGACGATGCTGTCGTCGTTGGCCGCTCGGTTGCTCGAAACAATCTCTTCAAAGCAGCCATCTTCGGCAACGACCCCAACTGGGGCCGCGTCTTGGCCGCAATCGGAACCACGGATGCCGCTTTCGACCCCTACGCGGTCGATGTCTCGATGAACGGTGTGCGGGTCTGCCACGCGGGTGCCCCCGACCGTTCGCGTGACGAGGTGGACCTCACGGGCCGTGCTGTGCATGTGTTGATTGACCTTGCTACGGGCGATGCCGAAGCAACCATTCTGACCAACGACCTCACGCACGATTACGTGCATGAGAACAGCGCGTACTCCAGCTGATGCCGGCATTCACACACGGCGCTGAACACGAGCAGGCCATGACGAAGGCGGGAGTGCTTATTGAGGCACTTCCGTGGTTGAAGCGTTTTCGCAACCGCATCATTGTGGTGAAGTTTGGCGGTAACGCCATGATCAACGACGAACTCAAGCGCGCCTTTGTGCAAGACATGGTTTATCTGCGTCTTGCTGGTGTTCGCCCCGTGATTGTTCACGGTGGTGGGCCCCAGATTACTAAGGAGCTCAAGATTCGCGGTATCGAGTCGGAGTTCCGCGCGGGCTACCGCGTGACGACCGAAGAGTCGATTGACGTTGTGCGGGATGTTCTCACCGACCAGGTGGGGGCCGAACTCGTCGATCTCATCAACGAGCACGGAGATCTCGCTAACGGCATCGCCGGGCACGAGCACTCACTCTTCGTCGGTGAGCGCATGATCAAGGAGATCGAAGGAAAGCGTGTCGACCTTGGGCTTGTCGGCAACGTCACGGAAGTTGACCCTCAGCGGGTACTCGATGTGCTCGCGAGTGACAACATTCCCGTGGTGTCCACGCTTGCTCAAGAAGCCGGGGAGATCGCGGATGACGCGTCTGGTCTCCTCAACGTGAATGCTGACTCCGCCGCGGCGGCGCTCGCGATCGCCCTGGATGCAGCCAAGCTCGTCATCCTCACCGATGTTGCTGGTCTCTATAGCGACTGGCCCAACCGCGAATCACTCGTCTCGATCATCAACACTGATGAACTCCGTGAACTGCTGCCGAGTCTCGAATCGGGCATGATTCCCAAGATGACCGCGTGCCTTGAAGCCGTGGATGCCGGTGTGCCGAAGGCCGCCATCATCGACGGTCGTGCCCCGCACTCGATCCTCCTCGAAGTGTTCACACAAGATGGAATTGGCACCGAGGTGGTACCTGTATGAGCTGGCAAGACGACTACAACCACCGCATGATGAACACCTTCGGTACGCCAAAGGTTGAACTCGTGCGCGGCGAGGGCTGCACTGTCTTTGATTCCGACGGCAAGCGCTACCTCGACTTCCTGGGCGGCATTGCCGTGAACTCGCTCGGTCACAATCACCCGGCCGTCGTCGGGGCGCTCACGAGCCAGGCGAACCTGCTTCACGTCTCGAACTTCTTCGCGACCGAACCGCAACTCGCGCTCGCCGAACGCCTTCTGCGTATCTCGGGAGCAGGCGAAGAGGGGCGTGTCTTCTTCGCGAACTCGGGCACCGAAGCAAACGAGGCAGCCGTGAAGCTGGCTCGCCGCACTGGCCGCCCGCGCATCCTCTCGTTGAAAGATTCGTTCCACGGTCGTTCGATCGGCGCACTCTCCATCACGGGTAAGCCCGCACTTCGCGAACCCTTCGAGCCGCTGATGCCCAATGTCGACATCATTGACACCACGATCGAGGCGCTCGCCGCAGCGATCGGCCCCGATGTCGCAGCACTCTTCGTCGAGCCCATCAAGGGCGAGGCCGGAGTGCAGCCGCTTCCCGAGGGCTACCTCGAAGCTGCGCGAGAACTCACGACGCAACACGGTGTGCTTCTCATCGTCGACGAGATCCAGACCGGAGCCGGACGCACCGGGCGCTGGTTTGGCTTTCAAGAAAGCGGCATTGTTCCCGACGCGATCACGCTCGCGAAGGGAATTGGCGGGGGAGTGCCGATTGGCGCGCTCGTGACCTTTGGTGAGGCATCCGCTCTCTTGCAGCCGGGACAGCACGGCACCACGTTCGGCGGAAACCCGCTCGTGTGTGCCGTCAGCAATGCCGTGCTCACGCAGATCGAAAGCGACGACCTCGTGGCGAACTCCGCTGCGCGGGGTGGCCAGCTGCGTGCCGCGATTGACGCGATCGGATCACCCTTGGTGAATGAGTTGCGTGGTCGCGGTCTCCTGATTGGTGTCGGTCTTTCGCAGCCCGTCGCTCAGCAGGTTGTGGCAGCGGCGCTCGATCACGGGCTCATTGTCAATGCTCCCAACGAGTCGACTGTTCGACTTGCACCACCCCTGATCATTGGCGATGCCGAGATCACCGAATTCATCGCTACGTTCAGCGCCGTGCTGAACGTCGTACTTCAGAACACTCTTACGGAGGCATCATGACCAGGCATTTTCTTCGCGACGATGACCTCAGCCCGGCTGAACAACTCGAGATCCTCGATCTCGCCGAGAAGGTCAAGGGCGACCGTTGGGGCCGCAAGCCCCTCGAAGGCCCTCAGACTGTCGCGGTGATCTTCGACAAGTCCTCGACGCGCACTCGCGTGTCTTTCGCGGTCGGCATTGCTGACCTTGGCGGTTCGCCGCTCATCATCTCCACGGCCAACAGCCAGCTGGGCGGCAAGGAAACGGCATCCGACACCGCTCGTGTTCTCGAGCGCCAGGTCGCGGCTATCGTGTGGCGCACCTACGGGCAACAGGGTCTCATCGAGATGGCTCACGGTACGCAGGTTCCTGTTATCAACGCACTGAGCGATGAGTTCCACCCCTGCCAGTTGCTCGCCGATCTACTCACGATCCGCGAACACAAGGGCGAGCTCAAGGGCTTGACCGTTACGTTCCTCGGTGATGGTGCCGACAACATGGTGCACTCCTACCTGCTCGCCGGTGCGACCGCAGGAATGCACGTGCGCATCGCTTGCCCCGAGGACTACCTGCCCTTGGCGGATGTCGTAGCCGACGCCGAAAAGATCGCAGCATCCACGGGTGGTTCGATTGCCATCATCACCGACCCGGCTGAGGCCGTCACCGGGGCCGATGTCGTGGTTACCGACACGTGGGTGTCAATGGGTAAGGAAGACGAGAAGGCTGTTCGTGTGGCCTCTCTCGGAGCGTACAAGGTGGATGCCGCCATGATGGCCCTCGCTAAGCCCGACGCCATCTTCTTGCACTGCCTCCCCGCCGACCGCGGCTATGAGGTTGACGCCGAGGTTATCGATGGCCCGCAGAGCGTCATTTGGGATGAGGCAGAGAACCGGCTGCACGCTCAGAAAGCCCTCATGATCTGGCTGCTCGACCAAGCTGCCTAATTCCTTGGCGGTTTAATGCCGCCGCTGTAGTTCCCTAAACTGATTCACGACGTCAAGGAGATAAACACATGTCAGAACGCGTAGTTCTCGCCTACTCGGGCGGACTCGACACATCCGTAGGTATTGGCTGGCTCAAGGACGCCACCGGCAAAGAGGTCGTCGCGCTCGCGATTGACGTCGGCCAGGGAGGCGAAAACATGGATGACATCCGTCAGCGCGCTCTCGACTGTGGTGCTGTTGAATCGATCGTCATCGATGCCAAAGATGAGTTCGCCGATGACTTCCTGATGCCGGCACTCAAGGCAAATGCGCTGTACCAGAAGCGCTACCCGCTGGTGTCGGCTCTGAGCCGTCCGGTTATCTCTCGCCACCTTGCGCTCACTGCGAAGGCTCTTGGTGCTGACAGCGTTGCTCACGGTTGCACCGGTAAGGGAAACGACCAGGTTCGCTTCGAGGCTGCTGTTGCGGCTCTCGCTCCCGACCTCACGAGCATCGCTCCCGTGCGGGACCTTGCGCTCACGCGTGACAAGGCAATCGTCTATGCCGAAAAGCACAACCTTCCCATTCGCCAGTCGGCTGCCAGCCCGTACTCGATCGACAAGAACGTCTGGGGCCGCGCGGTCGAGACTGGGTTCCTCGAGGACCCGTGGAACGCACCGATCGAAGAACTCTACGAGTACACGGCTGACCCTGCCGCCGGTCTTCCCGCCGACGAAGTGACGATCACTTTCGAAGCTGGAATCCCGACCGCCATCGACGGAGTCGCGATGTCGGCTCTCGCTATCGTCGAGCACATGAATGCGCTCGCGGGCAAGCACGGCGTTGGCCGTATCGATGTCGTTGAAGACCGCCTCGTGGGTATCAAGAGCCGCGAAGTCTACGAAGCTCCGGGCGCGATGGCTCTTATCGCCGCCCACGAAGAGCTCGAATCGCTCACGATCGAGCGCGACCTTTCCCGTTACAAGCGTGGAGTCGAAGCCGAGTGGTCGAACCTTGTGTACGACGGACTCTGGTACTCAGGTCTCAAGCGTTCACTCGACGCGTTCATCGATGACACCCAGCGTTACGTCAGCGGAGAGATCCGTATGACGTTGCACGCTGGCCGTGCCGTGCCGACCGGCCGTAAGTCAGAGCAGAGCCTCTACGATTTCAGCCTCGCCACCTACGATACCGGTGACACCTTCGACCAGTCGCTGGCTAAGGGCTTCATCGAACTCTGGTCACTGCCGAGCAAGATCTCGGCTCGTCGCGACGCAAAGCAGGGCTAATCATGGCGCAATCTGCCGAAACTGGTGAGGGACAACTCTGGGGAGCCCGCTTCGCTAGCGGTCCCTCACCCGAGCTTGCCCGATTGAGCAAGTCGACTCACTTCGATTGGCAGCTTGCGCAGTATGACCTCGCCGGCTCGCGAGCGCACGCTGTTGCGCTCGCGGCCGCGGGGTACCTCGATGATTCCGAGCTGGAGACCATGCAGGATGCCCTGCGCTCGTTGAGCGCAGCGGTTGCCGATGGCAGCTTCACGGCTCTCGAATCCGAAGAAGACGTTCACGCCGCTCTCGAGCGCGGACTGATTGAGCGCGCCGGCGCCGATGTCGGAGGCAAACTCCGCGCCGGTCGCAGCCGTAACGACCAGATCGCCACTCTCGTGCGCCTGTATCTCCTCGACCACGCAGGCTCTATTTCCGCGATGGTCGTCGACCTGATCGATGCGATCGTGGCGCAGGCCGAAAAGCATGACTCGGCGATCATGCCGGGGCGCACGCACCTCCAACATGCGCAGCCGGTGCTGCTCGCACATCACTTGCTCGCCCACGCGTGGCCTCTTGTGCGCACACTCGAGCGTTTTCGCGACTGGAAGGCTCGCGCCTCCACCTCACCGTATGGCTCTGGTGCTCTTGCCGGCAGCACTCTCGGGCTCGACCCGGCGCTGGTTGCTCGAGAACTGGGCCTTTCTCGCCCCACCGAAAACTCAATCGATGCCACCGCGAGCCGCGATGTCGTCGCAGAGTTCGCCTTCATCACTGCGCAGCTCGGCATTGATCTTTCGCGACTCAGTGAAGAGATCATTCTCTGGAACACGCGCGAGTTCGATTTTGTGCAGCTCGACGACGCGTATTCCACGGGCTCATCGATCATGCCGCAGAAGAAGAACCCCGACATCGCTGAGCTTGCTCGCGGCAAGTCGGGGCGCCTCATCGGCAACCTCACGGGGCTGCTCGCCACGCTGAAGGCGTTGCCGCTCGCGTACAACCGCGACCTGCAGGAAGACAAAGAGCCCGTTTTCGATTCGGTCGAGACGCTCGAAGTCTTGCTTCCCGCCTTCACCGGCATGATTGCCACGCTCCGGTTCAACACCGAGCGCATGGCGGAGCTCGCTCCGCAGGGCTTCTCTCTGGCTACCGACGTCGCGGATTGGCTCGTGCGTCAGCATGTTCCGTTCCGGGAAGCCCACGAGATCAGTGGTTCGCTGGTTCGTTTCTGCGAAGAGAACACCCTTGAACTTCACGAACCGACGGATGCCGACTACGCCACCATCTCACCGCACCTTACGGGCGATGTTCGTGCGGTCCTCACGGTGGAGGGCTCGGTCTCGAGTCGTACTGGCGTGGGCGGAACGGCTCCCGTGCGCGTTGCCGAGCAGCGCGCCGAGCTGACTGAGCGTGTTCGCGTTCTCGCTGCCGCTCTTGACCCGCAGGTTCTTAGCTAGAAGTGTTCGATCTGCTCAGCAGGCCGGCAACCGAGGTTGCTCCGCTGTTGCTGGGGGCTGTCGTGCGCGTTGGCGAAGTCGCCGTGCGGCTTACCGAGGTCGAGGCGTATATGGGCGAGGCCGATCCCGGCTCGCATGCTTTCCGTGGGCCGGGCAAACGCAACGCCGTCATGTATGGCCCGCCCGGTCATCTCTATACGTACTTCACCTACGGCATGCACACGTGCGCGAACGTAGTGTGCATGCCCGAGGGCGTTGCCTCCGCAATCTTGTTGCGGGCGGGCGAAGTTATTGAAGGCGTGGATGTTGCGGCCGAACGTCGTGCGACAACCAAGAAGCCAGCGGACCTCGCGATGGGCCCCGCTCGTCTCGCGGTGGCGCTCGGAATTCGTTTGGATGACGCTGGCACCAACCTGCAGACCGGTCGCGTTAGCCTAGAGCTGTCACTGTCGCAGTCTCCGTTCAGCGCGGGGCCGCGCACGGGCGTCGCCGGCGAGGGTGGCACTGTTGAGTTTCCGTGGCGTTTCTGGATTCCGGGGGAGCCCAGTGTCTCCCCGTATCGTGCCGCAGCGAAACGAAAGCGCGCCTGATGGCCCGCTTTACTCCGCTCGAGCAGCGGATTGACGAGTGGGCACATCGGCGTCTCGACCGGGTGCGCGGCACCTCCGCGAAGTCGAGCCCTGCGACAAACGGCAGTTCCGCATCGCAACGAATCCGCACGTGGACCATCGAGTTCACGGTATTCGTGCTCAAGCAGGCGTGGGCCTGCGTGTTCGGGGGAGCGCTACTCGCCGTTCTCGTACTTACACGCCTCTGGTATCCCGAGTCGGCGCCCCTCGCCCGCAACGACTTTTTGGTGCTCGCTGCTCTCGCCATCCAAGTTCTCATGGTCGTGTTCAAGCTAGAGACACTGCGCGAACTGCGCGTCATCATCCTCTTTCACATCGTGGGTACCGTGATGGAAATTTTCAAGACGGATGCCGGATCCTGGACGTACGAGGGCGACGGCATGCTGCATATTTTCGGCGTCCCACTCTATAGCGGCTTCATGTACGCGGCGGTCGGCTCGTACATGGTGCGCGTCTTCCGCCTCTTCGAACTGCGCTTCGATCACTATCCGCGGCGCTGGATCACCGCGGTCGTGGCCTCGTTGATCTACCTCAACTTCTTCAGCCACCATTTCATCGTCGATGTTCGGTGGTTCCTCTTCGCGGCCATCGCGGTGGTGTGGTGGCGCACGGTCATACATGTCAGGGTGTCGCGGGCGCGGTTCCGGATGCCCGTGCTGGTCGCTTTCGTGCTGGTGTCGATGTTCATCTGGATCGCTGAAAACGTGGCGACCTGGTCAAATGCGTGGGTTTACCCGAATCAGTCGGACGGCTGGGAACTGGTCTCGATCGCGAAGCTCGGCTCGTGGCTGCTGTTGATGATCGTGTCGGTGGTGCTCGTCACGTGGGTCGAGAAACCCCGGCCTCCCGAGTCGCTTAGCGAGAGCGAAGCGCTTTAGTCGTAGCGGAGCATCCGTGACGCAGCACCGGCAATGCAGCACCGGCAACGCAGCACTCGTAACGCAAGGGCGTCGGGGCTGTTTAGCGACCGACGAGCAGCGCCGCGGTGCAGAGTCCAGCCCAGACGAGGCTCACGAGGGTGCCAATGATGAACCGCTCGCGCGCAGCTGCGTTCTCCAGTTCAGAGAAGCGACCGAGTCCTTTGATGGCCACGATGATGGCGATAGCGCCGGGCTGCCACACCATGAACGAGGCAATGAACGCGAAGCGCTCGAGATAGCCGATGGTCGTTCCGCCGCGCAGAATCTCACGCTCGGGCAGCGGAGAGTCTGCGTCGATGACGAGGATGCCGCCGTGTTCGCCGCGGGGTGCCGGATACGAGGCGAGCGAGAGCACGAGAGCAACGAGGGGGCTCCCCGCGATTGTGGCGAGTGCGACGAAGGCTGCGCTGAGCAAGATAACGAGTCCCGAGACATCGCCCGGTAGAGGGTTTCCGGTGGATCCCAGAATGAGGGCAAGGCCGACGGGCAGCAGCGAAACGGTGGCGAGCCAGTACTTGTCGGTGCGGGCTGCAACCATGGATGCGCCAATCGCTCCGATTGTGAAAACCAGTACCGCGATCCACCAGCCGATCATGACGTGCCTTCCTCTGCGCTGAGCGCGTTGTCGGTTACTACTCCACTGTGTGCTCTGTCGAGCAGGTTTGCAAGAGCACGAACGGCCTCTTCTTCGGTGCGTAATCCGGCCACGAGGGCACGTTGGCTTGCCGACTGCGGCGAGATGCCGAGGCGTTCGGCGGCATCGGCCTGCGTGATGCCGGTGCTGAGGAGGTCGTAGAGTTCCCAACCGTTGGCGGTGCGCCGGCCGCGCAGCAAAATCAGTAGTTCGAGTAGCGGTTCGATGTCTCGTGCTAGTTCACTGTCAGGGTCAGATTGCACCGCGCATTTGGCCGGGCTTTTCTTGGCGCGGTCGATGGCATCGCGGGCGGCGAGAAAGGCGGCGCCGCTCGTGGCGCGCACGTTCGCGCCATAGGGCAGCGGCACAGCGCCAATGCCGATTCCCACGCTCCACTGTTCGGTACGAGTTAGTTCAAGAGCGATGTCGAGCGCGGCCTGCGCGGAAGTTAGCAGCAGCTGCGCTTCGTCTCCGGCCGTGCGTTCTGCAGGGAGGGCGAGGTCTTCCGCGCGTTCCCCGTTGATGCGCTGCAGGGTTTCGGCTACGGCATCCGCGCTGCTGCGGCTATTGCGTTGGTCTGCGGTAATCACGAACATCCCTAAAGGCTACAGCATTGATTTCCCAACATCAGGCCCACAAGCCTGATTCCCCGGAAACAGTTCCCCAGCACTGAGCCTCGCGCGGCCGTCGTTGCTCTCAGCACCCCTCCGAAAGGCGCTACGGTTAATGACGTGTCAGCGATAGCATCAGAATCCCTCAGTACTCAAAGCAACGACGACTCTTTCGAGAGCCTGTGGCAAGAACTCACGTGGCGTGGCCTCGTGCATGTCTCCACCGACGCGGATGCCCTCGAGAAGCTTCTCGATGGTGAGCCGATCACGTACTACTGCGGATTCGATCCCACGGCACCCAGTCTTCACTTGGGAAACCTTGTACAGCTGCTCTTGTTGCGCCGCCTTCAGCTGGCCGGCCACAAGCCTCTCGGGCTCGTGGGGGGAGCGACCGGTCTTATCGGCGATCCCCGTCCCACTGCCGAGCGAACCCTGAACGACAGCGAAACCGTTGCTGAGTGGGTCAGTTACTTGCAGGGTCAGGTTTCGAAGTTCTTGAGCACCGAGGGTGACAATGCCGTGCGCATGGTCAACAACCTCGACTGGACGGCGCCTATGAGCGCGATCGATTTCTTGCGCGATGTCGGAAAGTACTTCCGCGTCGGCACCATGATCAAGAAGGATGCCGTGAGCGCGCGCCTCAACAGCGACGCCGGCATCAGCTACACCGAGTTCAGCTACCAAGTCATGCAGGGTATGGACTTCTTGGAGCTCTACCGCAGCTACGACTGCGTATTGCAGACCGGTGGCAGCGACCAGTGGGGCAATCTCACGAGCGGTAGCGACCTCATTCACAAGGCTGAGGGTGCGAGCGTTCACGCCATCGGTACCCCGCTCATCACCAACTCCGACGGCACCAAGTTCGGCAAGAGCGAGGGCAACGCCATCTGGCTCGATTCGAACATGACGAGCCCCTACGCGTTTTACCAGTTCTGGCTCAACACCGATGATGCGGATGTCGTTCAGCGACTGCGTATCTTCACGTTCTTGTCGCGTGAGCAGATCACGACTCTCGAAACTGCTGTCGCCGAGGCGCCGTTTAGGCGTGAGGCACAGAAGACGCTCGCCTACGAGGTGACTTCTCTTGTACACGGCCGTGCGGCAACCGATGCAGCGATTGCTGCTTCCGCTGCCCTCTTTGGCCAGGGAGAGTTGGCGTCTCTGGATGCCGACACTCTTGCCGCAGCATTGCGAGAACTCGCCCACGTCGAGACGGCAGCGGAGTCGACGATCGTGCAATTGCTCATCGACACGAAGCTGGTGTCGAGTGCGAGTGAAGCACGTCGCGCGATTTCGCAGGGCGGCGTCTACCTCAACAACGTTGCGGTAGCGGACGACCAAGCGACGGTCGGCAGCGACCTTCTGGCGGGAAATGTGGCGGTTCTCCGTCGTGGCAAGAAGACGCTCGCGGGAATCTTCGTCACGTCCTAGCGGGCGAGCGGCTTAGTCGTCTGGCGTTCTACTGCGCCGGGGCGCTGCTGGCTTCGGGTGGCGTGAGTTGCTGCACCATTTCAGCGATGTCTGCTGAGGTTCCGGTTCCGACTTGAGCGTCGGCGGGCAGGGTGTGGCGCAACACCTGCAGTCCCAAGTAGGTCGAGTAGCACGAGCGCGCCCATAGGCGTGCACGATGCCCGTCGAGTCCAAAGTCTCGGTAGATCTCTTCGAGAAAGTGGAGCCGTGCGGTCGTTACGGCATCGATGACGGGCGTTGCGATCGGGTCTCGCGAGGTGAGGATGTAGTACTCAAGCCCGTCGCGCGGGTCGCGGCCGATCGAGGCGCCCAAGATGGCGGCCAGTCGTTCGTGTGGTGATTCCAGATCGCTGAGTTGATCGATCAGATCCTGAGTCGCACGCTTCTTCCACAGTTCGAGCGCGCTGTCGAGAAGGGAAGCTCGTGAAGAGAAGTGGTGATACGCGCTGCCCTTGGTGACGCCGAGTTCGGCCGCGACGCGTTCCATGTTGATGGCCGCCAGGCCTTCTCGTGCTCCGAGCACGAGGGCTGCTTCGGCCCAACGCTCGGGAGTTAGTCGCTCGGTGCGGGGGAGTGCCATGGGCAAATCGTACTCCGCGAATCCTGAAGCGGATGCTAGCGTGAAGCCATGAACATACGCCTGCGTATCTTGGCTGGCTCATTCCTCGTGCTGGCCCTCACTGTGTTGGGAGCGCTTCATGTTCTGTGGGCTTCAGGCATTCCGTTTCCGGCGAAGTCTTTCGACGAACTTAGCGGCGCCGTGGTGCCGAGCGGGGTCTGGCCAAGCCCGGCGCTCACGTTGCTCGTTGCCGCGGCGCTGTGCGCTGCGAGCTTCGCTGTCATGCTCCGGATGCTCGACCTCACGTGTCCGCGTTCGATCCTCACCCCCTGGTTGATCTTTGCGAGCTGCGCCTTGGCGGTTGTCTTCGCACTGCGGAGAGATGACGACTGCGATGGTGATGTCGTCCGCCGCGCGTAGCCTGACGCTATGTCGCGCATCCTTTACGAAACTGCATCCACGTTCAACGGATTCATCGCGGATGAGGGCAACTCGCTCGACTGGCTGTTCGCCGTCGAGTCCGACGAGGCCCCCGCCGTTGCTCCGACAGCGACCGTGGTGGTCGAAGGCTCAACGACTTACGAGTGGGTGCTGAAACACGAGGAGTTGATAGCTCAGCCCCACAAGTGGGCCGAGTATTTCGGCCACAAGCCCACTTTCGTCTTCACCACCCGCGATCTCCCCGTCCCCGACGGTGCCGATGTGCGCTTTCTGCAGGGAAGTGTTGCGGATGCTCTGCCCGCGATTCGGGATGCGGCCGGCGATGGCGACATCTGGATTGTGGGTGGGGGAGAACTCGCCGCGCAATTCCTCGACGCCGGCGCTCTCGACCAGATCGCGATCTCTTTCGCGCCAGCCGTGGTCGTCGGGGGAGCGCCTGTACTCCCTCGCGTCGTGGGACCCGAGCGTCTTCGCCTGGTTTCAGCACAAGCAGTCGGCCAGTTCGCTCATCTTGTCTACGACGTGTTGCCCGCAACTCCCACACCATAATCCTGTGCCGAGTGCCGAGTGCCGAGTGCCGAGTGCCGAGTGCCGACGGATGCCGCACAGTCGGCGCTCACGTAGACCGGCGTATCGAGTTGCTGGCGCTGACGGACGCCCGCCTGCGAGAACTGCAGAATCCATACTTGCTGGCGCTCACGGGTCGTGACCGGCCTTCACTAATTGGCCCATTTGAGC
>NZ_JBSOQK010000002.1:0-665243 GCF_059767305.1 Salinibacterium sp. AL4.1 | reverse complement strand
GATTGTGATCCTTCTCTAGTACGCTCAGGCGTTTCGAGATGGTTTTCTTGCGTTGAGGACATCTTGTTGCGCGACTCGCGCGTGTTCCGCTCTAGGCCACGGTTCAGCGCGGTCTGTAGCGAGCGACTTGCTGAGCGAGCTCTCCGGCATTCAGTCGGAGCTCGGCGACTCTGTCCTCGGCCGCGTCGACGTCGGGTGTAACGTTTCAACTCTGACTGAAAGACGGCCAGTGCAGAGAGAATAGGTCAAAGATGGACGTTGAGAACGAAGTTCTGCCCACCAGCAAGGAACGGCTCGAAGAAATTGGTCAGCCGGGCCCAGCAGGTCCCATATTTATGGTCAACATGCTGAAGTTTAAGGATCGCGCCGAGTATGCCGACGGCAGGGAGACTGATCTCACTGGCCGAGAGGCCTACCACCTGTGCGCGAATGTGGCCCAGCAGCTCATTCGAGAAATCGGCGGAGAAGTTACTTTCGACGGTGACGTCACTTTTTTGAACACGGGCGAGGTTGAGGAGCTGTGGGACGAGATCATGATCGCGCGCTACGGGCAGCGGTCCGATCTTGTCGACATGGTGCGCACGGACGAGTGGAAGGCCGCCGCGGTTCACCGCGTCGCAGGCCTTAAAGGCGAGTTGAACATCGAAACCGTAGCGGCGGCAACAAGCGTTCAGTCGGTTTAACTCGCGTCGCTAACCCCTGAGCTCGGTTTCCAGTTGGCCCCAAGGCGCGGGTGACAAGCTGATCATTCAATCGTGAACGGTCGGCTCGTTAGCGCGGGGGAGGTGCAGCTCGAAGGTTGCACCGCCTCCGGGGGTTGGCCGCAGTTGCACCGAGCCGTGATGCTGGATCGCGATTTCCAGAGTGACGGCGAGGCCGAGACCGGCGCCGTCGTGACGGCTCCGTACGCGAGAGGGGTCTGAGCGGTAGAAGGGCTGGAAGATTTTGTCCCGCTCGTCTGCGAGGATGCCGGGGCCGTGATCCACGACGCTGATCACGGCTTCGCGCTCGGTGATGCTGGTCAGGAACGAGACGGCGACGTCATCCGGGGTATGCCGGCAGGCGTTCGCTCCGAGGTTGAGTAACGCTTGATGAAGCTGCGCCGGGTTGCCTGCCAAGGGGATGTCGGCGATGGCGCTGAGGTCGGCGGCAATGTCGCGCGCGGGGAAGGCAACCCGCAGATCGTCGATGACGTTGCGGGCAACTGTGACAAGGTCCACCTGCTCGTGGGCAACCTCAAGTGGCTTACCGTCGCGTACGAGCTGGAGCATTGAACTGACGAGAACGTTGAGACGGATGCTCTCATCGCCGACCCGCGCCATTGCACGGTCAAGCGCCTCGGGCGTGGTGAGCATGTTTTGTGCATACAGGTCGCTGTAACCCTTCACGGCCGTTAGCGGCGTGCGGATCTCGTGCGCGACGTCTGCCAAGAGGCGACGCATATCATCGCGGGCGCGGGTGGCATCAGCGGCGGACTGCTCACGTTCGGCTAGCGCATCGCGCAGACGGTTCACCATGCGGTCGATGTCTGTCGTGAGGTCGGCGATCTCTTGGGATCCGCCCGCGGGCTCGATCGGGGTTTCGAGCTCGCCGTCGGCAATGCGAGTGACACTTCGAGCGACACCGGCGATGGGGCGAGCGATCTGACGGGCCAGGATCCAGGCCATCGCCGCTTCAAGCAACGCAATCGTGACGCCGCCAGCAACGAGGGTGCCGCGCAAGCTGGCGAGGGCGGCGTTGTAGGTGTCGAGTGAGAGTGCGGTGATCTGTACGACACCATCCGGGGTCGGAGAGAGCAGCACGCGGTAGTTGTCGACCGTGACGGTCGCGGTCGAGGTTGCGGCTCCGAAACTCGCGAGGTCTTCTACTGAGAAGGGGTGCGCAACTCCCTGATTCTCGAGAAGGGTGCCGTCGGGGGCGACAGCGAACTGAACGGGGAGGCTGGAGCTGTCGTCACTCGGCGTAGCGCTCGGCCGCGGTGCGGGGAGTTCGGGAGCGTCGGTCGCGGGCGGGGGAACGGTGGTCACTTCGGCGCGAGCAAGTTCGGCATCCACTTCGGCGAGGCGTAGCGAGCGTTCGCTCACATCGACGGCGATGGCGAAGGCAAGGAAGCCAATGACGATCGTTGCGAGCACGGGGATCAGCAGCATCCACCGCAGCGGAAGACGCCTCATTCGGACGCCTCGCGCAGAACGTAACCTACGCCGCGACGGGTATGAATGAGGGGCGGATGACCGGCGTCGAGCTTGCGGCGCAGGTACCCGATGTAGAGCTCGACCACGTTCTCGCTACCGGTGAAATCGTCTTGCCAGACCTCGACCAGGATTTGGGCTTTCGAGAGCACAACACCGCGGTTAGCCAACAGGTAGTGAATGAGGCGGTACTCGGTCGCTGAAAGGTCGATGAGGGTGCCAGCGCGGCGCACCTCGTGGCCAGCCGGGTCGAGGGTGAGGGAACCGAGTTGCAGCACAGCCGGACCCGATCGTGGGGCGGTTCTGCGCAAGATGGCTGCAACCCGAAACACGAGCTCGTCCACGGTAAAAGGCTTGGTGAGGTAGTCGTCACCTCCGATAGCAAAGCCCCGGATGCGGTCCTCGGGTTCTGCGAGAGCGGTCAAGAAGAGGATGGGTGTCGTCGAACCGGTAGCGCGCAAACGCCGACACACTTCGAGACCATCGATGCCGGGAAGCATGACATCGAGAACGATGAGATCTGCCGGCTGCGCGAGCGCAGACGAGAGCGCCTCGTGGCCGTTGGCGACGTGGGAAACCGCGTGACCCTGAAAAGAAAGGGCCGTCGTGACGACATCGCTAATGGCCTCGCTATCTTCAGCAACAAGAATGCGATGGGCGGGGGCCTGAGCAGGGTTCGACACGGCCCGAATCTAGCAACAAAAACTGTTTCAATGTTGTGCCGATTTCCACAGCGCCACCACAGTAAAGCCGCTGACCCTGTAACTATGAACAACATCCTTGGGCGTGCACTCCGCCACAAACGATCCCCGCTTCTCGTGGGCGCAGTGGTCATGGCAGTTCTTGCCACCGCTGCGTGTAGCGCCGTTGACGCTACAGATTCTTCGTCAACCGAGACCGCCGCTGCCACAGCCGGTATCGACCTCGCCCTCTTCGCTGACGATGCCATCGTCGGTGACCCAGAGATAGTCGACTGCACCCTCAGCGGTGGAACGGAAACCACGTGCTACGAGATCACCATCTCGGGCTACCCCTCGACCTACGAAGTCGGGCCTTTCTGCCCCGCCACCACCGAGAGCTCGGCCGAGGACGCGGGGATTTGGTTCGATGGGGATGCTGTCTACGACCTCGATGGAGAGTTCATCGCGAACCTCGCTGAGACCTACGGCGACGACGGTTGGAAGATGTATGACGAAGACGGCAACGTCTACGTCACTGACACCGTCGAAGCATTCGAAGCGGCAGCTCGGCCCGACGTTGATCCCGAATATCAGAACTACTGCATCGAAGGCAGCCTTGACTTCCTCGATGGTGGCGAGCCGATTGAGTCGACCGTGCTGATCCCGACCACGCCTGTTGTCGCAGACTCGGCGTCAGCGACATCCGGCAATTCAGGCATCACTCTGGACGGCGTCGTTATCGCCGAGCCAGCTCCCGTTGACGCCATCCTCGGCGCGTACACGATTGCCTCGTTCGACGACTGCGGTGGGCACTTCAACCCCTTCGAGGGCTACCACCTGCACGGCGCGCTGGGATGTGGAGAAAACGGCGATGCTGCCGACGATGAAACAGCGATTTTCGGTTATGCCATGGACGGCTTTGCCGTGCACAGCCCGTATACCGAAGAACAACTGGCCAACGTAGAACTCGACGAGTGCAATGGCCACACCACCGAAGAAGAGGGCTACCACTACCACGCCAACTCGGCGGAGAAAAACCAGGTAATCGAGTGCCTTATCGGTGAAACCGTTGCGGGCGATGACGCCGCTGGCGGAGCCCCCGCTGGCGGAGCCCCCGCTGGCGGAGCACCCGCTGGTGGACCGCCTGCCGATGCGCCCGCTGGGGGACCCCCCGCCGGCGAGGTCCCCGGTGAAGAACCAAACGAATAGCCTGATCATGAAGACATCCCTACGGACCGCGCTGGTTCCCCTCACCTGTATCGTGCTCTTCGCGAGTGCCTGCGCGACTGGTGAGGCAACGACGGAGAGTTCGAGCTCTGACTCGGGCGACACGAGCCTGAGTACGGTCGCAGCAATGTTTGCCGACGGCGCACTGACCGAAGAAGCGGTCATCGTGGACTGCACCCTCGAAAACGGTAGCGAGACCACCTGCTACCAGTTCGAAGTCGACAGCCTCTCGACGGCCGTCAATACGGAAGGGCCGTTCTGCCCGGCGACCACGACCGACACTGGCGGCATCTGGGTGTGGGACGGCGATGAGCCGGGGCTTTACGCCCTCGATGAGGACTTCTGGGCGCTCATGGAGGCCCAGGGCTTCGAGTTCGCGAATGACGATGGCGACATCACTATCGTCGACCCCGCTGGTGGGCAACCGGACTCATCCGGCACCGAGAACTCGTGCCTCGAAGCAACGCCCGACGGTGACTACCACCTGCAGGTGCTGATTCCCACGAGCCCCGAAATGCTGGACGAAGTGACGGATCTTTCCACGATCTCTCAGGTCGGGCTCGCGCTCGACGGCGTCACGATCTTCGGCGACGCGCCCTCTGTTCTCGACACCGGTGGACTGCCCGCACTTGACGCCTGTGGCGGACACATCGACCCCTCGGGGTATTACCACTGGCACTTCGGTGCCGAATCGATCCAGTCGAACCTTGACGCTGCAGGAGCTGGCGTCACGTGCGACATCGAGCAAGACAACGAGCCAGTGATTGCGTTTGCCTACGACGGTTACCTCATCTACGGACCGGAAGAAAATGGAGCGGTGCCGACTGATCTCGATGAGTGCGGCGGCCACGTTTCTGACACGGAAGAGTTCGGTGAGGTTTACCACTACCACTACAGCACCGAGTCGCCGAACTTGCCGGAGTGCCGCGTAGGCGCATCAGCGGTGGGAAACCTGACGAGCCCGGATGGCGAGGGCGTCAACCTCCCTAACGGTTCTGTCGGCGGCGACGGTGGTCCACCCGCTGGCGGCCCTCCCGCTGGTGACGCACCAGCTCCCGGGAATTAATTAGTGCACGCCTCTCGAATCCCTATCACTGCGCACCGCGGTGGACTGTCGCCCCTGGCGAAGTTCATCGCGGTAGCGGGCATTGTTCTCGCCACACTCGGCCTCGCCGTACCCACCGCAGCATGGGCCCACGACGGAACGAGTGAGGCACTGATCTTCTCGATCGACGAAGGCCGTGTTGTCGGCACCGGGTTGGTCGAATTCTCTGCGCTTGGGCTCGAAGACACCTCGGGTGACGGCCTCATTGACGCCACCGAAGTCAGCGAGCAAGAAGCAACCGTGGCGACTACTCTCGTTGACACTATCCGCGACAATGTAACGATCGCGGTCAACGGCGAGGAGCTGTCGATCATCGGGGCGGGGCTCTCATTCCAGAGCACCAGCGCGACGACAGAAACCACCGCGGAGACCGAAACGGACGCGGATGCCGCGGTCGACGCATCCGAATATGTCGGCGTTGCCTTTGCGACGTCTGCATTCGAAGGTGACATCAGCGAGATCGCAATCTCATGGTCTTTTAGCTCGCCGAGCAACGCCACCCTGCTGTCGGATTCCGACAGCGCCGTACTCGGACACCTCAGCGATGACGGCGAGGTCTTGTTCTCTCTCGGAACCTGGGCAACCGCAACCAGCTTTCTCGTGCAGGGGTTTGAGCATATTCAGCTCGGGCCCGACCACATTCTCTTTCTCATCGCCCTCGGGCTCGGTGTGCTCGGAGTGAAGTCGGGTCGGGCTGCGATCTGGCCCGCTGTGAAACTTGTCACCGCCTTCACCGTCGGTCACGCTATCAGCTTCAGCCTGGCGTACTTCAACCTGGTCTCGGTGCCCGCGGAGATCGTTGAACCGCTGATCGCGCTTTCTATCGTCGCGGCCGCTGGGCTTGCGTTGAGGCGAAAGGGCGGCGACTTCCGCTGGTGGATCGCGGGCCTCGTCGGGCTCGTGCACGGTCTTGGTTTCGCCTCGAGTCTCTCCAGTCTGGGGCTCGTGACGTCGGAGCACGCTGTCGCGCTCATCGCCTTCAACCTAGGTATCGATCTCGCGCAGACCGCCGTTGTGCTACTGGTGCTCGCGGTCGCCGCTCTGCTGACACGACTGCTGCCCAAGGGATTCGAAATCATCCGCATCATCATCTGCGTTGCCATCGGCGCGATGGGACTGTTCTGGACAGTGACGCGGGTCTTCGGGCTGTAGCTCGCGACGCGCGTGAATAGACTGGAGCCACGGCGATTACCGAGGCACGAGCGGGGCAACAATGTCAGAACAGAGAGCGGCGGTCGGCCGAGCTTCCCGCTATGAACAGGCATCGAAAGCAATCGCGCCCCCGTACCTCGACGACGCGGCCGTACGGGCAGCGATTAGCCCCGGCGCGGCCGTTGCTGCCGTTCAGGATGCGCTGAAGGCAGGCTTCGAACCCGGCACAGACCATGCGCGCGTTTTTGAGAAACTGACGCGCGGCGACTTTCTGCTGATGCCCTCAGAAGTTGGCCCGTATGCGGGAATCAAGGTGCTCACCGCTGCTCCGGATAATCCGGGAGTCGGGTTGCCCCGCATCCAAGGTCTCTACATTCTCTTCGACTCCGACACTCTTACTCCGAGACTGTTGCTCGATGGCGCTGCGTTGACGAGCATCCGCACGCCGGCGGTGTCGCTAGCTGCCACGGCGGGGGCGCTGCTGCGCTCGTCGGATCCGCTCGACGTTGTCATCTTTGGGGCGGGACCCCAAGCGGTCGACCACCTCGCGACCCTGCGTGCTGTTCTTGGAGAGCGTCGGCCTCTCGCCTCGGTCACCGTGGTGGTGCGCACGCTGCGTTCGGTGGAGCTGCCCGATGCGCGGGTCGTGCAGACCGGAAGCGCCGAGGCTGAGGCTGCCGTCGCTGCGGCCGGGGTCATCATGTGCGCCACGACCGCGCGAACTCCCTTATTCGACTCTGCTGCCGTGCGCTCGGACGCCGTGATCATTGCGGTGGGCTCGCACGAACCGGATGCTCGTGAACTCGATAGTGCGCTGATGGGGCGATCTCAGGTCGTTGTCGAAGATATTCCCACAGCGTTGCGCGAATCGGGAGACGTGGTCATGGCGATCGCGGACGGCGCTCTCACCGCGAACGAGCTCATTCCGCTGGCGGACGTTATCCGGGGCGTGGTGGTGCTCGATGACGCTCGCCCAGTGCTCTTTAAGAGTTCGGGGATGAGCTGGGAAGACTTGGCCATCGCGGCCGCCATCGCGCACAGCACCGCACACAGCACCGAGCGCAGTATCGACGCGCCGCAGTCGCACTAGCTGGCCCCACGACTCCCGCGGCCCCCTCAGGTTTTACCTTCGCACGCCATAACGAAAGACAGCACCATGCACTCGACTTCTGATTCTCACCAGCACACAGCGCCGGCGGCTTCCGCGGCGCCGCCAGTGTCGTCAGTTCCGCACCCTGATCGGGGTGACCCGCGCCTACCGCACTTGCGTAATGCCACCGGCTTTGTTGAGTATATGAAGTCGGGGTGGGCTACCCCTGACCGCACACCCGACACGGTTCCCGGCATTGCGGCGGCGACGGCAGCACATCGTGCACGCCTGAGCCCGGCGTTTCCCGGCCGCACAATCGTCGTGGCGGGCGGCATTGCTCCCGTGCGTGTGAACGACAACTACTACGGCTTTCGCCCCGACAGCAGCTTCTTCTGGTTGAGCGGATGCTCGGCCGAAGACGCCGTGCTCGTCATGAGTCCGACGAGTGGCGGCCACGGCGCTACGCTCTTCATTCCCGCACCGGCATATCCCGGCGAAACGGACTTCTTTGCGGATGCCGCCCACGGTGAACTCTGGGTCGGTTCCGCCCCCGGGATGCCCGAGTGGACGGCCGCGCTGCAGATTGAGACGCGTCCACTCTCGGAACTCGAAACAGCGTTGAACCGCGCGAGCGATATTCTGCTCACCGGCTCGCTGCACGGAGCCCATCGGCTGTTGCGCGACATCCCGGTGTCGCAGGATCTTGGCCGGGTGCTCTCGGAGATCCGCATGATCAAAGACGAGTGGGAAATCGCCGAACTGCGCGGTGCCGTGAATCACACGATTGAAGGCTTCAAGGCAGTCGCCCGTGAGATTCCGCAGGCCATCAAGTTCGGTGGCGAACGCTGGTTGCAAGGCACCTTCGACCGCTACGCGCGCACCGTCGGCAATGGCACCGGGTACACGACGATCGTCGGCAGCGGAAAGAATGCACCCGTGCTGCACTGGGTGCGCTGCGACGGCCCCGTGAATCCCGACGCCGCCGTGCTGCTCGACATGGGAGTGGAAGCTCGCTCCTTATATACGGCGGATGTCACGCGCACGCTTCCGGCATCCGGAACGTTCTCGGCCGCCCAGCGCCAAGCGCACGACCTCGTGGAGAAGGCGCACCGCGCGGGGCTCGCGGCGGTCGGCCCCGGCAAAATCTTCAGCGACTTTCACCTTGCGGCGCTCGAAGTGATCGCGACCGGTCTGCACGACTGGGGCATGCTCCCCGTGTCGGTTGACGAGGCGCTGAGCGCTCAGGGCCAGCACCACCGTCGCTACATCGTCTGTGGCATCGGGCATCACCTGGGCCTCGACGTTCACGACTGCGCGCAGTCGAGCTATTCCGCTTACCAAAGCGGCGAACTTCAGCCCGGAATGATTATGGCCGTGGAGCCCGGACTGTACTTTCACGAGTGGGACCTGACCGTGCCGCCCGAGCTGCGCGGCCTCGGCGTGCGCATTGAAGACAACGTGCTGGTCACCCCGACAGGCCACGAAGTTCTCTCCGAAGCACTGCCCATCACCGCGACCGGCATCGAAGAATGGATGCGCGGCCTCTAACCTTGGGCGATCGCGATCTCGGTGGCGATGACCGTGACGCGGTTAGGAATCAGCTTCGGTTTCGGCCGCCGCTTCGGCCGCAGCCTCCGCAGCAGCGATCAATGAAGCTGCGAGCGGCGTCTCAGAGTCGAATCCAGGAAGCATAAGAAAAGTGCCACTAGCGGTGGGGCGCGCAAACTTCATCATCGCGTCGACCTCATCCATCCGCTGCTGAGTCGCGACAAAAGCGCGCAACTCGTTCTGAAACGAGATGAACAGCAGGCCGGCCTCTGCGCCGTTGTCGAAGGAATAGCTTCGACGCAGCATTAACTCTGAGCCGGTAAACGAGGGGTGAGCTGCGCGCGCATGAGAATTCGCCGGCACCAAAAATTCGCCCTCTGGTGTCTTGGCAGTGAGGTTGATCTGGTCATCAGGGCCTCCACCCGACAACGGCGCGCCGTCGCTGAGGGTGCGCCCAATCACCCGCTCCCGTTTGTCTACCGCGAGGGCGCGGAAGCCAGCGGTATCGAGAACGAGCCGTCGCAGCACGCACACCGTGGCGTTCTGGAGTATGCCATCCGCAATCCACACGCCAGCATCGAACTCTTCCGCGTCCTCGGGAACGACGATGCCGTCCATGAATCCAAGGGGATTGCGAGCTTTTGAACCAATTCCGGTGCCTCGAAAAACAGTCTGCTCCCATCGCCGCCGCGGTGACGGCAGCGTGGTCGCGAGTGAATCGAGCACGCCGTCAAACACGGTGGGATCGCTGGAGTGAACGGCAAGAACAACATCGCCGCCGCGAGCGTCAGAAGCGATGTTCTCATCACCCACAAAAGTGGGGAGCTCCTCGGAGCCCGCCAGCGAGGCGTCGACCGACGCGATGAGACGTGGGCCGAGACCGACCGTGATGGAAAGGTCGCCAGGGCCATCCGGCAGAATTGAGGCATCCGGGTCGTCGGCGGTGAGCTGCAGAATTCGGTCACCAAGTTCCGTGAGAAAGCCCAGCTCAGTGCCCTCGATATCCCACACCGAGATCTTCCCGAACTTTTGCGGGGTCGCCGGCGTGTGGATTCCTGCCTGATGCTGCCCGGTTGCTTCGACTCGCTCGAGACCACTGGGAGTCGTGGGGGAGAGAGGCTGTTCCTGTCCGCTGTTATCGGATGCAGTGACGACGGCGGTTGTCGAGGCAATGCCCGCGGCGAGCCCTAGAGCCCCACCGATCGCGCCGTGCAGTAGGCCGCGACGGGTGGGCTGCAACGCGGGCGCTGGCTGCGACTGCGCAGCAATGCCGGGCTGCTCAGGTTCGCTGCTCATTGCACACCCGGAGTCGTCGTGGGGATGTCCGCCGTGCCGTCGCTCAGTTGCAGCGTTATCCAATTAGCACCGAGTAGGGCCTCAAACGTGAGAAGCGTGCCGGACGAATCTACCCAGTAGCGGGCACGCTCGTCGCTGGGAACCGACACGCTCGGATCGTCGGATGACGGACCGACGAAGACATCAACGGCAGTGCCGTCGACGCTATCGGAGCGCAACCACAGTGCGTCAGTTTGAGCCAGCAGTTGCGGATTCTCTGGACGATCGGAACCCAGATTTCCGATGAGGGTGAGCGCTGTAGCCAAAGAATTCGATTCAGGATCGAGCGGGTAGCTGATCCACTGGTCGGTCGGAAGTGGGAACTCTGCATCATCCGTGAGAACCTCGCGCACCGCGACGGTCGTTTCTGACCACCACAGCGTGCCACCGTTGGCGATCGTGCCGTATCCCACGTTGTTGGTGAAATCGAACCAGCCAGTGAGCTCAACATCTCCCGCTTCGGTGCCGGGAACGGTGAGTTGGAACGCTCTCACGCCGGCATCAAAATTGCGGAACCGCACGACTGCCAGCCGTTCGGCTTGCTCGCTGCTGAGCGCAGTGGGGCCGGCGCTCGCCGCAGGGCTGGGGGATGTGTCGGTCGATCCCTGCGCGCATCCGCTCACCGCTAAGACAAGGAACAGGATGGCGGCAAGGGCGCGCGTCATCCGCGTGTCCACTCGTCGAGCAGAGAGTAGTCGGGCACATCGATCGACTCAAGATCGGGCATTTCTGTCGCTGTTGCCAAGAGCGGGGGGACCTCGCTCAGGTCTCCTGCCATCGTTGGCTGGTCGGGGCCGCGTTCGATTTGGAGAAAGGAAACTCCCGGGGGGACAGTGAGGCTCAGCACGCCATCGGTATCCGTGGCGGTAGAGGACTCACCGCAGGCATCGCCGAGCGATTCAGGCAAGAACGTGGTGGTGTCGTCGCCGACGACGCAGTTGTCGAAGGCGGCAGCTCGCTGTGCCGACAGGTCAGTGACATCCACTCCGTTGGCGTCAAAGACATTATCGGTGAGTCGATTCCCGCTGGTCGACAAGTCTTCAGTGTTGGTGATCTGCACGCCCGCGGCGGGATTATTGCTCACGAGATTGCGAGCGATGACATTCGTGTTGGCGCCGGAGAGGCCGATGCCGATGCCGAAGGCCCCATTGGCTTGAGCGGGGGAGTCGGCTGAAGCATTGTCAGAAATGACATTGCCGACAACCGCCGCTGACTTTTGAGGGAGGTAGGCCTCTTGGTACCACGAGAGGAGGGTGAGCCCCACGCGGTTGTTGGTGAAACGGTTCTCAGTCACCACAACAGAATCGGAAGCATTCGCGTTTTCGTAGCCAATGGCGTTGTGTTCGGCGATATTGCCGCTGACGAGAATGTCGCACTCTTCGCACTGCCCGACATAAAAACCGGAATCGGCAGATCCCGACGCGTAGTTATCGCTGATGACGCCGTGCTGGGAGTTGAAGGCATAGATGCCGTAGAGGCCGTTGTTGCTGGCTGTGACATGACTGACTTCAAAACGCTGAAGCGGGGGAAACTCTTCGGGATCGAGTGTCGAGTAGCCGTCGAGATTATGGGCTTGTGCGCCATTGGCATCATGGAGTCCGGTCACGAGCACTCCGTTGAACGTGTGATTGACCACGGTGAGGTTCTGAACGCGCACCCCGTCGGCAATCACTTGTACGCCGTTCGCGCGCAGCCCTTCACCGTCGATGATGACCGAGTTGCGGTCTACCCCACGAATCGTGACGTTCTCTTTGTCGACGGTCACTGACTCGAAGTAGGTGCCGGCCGAAATGAGCACCATTCCGCCTGGCGCCACTTTCTCGACGGCATCCTCAATGGTGGCTGCGTCTTGCGGCACTTCAACGAGGAGATTATCGGTAGTGGGCTCCGTGGTGACGGTAGCCCCACAGCCGCTGAGAGCCGCGACGATAAGAAAGGCCAGCACTGCAGTTTGCACTGCAGATGTCGACTTCGGGCGGGCCTTCCGGTTTGTGTACACGAATCGAGTTTATGCGTACGGCGTTGCTGAGTGGGCTCTGAGCCTGTCACCAAGAATGGACTAAACCGTCTAGCCCACTTGGGGGGTGAGCATGCACTCTTTCCTTGGTATACGGTGGAAAGTGGTCTCGTTTGCGTGCATTCCCGAACGTCGACACCAGCCTGCACACCCGAATCTGCAGGTTTACCCGTCTACTGAAATGGCTTTACCCTTATGCGTACCCGACGCACAAAGCGCCTTCTGGCGCCCTCTTTTGCCCTGCTCACCGCTGCCGCACTCGGCCTTACAGGCGCAGTCGCTGTTGTGCCAGCGCTGCCAGCCTCCGCTGCAGACACGAGTTCCATCGACGGCTACGTCTTTCGCGACTTCAATTCCAATGGAATTCAAGACACCGTAGCGTCGGCAACAGATGGAGTTGCGGTTGATGTCGGCATCCCGGGCGTCGTTGTGACGGCCTACACCGCCGACGGAGCAGTGTATGGAAGCACGGTTGTTTCGGCGGCAGACGGTGCTTACACGCTGGCGGGCAGCGAAAGCACTTCTCAGACGCTTCGGGTCGAATTCACGGGTCTCCCTGACGGGTACAGCGAGACGCCGGTATACAGCTCAAGTGGCGATCGCTCCGGAACGAGCGTCCAGTTCGTATCAACGGGAACTGAGAACGTAAATTTTGGCGCCAGTGCAGCCAACGACTATTCGCAGGATGAACCACCGGTAGTCACCGCGATTCAGTACGCCGGAATTCCCTCGGGCAACTCGGGGAATCAGCCGGCAGTTGTCGTGCAGCCATACTCCGACAACTCGACGACGCAGGTCACCGGTTTTGCAGACCGCACGACGCTCGCGAACTTTAGCCAGGTCGGCGCCGTCTGGGGAGTGGCGTGGAACGCGCCCCAAGAAGAAGTTTTCGTCGCCGCTACCTACAAGCGTCACTCAGGGTTGGGCGCCCTCGGCCTCGGCGGCATCTACTTAATCTCGGATGCCGTATCCAACGGTGAAATCGCAACAAGCGGCTCGACCGTCAGCAACTGGCTCGACGTCGCATCACTGGGCGTCGACGTAGGGACTGCCCAGTCGAACGCCGCTCGCGGCCTCGGCAACGGCAACGAAGAAGCTCGCGATATCGACGCTTTCGAGCAGGCGGGGAAAATCGGCATCGGTGGCATGGCGACGAGCGCCGATGGAAACCTCTTGTACTTCGTCAATCTTTACGAAAAAACACTGGTCACGCTCGATATTTCAGATCTCGATACACCCGCACTTGTCTCCGAAACTTCTCTGGCGTTGGGCGTCGGTGAACGCCCGTGGGCGCTTTCCGTGCAAGGCAGCGCTCTCTACGTGGGCTACGTCGAGACCGGTGAAACGCTCGTAAATGGAATCGAAACGGCAACGCCGGGAGTGTCCGGTGCTGACGCCGGACTTTCGGCAAGCGTCATCTCGACCAGCCTCCCGGTAACCGCGACCTCAACGTTCACGAGTGTGCTCGACATCCCGCTCGATTACGCAAAGGGCACCGTCTACAAGAGCAACCTCGCGCCGCAGAGCGACCGCTGGAACACCTGGGCAGACACCTGGACTTGGCCCGCTGACGGAACCACGCCCGCCGGCTCGGTAGCTCAGACCACCAGCAACGCGAGCCAGTGGCACATCTACCCCTCCGCGATTCTGCAGAGCATCTCGTTCGACGCAGACAATTACCTCACTCTCGGATTCGGTGACCGCTCATCAATCCAGGGCGGTAACCGAAACTGGGGCGCTGTCACCACCGGTAACCAGCACTATGAGACCGGCGCCAGCGGCGACCTGCTTCTCGCTTCTCCCAGTGCCGACGGCACATCGTGGACCATTGAATCCGCAGGCACGGCTGGCACGCGCACCGCTGGCGGCACTCCGGCAGACCGGGCAACAAACAACGAGGGCCCTGGCGGCGGCGAGTTCTACGCCGACCGAAACAACCTCGGCCGCTCTACCTCTCACAACGAAGTCGCGCTCGGCGCCGTAGCGATCATGCCCGGCACGAATGAAGTGTTGGCGACTGAGTACGACCCACTCTCCGCCATCCGCGTCTCGGGGTTGGCGTGGCTATCGACTGACGACGGATCGGCAATCGCTGGCTATAACCACGTCGTTGACCCCGGGGGAAGCACATCGACCACCGGTACCGCCGGCACCTTCCAGAAGGGTGGCGGGCTCGGCGGAATCCAAGTTCTGAGCGAAGTCGCACCGCTGGAAATCGGAAACAGGGTGTGGTTCGATGCTGACCAAGACGGCATCCAAGATGCTGACGAATCCGCTCTCTCGGGCGTCACTGTACAGCTGTTCTCGGGCGAGGCCCTGCTGGCAGAAGTCACCACCGGCGCTGACGGCAGCTACTTCTTCTCGTCAGATGCCGATTCAGAATTCTACGCAGCGGGACTCGTCGCACACGGCGGCGACTACACCATCGCGTTCAGCACCCCCGATTCGGGAAACGTTCCATTCTCTGAGGCCGATGCAACGCTCTTTGGCACTGTGCCGTGGAGCAAGCTCGCACTGACGAACGCCGATCAGGGTAGTGACCTTATCGACTCGGATGCCGATTCCTCAGGCGTCATTACGTACACCGCCGGCGCCGCCGGAGTCAGCGACCACTCGCTCGATGCCGGCTTTATCGCCAATGCAACGTTCACTGTGGCTAAGGCGCTCGCGGACGACAGCGGCCCAGCCGGCGACGAGGAGACCTTCTCGATCACCGCGACGGCTGTTGACTTCCGTGGCAACCCCTATGTCGTTGATGATTCACCTCTCGTTGTCAGCGCCGGAACGACCAGCGACGCCGTCGCTGTTCCAGTCGGTACGCGCGTGACAATTACAGAAGCGAACGACGGAAAGTACCGCGGCGCCGTTGTGTCACCGAGCACCGCAACTCTGGTCTCCGGCGAAGAAGTTACTGAGTTCACGGTCACGAACGACCTGTTCGACGCTGGCTACTTCACCGTGACTAAGGCTGTGACTGGACCAGGCGCATCACTGATCGCGGACGACCAGTCGTTCACCGTGAGCTACACCTACGACGGCCTCGACACCCCGAAAACTTTGGTAGTCATCAATGGCCAGACCTCGGCACAGTCCGACGCAATCCCCTACGGCACCGAGGTGACGATCACAGAGAGCGCGCCATCGGGTAACCCTGAGGGCGTTGGCTGGGATACTCCGGTGTGGTCAACCAGCTCCGACAACGGTGCGCTGACCGACAACGGCGATGGCTCAAGCACCATCACCATTGACGACGCAGCGACCTTCGCGCTTCAACTGAGTAACCCCACGACCGTCTCACCGAAGGTAACAATCCTGCGGGGCGACCAAGTCGAGGCTGACTACCACGCAGCCGACACCATCGGCGACGCTGAGGTGTACACCCCGGGCGAGACTCGCACGATTGTCTTTACCGCGACCAACTCAGGCACGGAAGAACTGAAAGACGTCGTACTCGGTGACAGCACCGCATCCGGCACTGCCGTGGGAGCCATCACATGGACCTTCCCTGACGGCTCCACAGTCACCGCTCCTGCCGGAACCGACGTGGAGTGGAAGAACTCGTTCGACGGTGTGAGCACCTGGGCTCCAGGCGCAGTCATCACCGGAACTGCATCGTTGACGATTGGGTTGGGCGACCAAGCTCACATTGCGACGGCAACAGTGGACGCCGTCGGAGTTGTGTCTGACACAGCAGTGAACGATGCCAACGACTACAACGCCTTCACTGGCGGCATCCAGATCATTAAGTACGACGCGAACAGCGCCGACCCGGTGACTCGCGACGGTGATGGAAACTGGATCGTTCCCGTGAAGGCTGATGTCGCGGCTGCTCAGGATGCCGACACGACTGAAAATGCGGTCGACTACCCCGTCAATACCGCGCAGAAAGTGCGCTTGGTGGCCTCGAACACGGGCACCACAACCCTGACAAATATCTCGCTCGCCGACCTCACCACCGATGGGCCAGCGCTTAACGGCTCGTGGATCGCTGATCTCAGTGCTCTCGGTGGACCAGCAGAGTTCGACTTCGCTGATGGCGCAGTCTGGCCCGGTGTTCTCAAGCCAGGTCAATCCTTCTTTGCCGAATCGAGCTTGACTCTTCCCGCCGAGGACACCCACGCCGGTGAAGTAACCGTGGTTGCCAGCATCGTGGTGCCGGAGCTCGGCGACGACGGAACTCCCAATGGAGAACCGACCTACGACAGCGCGGATGCACCCGTCGTCGCGCTGCGCGACGGCGCAGCCGCGACGGTGACCGATGACGATCCCTTCAACGCGAAGACCGGCGTCGGACCGACGATTGGCATCCAACTCGGTGACGGCGATGCCGCTAAGGGAACCATTACGAACGACGCCAACACCATGGCCGCTGCTGAGGTGTACCTCGCGGGCGAAACTCGCCCGATCGTCTTCTCGGTGACGAACACGGGCACCGAGCCCCTCCGCGAAGTAACCATCGACGGCGAAGTATTCTCGGGGCCGGAATTTGACGCCCCCATTGTGTGGACGTTCCCGGACGGATCGACTGCGACATCCACGCTGGTTGACGGAAAGCATGTCGTCACCTGGCCTAACACCTTCGATGGCACGAGCACCTGGGCCCCGGGTGACGTCATCACCGGTGTTTCCTCGCTGACGCTCAACGCGAGTGACCAACCACACGTCAGCAACGTCGTTGTGAACGCCATCGGCAACGTCTCAGAAATTGCCGTGCGTGCAACTGATCCGTACAACGCGTTCACCGGAGCGATTCAGGTGATCGAGTACGACGGCGCAACGAGCGACCCCGCCGTAAAGGATTGGCTGGGCAACTGGATTATCCCGAGCAAGTCTGACGTCAAGCCGGGGATCGACGCCGACACTGCAGACTCCGCCGTCGTCTTCGAGGCGGGAGTTGCCCAAGCTGTGCGTTGGGTGGTCACCAACACTGGAACCACAGCGATGACGAATATCACGCTGGTCAATGCGCTCAGCAGCGGTGTCGCCGTCGCCGAGGGATGGACAGCCGATTTCTCTGATCTTGGAGGCCCGGAAGACTACAACTTCGCAAGCAGTGGTCCGTGGACCGGAGTGCTATTGCCCGGGCAGTCGTTCTACGCCTCCGGCAGCCTCACGCTCGCAGCGGGAGAGACTCACTCGAATGACGTCACGGTCACTGGCCGCGTCATCATTCCGGAAGTTACCGATGCCGGACTGCCCACGGGTAGCCCCAGCAGCCTCAACGGTGTTCTCCAGCTGGCAGTATTCAACAACGGCTCCGCCTTCACCGTGACGGCGACCGATCCTTTCAACGCGCGAGCGCTGACGGCGGCAGAATCTGAAGAGCTGCGCTTGGCGTACACCGGTCAGGCCATCGGCTATTCGCTTGTCATTGGTTTGGCACTGCTTCTCGGCGGCGGCTTCCTCATGATGGTGCGTCAACGACAGCAGCGTCGTAGCTAGTCAGGCGATCACGCTCGAAAGCACTCCGTGGGATAACACGGGGTGCTTTCGTGCGTAAGGGGCAAAATAACTGACACGACCCCGGCACGCCGACGGTAAAGCCGTCACAATAGAAGTAGCTAACTCACGTGTGAAAGGTGCATACATGGAAATCTTCGCCACTGGCGGACTCGTTCTCCTCATCGGAATCGGGGTGGTCATCCTTGTTGTACTTTTCTTGGTCATGTTGCTGATCGCTCGCGCCTGGTTCAAGGTCGCTCGCGCCGACGAGGCCCTCGTTGTTTCGGGACGTTCGCAAAAGGACGGCGCGGGCAACGACTCCGCTGTCACCGTTATCGTCAACGGCAAGGCACTCGTCAACCCGATCACGCAGCGCCACGAAACGATTTCGCTGCGTTCGCGTCAGGTCTCGATGACGGCAGAAGCGCAGTCGGCTGACAATGTGACCCTTCAGGTCGAGGCTGTTGCCATCGTGAAGATCGGTTCCGATGCGAACCTCGTGCGTCGCGCTGCTGAGCGTTTCGCCTCGCAAGACCAGGCGATCGAGCAGTTCACAACAGAGCAGCTCGAAGGTGCTCTTCGTGGTGTTGTTGCCACGCTGTCTGTTGTTGAACTCATGCGTGAGCGCAAGAAGTTCTCTGACCAGATCGCAACGGATGTCTCCACCGAGCTCGCCGAGCAGGGCCTCATTCTTGACTCGTTCCAGATCAAGGGCATCGGCGACAGAGTGGGCTACATCCAGTCGCTCGGAACCCCGCAGATCGAGTCGAAGCGTCGTGAAGCAGAACTCGCCACGGCCGACGCGAACCGCGAAATCTCGAAGCGCAACATCACCGTTGCTGAGGCAAACCTGATCGAGCAGACCGCGCTCGACAAGAACACCGCAGACTCCAAGGCCGAGGTCGGTAAGGCAAACGCTGAAGCCGAGCAGGCCGAAGCTCTCGCCCGCGCCCGCGCCGAGCAAGGCGTTCTGCAGCAGCGTGCTGAGAACCGTCAGGCCGAGCTCGACGCTGACGTCAAGCGCGTTGCCGATGCCAACCTGTACAAGGCGCAGAAGGATGCTGACTCCGACGCCTACCGCCTCGTGAAGGGTGCCGAAGCTCAGGCTCAGATCGCTGCCGTTGAAGCCGAAGCGGTGCGCGTTCGCGCCGCCGCCGACGCGGATGCCACCCGCCTTGCCGGTGAAGCAAAAGCTGCCAGCATCGAAGCTGAAGCCGCGGCTCTCGCCAAGCACCAAGACGCGCTCCTCGCTCAGCGCGCCCTCGAAACCCTGCCGCAGGTTATGGAGCAGTGGGCCAAGGGCTACGGTCAGATCGGTTCCGTCACCGTCATCGGTGGCAGCGGAGCCAGCGGTGGAGACACCGTCGGCACCGAAAGTGCTGTGGCGCTGCGCGGAACGTTCGAGTCGATCAAGTCGGCAACCGGCCTCGACCTCGCCTCGATCATCCAGGGCCGCACTGTTGGTCAGGCTGTTGGCGAAGGCGCTCGCGGTGAGTCAGGCGACAGCACCCTTGCTGCCACGCTCGCTCACGCCGCTAACACCGTGGCGGATGCCGCACCGCAGTCGGCTCCGGCCGCTACCGAAGGCGACACTGCCGAGTAACACAATGGTGAACGGCCGTCGCCTTCAGCGGTAGCCAGAATCTGTGACGGGCGGGCATCCTGTGGGATGCCCGCCCTTTCGCGTGCTGTGGAGCGAACACTAGGCGTGCGGGGAGATGCCGAGCCCCAAGTAGTTCTCCGTGCGCGCGGTACGGCGTTCGTCGTCGCCAAGCTGCTCTAACTCGGCCAGTTGGCGCACGATGGCGTGCCCGACTCTGCGGCAAAAGTCAGCGGGTTCAACGTCGGCGGAGGGCCACTCTTCGACGATTTCGTGCACTATTCCGTCGTCGAGCAGATCCTGCGAACGCACGCGTTGGTCGACGGTCATGCTCGCAGCGTGCGTCGTGTCGCCGAACATGATCACGCTGGCTCCCTCGGGCGGCAGCGGAGCGAGCCACCCGTTTCTGGCCGCAATCACCCGGTCGGCGGGCATGAGCGCGAGTGCACCGCCGCCGGTTCCTTCGCCCAGAATCACGGCGATGGTCGGTACGGAAAGGTCCAACATCTCGGCTAGACAGCGCGCGATCTCTCCGCCGAGACCGCCCTCCTCTGCTTCGCGAGAAAGCGCTGCTCCGGGAGTGTCGACGACGGTAATGAGTGGCAGCCCGAGCTCAGCGGCGAGAGCCATTCCGCGTCGAGCTTGGCGCAGCGCATCCGGCCCCAACTCTGCTTCGCCCTGAGCGCGACGGTCGAGCCCCACCACGACAGTTCCTCGTCCGCCGATGGTGGCCAAGGACACCACGGCTGATTTGTTCGATTCGCCTTGACCGGTTCCGCTCAGCGGAACGATGGAGGTGGCGGCGTAGCGTAGAAGCGAACGCAAGCCGGGGCGTCCGCTGCGGCGCGAAATCTGAATCGACTCCCACGACGTCGGAATCTGCGTTGCGGGTTCCTCCGCCGGTGGGGGAGAGGAACCCCCCGACGCGGCAATAATCGCGAGTGCCTCACCCGCCATCGTGCGCAAGTGTTTGGCGTCGAGCACGGCATCGACGATGCCGTGGGCGAAGAGGTTCTCGGCGGTCTGAACACCTTGGGGAAAGTCGGCACCGTAGAGCGCCTTGTAGACTTTCGGGCCGAGAAAGCCGACGAGAGCGCCCGTTTGAGCAACCGTGATGTGGCCGAGTGAGCCCCACGAAGCGAACACTCCACCGGTCGTGGGATGCCGGAGGTAAACAAGGTAGGGCAGTTTCGCCGCCTTGTGCGCCACCACAGCCTCGGTGATCTTGACCATCTGCAGGAACGCGCGCGTGCCCTCCTGCATGCGCGTTCCTCCCGAGACGGGGGCCGCGAGTACGGGCAGACCTTCTGCTGTCGCGCGCCGAATCGTTTCGACCATCCGGGTCGCCGCGTTCACACCGATCGAGCCCCCAAGAAAACGGAACTCTCCTACGACGACAGCAACGCGGGCACCGTTGAGTAGGCCTTCGCCGGTGACGAGCGACTCGTCTTCACCTGTTTTGGCACGGGCGGCCTCGAGCTCGGCGCGGTAATTGTCCTCGATGGGCAGCGGAACGAGCGGGGAATTCCAGCTGACGAAGGTGCCGTTATCGAGCGTCATCTCGATGAGCTCGCGGGCGCTGGGGAGGGTGCTCATTGCTTCAACCAGTCGCGCACCGCGTCGTTGTGTTGACCGAGGGTGGGCGGCGCCGAGTGTGCCGTGCGCGTGTGCTCTTCGCCGTCTGCGCTGAAGAAGCGCAGCGGCGGGCCAGGCAGGCTGATCTCGCCGAGCGTCGCGTGGTCGACATCCACGATGAGTCCCTGCGACTGCGTCTGGTCCCATTCGTAGACCTGCTGCAGGTTGCGCACGCGCCCCGCGGGGATGCCCGCATCTTCGAGAGCGACGAGTAGATCATCCGCATTCCAATCGGAGAATACTTGCTCTAAGGCGGTGATGAGAGAGTCGCGATTATCGACGCGCTGACCATTGGATGCCCAGCGCTCGTCATCAACGGCGAGGCCCGTCATGGCGCACAACCGCGCCCACAGGCTCTCGGACCCGACAGCAATCTGTACCGCTCCGGATCCCGTGTTAAAGAGCCCGTAAGGAGCGATGGACGGATGATGATTTCCGTTCGCGAGCCCGACCTCTTTGGCGACAGTCCAGCGCGTGCCTTGGAAGGCGTGCACTCCCACGACGGAGGCGAGAAGCGAGGTGCGAACAACTTGCCCCCGCCCCGTGCGCTCGCGCTCGAGCAATGCTGCGAGCACACCATAGGCGCCGTACATTCCGGCGAGCAAGTCTCCGATCGGCACGCCAACGCGCTGGGGGTCGTCTGGCTTGCTGCCGGTGATCGACATGAGTCCCGCTTCACCCTGTGCGATCTGGTCGTAGCCTGCCCGTCCGCCTTCTGGGCCATCGTGCCCGAAGCCGCTGATCGACAACAGCACGAGGCGCGGGTTGAGCTCGTCCAATCGTTCGGGAGGGAAGCCCAAACGATCGAGTGTTCCTGGCCGGAAATTTTCGAGAAGCACATCGGCCCGCCTGATGAGGTCAGCCAACAGCGCGGAGTCGGCGGCATCCTTGAGATTGAGGGTGATCGATTCTTTGTTGCGGTTTGTGGAGAGAAAGTAGGTCGACTCACGGGCGCCCTCCTCGCCAACAAACGGTGGGCCCCATCCGCGAGTGTCGTCGCCGGTACCCGGGGTTTCGACCTTGATCACTCGGGCACCTAAGTCGCCCAGCATCATCCCCGCGTGGGGACCAGCGAGGGCGCGAGTGAGGTCGAGCACGAGGTAGCCGCTGAGCGAACCGGTGTCGCTCATGCTTGTGGCTCCAGAGCGTCAACGCCGAGTTGGTCCCGCAGGGCGAGAATCATGGCGCTCGTGTCGGCTCCAGCAACGGCACCAAAAGTGTAGAAGTCAGGGCGGATGAGTGCGCTCTCTGCCGTGAGCTCGCGAAGCCAGGCCGCGTAAGTGCCATCGGCCTCGTCGATCGTAATGACTAGGGGATGCGAACCAGCAAGAGCAACAACAGTGATTGCGAGATCACAGATGGCGGCAGTCGCCTCGGCGGTAAGCGCCTCGAACAACTCGGCGTGCGCCAGCATCAACACCGACCCTGAATACAGATCGTCGAAACGCGAGGTGGAGTCATCGAAGCGGATGACGCCTTGCGGTGACAACTGTCCGCCGTCGGGCAGGTGAAGCCCTGGCCCCAGCAGCGGAGCGGGAGGTGCGGGCGGAGTGTTGCCCTTGGCGAGTTCGGCGATCATCCGTTCGTCTCGTTCTGCCGCTTCGTCGGGGTCGGTGATGCAAATGACGCGTCCCAGCGAGATGGAGAAGTCGATGAACTCACGAATGTGGGTGAGGCGCTCGGTCTCGTAAGTATCGAGAACGCTCTCGGCTGCGTCGCCGTCGAGCACCGCCGCGAGCTTCCAGAACAAATTCATGACATCGCGCAGGCCCGCGCCCAGCCCCTGCCCGGCAAACGGAGGCATGAGGTGGGCGGCATCTCCCGCTAACAAGACGTGACGTTTGCGCCAACTGGTGGCCCAGCCCGCTTGGAAGGTATAGACCGAGTGGCGTTCGAGCTCCGAGTTTTCGGGGCGGATACCAAACGGCTCGAGCAGCTCCCACGCCCGTTCGGTCTTGTTGAGCGACTCGATGGTCTCGTGCGGAAGCCGCATGAACTCCCAACGGCGACGACCGGGCCCGCCAGGAACCATCGTGGCGGGGCGAGCGATGTCGCAGGTTTGGATCGCGACGTGTGGAAACTCGAGAGAGGGATCGGGGATGACGTCGACGACAAGCCAGTCGTAGAAGAAGCCCATGTCGTGCCAGTCGATGCCGGCCCACCGGCGAACGGTGCTGTTCGCTCCGTCGGCACCCACCAGGTAGCGGGACGTCACGAGGAGTTCCTCTGCCGTAGCGAGGCTGCTGAGTCTGGTCGAGACAACGTCGTCGTCGGAAATGACCTGAGCCGACCATCCGCGAAGCACTGTCACTGTGGGCAGCGCCAGGAGCACCGCCTCCATCCGGTCTTCGAGCGCCGGTTGGCTGAAGAAGTAGGTGTTGTACCAACCGGATGACCCGATTCCGCTCCAGTCGACTTCGACGAGGCTCTCGCGATCGGCATTTCGCCAGACGTACATATCGTCGTAGGGCTCGGTGATCTCCGGGATCGTATCGGGCGCGAGGCCGATAGATTGCAGGATGCGCGCGAACTCAAAATCGTGAGTAACCGCGCGAGGCAGGGGATAGCCCTCTGTCTTGCGATCAGCGATGAGCACGCGATGACCCGCGCGCCCCAACTGGATCGCCAGCAGCTTTCCCACGGGCCCAAGTCCCACGATCATGACGTCATAAGTATCGGTTGCCGCTGTTGGCGGCGTAGCTTCATTGCTCACGTCGCCGAGCCTAGAAGTCACGAAAGCGGGCGCCGAAGTTCTGTCCCGAAATACGGGATGGAAAGTTGTTTGCTCGTCGACGGGGTTTGAGTATGGGGTATCCCGTGCCACACGGACCGCAATCAAAGGAGATTCGCGATGCACCTGAGTACCCGACGTAAGCGCCTGGCTGGCGGCTTCGCGTTCATTACGGCAACAGCAATTGCCCTGACCGGTTGTTCCCCCATCGGGGCGGATGGCGGATCTTCTGATTCTTCAGAGCCCATCCGGATCGGGGCCACAATTCCCCTGAGCGGCACTCTCGCCGGTTTCGGCAGCTTCCTTCAATGGGGCTACCAACACGCTGTCGATGAAGTGAATGCCGCTGGCGGCATCATGATCGATGGCACAGCCCGCGAGGTTGAACTGACGCTCGTCGACGACAAGTCTGACCCCAACGAGGTCACGTCGTCGATCAAGACGCTCATCTCTTCGACCAAGGTTGATGCGTTGCTTGGCTCCTGCACCCCCGACCTCGTGAACCCGGGAGCGGTTGTTGCTGACGCGCAGGGCGTACCGTTCGTGGCAGAGTGCACCCCCATCGAAGTGTTCAAGTCTGTTAAGGAATGGACCTACGCCTGGGACATCTTCTTCTCGGTAGCCGACCAGGCTGTCGCACCGTTTGAAGCGCTCGAGGCAAACGGGATCGAAACCAACAAGCAGGTTTTCATCCTTCACGACAACGGTCCCGACGGGCAGGCAATCGGAAACGAGATCTGGCCGGTCGTTGCCGAAGAGCAGGGCTACACGGTCGCGGGAAACATCGAATTCCCCGCCGACAACACCGACTTCTCTGCTGCGATTCAAAAGGCTAAAGAGTCGGGCGCTGACATCGTGCTCATCTCGTCGATCACCCCCGCAGCGATTTCGATCCGCAAGCAAATGGCGGCTATCGGGTGGACCCCGAAGGTGATCGTCGCGGAGAAGGGCGCCGAGCCAGTGCAGTTCGCTGAAGCGCTCGGAGATCTCGCCGACGGCATCATCGTCGGAGCCTACTGGGACCCGTCGTTCGGTTACCCCGGTGCGGAGGAGTTGAAGGATGCATTCGAGTCTGAGACCGGCCTAACGTCGAGCCAGCACATCGCCGACAGCTACACGGCAGCCATGGTGTTGATGGATGCCATCGCAGCGGCAGGCTCGCTCGACAAGGATGAGATCAACACAGCCATCGGCGAGACCGACGACATCTACGCGGTCGGACCGGTGAAGTTCGACGATGAGCACGCAGCGAAGATTCCCGTCGTCTCATCGCAGTGGCAAGACGGCGTGCCGATCATCGTGTGGCCCACCGACCAGGCAACAGGGGACTTCCTCTTTCCCGTTCCCTAATCCGGTGACTTCGGGGGTCGGCACTGAAGTGCCGGCCCCTCACCTCACCGCCCCTACAACGATGTGGATGATCCTCGAATGAATTCGATCGACCCTGTAGGACTGGCGAATACAGTCCTCGGCGGAGCCCTTCTTGGTGGGCTCATCGCCCTCAGCGCGGTAGGGCTCTCCCTCGTGCTGGGCGTGATGAAGCTCGTCAACCTTATGCACGGCCAGATCGTCGTGCTCGGCGCCTACGCCGCCTTCTACCTTGCAGCGTTCTGGGGCATCAGCCCCCTGCTGGCCTTACCCATCGTCTTCGTACTGGGGTTCGCCTTCATGGCACCTGTTGAGAAATTCATTCTTGCTCCGGTAGCCAAACACGGCGAAGAAGCTGGCCTGCTGACCACGTTCGCCCTCGCGATCATTCTTGAGAACCTGTTCATTCGGTTCTTCTCTGGCGACAGCCGATCGCTCGACACCGCATTCAGCCGCGAGACGATCGCCATCGGCCCCATCAACCTCCCCACGATTTACCTCATCGGGTTCGCCATCTCACTGACTGTCTGTCTCGCTGTGTGGATGCTCGTCACTCGCACCTCGTTCGGCCGATCGTTGCGGGCCAGTTCAGAAGACCCGATCTCGGCGGCCATCGTAGGGATTCACGTGAGCCGGGTGCGCTGGGGCACTTTCGCCCTCAACGGCGGGTTGGCATCGATGGGTGGGGTGCTCATCGCACTGTGCTTCTCGTTCACCCCGTCATCCGGCTCCGAGTACCTGCTCACCGCATTCGCGATCATCGTGCTCGGCGGTCTCGGCAACATCATGGGCACCTTCGTGGGCGGAATAGCCCTGGGGGTCATCCAGTCGCTCGGCGCTTACTTCTTCGGCGACGGCTATCGCACCTTCGTCGGCCTGGTCATGCTCATTATTCTTCTGGCCATCGCGCCTAACGGAATCCTAAAACGGAGGCGTTCACTGTGAAGAATGGCATCTCAATCCTGCTCAGTCGCATTGCGACCCCCACCCGTGTGGGTCCACGAGACTTCATCATCGTTGCCGTGATAGCCGCGGTCGCCTTTGCGGTGCCCTACTTCGCCGGCACGTACCAACAGGAAGTTGGTTTTCGCATCCTGCAGCTGGGCGCGCTCGCTGCAGCATGGAACATTGCTGCTGGCTATACCGGCCTCGTCTCACTTGGCTCGGCAGCATTCTTCGGAATCGGCGTGTACACGATGGCAATGGCAAGCAATGCCGGCCTCCCGCTCGTACTCTGCGTTGTACTCGCTGCAGTAGCAGCGGGGCTGTTCGCCCTCATGGTGAGCCCCGCGCTGTTCCGTCTTCGCGGCCTGTATTTCACGGTGGGAACCCTCGCGCTCGCCGAAGCGATGCGCATCTTCGTCGTGAACAGCCCGTGGTTCGGTGGCCAAGCAGGTATCTTCCTGACGGCTAAAGCGCCGAAGGCCTACGACCTGTACTGGATCGCGCTTCTTGTGGCGGTGATTGTAGTGGTCGGGGTTCTGCTGTTGCTCCGAAGCCGATGGTCGTACCGGATGCAGGCCGTGCGTGACGACGAGGATGTCGCTAGTCAGCTGGGGGTGCGCACCTACCGCATAAAGCTCTGGGCGTTTGGGCTGTCGGGCGCATTCATCGCCATCATCGGATCGATCCAAGCGCTCAATCAGGGCATCGTTCAGCCCAACGGTGGGTTCGGAATTAGTTGGACGATCGACATCGTTTCTGTCGCCATCATCGGCGGCATGGGTACCAAAGTCGGCCCGTGGGTCGGCGCAGTGTTCATCGTTCTGCTCGGTGAGTTCCTCATCCAGTTCCCCGAGATTCATTTGGCCGTCGTTGGCGTAGTTCTCGTGCTGGTCATCCGCTTTATGCCCAATGGAATCTGGGGCACGCTGACGCTCGCTCTGCAGAAGAAGAGGAACTTCTCATGACCGCCGTATTGCAACTCGAGTCGATTACTAAGTCGTATGGCGGCGTTCGGGCGCTCGATAGCCTGTCGTTGCACGTTGCCCCCGGCGAAGTGCTGGGCGTTATCGGCCCGAACGGGGCCGGCAAGAGCACTCTCATCGGAGTAATCGGTGGTGCACTCACCCCGAACTCCGGAACGGTCACCTTCGATGGCCGCGACATCAGCAAACTCAGTTCCGCTGATCGTGCACGTCTGGGAATCGGTCGCACCTACCAAATCCCCCGACCATTCACTCGGATGACCGTGGCCGACAATGTGCGTCTGGCCGCGACAAACTCGGGCCACCACATTTCGCACCGCGAGCTCGAGCCCTTCGTGGCGGGCATCCTGGAACGCTTGGGGCTCACTCCGTTTGCGGAGGAGGTCGCGGGCAAACTGCCCCTGCTGCGCCGCAAGCGCCTCGAACTGGCGCGAGCGCTGGCCTTGAAACCGCGGGTGCTTCTTCTCGACGAGATTGGTGCTGGACTCGTGCGCTCGGAGACGGAAGAACTCATCGAGATCATCCAGAGCCTGCGCACCGAGGTCGAGTCGATGGTGCTCATCGAGCACGTCATGGATGTCATCTCACGATGCTGCGACCGCACGGCGGTTCTCGACTTCGGCAAGCTTGTCACGGTGGACCAGACCCCCACGGTGCTCGCCGACCCGGTGGTCGCGTCGCTCTATCTTGGCTCGGTTGCAGAAAGCGCCGATACGGCGGTGGTTGACGAGGGCAAACGGGCAGACATCCGCGCTTCGCTCACGTCACTCGTGAGCGTTGCGAAGGTTGCGCCGGGAACGCCGCTGCTCACTGTTGACGATATCTGGGTGCGTTACGGCGGGCTGAACGCCCTTAAGGGCGTCTCGCTCTCGGTCAGCGCCGGAGAATGTGTCGCGCTGTTGGGCGCGAACGGTGCGGGTAAAACAACGATGGCGCGTTCGCTGGCCGGTGCTGTTCCGCTGACGTCGGGAACAATCTCGTTCGCTGGCAAGTCCATTGCCGGCCTGCGCCCGGATGAAGTCACGGCGCTCGGAATTGCTCAGTGCATGGAGGGCCGCAAAATTTTTGGCACCCTCTCAATCGAGGAGAACCTCATCGCTGGCGGCCTGGATGCGCGCAAGCAGGTCAAAGCGGAGCGCCTCGAGGCGGTCTACTCGATCTTTCCCATCCTCAAGCAGCGCCGCAAGAATTCAGGAACGGCCTTGTCTGGCGGGCAGCAGCAAATGTTGGCCATTGGGCGAGCGCTCATGTCTGCGCCCACGCTGCTCGTTTTCGACGAGATCTCCCTCGGGCTTTCGCCCATTGCGGTCGACGAAGTGTACGAAGCGCTCGGAGCGATTCGAGATTCGGGCGTCTCCATGATCGTCGTCGAGCAGAGCGTAGATCGTGCGCTGGAATTGGCCGACCGTGCCATGGTGCTCGGGCAGGGCGAGATTACGCTCGAGGGCAAGCCGGCGGAGTTGCTCGCGGATGCTCGGCTGTTGTCGAGCTACCTCGGCTGAGCGCCGGCTTCGCTGAGCAGCTATGCGTCTGACTGGCTCAGCAGTGAGTCCGACGACCTGCGGGCGGGGAAGGCTAGCTAGCCGAGGCGATGTTGCGAGAGTCGAACAGCAGATTGCGGGTGTCGACACTGCCCTGCAGCTTCGTGAGGCGCTCAACGAAGAGAGCTTTCAACACGTCAAATCGTTCGGTGGGCGCCACGATGGCAACAGCTTGATTGACACCCGCTGAATTCTGGATGCACGTGGCGACGGCCGAGATGCCGACGTCGCGTTCTTCGTGGTCAAACGCCAAGTTGTTGGCGCGCACCTCATCAAGCTCCGCGATGAATTCGTCGACGTCAGTGATCGTTTTGTTGGTGTGGCCGACGAGCACGGTCGGCAACACTTCGCGCACTTTTTCGTTCGGTAGCTGAGCTAGAAGCACTTTGCCGATGCAGCTTCCGTGCAGCGAAAAGCTCTTGCCGACCTGGGTTACGGCGTGAAGGCGCGCGGTTGAAGCGACCTGGTCAACGACAACGACCTCTCGACCGCTGAAAATCGCAAGCTCAACGTTCTCGTTCACTGCCCGCGCTAACGAGGTGAGCACCGGGCGCATGCCAGCAACGAGCTGCAAGTGGCTGTTCATCCCGAACTTCAAGACGCCGGGGCCGAGGGCATAACCGCCCGCCGAGGAGGCACGGATGACGAAGCACTCACGTTCGAGTTCTTGAATGATGCGGTGCACGCTCGACCGGGGCAAGCCGCTTCGTTGGGAGAGATCAGTGAGAGAGAGTTGTCCGCGGCCCTCGGCAACGATGTTGAGGATGGTCGTTGCGCGGCCGAAGATAGACATCAGCTTGCCTGCCAAGTGCGAGTGACGACGAGGGAATCGATGGCCCAGGTGTGCCCGTCGTCCGCGCGCGAAAATGACATCGCGTACTCTCCCATCGTCGTCAAGAGTGGCGCGGGAGTGAACTCCCACCGGCTGTATAAAGCTACGGCTGAGTATCCCAGTTCTGACTCCACAAGGCGAGCATTAGTGATGATGTGCCGGTGCTGGTTGGGCTTGCCCCACAGCTGCGAGTAGAGCTCGGTGAGCTGATCTTCGCCGGTCACGGAGCGCTGCGGAAACGTCACCGTTGCGCCGCGAAACAGCTCCAACGCCGCGGGGATATCTTTGGCGTCGGCGATCGCCCCGTAGCTATAAAAGAGTTGTTGGGCTGCCGCCAGCGCATCGTTACTCATGAGTCGCCTCGTGCTGGCGAAGCAGGGCTCGGCCGTAATCGTTGCCGTTGGGGGTGCGCACGATCGTGTGGATATGGAATCCAGCGGGTTCGTCGTTGCTCAGGAAGACACCGCAGTGGTGGTCGAGTTCGAGAATCACGACGGGGCTCTGCACGCGGATGTAGAACACATCCTCGGGGCCAGTGCCGCCGATCCACGAGATCCAGGTCTCGTCGAAGTGCGCCTCGATTTCGAGCTGTCGAGCTCGAGCGGGGCCTTCGGGCAGGTAGTCGATAAACTCGCGTACTAGTTCGCTGAGCCGCTCTCGCGCTGCCGCTTCGAGTTCTGAAACGCATACGCCCTCGTAGGGGATGACGCGGTTGTCTTGAAAGGCGCCAGCGAGGTGGCGTTCGTCACCGGGATGGATGCGGCCCGCCGGCATCGCGGGATCCACCATCGAATCAAAGAGCACGGCCGTGTTCTTCTGGGCCGGAGTCAGGGCAGCCAGAACCGCGCGGGCTTTCGTCACGCGCGGGGTCAGCGCAGGGTCGTCGTCATCATGAAGCTTGTCGGGTTCTGCGCCAAAGAAGATCGGTGAGATCACCAGTTGGTCGGCGACGACTGCGCAATTCAGGGCGAGGTGGTGCCCGAAGATTTGCCACCCCCACGGCTCGGTGAGCGAGGGGGTTCCGTAGAAGGAAACGTTGTAGCTGAGATCGTTCATGATCGGCTCAAGGCCGGTGAGCCCGCCCAAGTATCCATTGATGTGCATGAGCTTGCGGGCGAGCGTGGCGCCCTGGGGGCTCAGCGTTGCGTCGATTAGCCCCAGGAGTGCCTCGCGAGCATCAGGGGTAAGAAACTCCAACCGCAGACCGGTGTCGTGCTGCATGAATTCGGGGTTCGCCCACGATTGCCACTGCACAGCATCCACCGGATACTGCAGCGTTTCACGCTCGGCGGGAGTGAGCGCTTCGAGTGCTGCTGTGGCGGCATTCACCATCGCGGCGACGGGGGCGCCGTTGGGGGCTGCCGCGAAGAGATCCGGGATGATCGTGCCATCAGACGTGACGCCGACGAAGTCTGCGGGGTAGAGCGGTTGCCACCCCCGGATCAACCCGCCCGTGAAGTCGTCGTGCTTGGCCGCTTCTCGGTAGGAGTACGCGTCGAGGCCCCGGAGGCCCACGATCCGTTCATCGTCCGAAGGGTATAGGTAGTGCCGGAAACCAGCGTCGTCGCTCATCACGTCGCCATTGAAGCACAGCAGTTGGCCACCCTCGTAGGAGGTGTCCCGTGAATCGAGACAGGCAGTTGACCGTGGTCAGGGCTGGGCTCAGGATCGATCTCAGGCAGGGTTGCTGAGCGCTAATCCTGCACTTCGACGCTACGGAAAGGCGCGGCATGAAGCTAGTGGGAGCGCGACTCTCTCAGGGGAGCGACACGTTCGTCGCAGCATTGACGACGCAGGATGGCGTGGAATCCGCGCGAATCCTTGCCGACCTCGAAACTTTCTGGGCCTCACCTGCTGCCGCACTTGCGAGCCACTCGGCTGCCGGGGGAACCGTAGTTCCTCTGAACCAACTCCAGCTGGTGCCACCAGTGCTGCCGGGGGCACGCGTGCTCTGTATCGGGCTGAACTACCTCGACCACGTACTTGAGGGGAGCTACTCCGATGCAGGGTTGCCGGAATACCCCACCATTTTCGCGCGGTGGACTTCATCTCTGAGCGTCAATGGGGCTCCCATTCCTGTGCCTTCCAACGAGGACGGAGTCGATTGGGAGGGCGAGATCGCTGCCTACATTGGTGTTCCACTGGTCGATGCGGATGCTGATACTGCTCGCGCCGCCGTGATGGGCTATGCCGCCTTTAATGATGTCACTTCACGACGGGCCCAAAAGCTCACCTCTCAGTGGATCTTGGGCAAGAACGGCGACAACAGCGGCCCGCTGGGGGCGCTCGTGACGGCCGATGAAGTTGGAGACTTGCGCGACGGGCTGCGCGTGCAAACTCGTGTCAATGGCGAGCGAGTGCAAGATGGAAACACCAAGAACATGATCTACGAGCTCGGCGAGGTTCTCTCGTTGATTTCCCACAGCTTCACCCTCAACCCGGGAGACATCATTTGCACGGGAACGCCCTCGGGGGTCGGTTACTCCCGAGACCCTGCCTGGCTGTTGCAACCCGGAGATGTGGTTGAGGTTGATATCGAACGCATCGGTTCTATCAGCAACCTCGTCGTTGATAACTCCTATCGCTCTAAAAGCTAGTCGTTGTCGCTGACCTCGTCGGCGCCCTCGGGATACACGTCGAGCTGAGGCTTGCGGGCGAGAAAGACGATGCTCGCCACGAGGCCGCCCCACACGAGCACGGCGGCGATGATGAAGAACGTGATGGCGATGCCGCTCATTTCTTGAGCTCCTTTAGCGCTTGGGGGCTGGGCCACGGGGTGAAGTCATCCGGATCGTGTTTCCAGCGCAGAGCCGTCATGGTGATCGCGCCGATGAGAATTACCGCGATCGTGCCCCAGCCCGCTACCGCGAGGTACCAGAGCGGGTAGCCCTCGTAGCCTTCCGTGACGAGCACGATGATGCGCTGGATGAGCATGTAGAGCAGAACGGCGGGCGCCAGAATTCCGACGAGAAGCTGCCAGATTCGCCCGACCTTGAATGTGGAGACAGCGTTGAGGTGCCCTGCTAACTCTGGTCCCTTTCGGAAGACCCAGATCACCAAGATTGTCGCCGCGATCGCGGCACCAACGATTCCGATGTTGTTGGCCCACTGATCGACGGTGTCGAGAGTGATGACGCCGGTGGTGGTGGAGAACAACAGCACGGAGACGATGGCTAGAGGTAGCCCGACCCGCAGTGATGCTTGGCGGGCGGTAATCCCGAACTTGTCTTGGAACGCGGATGACACGACCTGCAGCACTGACAACAGCGAGGTGAACCCGGCCATCACGAGTGAGCCGAAGAACAGAGCACCGAAGAGGGGGCCGCCGGGCATTTGCGAGACGATGGCAGGGAACGTGACGAACGAGAGGCTTACTCCTGTGATGTTCTCAAGCTCATCGATACCGACTCCCCGTTGGAAGGCGAAGTAGCCGAGCGTCGCAAAGACTCCGATGCCGGCGATGATTTCAAACGACGAGTTGGCGAAAGCCACAACAAGAGCGGGTGCTGTGACGTTCGCTTTGCGGCTGCGGTACGAGGAATAAGTGATCATGATGCCGAAGGCGATCGACAGTGAGAAGAAGATTTGGCTGTAGGCCGCAATCCAGACGCCGGGGTCGCTCAGGGCGGAGAAGTCAGGCGTGAAGAGAGCATCCAAACCGGTCATGGCGCCGTCGAGGAACAGCGCGCGCACCACAAGGATAAGGAAGGCCACAACGAGGAGCGGCAAGAAAATTACGTTGGCGCGCTGCACGCCCTTGGCAATACCGGAACCGAGAACGGCGAGAACCGCAACCCACACGAGCACGAGGGGGATGAGCACGGCCGGTACGAACTGCGAGCTGAAGCCGGGGTCCGAGGTCTGAAGGAATTCTCCGAAGAAGAAGCCAGCGGTGTCGTCACCCCAGCGCAGGTCAAAGCTGAAGGTGAAATAGCTGGCCGCCCACGCGACGACGACCGCGTAATAGACGGCGATGACGATGCAGATCCAGACCTGGAACCAACCAAGCGACTCGAGCCACTTGCCCGCCTTGCCGCCGAGGCGACGGAATGCGGTCGGTGCTGACCCGCGAAAGCGGTGCCCGATCGCGTAGTCGAGAAACAGAATCGGGATGCCGGCCGTGACCAGTGCGATCAGGTACGGAATCAGGAATGCCCCGCCACCGTTCTCGTAAGCGACACCGGGGAAGCGCCAAATGTTGCCGAGACCCACGGCGGAGCCGATGGCCGACAGGATGAACCCAAGCTGGCCCGACCACTGTTCGCGAGGCCGTGAGGCGACCGTTCCGTGTGCTCCCGAATGCTGTTGCGCTGACACAGTTGCTCCTCTGCGTGATGGTCACCCGAATGACCGTCGCTGGGGCCGCCCCGAAATAGCGACCCGCTACCCCCTAAGGAGTGTTCTCACGTTAACACCGTGGGGTGCCAGATGGCGACATGTGACGGCGGCAGGAAAGCGGCGTCTGCGCGAATAGTGGTGGGCCAGCAGTCTGAAAGTTAGGCGCTCGCCGCCACCAATCGCACGGTCGTTGCGGTGCCGACATCCTGGGGCGAACCGGCAGAGACGGTCATGGTGCGGGCAACGGCATCCAGCGTCACGGTGGCGAGCGTGGCCCAGCGGTCGCCGAAAACGGAACCGGGAGCGGGCACGCAGCACAGTTGAGCGGCATCGCCGGGCTCCGACAGCATGTAGGGGATAAGGTCGAGCGCCACCGAAGGCAAGGGCTTCGCGGCAACCCGTTCGACGAGCACGTCGTAGCGCGCTTGAGTGTCGGGATCGTAGAGGCCAAGCTTTTCGCCAGTGCTGAGCACGGGATCCAAGAAGTGGTTGGTGTGCAGAAGTACGCCATCGATGGGCTGCAGCACGGCAGCGCCTTCGGGGTTCAGCTCCACGATCACGGCACCCTCGGGGCTCACGACCGTGATTGCGCTTGAGGTGCTCACCGGGGCGGTGCGCAGAATCTCCACGGCCTCAGCGAGAGTGGATGCTTCGGCAAGCACGCGGGCGCCAACCAGATGAACGGGCACGCCATCCGGGCGATCAGAGGTGTGACCGAGGATGTTGAGCATGATCCCGACGCCGGCATCGTTGATGCCGATTTTGCTGAGGATGCCGTGCTCCGTGAGCCCCACAAAGTTACGCGGGGTGCCCGAGACCTCGTGTAGGTGCCAGAACTCGGAGAGCTCTTCGTGCCAATCCCACGTTTGAGCGCTCACCGGGTTGCCGGCCGCGTTCACGACTGTGGAGCATTCGCCCGGCTTCGCGCCGACCGAGCGCGACAAGATCTCGGTGCGCGCATTGAGCGCTGCGATCTTCCAGAGCGGAATCTTGCTGCCTTCGGCGACGCCGCGCATCTCGTTCGCGAGATCGGTGCTCCACTCGGCGGTCGCAACAACAGCCTGCTCGCCATGCTTCTGCACCTCGGCGCGCGGGATGCCAGAGGTCTCGAACAGGTCGAGGTAGATCTCGATTCCCTGACGCAGAGCGTCGGCAGTGTCTAGCCCGCGCGAAAGCCCGCGGTGAAAAGCATCCGCCGAGTTGATGCGGATGATGGTGGGTGTCGTGCCGGTCATGAAGCGATCTCTTCTCGAAGCTTGGCGATCATTCCGCGTTGCGGCTTCCAGCCTGGGCGCGGAGCGCAGGCAAGCAGCAGGCGGGTGTACGGATGCTGGGGTGCGGTGAGCACGTCGGTGGTCGTTCCGCGTTCGACGATGGCTCCCTTGCGCATCACCACCACTTGGTCGGCGATCATTTGTACGACAGAGAGGTCGTGAGTGATGAAGAGGTACGTGAGCCCTTGCGAGACGCGCAGCTCGGCTAGGAGCTCCAAGATTTGCGCCTGCACTGTCACGTCGAGAGCCGCGACCGATTCATCGAGCACGATGACGGCGGGGTTCGCGGCCAGCGCGCGAGCGATAGCAACGCGCTGTTTCTGACCACCGGAGAGTTCACTCGGAAGGGCATCCAAGAACCGTGTCTCGAGGCCGACCAGAGTGAACAGTTCGGCGCAGCGTTCGCGGCGGGCGGCTGCGCTGAGGCGGGAGTGCGCTCGCAGAACTTCGTCAACGGCAACGCGAACAGGCAGGCGACGGTTCAATGAGCTTTGCGGATCCTGAAACACCATTTGGATGTCGCGGGCTCGGCGCCGAAGTTCCTTGCGGTTCGCGCGCGGCGCGACGGGTTCACCGTTGACGGCCACCTCGCCGGAGTCGGGAGTTTCGAGCCCGACGATAATGCGCGCGAGGGTCGTTTTGCCCGAACCGGATTCGCCCACGACGGCTAGGCACGAGCCTTGGTCGATCGTGAGAGAGACGGCATCGAGTGCCGTCATCCGCTTCTTGGGCCCGGTGGGGAACGTCTTGGTCAGGTTGGTGACGATGATTCCTGGTGTGGTCATGGTGTGGTGTCGCCTTCCAGAGTCCAAGTGATTCCCGCGGGGCGCGATTCCATCAGGGAGCGCGTGTACGGATGCTGGGGGTTGTCGCGAAGCTGTTCCGGCAATCCGATTTCCACGATTTCGCCATCCTTCATGACCGCGATGCGGTCGCACACGGCGGCAGCGAGGTCGAGGTCGTGGGTGACGAAGAGCATTGCCATGCCGAGCTCGTGGCGGCATTCGTCGAGGATCGCCATCACTTCGGCTTGGGTAGTGACGTCGAGCGCGGTGGTGGGTTCATCGGCGAGCATGAGCCGCGGCTTGCCCGCGATCGCTCCGGCGATGACGACGCGCTGCAGCATGCCGCCCGACAACTGGTGCGGGTAGGAACGCAGTACGCGCTCCACGGCATCGATGCCGACCTGCTCGAGCAGTTCGCCGGCCCGCAGCCGAGCGGTGCGAGTCGGCTGGCCTTGAGCGTCGTGCATTCCCTCGATGAGGTAGCGCTCGACGGGCAGCACGGGATTGAGAACCGCGTGCGGATTCTGGGCGATCATCGACACATCGTTGGCCCGCATCCGCCGCAGCTCTTCGCCACGGAGGGCGCGAACGTCGACGTCGTCGAGGGTGATGGAACCGGTGACTTCGGAGCCGGTGGGCTCAATCTGCAGAATTGAGCGCAGGGTCATCGACTTGCCGCTACCCGATTCGCCGACGAGTCCGACGGCTTCTCCGGTGGCGACCGAAAGGGAGACGTCGCGCAGAATCTGGCGATCGGCGCCGATCGTGAGTGAGAGGCTGGTGATATCGAGCATCAGGCTTTCCTCCCTGCAGCGGCACGGCCGCCGAGTCGTTCGCCGACATAGCCGACTGCTGCCACGGTAATCACGATACTGAGGCCCGCGAGCACGCTCTCGGCGGGGTAGCCGTTGAGCAGCGATTGTTGACCGTTCGACACCATGAGTCCCCAGTCAGCTTCGGGTGGTTGAACGCCCAAGCCGAGGAACGACAGTGCGGCGAGCTCGATCATGGCGAACCCAAAGTTGATCGTGGCGCCCGTGACGATGAGCGGGGCAACGTTGGGCAAGAGATGGCGCACGGTAATGACAGCGCCGGGGATTCCCTGCAGTTCAGGGGAGCGGATGTACGGCAGGTTGCGTTCGCGCATTGCCATGCTGCGCACCACACGTGCCGAATACGGAATATAAGCAACCGCCAGTGCGAGTGCCGCCGTGGTGAGGCTCGGGCCGAAGACTGCAATAGCGAGCATCGCGAGCAGCAGGTTCGGGAAGGCGAAGAGCAGGTCGAGAAGGCGGCTGAGCGCCGAGTCGACGAAGCCGCCAAACCAGACCGCGGTGAGCGCGATGGTGGTACCGAAGATAGCGGTGATCACGACGACGATGAGTGGCCCGGTCAAGCTGGAGCGAGCTCCCCACACCAGTCGCGAGAAGATGTCGCGGCCGGCCTGGTCGGTGCCGAACCAGTGCTCGGCAGACATGCCCTGATAGCGCTGGGTGACAGATCCGATGGTCGGATCGTAGGGGGCAATAATCGGGGCGAGGAGCGCGCCGAGAACCACTACGAGGATGATGCCGCAGGCAACGAGCCCCAGCGTTCCCATTCGTTCAGCGAATTGTTTCATCGGGTCTGCTGCACTTTCACTCGCGGATCGATGGAGGCATAGAGGAGGTCAACGAGAAGGTTGATCACACCGAAAGCAGCGACGAGCACAATCGCGATCGCTTGAACGACCGCGAAGTCTTTGCGCTGCACGGCGTCGACGAGCAGGGTGCCGATTCCGTCGAGCGTGAAGGCGTACTCCACGACGAACGAACCAGCGATGAGGCCCGCAATGTGAACGCCAACGATCGTGCTGACCGGCAGCATCGAGTTACGGATGACGTGGCGGCGCATGACGAGGCCCTCGGCAACGCCGCGAGCCCGAGCCATCACCGAGTGTTCGGAGTCGCGCTCTTCGCGAATAGAGGTGCGCGTGATGCGCGCCACGACTGCCGCCGATGGCAGGGCGAGCGCGAGAGCGGGGAGGGAGAGGTGCCAGATGCGGTCGAAGAAACCGTCGCCCGAACCAAAGACCGGGAACCAGCCGAGGCCGACGCTGAAGATACTCATCAGGATGAGAGCGGCGAAGAAGGTGGGGATGGCGAAGCCGAGGTTGGAGCCGAGCAGCACTACCTTGTCGACGATTCCGCCCTTGGTGCCCGCGAGGATGCCGAGACCGATACCCAACACGATGATGATGATGGCGGCAAGGGAGACCAGCATGAAGGTGGTCGGGAGGCGTCCGGCGAGGAGGTCGCCGACATCCTGCTGGTTAGCGAGCGAGCGACCGAAGTCACCCTGAAGAACGTTGATGAACCAGTTCCAGAAACGCACGAGGAAGGGATCGTCGAGGGAGTACTGGGCGCGAATCGCGGCGAGCACCTCGGGACTGACGGTTCGCCCTTGAACCAGAAAGTTCTCGGGGCTGCCCGGAGCCGCATACATGGCGGCAAAAACAAGAAAGCTAGAGGCGATGAGGACCCCGATGAGGGCCGCCAGTCGTCGAAGGATGAAAGTCACTGCGGTGTCTACTTCCGTGGGGATGAAACCCGAGGGCTGCCAGCCGAAGCGGCAGCCCTCGGGGATGAACTATTCGCCCGAAGCGCCGAGGTCGGCAGCCCAGGGGTAGTACAGGTAGACGAAGGATGCCGGAGCGCCCGTGATGCCGTCCTTCATGAAGAGTCGAACGGCGGGGTCAACAATCGGGATCCACGGAAGGTCTTCCATGGCAGCTTCCTGAACCTCGTTGACGAGCAGTGCGCGCTCGCTCTCGTCGGTGGCTGCTGCGGCTTCGCTCAGGAGCGAGTCGATCTCGGGGTTGCTGTATTCGCTGTAGTTCTGCGAACCGTCGCTGCCGACAATGGCACGGAGGAACGAGAGCGGGTCAGGCACATCCATGTAGTTGTACGTGACGAAAGCATCGTGACCTTCACGTGCGGCGGGGTCGGAGAAGAACGCGCCGAACTGCGCGCTGGGAACACCTTCGGGTTCAACCGTGAGCCCGATTTCGCGGGCACCATTGGCGATTTCCGAAATGATGTCGGCGTAGTAGGTGCGCTCCGAGGGGTAGACGATCGAGATTGGCTGAGTGATGTCAACCGTGGCGCTCTCGAGAACCTTCTTGGCTCCTTCGATGTCGATCGTGGTTTCGGCGAGGTCATCGCGACCTGCCGTGAACTCGCTGTCGCCGTAAGCCCAGCCATTGTTGGGGACGAGTGATTGAGAGGCGGTAGCCGTGCCCTCGAAGACCGTCGCGGCGATGGCATCCCGGTCGGTGGCCATCATGAGAGCCTGGCGAACAGCGGGGTCAGCAAAGGCGCCGTTTCCGGTGCCGATGATGGCAACGAGCTGAAGCGAATTGCCAAGGTAGAGCGTTCCGGCTTCGGAGTTCTCCAGTGTCGGCAGTGCTCCGAGCGGCACATCGTACGAACCGTCGATGGCGCCGGTGTCGAGCGCGGTAGCGATCGAGGCGGAGTCAACGATGAAGTTGATGTCGACCTGAGTGGTCTTGGCCTGCTTGGCGGTGTTCCAGTAGTTCTCGTTCTTGATGAGCGAGATCGACTGACCCTGATCCCATTCGCCTACCGAGTAGGGGCCGGTGCACATGACCTGCCCGGTGGGGTTTCCGTAGCTATCGCCGGCAGCTTCGCGGTGCGCTTGCTGCACGATGGTTCCCGCGGGAGTGACCATGTAGGAGTTGAAAGTGGCGTCAGGTTCGGTGAGGGTGACGGTGACTTCCCAGTCATCCGTCTTCTCGATCGAAGCGATGTTGCTGATCAGGCCGCCGGCCCAGTAGCTGCCTTCGTTGGGATCCGCGTGGCGACCGAGGCTGAACACGACGTCGTCGGCGGTCATTTCGGCGCCGTCCCAGAACTCAACGCCCTGGCGGATTGTGTAGATGTAAGTGAGGTCGTCGGGGGTCTCGACCTTTTCGGCGAGCCCGGGCTCAATCGAGAAGTCGGGCTGCAACTGCATGAGACCTTCACACAGGTTCGCGACGACGGTGTTCTCGGGATAGTTGAACGACTTGATCGGGTCGATCGACGCTGGCTCTCCGAACGGGAGGTTCCAGGTCACCAGGTCGAGCTCGCCCGTCGCTGCAGGAGTAGTGGTGAGAAGGTCGTCGGTGTCGATGCTGGATGAGGTGTCGCTGCTGCTGCCAGCGGCACAGCCGGTCAGTGCGATGGCAAGAATGCTGCCGATCGCGATTGCTTGTTTCTTCATTGAATTGCTCCTAGGTAGATAGAACCTGAACGCTAAGACGCTTGATGTGTGTGAAAACCTAGTTGACCAAAACGTTTTGGGGGAGATATTGCCAAAACGTTTTACATTCCGGAAATGCGCGCTACCCTGCCAGAGTGAGTACTGCGCGAGGGCGACGACGATCAACCATCCACGATGTAGCGCGGCACGCCGGGGTCTCCATCACCACGGTGTCACACTCCCTCAACGGCAAAGGCGTGGTCGCCAAAGCCACGCGCCAGCGGGTCATCGAGGTCGCCGCCGAGCTCGGCTATAGCGCGGATGCCATCGCTCGCGGGCTGCGCAGCAACCGGCTCGGATTGCTCGGCCTCGTCATCCGCCCGCTCGACACTCTCGGCTCGTATCAACCCGAAGGTGTGGACTACTTTCTGCGCTTCGCCGGGGCTGCCGCGGTCGAAGCGCTGGACTGCGGCTACGGGCTTGTGCTGATGCGCGACCCCACTGCCGGTAATGCTCCGGGCATCGCGCTTGCGGCCGACGGCTTCATCATTTCGGACCCGCTCGCGGGCGACCCGGTGATTGATTTGCTGACCCGAAACGCGATCCCTCTCGTTGCGGTGGGGCGCGATGTTGAGCGGCCAGACTTCACGGCCTGGCTCGGTGGCGGCACACTGCACAACGTCGACAGCGTCATTGCGTACCTGAGCGAGCGCGGGGCGAAACGTGTCGCGCTCGTCACGGGAACAGACCCCAACTCGTGGAACGCCGACAGCGAGAGTTCGTATCGCGAGTGGGCGGCTATCCGTAAGCAGGCGCCCATCGTCTACAACCAAGACGAGCGACTGGGTGAAGCGGGCGGGCGTGAGATTGCTGAGCAGCTGCTGGCTTCGGATGCGCCACTACCGGACGCGATTTACTGCCTCACCGGGCGGCATGCGGCTGGTATTCAGGCCGGGCTGCAAGCCGCGGGGTATCGCATCCCGGAGGACGTGATGATCGTCGCCGGCTCTGACTCGGAGCAGACCCGCAACAGCGCCCCGCCGATTACGTCTGTCGATCTCGCGCCCGAAGTCACGGCCAAGGCTGCCGTCGCGTACCTCGTAGCGTTGCTCGAAGCCGCCGAAGACGACCAGCCGTCGCCGCCCGAGATCGAGTATGAGATTCGCGAGCGGGCGTCGACGCAGCGGGGTTAGTGCAGCGGGGCTCGTCGTCGTGACCTTGTTCGCTTCGAGGCGTTAGTGCTCGATCGCGGCGCGCTCAGAGCGGCGCGACTAATCCGTCGAACGAGAGCTCAGCGCCGAGAATGTTCTCGGCGGCGCGGTGACCGGAGCGCAGCGCCGCGGTGACGGTGGCGGGGTCATCCGTCCACGTTGCTTCTCCCGCAAAGTGCAGCACGTTCTCCACCGGTGTGGCCATCAGGTCGTGGTCGTCGGGCGTGGATCCCGGAGTCAGGTACGCGTACGACCCGTACGAGTAGGGGTCGTCTTGCCAACGCGTCACGAGCACGTCGTCGGGTTGCTCGACGCTCTCGCCGTAGAGCCCGCGCAGCGCATCGAGAACGGACGAGCTGATCTGTTCATCGCTCCAGTCGCGCGCTTCGATCGCGCTGGGGCCGGCCGCGAACGTGAGCAGCGTGGGAACACCGTGCAGGTCAGTGAGGTCGTACCAAGAGTGCCACCACTTTCCGGCCTCACCCTGCTGGCGAATCGCATAGACGCTCTCATCCCAGAAGCGAGTGGGAAAGCGCAGAAACACCTTCTCGAAATTGTTCATCTCAAAGCCATCGATGGCGTGGGTGAGCCACTCGGGCAACGCTGGCTCGAACGCGAGATCGCCGCTCTTGAGCACCCCAATCGGCACCGTTACGACAACGCGATCCGCAGCGAAATCGCCCTGCGCGGTGGCAACCGTGGCGCCAGTCTGCGACCAGCGGATGCCGGTAACCACATGCTCGAGACGCACGTCGAGTCCTGCCGCGAGATTCGTTGCCAGCTCGTCATAGCCGTGAGGGAAAACAACCTCGTCGCCCTCGACCGTGTCATCGTCGAGGCCGTGCGCATCGAGCAACCCGGCGTGCACGCCATACTGCTCCTCGGAGCGGTGCAGCACGAACTCGCGCACGCGCTCCGCCCGGTCGGGGTTCCAGCCGAGGGTGGAAAGCGCGGCGTCGGCCGCCTGCTCATACGACGAGCCGAGAGTGGAAGCCTGCACCGCCGTCGCAAGATGGGCGTCGAAGGTGCGTACGTCATCCGCGAACTGGGCGACAGCGTCGTCGCTGAGACGCTCGCCGGTGGGGCTGTAATACGCGATGGGGCGGCCGGTGGGCTGGTAGCTGCCGACCGTGAACTCGACCGTGCGCATGCCGAAGGCGTTGACGATGTCGGTGAGTGGGTTGTCGTCGACGCCGTGAATCCAGGATGCTCCGCGGTCGGTGGCAAGGTCGCCGGAACGTTCGGTGTGGGTGCGGCCACCGGTGCGGTCGCGGGCTTCGAGCACGAGCACTCGTTGGCCGGACTGGGTCAGAAAGCGTGCCGCTGTGAGGCCGGAGACTCCGGCGCCGACCACGATCGTGTCGAAGAGTGCTGCGGCGGGGTCGACGGTGGGCGCGCTAGCGAAGTCGGTCATGAGGTCACAGTAGCAATGTAACGCGGTGCTGGTCTCTGCTCGCCCTGACGTTTATTTCGGGTGTACCCCACGTGGGCGGTTTGCAACCGCGACCGTCCGCAAGGGGGACCTATTACGGACGGTAGTCGTCGCGGTCTTCGTAGAGTGTGCGAGCGCTGGGATCCGCGCTTCGGCCACCGTTGGCCGCTCCGCCTAACTGGGTAAACACGAATGCCAGGCGTTTAGCGACCCGACCCATCACATTGAGAAACCGTCTGAGCATCGTTGGTCCCTTCTCGGTTGGCTCAACTATATTCAGCACCGCAGTTCGACTTCAATACTCTCCTTCGCATCCCGGAGTTCGAACGGTGTCACAAGCGGAGCGCCGAATGCGCTGATGTCATCACACGCTTCGGCCGCTCACCACAAGACGCCGTTGCCTTCCTGTGTTTCTATTCGGCGGCGACAACGACGGATCGGCTGGCGGCGCTTCACGCGCTCACCGAGAAGCTTCGCGGCAACCCTGATGGCGAGCTCATGCAGTGGAGGATTGTGCGTGCACTCGCATTGGTTGCCCGTTGGCCAGCGCTGCGTGCTTCGTTTGACGCCGAGATTCCCTGATCGCGGCGTCGAGTGTTGAGAGTGACAGTGCGCCAATTCTGGGGCCACGAAAGAACCGCGACTTTTGCTGTTCGGCAAACTTTCTACAAACTACGTCTAGACGTAGTTTCTTAAAGAGGCTTGCCTAACTATAGGATCAGAACATGGCTCCGCGAACCCGATCACACCGTCAGAATTCAGCACGCGCGACGACGATTGCTGCTGCGGCATCCGCCCTTCTTCTCGGTCTCGCTGGCTGCACTGCGGTGTTGGGTGCTGGCGCCACGACCGACCCAAACGACGACCGCCCCGTCGTGCTCACGACCTTTACGGTGCTCGCCGATATCGCCGAGAACGTAGCCGGCGACAACCTACGGGTGGAATCCATCACCAAGGTAGGTGCTGAGATTCACGGCTACGAACCGACGCCCGGCGACATCGCCAAAGCGGCCGAAGCTGACCTGATTCTCGATAACGGGCTCAATCTTGAGGTGTGGTTCGAGCAGTTCGTCGACGGTCTCGACGTTCCCCACGTTGTGGTTTCTGACGGGGTGGAGCCGATCGATATCACCGAGGATGCCTACGCTGGTTTACCCAACCCGCACGCGTGGATGAGCCCCCTCAACGCACAGATTTACGTCGACAATATGGAGGCCGCGTTCGCCGAACTCGACCCCGATAATGCCGCCGACTACGCCGCCAATGCTGAGGCTTACAAAGCCGAACTGCAGCTCGTGAACGATGAGCTCACGGCCGAGCTCGCCGAGTTGCCGGCCTCACAGCGCGCTCTCGTCTCGTGCGAAGGAGCGTTCTCCTACATGGCACGCGACGCTGGGCTGAGCGAGCATTACCTCTGGGCGGTCAATGCTGAGCAGCAGTCGACCCCGCTCCAGATTGCGTCGGTGATCGAATTCGTGAGAGATAACGATGTGCCCGCCGTCTTCTGCGAATCCACCGTCTCCGATAGCGCCATGCAGCAGGTTGTCGAAGCAACCGACACAAGCTTCGGCGGAACCCTCTACGTTGACTCCCTGTCGGAGGAAGGTGGCCCAGTGCCCACGTACCTCGAGCTGCTGCGCCACGACGCCGAGACCATCATCGCCGGTCTGACCGGGGCGTCCCAATGATCGTGCCCGCCATCGACGTGCGCAATGTCACCGTTCACTACGGCGACGTGCTCGCGCTCGACAACGTGAGCCTCAGTCTCGCGCCCGGCCGTATCTACGGCCTCATCGGCATGAATGGCTCGGGCAAGTCCACGCTCTTCAAGACCATAACCGGGATGCTGCGCCCCGACCGCGGAACGGTCGCGTTGGCCGGTCAGCAGCCTGCACTCGCGCGCAAGGCCGGAGCGGTCGGCTACGTTCCGCAGAGCGAAGACGTCGACTGGGCGTTCCCGATCTCGGTGCGCGATGTGGTGATGATGGGCCGCTATGGGCACATGGGCATCTCCCGCCGCCCCAAGGCTGCAGACAAAGCTGCCGTTGCCGAGGCGCTTGCCCGCGTTGAACTGACCGATCTCGCCGACCGCCAAATTGGCCAGCTCTCGGGCGGTCAAAAGAAGCGGGCATTCGTAGCGCGCGGCATTGCCCAGGGCGCGACGATCCTGTTGCTTGATGAGCCATTCGCCGGCGTTGACAAACGCTCCGAGGGAACAATCACGACACTCCTGCGCGAGCTCGCTGCCGAGGGAGCCACCGTGCTCGTCTCCACCCACGACCTCAATGCCCTACCGAAGCTCGCCGACGAAGCGATCTTGCTAATGCGCACCGTGCTGCTGCAATCCACTCCCGCCGAAGTGCTGAAACCCGAAAACCTTGCACGGGCCTTTGGCCTCGACGTCACGGCGGGGGATGCCGCGTGAACCCCATCGACTTTCTCCTCGAACCCTTCAGCTACGACTTCATGGTGCGGGCCCTTGCCACGAGCGTGACCGCCGCGATTGTGTGCGCGGTGCTCTCGTGTTGGCTCGTGCTCGTGGGCTGGTCGCTCATGGGTGACGCTGTTTCGCATGCCGTACTGCCCGGCGTCGTGCTCGCCTACGTTGTCGGTGCCCCGTTTGCTGTGGGCGCGGTCATCTTCGGCTTCCTTGCCGTCGCCCTCATCGGCATCGTGCGAAACACGAGCCGCATCAAAGAGGATGCCGCGATCGGTATCGTCTTCACCACCCTGTTCGCCCTCGGCATCGTGCTCATCTCGGTAACCCCGTCGCAGACCGACCTGAACCACATCATCTTCGGCAACCTTCTCGGAGTCTCGTGGGCCGACCTCGCCCAAGTGCTCATCCTCGGTGCGATCACGCTCACGATCCTTCTCGTGAAGCGCCGCGACTTCACGCTCTACGCCTTCGACGCCACCCACGCCCACGCGATCGGCTTCAACCCCAAGGTGCTCGGCGCGGCCCTCCTCGGGCTTCTTGCCCTCACCGCGGTCGTCGCGCTTCAGGCCGTCGGCGTGGTTCTCGTCGTGGCACTGCTCATCATCCCCGGCGCCACCGCCTACCTACTCACCGATCGCTTCTCGCACATGCTCGTGATCGCTCCGGCGATGTCGGCGCTCGCGGCAATCACCGGGCTGTACTTCAGCTACTACCTCGACACGGCATCCGGCGGCATGATCGTGCTCGTCGAAGGCTGCATCTTCGCGCTCGTTTACCTGTTCAGCCCCACGCAGGGCGTGATCGGCAAGCGACTCGGTGCCATGAAGCGGCAGCGGATGCTCGCCGCGCAATAAAGGCAAAAACACCGCCTGCGGGCAGAACCCGCGCGGTGCGCCTCACGCTATTCGGTGAGGGTGCCACCCGATACGTAGAGTGCGTCGGTCGCGCTCCGGCCAAGGCTGATCGGCACAGCGGATTCGCCCGCCACCACAACCTCGAGCGCATCCGAATACGGTGCCCCGGCGTTCACGCTGAGGGTCGCTTCGAACACAATGCCGCGCTCTTCGAAGAACTTGAGCAGCTCGGGGTCGTCGTCAGAGATACGTTCCACGACCACGGTGCTGCCGGGGGCCACGCGGCTCAGCTGCACAGCATCCGGAATCGTGATCACGCCGTCGGCGCTGGGGATGGGGTCGCCGTGCGGGTCGCGGGTGGGGTGTTCGAGAAACTCGTCGATGCGTTCGACCATGAAGTCGGAGACGGCGTGCTCAAGGTTCTCGGCTTCGTCGTGCACTTGGTCCCAGCTGTAGCCGAGCACGCTCACGAGAAACGATTCGATGAGGCGGTGGCGGCGAACCATGGCCACGGCGTGAGCGCTGCCCACCGCGGTGAGGGCAATGGAACCGTAGCGGGCATGATCGAGGAAGCCTTGATCGGTGAGGCGACGCACGGCATCCGACACACTCGAGAGCGTGTAGCCGGTGCGTTCAGCGATCACGGTGGCGGTGACGGGGGCATCTGACCATTCAGAAAGACTCCACACGGTCTTCAGGTAGTTCTGGGTGCTGACCGAGAGCTCTGTAACCGACATGCGCCCAGTCTAGAGCCGAAGATTGAAGTACGGCCAGACGTAGTTAAAGAAGCTTGCCCCCGCCCGGAGAACATCAGGCGGGGGCAAGCGGGTGAAGAAAGTTAGTTGAAGATACCGTTCAAGCCGAGGTCACCGGTGATGTCACCGATCAGGTCGTCTACGTCGACAACGTCGTTGAGGATGTCGTCAACGTCAACGATGTCGGTCACGTCGGTGACGACGTCAGTCGCGTTGTCGACCACGTCAGTCACCTGAGTGGCGTTGTCCACGACGTCGGAGACGTTAGCGTCGTTGGCTACGTCAGAAACGTTCGCGGAGTCGCTCACGTTGCCGACGGCGGTGTCGTTGCCCGAAGCTACGGGAGCGTTGACCTCGTTGCCGGACGCAACAGCGTTGCCGTTGAGGAGGTCACCGTTGAGGATGCCGCCACCGAGAAGGTCGCCACCCAGGAGGTCAACGTCGCCAACCTCGGGTGCTACGACGACGGGGATGTCGGTCTGCTTGGGGGAGGAGTAGGAGTAGGACTTCGTCGAGGTGTAGCTGTCACCGGTTGCTGCCATGGCGGGAGCTGCTGCTCCAACTGCGATGAGGGCTACTGCGGTAGCGGTTGCGCCGATCGTGGTCTTCTTCGTGAATGCGTTCATGACTGAACTCCTTCTTACGTCGTCAGCCTCCGTAGAGGCCCTGCGTCTCGAGGCTTTCCCGAGCCGCAATGAGTACTCCGGAGCGAGGCTGTGACCGGTTTGGGGGTCATTTCAAAAAACGCGAAATTCGAGCAATCTGGCATGCGGATGCGGGCAACTCTCGCCCCCAGATCCGCATGATTCCGGGGCTGTGAGAGCAAGCTGGCAGTCAACTGAGTGGAATCTGGTGAAGTGCCGAGTGGTGCATCCAGCGGCCTATTCTGCCGCGGCGGCCTTCACGGCCGTGTACGCCTCGAGGGCTTCGCGGCGGGTTTCGGCGAGATCCACGATGGGTTCGGGATACGCGTCGGTGCCGAGCTCGGGAATCCAGTACGAGACGTAGGCGCCCGTGGGGTCGAACTTCTTCTGCTGCAAGACCGGGTTGAACACGCGGAAGTAGGGGGCGGCATCCGCACCGGATCCGGCAACCCACTGCCAGTTGGCGGGGTTGCTTGCCTCGTCGGCGTCAACGAGGGTGTCCCAGAACCACTGTTCGCCGGCTCGCCAGTCGATGAGCAGGTTCTTGATCAGAAAGCTTGCGACGACCATGCGCACGCGGTTGTGCATCGTGCCGGTGTGCCACAGTTCGCGCATCCCGGCGTCGACGAGGGGGATGCCGGTGCGGCCACGACGCCACGCCTCGACTTCGCTGACTCCCGCGGGTTCGTCCACGGCGCCGAGTTGGTCGACGGTGTAGCCCCAAGGGAAGGCGTTGTAGGCGGGGCGATAGCTGTCGGTCGCGAGGCGCGGGTTATCGAAGAGAAGCGCGGTCGAGAATTCGCGCCAGCCGATCTCGCTGAGAAACTTGGCGACGTTCTTGCGGGCGGCAGTGGGGATGCTACCCGAGCCCGAGCCCGAGCCCGAGCCCGAGCCCGAGCCCGAGCCCGAGCCTGAGCCGCGCAGCCGGTGCCAGATCTGCACAGAGCTGATCTCGCCAAACCGCAGGTGCGGGCTGAGGCCACTCGTGGCATCCACGGAGGGTTCGTCACGGCGGTGGTAGTCGGCAAGGCGGTCGGCAACGAAGCTTTCGAGGCGATCGAGCGCGCCGGTCTCGCCGGGAGTCCACGTCTCGCGCAGCCCCTCGGCCCAGTCCGGACGCGTCGGCAGCAGCGACCACTCGGCGAGGTCGTCGCTCACGGGGGAGTCGGCAGGCCAACTCAGCGCACTCGCTTCGGGCGTAGGCAACAACTCGCGCACCGGGCGCTCCTGTGCCGCACGCCAATACGGGGTGAAAACCTTGTACGGCTCGCCCTGCCCGTTGCGAATCTGCCACGGCTCGTTCAACAGATTGCCCTGATGGCTTTCGACCGTGAGCCCCTGCTCGCGCAGACTCGTTTTGAGGCCAGCGTCAATATCGCGGGCTGCCGTGTAGCGGCGGTTCCAGTGCACCGAGGCGGCGCCGAGCTCGTCCACGAGCGCCGGCAGCATCTGCGCGGCAGGGCCGTGGCGCAGGGTCAGTTGGCCGCCTAGATTCTGCAGGGCGGCATCCAGAGCAGTGAGGCTGTGATGCAGCCACCACTTGCTCGCCGAACCCAGCGGGCGGATGCCGTCGCCGGTTTCGTCATGAATGTACACAACCACGAGTGGTCGGCCTTCACTCGCGGCCGCCGTCAGGGCTGGGTTGTCGGCTAGTCGCAGGTCGTTTCGCAACCACACGACGGAGGGCTGATTCTGGTTTGCGCTCACCCCGCCACTCTACGTTTCGCGCCTGAAAAGAGCAGGCGTAGAATCGCGCCTCACAGGTCGCGTTGCCGATGGTGGCGATGCGCGAGAGGGGTGACCGGCTATGACTTTCTTCGGTGTTCACTACGAGACGGCCGACTTCGGCGATGTGCTCGACCGGGTGCAGGGCATTTTCACGGACCTCTTTTTGGCGCTGCCCAACGTCATTCTCGGCGTGCTGGCCTTTGTGGCTTTCTGGGCAATTTCGTGGCTGGTGGCGAAGCTCGTGCGGTCGGCGGCGCGTCGAGCAGGGCAGCCGCGCGGCTTACAGGTTGTGCTGAGCCGGTTGGTCGCGTGGTCGATTCTCGCGTTCGGGCTGCTGGTGGCGCTGACGATCATCTTTCCGACGATCACGCCGGCGTCGCTCTTCGGCACCCTCGGGGTGAGCGGTGTGGTGATTGGGTTCGCGTTTCGGGACATTTTTCAGAATCTGCTGTCCGGCATCCTGATTCTGTTCACACGTCCGTTCCGCATCGGCGATCAAATCGTGTCGAGCGATCACGAGGGTGAAGTTATCGACATTCAGGTGCGGGCTACGCGGGTGCGCACCTACGACAATCGGGTAGTGGTGATCCCGAATAGCCAGCTCTATACCGAGCGCGTCGTCGTCAACACGGCCTTCGACACCCGGCGACTGAGTGTGGCCGTCGGCATCGGCTATGACGACAGCATTGCGGATGCTCGTGCCGCGATCATCGACGCCGTCTCTGCGCTGCCCGGCATCGTCGATGACCCTGCCCCGACCGTTCTGGTGACGTCGCTCGGTGACTTCAGCGTGAACCTTGAGGTGCGGTTCTGGATCAACCCGCCCCACCGCCGCGAAGCCGTCGAGGCTCAGGATCAGGTGCTTGAGGCGATCAAGAAGGCGCTTGGCGATGCGAACATCGAGATTCCGTTCCCCATTCAGCAGCTCAAGATCGAAGACGGGTCGGCGCGCACTCGCGAGAGCGACGCGGAGTAGATCGCGGGGCGGCGGGCGGCTCTGGTTCGTTACGGTCGGCGCATCCGGAGTTCTCAGAGTTAGTTGAGCGGGTGAAAGTGCTCGCACTGCCAGCGCTGGGTGCTCTGTGCTTGACGATTGCGGGTGTCGCCCCAGGGCGGGTAGACGCGAAACCCACGTTTGCCGCCGTGGCCGTCGACCGAGACAATGCCGCGGGCGATCAGCACGCTGAGCGGAAAGACGAAGGCACCGAACCCGTTGTCGTCGCGGGCGACAACGACGAGCCGTTGCGTGCCATCGTCGCTGCGAAGCGGTTGCGTTGTGCCGTCGGTATCGCGGCGCCAGCCAGTGACGAAGAAGCCAGGTTTGGTGGGGGTGAGTTTTGCGACCCGAAACCGGGTTGCGGCGGGGAGCGTGGTGACGGCGCCGTATTCGGCGTTGTCGGGCTCGACCACGAGTTGACCGTGCTGGGGCAGTGCGTCGCCGAGGCTGTGGATGGCGTGGGCGACATCCGGATGCAGTGGGGCGGCGGTCACGGTGTCCGTTCGATTCGATGGTCGTGCCAGCCTAGATCCTGCCCACTGGAGTCGTGCCCTCTTGGAGATTCGGGCACCCGTTAAATAAGTTCGAGGGTCGGTTTCAGAGGCATGAAACCGACCCTCTCCCTTTGCACCAAGAGTGTCCTGCAATCACATTCCGCAGTAGCTGCCACAGCAAACAACTTCTGCTCTATGAATGTATAACGGAAAGATAACGCTGTCTAGTTACCGTTCCGTTATTTTTGGGAAATTTCCAGAAAAGTCTGTCTACCCCCTGCTTTTCTGGGCAGAACAGGCCGAAATCGGATGCTTTTTGCGCAGATGAGCATGGTCACGCCGCGTGGGGTGAATCACCTTAGGGTGCTGGCGATGCGCCTCGCGTTCGGCAATGATCAACCTATGACCCGGCGCACGCTCAGAGATTCGATGACGGTTGCGGTGGAGTACATCGCCGGGGTGGGAATCCTGGCAACCGCGGCCTATTTTGCGATCTTCCTGTCTCCCGTTCTTGCCGGTGCGAGTGCGACTTTTCTCTTGGCCCTGCTTGGGCCTCTGGCCTTCGGCCTCATGATGATTCTCTCGTTCGCGATCAACACGGCTTTCGACGAGGTCAGCGTGGCTCTGGTCGCCAGCGTTTTTGCCGTCACCACTGCTCTCGCCGCGGTGAACCTTCTCATTGCTTTCGTCGGTCTCCCGACGCTCGCCAAGCGGCTGGGGGAACCTGAGCGATACCAACAAGCTCGTCTCCGTAGTCGTGCGATCGCCGCCGTGCTCTTCGTCACCGCTGGCTTCGCGTTCGTCGCACTGTGTGTGGCATCGGGGTCGGTCGCTTTGATCGTAGGAAGCGCTCGCGAAAACGATCCCTCTCAGGGGGCTGGAGTCATCGTGCTTGCGGCGGCCGCGTGGCTGGTCGGTCTTCTTGTGGCGCTAACCGGCTTGCTGGTCTGGATCGTCGACGGAGTTCGCACTCGCCCCATTGTGGTGTGGGCCGCTGTCGTGCTTGTGGTCCAGCTGGGGTTGAGTGCGGGGCTGATGGCCGCGTCAAATTCAGTAAATGGTTAATCCGAAACCCGCTCGCAGTGCCCCTATCATTGCGGTGCGACCACGTAGCCGAGCGAGCTGTCGAACTGCACTATGGTGCCGAACTGCGCGCCCTGAAGTGTGAGGATGTAGCTCGTTCGATCAGCGGATGTCGCATAGTTGACTGCCGTGCCGGCTGGCAGGATCGTGAGTGTCTGTCCATTCGGTATCGAGAGGGCGCCGCCCGGAGTCGCCAAGCTGAGGCTTGCGGGCCTGTTCTGCGGCGCGATTTGGTTCAAAAGAAAATCCACGGTGCCGAGATGTTGAATGAGCGCCATCCGTTCTTCGTCAGCGGATGCGAACGACGCAGGCGCGGCGACCGGCGCTGGCGTGATGATCTCGGTGGTCTCGCCTGTCGCTCCCGTAGTCGCGCTATCGGCGGGCGTCGACAGGGCTAAGCCTTCCGAATCAAACGTGAATTCTGTCTGCGCGACCTGGAAGGTGATCGGGGAGTTGAGGGCGGCACCGTTGAGGTAGAAGTTGGCCACGAGTGCGGCCATGAGGAGCGTTCCAAAAGCGCCCAGAAGCATGCCAATGATCGGACTTAGTCGGGCGGTAGCCTCCCGATATCGGTGAAGTTTGAGGGCGTAGAAGCCGTAGGCGATCGCCGTGATCCCCACCGTGGATGCAATGTATCCGTTCCCTGCTCCCGCCGAAGCGATCGGGAAGAGGGCTAGCCCAGCAGCGATGAGGCCAAAGAGCAGCGAGAGCCGTCCGGGCCCATTGCGCACCAGCTTCCGCGGGGTGAAAGTGGTCGTCGATTGATTCGACGAGTAACGGTAGCTATCTGCCGGACGATAGTTGTTGTTTTCGGGCGGCGACCAATCCCGTGGTCCAGCTTGCTTCATCAATTCCCCTCGACTCGCACCCCCGCGCGAGCAACACTCAATTCTTGCAGCCGGACGCACCCCGGCGGCTACCCCAGAAGGGGTGGAGAGGTCTTTGGGTTGCGTTGGCTGCCTTGCTTCTGACACTATGAACGCGGCAGATTCCCCGCTATTTCGGGGCCCTGGAAGTGGACTTTCAAGTCGCGTTTTCAGACGTCGGTCGTCATTTAGGCGAAGCGCGTCGCAATCTTTTCGCGACGACCGACAGGTATCTCCTTGCCCCGCTCTTCCTGCGCAAAACTGCGCTATCTCACTATCGTTCAGGCTTCTCTCGCTCTACGCGCTATCGCTGCCTCAGGCGATCCACGCCGCCGAGAGAAAGCGCTCTACTGGTGTGAGCCGTGCCACGCCTTTCACCTGACATCGCAGACTGGCAATCAGAACAACAAATGGATGCGCGAAGCGGCGAAGCGAGTGAGGGCTCGCGCGCCGCTCGCAGCCCCTAGTGCGCCGAGTCGACGAGCTTGAGCCCGACGATGCAGCCGACGAGCCCCATGAGCAGCAGAATCTTGACCCACGAGACAGGTTCGCCGCCGAAGATCATGGCGTAGGCCACGGTCAGTGCGGCGCCGATTCCTACCCAGATGGCGTAGGCGGTGCCGATGGGGATCTCACGCATGGCGTAGCCGAGGCCGCCCATGCTTGCGAGAATCGCGACGCCGAAGACGACGGTCGGCCAGAGCTTGGTGAAGCCCTCCGACTTGCCGAGGGCGGTGGCCCACACGGCTTCGAGTACGCCAGAAAGAATCAGAATAAGCCAGTACACAACAGTCTCCTTGGCCAGTCTTGTCGCGTACCCGGTACTGATCCGTCGTCGGGAGCCGACTATTGCGGCTACACAGTCAGCGTAGCAAAGCGGGCGCGGCTTGGCAGAGCTGTGGGTGGTTGCTCAGCTGCGGGGTTCGTCCCCACACTCCTGCCTCAGCGCCCTCGCTCTCTAGCGCCCTCGCCACTTCTAGCGCCCGAGCGTGCGCCGCGCAGCGCCGAGCACCGCATCGAGCGTGATCCCGCGGCGGGCCATGACCTCTGCGCCCGATCCGGATTCGCCGAACTCTTCCACGCTCACCACTTCGCCGCCGAGACCGACCCAGCGGTACCAGCCATCTCCGCGTCCTGCCTCAACGGCAACACGGGCGGTGACCGCCGCCGGCAGCACCGACTCGCGGTACGCGGCATCGCTCGCCGCAAACCACTCCACGCTCGGCATCGAAATCACGCGGGCAGCAACACCATCCGCGGCCAGTGCCTCCGCAGCCTCAATGGCAAGAGCAACCTCGCTGCCGGTAGCAATGAGCGCGAGATCGAGTCCTTCGCCGTGCTGCCACGCAACATAACCGCCGTGGGCGACCTTCGCATCCAAGTCATCGCGAGCGGCAAGAACGGGAACGTCCTGGCGTGAGAACACGAGCGCGGCGGGGGCTGCGGGCTGCGTGATCAGGCGCTTCCACACCGCCACCACTTCCGCGGCATCCGCGGGGCGCACGACATCCAGCCCGGGCACAGTGCGCAACGACGCGACTTGCTCGACTGGCTGATGCGTGGGCCCATCTTCGCCCACCGCAACGCTGTCGTGCGTGAAGACATAAACGACAGGCAACCTCATCAGAGCAGCGAGGCGGATGCTCGGTCGCATGTAATCGCTGAACACGAGGTAGGTCGACGCAAACGGTCGCCATGGCCCCTGAATCGCGATGCCGTTGAGTATCGCCGCCATGGCGTGCTCACGAATCCCAAAGCGGATGAATCCGCCACCGGGGTTACTCGCGGTCACGGCGGAGCCGGGCACCTCCACCCCGGTAGACCCGGCAAGGTCGGCTGAACCGCCCCACAGGGAGGAGACGTTCTGCAGCGCTTTGATGGCGACGCTGTTGAGCTTGCGAGTGGCCGACGGGGTGCCGGCGGCGGGAATCTCGATGGCGTCGAGCGCGCTGAGGGCCGCGGCGGCATCCGGGTTGCGGAAGGCGTGCCAGGCGCTTGCCGCGTCTGGGTGCGCCGCCTTCCAGCACGCGACAGCGCCGTTCCACTCTTCTTCGAGGGCCTGGCCTCGGGCGAGAGCGCCGCGGCTGAAGCCGAGGGCGTCGTCGGTCACGAGATCGTTGAGCGGTGCATCCGGAGCGAACCCCAGAGCCCCCTTGATGGCGGCAACTTCGTCATCGCCGAAGCCACCAGAGTGGGCGGCGGGCTTTCCCGAAAACGCAGCCGAAGGGGCACCAATCACACTGCGCACGGCAACGAAAGTGGGGCGGCCATCGCGAGACTGCGCCTCAGCGAGTACCTCTTCGATCTCGTCGAGGTTGCTGGCGTCGGTGATCTCCAGAACGCGCCAGCCGTAGGCGGCGTAGCGAGCGCGAACGTCTTCGCTGAAGGCGGCCTCTCCGGTGGAGTCAATGGTGACGTTGTTGTCGTCCCAGATCACGACCAGGTTGTCGAGACCGAGGGTGCCGGCCAAGCTCGATGCTTCGCCGCTCACGCCCTCTTGCAGGCAGCCATCACCAGCGATGGCCCAGATGGTGGGGTTCAGAATCTCATTGTCGGGGGCGAACAGTGCGCGCTCGCGGCGGGCGGCCAGAGCCATGCCCACGGCCGAGGCGACGCCCTGCCCGAGGGGGCCGGTGCTCATTTCAACGCCGGGGGTGTGCCCGAGTTCCGGGTGCCCGGGAGTGCGGCTATCGAGGGTGCGGCTCTTGGCCAATTCGTCGAGCTCGAGCCCGTAGCCCGTCAGGAACAGCTGTACGTACAGCAGCAGGCTCGCGTGGCCGGCGGAGAGCACGAGGCGGTCGCGACCCAGCCAGTCAGGATTGCCCGGATTGTGGCGCAAAATCCGCTGGTAAAGCACGTGGGCGAGCGGGGCCAGCGCCATGGCTGTTCCGCCGTGGCCGTGGCCTTTCGCCTGCACCACATGGGCCGGAATGGCGATGGCGGCGCGCAACGAATCTGCTTCAGCGGGAGTGACGTTTCCTGAGAAAGGGAGGCCTGTGTCTGACATACCTGACACTTTGGTCTACTTGTGTACTAAAGTCAATGTGTGCGGAAAGATCCGCTCAGTCACGAAGTAGACTTCCCTGACGGCAGGTCACAATGCGGAGGACAAAGCTATGGCGCACGTGATCTCTACCGGTTCTGGTGTCGTGCTTGACCTCATCCGCTCGGGTCAGGCCACAACGCGCACCGATCTCATCTCCCAGCTCGGCTGGTCGCGCATTACTCTCGCTCGTCGTCTCGATGAGCTGCTGAATGCCGCCATCATCGTCAGCGCTGGCCAGTCTGACTCGCGTGGCGGGCGACCGCCCGAAGAGTTCGTCGTCAACAAAGACGCGGGCCTGTTGCTCGCGATGGATATCGGTGGTTCGCACTCTCGGCTCGCCATCACCGACCTCGTTTCCACGATCCTGCTCGAAGACGAAGCGGACATTGGGCTCGGTCACGGCCCTGACGATATCTTCGACTGGAGCTGTCAGGTCTTCGACCACATGCTTGCGCAACTCGGCAAGTCTCGCGCCGACGTGCGCGGCATCGGCGTCGGCGTTCCTGGGCCTGTCGACCCCGCGAGCGGGCGCATTGCATCGCCGCAGCTCAATGCCCAGTGGGCGGATGTCGTAGTCAAGGACTACTTTCCCGCCGACTACCACGCGGTGTTCGCCGTCGATCGCGACGTCAACATTCTCGCGGTGAGCGAGCATCGCTTGGGCTGGCCCGAATACGACGATGCCATCGTTCTCAAGGTGGGCATGGGGATCGGCTGCAGCCTCGTGCTCAACGGTCGCGTCTATCACGGTGGCCGCGGTGGTGCGGGGGATGTGGCCCACTCGCCCGCGGGCGGCAGCGAGCAATGCTTGTGTGGGCGAACCGGATGTCTGGATACCGTCGCGAGCGGCAGTGCAATCGAGCGCGATCTCCGCGCCCTCGATGCCTCAGTGCGCACGAGTGCGGACATCGTCGCCTTGGCTGAGTCGGGGCATGAGGGTGTTGCGCGGCTCCTAGCCCAGGCGGGGGACCACATCGGTCGTGCCCTGCTCGACCCGGTAGCGCTGTTGAACCCGTCCGTAGTCGTGGTCGGCGGCAACATTGCTCAAGCGGGCCCTGTTTTCTTGGATCCGATTCGCGAGCGGTTGCTTCGCGAATCGACAGAATTTTCACGACGAGACCTCGTGGTCATCCCTGCCGCGCTCGGGCATCAGGCGGGAGTGATCGGCGCTTCGCTCATTGCTCAGGATGCTCTTTTTGAAGCAGACAGAATCAGCCGTTTGACGCGGGAACACGGCGCTTCGCTCGCTGCGTCCGGGCGCCAGTAGCCACTTCGGTTCACTAGTAGACATAAGTCCGCTCGGGGGACTAGGCTCGCAGTCATCGGGAGCGGTCAGTGGCGACTTCCCGTGCGACAACGCGAGAAAGTGGGACATGGTGAGCGGATCCTTAGCTGACGAACTCAGCGATGACGCGATCGTTCTGAGCGCGAACGCCGCCGACTGGCGCGATGCTGTTCGGCTCGCTGGTACTGCCCTCACGGCTACTGGCTCCACGACCGAGGAGTACACCGCCGAGATGATTCGAGCGGTAGAAGAACTGGGGCCCTACATTGTCATTGCCCCAGGGATCGCGCTCGCGCACTCGCGTCCGTCACCCGCTGTGCTCAACACCGGGCTGAGCTGGGTCGCCCTCGCGAGCCCTGTCGAATTCGGTCACTCGGCTAACGATCCTGTTCGACTCGTCGTCGGACTCGCTGCTGTCGACCACGACTCGCACCTCACCACCATGTCGAATCTCGCCGGCGTCCTCAGCGGCGACCTCGACCGCCTACTTGGCGCCTCCGATCCAGAAGAACTCCGGGCACTCATTCGAGAGAACTCGCAGTAGCCCACTGCGCGAGCGAAAGGCACACTCATGAAGATCGTTGCGGTCTGTGGAATGGGAATTGGTACGTCCGTTCTCCTCAAGATGAACGCGGAGAAAGTTCTTCGCACGCTCGGAGTCGACGCCGATGTGGAAGCTGCCGACATCGGGGTCGCGCGCGGAATGGCGCGAGACGCGCAAATCGTCTTGACGTCCGAAGAGCTCGCCCCCGAGATCGGCGATGTCTCCGCGGAGGTCATCATCATCGACAACTTCTTTGATCTCGAAGAGATCACCACCAAGCTCAAGGCCGCGCTGCCCGAATAGTGCACCGCCTTCTCAACTAACTAACTAATACAAGGGAGAACACAATGGAGTGGCTTGTTGTAGTCCTGAATTTCATCGGACAACAGATCCTTAACGTGCCGGCATATCTTGTCGGCATCATCACCGCAGTCGGGCTCATCGCCCTCAAGCGGCCAGCCGGAGCCGTTATCGGTGGCGGCCTTAAAGCGGCACTCGGCTTTCTGATCCTCGGCGCTGGCGCCGGGGTCGTCGTCGGATCGCTCACCCCGCTCGGCAACCTCATCCTCCTGGTCACGGGCGCGCAGGGCGTTATCCCCACCAACGAGGTCATCACGGCGCTCGCCTCGGTGGAGTACGGCGCCACCAGCGCCTACGTGCTCACCCTCGGCTTCATCGTGATGCTCGCGCTCGCTCGGTTCACGCCGCTCAAGTACGTGTTCCTCACCGGCCACCACATGGTGTTCATGGCGCTGCTGCTCAGCGTCGTGCTGTCGGTTGGCTTCGGCCCCGACCTCAACTGGCTCGTCGTTCTCATCGGTGCACTGCTGCTCGGTGTCATCATGGTCGTCATGCCGGCGTTCGCTCACCCGTGGACAAAGAAGATCACGGGCGACGACACGATCGCGATCGGTCACTTTGGAACCCTCGGCTACATCGCCGCTGGTGCCGCTGGTCAGGCCACCGGTCAGAAGAGCCACTCCACGGAGAAGATCAACTTCCCGCAGGGCCTCAAGTTCCTGCGCGACTCCATGGTTGCTACCGCCATCTCGATGGTGCTCATCTACCTCGTGTTCGCCGTCTGGGGCCTCATCGCTCTGCCGCAGCAGGAAGCGCTCGACGTCTTCGGCGCTGCTGACAATGGTGCTTACATCATGGCTGCGTTCGCTCAGGCTCTGCAGTTCGGTGTCGGTGTCGCGATCATCCTCTATGGTGTGCGCACCATCCTGGGTGAACTCGTTCCCGCCTTCCAGGGCATCGCCGAAAAGGTTGTTCCCGGAGCCAAGCCGGCGCTCGACATCCCGCTGGTCTTCCCCTTCGCAGCCAACGCTGTGTTGATCGGATTCCTCGCATCGTTCCTCGGCGGACTCATCTCGCTCGCACTGCTGGCAACGTGGCTCGGGCCGGTCTTCGGCCTCGCGCTCATCCTGCCCGGCATGGTTCCCCACTTCTTCACGGGTGGTGGCGCCGGTGTCTACGGCAACGCAACCGGTGGTCGCATGGGTGCCGTCGTCGGTGGATTCGTCAACGGCGTTCTCATCACGATCCTTCCCGCCATCCTGCTCCTCGTTCTCGGCGAGCTCGGCTTCGCCAACAGCACGTTCGGCGATGCAGACTTCGGCTGGTTCGGAACCCTGATCGGTGTCAGCCTGCTCAGCGGAGTACCGGCAGTGGGAGTCGTGCTCACGATTCTTATCGCCGTCGTACTCGTCGTGGCGGCATCCATCTTCCAGATTCGAGTCGTGAACAAGGGCTGGCTGCCGGGTGCGAAGAGGGACGCATGGCTCGCCAGCGAGACCGAGAAGGCTGATGCTGAGAAGGCCGCAGCAAAGGTCTAGCTCACAGAACCAGGCATCGGGTGCCTTGGTCGGGCGTCATCCCACGGGGGATGGCGCCCTTTCTGTTAGTCGGCGAGCCAGTGAAACGGCTTACTCGAACGCCCGCACAGAATCAGGCACGCGGATGCCGGAGCGCAGGTCGGGTGTGGCAACAACCTCCACGGCGCGGGCTCCGAACCTCACCTGCCCGCCCCACGCGTCGCCCGCGATATCCGCGTCGGTGTCATCGGGCCAGTCGTCGGAGGTGCGCAACGACCATTGCGCGATCGGCAGCGCCAGCACGAGGGTTGCTGCGAGTTCTTTCTTGGTGTTGGGGCGCACCTCGCTGAGCCGACCAGGGATCAGCTTCTCGGTGATGGCATTGACCGCGGCGGCCTTCTCCTCGCCCTCCAGCACGCGGAACGTTCCAAACAACACGGCGCTGCTGTAGACCAACGACGATTCGAAGGCGGAGCGTGCGACCACAACGCCGCCGACTGCTGTGACCGAGATCGCGACGGGCGCACCAGAAACGAGCCGCATCCATCGTGAGCCACTGGAACCGTGCACGATCAGCTCATCGCCGAGGCGAGCAATGGCGGTCGGCAGAACGCCGGGGGTGCCGTCGTCATGGACATAAGCGACGTTCCCGACGATCTCCGAGTCGAGAAGAGCGTCGAGGGCGGCGCGATCGCGCGACATCTTCTCTGGCATCCGGGTGGCATCAGTCGTTGTCATCCCGTCAGTGTGGCACGAGCCCGTGCCGAGGCCCTACGCCACACAGGTGTGGTGCAGCGCCTAGATGAAGTCCGGGCTGGGCGTCGAAGCGAAGCGTACCGAGACATCCGGATGACGGTCGTAGCGGTACCCGATGCCGCGAACGGTACGAACGACATCTTCGTACGCTCCGAGCTTGGAGCGCAGGCGACGAATGTGAACGTCGATGGTGCGCTCGTTGGGAGCTTCGTCATCTTCGGCTGACCATAGCGTTGCGATGAGCTGGGCGCGGTCGATGGTCTGCGATTCGCGCAGGATGAGGAACTGCAGCAACTCGAACTCTTTGTAGGTGAGGGCTGCGGGGGAGTCATCGATGAGTACGCGCTTGCGGGAGAGGTCTACGACTACGCCGCTCGCGGGCTTCTCTTCGGGCTCTTCGACCTGGCGGTGCTTGGCGAGAGCAGAAGGGTCTTGCAGAGCAAGGCGCACGACGTCAACATCGCGCCCACCAGCGCCGACGGGGGCGAGCGCCACGGCGGCGTGGGTTTCGGAGTTCGGCACGAGCTGCTGCGTGAGCTGCTTGAGCTGTTCCACAATCGCGCTCAGATCGGTGCCAGCGGCGGCGGCCTTGAGTTCGTCGATGCCGACGTAGAGCACGAAGCCACGAGCCTCGGTTCCCTGCGGAACCGCGCGCAAGTGCGGCGCGTCAGCAGGGGCAGCCGGTGCCGCGACCGGAGCGGCCGGACGAGTATCCCGAGCCGGCTGCACGGCGAGCGAAAGCTCTCGAGCAGTGTGGGGTGCGGCGTGCGGTGCCCGGCGTGCGGGAGCCGCTGCGGCGAAAGAGGAGCGAGTGGTGCGTTCGATTGTTGCAAGTGACATGGGTCCAGAAATCCTTGGATAAGGGTGAAGGGCCTCTGATGATGAGGGTGTGATCCTTCGAAATAAAACAGGTGTGTCAAGTCAGAGAGTCGCCGTTATGAGGACGAAAATCTGGGGGCGTTCATTCTGGTGAAAACGCCCGGCTCAAGGTTGGCCTACTAGGCACACATTCGACAACACAGCATCGCGCTTGCCGGCACGGTGCTCGAAAGCAGTGCGCCAGCGGTCCTGGAAGCCACGGGGGCGGTCAGGTCGCGAGTGTGTACGGTCATGACTGCAACTATGTTTCATGCAGCGCGCGTCTGTCAAGTTACGCGCGCGAAAAATGTGCGGCTAGACGAGGCCGTACAGGCGGTCGCCGGCGTCGCCGAGACCGGGCACGATGTAGCCGTTCTCGTTGAGGCGCTCATCAAGTGCTCCGAGCACGATCGTGACGTCTTGGTCGCCCATGGCCTTCTCGAGCGCAGCAAGGCCTTCAGGGGCGCCGAGGATGCAGACAGCCGTGACGTCGGTAGCACCGCGGTCAAGCAGGTACTGAATAGCCGCGATGAGCGAGCCACCGGTAGCGAGCATGGGGTCGAGTACGAAGCACTGGCGGTTCGAGAGGTCGTCGGGCAGACGCTCGGCGTAGGTGTCAGGCTGCAGAGTCTCTTCGTTGCGCACCATGCCCAAGAATCCAACTTCGGCGGTGGGAACGAGCTTGACCATTCCTTCGAGCATTCCGAGCCCGGCACGAAGAATCGGCACGACGAGCGGCTTGGGCGAGCTGATCGCCACACCCTTAGTCGCCGTGACGGGGGTCTCAATGTCGACCTCTTCAACGCGCACCGAACGGGTGGCTTCGTACGCCAAAAGCGTGACGAGCTCTTCCGTTAGCGCCCGAAAAGTGGGGGCGGCGGTGTTCTTGTCGCGCAGCACGGTGAGCTTGTGCGTGATGAGCGGGTGGTCGGCAACGTGAACTCGCATAGGCTAAATCTACTTGAGGTACGGACCACTTGGAGAACCGATCGTGACAAAGTTCGATCATTGGATGACGCGGGCCATCGCTGAGGCCACGCTCACGGCCGATTCTGCCGACGTTCCGGTTGCTGCTCTGGTCTTTGATCAGAACGACAATCTCGTCTCCATCGGGCGCAATGAGCGGGAGCTCACGGGCGACCCCACGGCGCACGCCGAGGTCGTGGCAATCCGGGCAGCTGCCGCGGCCACCGGTTCGTGGCGTCTCGACGAGATGACTCTCGTGGTCACTCTGGAGCCGTGCACGATGTGTGCTGGCGCGATTCTGCAGGCCCGCATCCCGCGCGTGGTGTTTGGCGCGTGGGACGAAAAAGCCGGCGCATCAGGCAGCGTTAATGATTTGCTGCGTGACCGCCGGCTTCCGCACAAGGTCGAAGTTGTGGCGGGCATCCAAGAGGCTGAATGCGCTGCGCTGTTGACGGACTTTTTCGAAGCCCGACGCTAACGCCTGCGTGATGGAGCGACTCCCGCGACTGCCGTAACGCGGGGAATTAGCTCGCCGTAATTGTTGAGCGAGCGGGCCTAGTGCCAGAGCACCGCAACGAACACGTTGATGAGCGCGCCCATGCCCGCAAGGTGCAGGAACGGTAGCGCCGCCTTCTCATTGCCGCCGCTGGCGAGAGCCTTGGCTTGCCGCGCGCGGGCGACCAACACAGCGATGAGCACGAGAACGGCAAACGCCGTCTTGACACCGATCTTGGCGTTGTTGACATCACCATCGCCCATCTGAAGAACACCAACGAGGGCGAGTCCGGTGACAAGCTGCGTAACCGCACCGATCAGCATGGTGCCGAATTCGAAGCTCTTCTTGCGACGCAGCTGCAAGAAGAACGATCCCAGAATCAGCGAGAGTCCGAGGATGTGGGTAATGAGCAGCAGGGAACGAACGAGGTCGAGGGTTTCCATGAAGTGATCTTTCTTAGTCGTTGCCCACGATGACGATGGAGTCCGTGGGCGGAGCGGCTTCGGGTGGGCGACGGTAGACGTCAGGTTCGATGTAGATAACGCGCGCCATGGGCTCGGCTTCGCGGATCTCTTTCTCCACGCTATCGATGCTGGCCGCAACATCCACCAGTCGGGTCTGAGCGCCGAAGTCGACTTTGGCGGCGACCATGAGCTCTTCGGGGCCCAGGTAGAGCGTCTTCATGTGGATGAGCGAGCGAACGTCGGGGTGCGCGTTGATGGCGTCGCGGATGGTGTTGCGCTGCTTCACCGTGGCGCCTTCACCCACGAGCAAACTCTTGGTCTCGATGCCCAGAATGATCGCGACGATGATCAGCAGAATACCGATGGCGATCGTGCCGATGGCATCCCAGGTCGAGTCGCCCGTGATGACCGTGAGGCCGACGCCGAAGAGGGCGAGTACGAGACCGATTTCAGCTGCGACGTCTTCAAGCAGCACTACGGGAAGCTCGGGTGCTTTGGCGTGGCGCACAAACGCGATCCAGCCCTGCTTGCCGCGCACGAGGTTCGATTCCTTGACGGCAGTGCGCAGCGAGAAGCCCTCAAGCACAATCGCGATGAGCAGCACGGTGATGGGCAGCCAGGCTTGCTCAAGCGGGTGGGGATCTTGCAGCTTGTGAATGCCCTCGTACAGCGAGAACACGCCACCGACCGAGAACAGGATGATCGACACGACAAACGCGTAGACGTAGCGCTCGCGGCCGTAACCGAACGGATGCTCGGCATCCGCATGCTTCTTCGCTTGCTTGCCACCGAGCAGCAGGAGGGCCTGATTGCTTGTGTCTGCAACGGAGTGCACGCTCTCCGCGAGCATGGAACTCGACCCCGAAATCAAGAAGGCAATGAATTTGGTCACGGCGATTCCGGCGTTCGCCGCCATCGCCGCGAGGATTGCTTTAGTTCCGCCTGACGCGCTCATGCGATCAATCCTAGGATGTTCACGTGACTACTTCCCTTCCGAGTATTGCAATCGTCGGCGCCGGATCAATGGGAGGTGCCATCCTGTCGGGTTTACTTGACCCTTCAGTGACCGTGAGCGGGGGCATCCGCGTCACAAACCGCACGGAAGCGAAGGCTGCCGCGGTGCGCTCTGACGGTGTCGAATCATTTGCCTTGGAGAATACTGCGGATGGCAATGCTCGCGCAGTGAAGGGCGCCAAGGTCGTCATGCTGGGCGTGAAGCCCGCGATGATTCCCGACACTCTCGTCGACCTCAAGCCGTTCTTGGAACCCGATGCGATTGTCATCAGCGTTGCCGCTGGTGTCACGACGGCGCGGATGGAAGCCATCGTCGACAACGTCGTGTTGCGGGCTATGCCCAACACTCCCGCCATCGTCGGAAAGGCCGTGACGGGGGTGAGTGCCGGATCGCGCGCCACCGAAGACGACCTCGCGATTGGCCGCGCCGTGTTCGAGACAGTCGGCACTGTCATCGAAACTCCCGAATCTCAGATTGATGCGCTCAGCACCATCTCGGGATCCGGCCCCGCCTACGTGTTCTTGATTCTCGAAGAGTTTGCTCGCACCGCCGAAGACATGGGGTTCACGCCCGAGCAGGCCCTCACCCTGGTGGCGGGAACGTTCGAGGGTTCTCTTGCTCTGCTGGCGTCATCCGACAGCTCTCCGGCGCAACTGCGTAAGCAGGTTACGAGCCCCAAGGGAACAACCGAGCGCGCCGTGGAGCAGTTGCAGGCCGCCGACCTCAAGGCGATCTTTGACCGTGCTACCGCTGCGGCTCTGGCTCGCGCCAAGGAGCTCGCTGCGGGCTAGCGCAACTACGGCTAGAGGCGACCGCGACCGCGACCGCGGCCGCGAGCGGGCACGGGTGCGTTTAGAAGCGACCGTGCAGCGCGCGCGAGCGTCGTGACATCGAGTCGATGATCACGGCGAGCAGCAGCACTGCTCCCGTGACCATGTAGCGCACCGAGGAGTCGAGGCTGAGTAGCGTGAGGCCGCTTGAGATCGATTGAATGACGACGATTCCGAGCAGGGCCGACCACGCACTTCCGCGACCGCCGAACAGGCTGGCCCCGCCGATGACGGCTGCCGCAATGGCGGTGAGGTTCGTGTCGCCACCACCACTGCTCTGGTTGGCGGCAGCCAAGCGTGATGCCGCCAAGATGCCACCGAGTGCGGCGAGCGTCGCGCTGACCATGAAGACCGAAATGTAGACCCGATCGACCCGGATGCCGGCACGCCGGGCTGCTTCGACGTTGCCGCCGACCGCGTAGATGGAGCGCCCCCAGCGCGTGCGCTTGAGCGCGAAGTCCATCGCGATCACGAGCACGATGAAGAGCAAGAACATGAGCCCGATGCCGCGGTCGGTATTGAGATACCAGGCCCCGAAGAGCAAGGCGACGATCATCAGGACGCCGCGGAGCAGAATCGCGGTTCGAGACTCGGGCAACAGCCCCGCGCGGCTGCGACGGTTCGCGAGGGAGAGGTGGGCTACCACATAGGCGAGCGTCGCGACGCCGGCGAGCACGTACGAGAGCCAGGCGGGCAAGAACATGAGCTGGGCGAATTGCACGATCCACGAGTCGAACGGGATGTTGATCGAGCCGAGCTTGCCCAGTACCCAGAGCTGCAGGCCGAGAACGCCGAGAAGGCCCGCGAGAGTGATGACGAAACTCGGAACGCCGAAGCGCGTCAGTAAGAAGCCATAAAACCATCCGAAGATCGCGCCAGCGGCTAGCGCCGCGGCGATGGCAGCGATGAGGGGCCAGCCCAGTTGGGTGAAGGTGACGGCGAGAATCGCGGCGGCGAGGCCGGAGAGTGAGCCCACCGAGAGGTCGATCTGGGCGAGCAGGAGAACGAGCACGACGCCGAGGGCGATCGTGCCCAAGGCGGCTGACTGCATCGCGAGGTTCACGAGGTTAGCGCTCGACAAGAAGGTTGGGTTCAGAATCTGGAAGATCGTCCAGATGAGGGCGAGGCCGACCACGACGGGAATAGCTCCGAGGTCGCCACCGCGCACCCGCGAGCGAAATGCTGCCCACGATTCCGCAATGCCTGAGGCGGGTGGGAGATCCACAGCGGGCGTGCTGTTGGTCGTCGGCCGATTCTCTGAAGCGCTCATGAGCTGAGTCCCTCCTTCGCGCGCGTAAAGGTTGCTCCGGTCATCCCATCTCGGCGACTCACAGCGTTGTCGGTGGCGCCCGTGATCGCCGCGATGATGTCTTCGTAGGTGACATCGGCAACCGCGAAGTCGCCATTGTTGCGACCGAGCCGCAGCACGACCACCCGGTCGGCGACGGCCTGCACATCCGCCATGTTGTGGCTCACGAGAACCACGCCGTGACCGCGCTCGCGGAGGTGCTCAATAAGGTTCAGCACCTCGGCAGTCTGCGCTACGCCGAGGGCGGCGGTGGGCTCATCCAACACCACAATCGACGGATTGCCGATGAGCGAGCGCGCAATGGCAACGGTTTGCCGCTGCCCGCCCGAGAGGCCCGCGACCGGAGTGCGCACCGATGGAATCTTGGCGGACAACTGACGGAGCAGCGCCCAGGTCTGCTGTTCCATCTCAACTTCATCGAGAGCACTGCGGCCCAACTCGCGCCCCAAGAACAGGTTGGAGACAACGTCGAGGTTGTCGCAGAGAGCTAAGTCTTGAAATACCGTGGCGATACCGAGGTCGCGGGCGTCGGTGGGGTTCGCGAGCGACACGTCGTCGCCGCGGTACGTAATCGTTCCCGAGCTGGCCGGATGCACGCCCGCCAGCACCTTCACGAGTGTCGACTTTCCCGCACCGTTGTCGCCCACGATCGCAACAACCTCGCCGGGGTAGATGTCGAGCGACACATCGTTCAGGGCGTTGATGGCACCGAATTGCTTGCTGATTCCGCGCAGCGACAGGATCGGTTCATCGTCTGAACTGGCCGGGGTGACCTCGGTCATAAGATGCTCTCTTCCTTGAGTTCATGTGTGGGTGTGGGTGTGGGTGTGGGCGTGCGGGCGAGTGTTGAGCGGCGCTGCCGTGGATCATTATTGAATCCCCGCCGCCGCACACGCAGCGGCATACTCCGCCGTGCAAATTTGCTCGACCGTGTAGAAGCCGTCGGCAACGACGGTCTCCATGATGTTGTCGATTGTCACGATCACGGGCGTCAGCAACGTAGTCGGGATGCCGTTGGTCTCGGGGCTCTGCCCGATCAGCTGTTCGCCGTTGAGTAGAGCAACCGCGTGGGTGGCCGCAATCTCGGCCTCACGCTTGAAGTCCTTGTAGATAGTCATGTACTGGTCGCCGCTCACGATGCGCTGAATCGCGGTGAGTTCGGCATCCTGACCCGTGACGGGAGGCAGCGGGGTCACTCCGCCCGCTTTGAGCGCGGCGATCGCTCCGCCGGCCATGGCGTCGTTGGCGGCGTAGACCCCCACCACGCTGTCGCCGTACTGCGTGACTTGGCTCGCCATCCACTCTTGGGCTTTGTCAGGGCTCCAGTCGGGGGTGTCGAACTCGGCGACGACGGTGAAGGCGCTGCCATCGATCACGTTGTGTGCGCCGCGCTTGAAAAGTCGTGAGTTGTTGTCGGTGGGGGAGCCGTTGATCATCACGATGTTGCCCGACGACAGGCCCTGGTCGGCGAGGCGTTCGACGAGGGCTTTGGCCTGCAGCGCGCCGACCTTTTCATTATCGAAGGACACCCAAAAGGCAAGCTCGGGGCTGCCGATCAGGCGGTCGTACGAGATCACGGGAACCTTGTACGACTGAGCGGTGGCCACGATTGTCACTGCTGCCGAGGAGTCGACGGGGTCGAGCACGAGCACGCTAATACCTTGAGCAAAAGCTGATTCGGCCTGCTGCTGTTGCTTGGCCGGGTCTTGGTCGGCGTTGGCATAAATCACGTCGCACTCCGGGCACAGTTCGGCCACCTTCGCCTCAAAGAACGGGCGATCGTACGCCTCGTAGCGCGCCGTCTTCGATTCGGGCAGCAGCAGGGCAATCGTGCGCGACCCATCTGAGCCAGTGTTCGGCACCACGAGCCCGCAGCCGCTCAGGGCGAGCATCACGAGCACGGCAGAGGCAATGACGCGTAGTAAGCGCGAACGGGTGCGGATCATGAGTCGTCCGAGTCCGAGGTATCCGCCGAGAGAGTGGCTCCGGATCCGATGGAGAGCTGGTCAATGGCAAACGCAATCGACCCCAGCAGTTCGCTGCGCGGCCCGAGTTGGCTCTGAACGAGGTCGGCGGCTTGCCCCGAACCCACGATCACCGAGCGTTCCATCGCGTGGCGCATGGGGCCGAGTAGAAGCTCGCCCGCCTGCGAGAGTTCGCCGCCGACCGCAATGCGTTCGGGGTCGAAGACATTGCTGAGGTTGCCGGCGGCGATGCCGAGGTGGCGTCCCGCATCGGCGATGGCCCGGATGCACGCGCTATCCCCGGCGATTGCCCGCACCACGACATCGTGCAGCTTGAGACCGCGACGGCCCGTGCGCACCGACTCAACGATGGCTTGACCGCCGGCGAGGGTTTCGAGGCACCCGCGGTTGCCGCAGCGGCACAGAGCGCCGTCTTCATCGAGCACCATGTGCCCAAATTCACCGGCTGCACCGTGATGGCCTCGGAACACTGCGCCGTTGAGGATGAGACCGGCACCGATACCGTCGTCGATGCTCACGTAAAGCGAGTTGGGTTTGCCGCGCAGGGCGCCCGAGCGGAACTCGGCCAGCGCGCCGAGATTCGCGTTGTTGTCGACGTATACGGGGCTGTTCAGGCGGATGCCGAGAGATTCCGCGACCGGAACACCGTCCCAGCCGCGCATGATTCCCGTGCGCGAAATGATTCCCGTCGCGGCGTCCATGGGAGCAGGCATCGCGAGTCCCACCGCCAAAATCTCATCGTGGGTGGCCTCGACAGACTCGAGCATGTCGGTGATGAGCTGGGCAGCGCGGTTGAGTTCGTTGTCGGCGCGGTGGTCTTTCGCGAGCGGCATGTGATGCTCGGCGACAACCGTGTGGGCGACATCCGACAGCGCTACTCGCATGTGGCGCTCGGAGAAATGCACGCCAACCACAAGGCCGAGCGCACGAGCGAGAGTGACTTGGTGGGCGCGTCGACCGCTGCGCGTGCTCATGGTCGTGGCGAGCACTCCCGCCGTGACGAGCTCTTTCACGATGTTGGAGACGGTGGCGGGGGAGAGCCCTGTGACACCGGCCAGTTCGATCTGCGTGAGGCCACCATGGTGCTTCACCGCGTCGATGATGCGAGCGCGGTTAGCTTCGCGGAGCGAAGTCTGCGACCCCGGAGTCGCCCGTTTTTTGCTCACGGAATCAAGATACAGGTAGCGGGCGGCCGCCGATCAGTCCACGAACGGGGCTACGTTGCGAGAGTTGCAAACTTTTCGATGTCTTCAGAATTGCCGCTGACGATCACGAGGTCGTGGTTGGAGATCACGGTCTCGGGTGTCGCGTAGGTGAACTCCTTGCCCGGAGACTTCACGCCGACCACAGTGATGCCGTACTTACGGCGCACTTGTGACTCACTCAACGGCAGGCCGCGGATGGGCTTCGGGGGATACATCTTCACGATGGCGAAGTCATCATCGAACTCGATGAAGTCGATCATCCGGCCCGACACCAAGTGAGCTACGCGCTCGCCGGCTTCGGCTTCGGGGTAAATCACGTGGTTGGCGCCGATGCGGTTCAAGATCTTGCCGTGCGAGCGGCTGATGGCCTTGGCCCAGATCTGGGGAATCTTGAGGTCAACGAGGTTCGCGGTGATGAGCACGCTTGCTTCGATCGAGGAGCCGACCGCGACCACTGCGATCGAGAAGTCTTGCGCACCGATCTGCTGAAGAGCATCCAGGCTGCGGGCGTCGGTCTGCACGGCGTGAGTGACGCGCTCCGACCACTTCTGCACGAGGCTGAGGTCGGCATCGACGGCGAGAACTTCGCGGTCGAGGCGCTGAAGTTGACCGGCGGTTGCCGCTCCGAAGCGGCCGAGTCCGATCACTAGGACCGGCGCATTATGCGGAATCTTGTCAACCAACGATGGGCCTCTCTTCTGCTCTTGTGAACAATTGACGGCGCTGACTGGCCGCAAGGGCTGCCGCCAGCGTAACTGTTCCCACTCGCCCGGCCCACATTGTGGCGGCGAGGATGTACTTGCCGCTATCGGGCAGCGACTCGGTGAGCCCGGTAGAGAGCCCACAGGTGGCAAAGGCCGATATGACGTCAAAGAGCACCCTGTCGAGCGGTTCTTTCGTGATCTGCAGAAGAGCGATCGTCGAGATGGCGACAATCGTCGCTCCCCACAGCGTCACGCTGACGGCCAAGCGAAGCACGTCGGTCGGGATGCGGCGCTCGAAGGCGTGCATGTCATTGTCGCCGCGCGCTTCAGCCAGCGCGGCCAAGAACAGCACGGCCAGGGTTGTGACTTTGATGCCGCCCGCCGTGGAGGCAGAGCCGCCACCGACAAACATCAGCATGTCGAAAACGAGCAGAGTCGACCCGTTGAGCTGGTCGATATCGATGGTCGAGAAGCCACCCGAGCGTGTCATGGTCGACAGGAAGGTGGATGTCAATGGTCTCGAAATCAGACTCTGCCCACCGATGGTGTTGGTGTTGTTCCACTCGAGCACCAGCACGGCCAGCGCTCCGATGAAGATCAGTAGCACCGTGGTGAAGAGGGTGAGGCGAGCGTGAACCGAGAGACGCGCGCCGTCCTTGAGGTTACGAACTACCGCAAAGATCACCGGAAAGCCGAGGCTACCGAGAAACACGCCAGTTCCGATCGCGCCGAGCATCCACGGGTCTTGGGCGAATGCTTCCATGCCGCTTGCTGCCGGAACGAAGCCGGTGTTGGTGAAGGCGGATGCTGCGAAGTAGAAGCCCTGCCAGATGGCGGGCCACACGTCGAACCCTTCGACCAGCAAGCGGGGGATGATCACGAGGGCGAGAACGAACTCGATCGCGAGAGCGCTGATGGCGACGGTCGCGAGCAGTCCGCCGATTTCACCGAGGCGAATGGCTTGAGACTCGGAGACGGGGCCGACGTGGATGCGCGAGGGGTTGGTGTCGCTGGCGGCGATGAGGCGCTGGCGCAAGCCGAGCCGGCGTGAGACCACAAGGCCCAGCATGCTCGCGAGGGTGAGGACGCCGATACCGCCCACCTGCAGGCCGATCAGGATCGCTGTATTTCCGAAGGCGGACCAGTGGGTTGCCATGTCGACGGTCGTAAGGCCGGTGACACAAATCGCGGAGACGGCGGTGAACAAAGCGTCGACTAGGGGAGTGGCTTGACCGTCGCGAGCAGAGATAGGAAGTACGAGCAGCGTGGTCAGAACGACAACGAGTGCGGAGAAGATGGCGATCGCGAAACGCGCGGGAGTGGCAGCGGCGAATCGATCGATCACATCGCGAATGCGAGCAAGAAGGCTGCGTTCACGCGGGTGCGCACGCATGGGTGCCCAAGAACTCATCTAATTATCTCCCCACGCACAGGAGGCAATGGTACTCCTCAGCAAGCCCCGGTACCCTGTCTCTCATGGCCGACATCTTTGACGTAGTAGCCGATTCAACCCGGCGTAGCCTTTTGACGGTACTGCTTGAGCAGTACATCGCCTCGGAATCTCCGAGTGGCGAGCTCAGCGTAAGTGAGATTGTCGAGAAGCTCGATTTGAGCCAACCGACCGTATCCAAGCACCTGAAGGTGCTGCGCGACCATGGGTTGGTGTCGGTGCGTGAAGACGGCCAACACCGCTATTACCGCCTCGACTCGTCTCCTCTAGAAGAGGTCGAAGACTGGTTGATCCCGTTCTTGAGCGCGGACTTCCACGACGACTTCGACGACGAGCTTCGCGAATCGACCGGCGCGTTCGCTGCCTGGTCGGGGGCGGATGTCGGAGACAACTTCGGTCGTCGTGTTGCTGAGCGCACGCACCAGGCTCGCTCCGCGCTGCACGATGTCACAGAGGCCGCTAAGCAGCTTCCAAGCAACGTGCGCTTTCGCATCTTCGGCAAGGATTAGCCCTCAGGCGCGCCGCGTAGGCGTTATTAGGGGTGGACAGCGAGTCACACCAGCCTCTATTCTTACCGATTAGCACTCCAGTCACATGCTGGGTGCGTCGTTTAGTTATTGAGGGCGCTGCGCAGTTGGTGAAAATCGCGCGGTAGCCAAACCAAAGGGGCTGGTCCGATGTCGCGGGATCTTTCTGAGATGCGCTTTCTCACCGTCGCTGAGGTGGCGGACATGATGCGTGTTTCGAACATGACCGTGTATCGACTCGTTCACTCCGGTGAGCTGCCTGCCGTTCGCTTCGGTCGCTCGTTCCGCATCCCGGAATCGGCTGTGGCAACTGCTGTTGCACCCCCAATTTCTGAGGTCGGTTAGCGGCAAACGTTCGCTCTGGGTTGGTTCCCAGTTCACCGAGACTTTAAAACCCGCCCGGTGCGGTAAACTCTTCCGGTATGTCTTTCCGCGGTTCTGAATCGGACCGGGTCGGTTCGTTCAGAAATCAGTGAGGTTCCTATGGGTTCAGTCATCAAAAAGCGTCGCAAGCGTATGGCAAAGAAGAAGCACCGCAAGCTGCTTCGTAAGACTCGCCACCAGCGTCGCAACAAGAAGTAACTAGTCCCAATGACTAGGTGACCGTCTTTCTAGACGGTCACAACTCGAACACCCGAGCGTTCATCTGAGCGATCGGGTGTTTGAGGTTAACGGGAGCTTTTTCGAACGCTCTTGGCTTGCCGCTTCACGCGTTTGCGCGCCTCTTTGAGGCCGGCGCGGTTGAGGGGCATGATTTGCCACCCCATCGTTTGTGCATGGTGGGTGAGCTTGACATCCGCATTCACGGCAACACGATTGCCGACGGCGCTCAGTAGCGGGATGTCGTTGCTGGAGTCTGAATAAGCCCAGCACTCTGCCAGGTCGGCTCCCACGCGCTCAGCGAGCTCTGTGGCAACGGTGGCTTTTTCGGGGCCATGAAGCACGTGGCCCTCGAGTTCTCCCGTGAGAACGCCGTCTTCGGCGCGCACGCGCGTTCCCAGCGCGCCGGTGAGGCCTAGGCGCTCGGCAATTACTTGTGCAACGAACTGAGGTGTTGCGGTGATGAGCCACACTTCGTGGCCCTTCGCGAGGTGCTCCTTGGCCAGATCGACAGTTTCTGGCCACAGGTTCGGCAGAATGTCGCGCTCGTAGATTGTCTCGGCAAGCTCAATGAGCGTCTGCATCGAGTGGCCGCCCACAATTTCAAGAGCGCGCTCGCGGGCGTTCATCATGTGCTTGTGGTTTTCGCCGACCGCCACGAAGCGGAACTGGTGCCAGGCGAAGCGCGCGATGTCTCGCCAGCCCACGATCCCTCGTCGCCACGCTTCCTTGCTGAGGTAATAGGCACTCGCGCCGCGCATCAGCGTGTTGTCCACGTCAAAGAAAGCCACAACCGCGTTATGGCTCGATGGGGGCGCCGTTACCTCGTGCATTCGCATTATTCTAAGACCGTGCCCACGAAACGTCTCACATTAATTGGAAAACCGGGTTGTCATCTCTGCGATGACGCCCGCGAAACGATTAATGCTGTCATCGCGGATCTGCCCGCAGAGTGCTCGGTCGAGCTTATTGAGCAATCGATTTTGGATGACGAAGCTCTTCACGCCCAGTATTGGGACGAGATTCCTGTGGTGCTTATCGACGACCGCGTACACACCATCTGGCGTGTCGAATCGCAGCGCTTGAGCGCCGCATTACTGGAGGAAACTGAATGATCCGTCACGTTGTTATGTGGAAGCTCATCGCTGAAGACCCCGAGGGCCAGAAGGCTGCTGTGGATGCCATCGCCGCTGCTCTTGAACCCCTAGCCGGTCAGATCGCGGGTCTCGAGAGCCTAATCGTGCGTCACGATGCCGGCAACGTTGAGAAGAACTGGGACGTCGTACTCATCTCTGAGCACACGTCGCCTGAAGCGCTCGTTGCGTACGGAACGCATCCGCTGCACGACGGTCCAGCGGCGATCGTGGGAGCGCACACTCGCGACCGCGTGTGCGTCGACTTCGAATTCTAGAAACTACTTGCTGACGCTGATCGGGCCGGTCATGTGATTCTTGATCGAGTCCCGCTCAGCGGCTAGCGACGCGAGCGTTCCGCTGTCGAGACCCGGCTGGAGCATGTCGTCGAATGGGTTTCCCATGCCGCTCTTGGAGTGCACAACCTCGGCGTAAGCGGTTGCGGCCGCAGCCACTTTCGCACTTGCTCGCTGTGCCTTCTTGAGCGAGACAGCAGAACTGCCCACTACCTCGGCGTGCTTGTTGAGCGCCTTCTTGAGATCCTTGAGTGCAGCATCAATTTTCTTTGACATGACGTCATCCTGCCTTAGTGAGCTATGCGCTGGCTATGGGTTCGGTGTGTCGAACTGTGAGGCCCTCGCGAGCCCCACAGGGCGGCTACGGAGTGAGGCGGGTTGGTCCGCGGAACAGGTACGTCGCTTCGCGCAGGTTCGGTAGTCCCAGAAGCAGCATCAGCACGCGACCGAGGCCCATTCCGAATCCACCGTGCGGCGGTACGCCGTAGCGGAAGAAGTCGAGGTAAAAGTCGAGCTCCTCCGGGTCCATGCCCTTGTCGCGAATCTGCGCCTCCAACACGTCAACGCGGTGCTCGCGCTGGGCGCCAGTAGAGATCTCGACGCCGTTGAACACGAGGTCGTAGCTGTTCGTGAGGCCTGCATCATCCGCGTGACGCATGTGGTAGAACGGACGGATGCTGGCGGCGTAGTCGGTCAAGAATACGAAGTCGTGATCGAAAGTTTCTTTCACGTAGGCGGCGATCTGGCGCTCACCCTCCGGGTCCATGTCGGCGTCGGCGCGCGGCACGGTGTAGCCCCGGTCGCTGACGATTTGCTTAGCCTCAGCCAGCGGAATACGGGGGAACGGGCGCGTCGGCACCGTCATCTCGATGCCGAACAGCTTCTCGATCTCGTCGCCGTGCTTGTCCTTGACAGCCTGGAAGCCGGCAACCATGAGCTCTTCGTGCAAGTTCATGACGTCTTCGTGGCTGGAGATCCAGCTGATCTCGCTGTCAACCATCGTGAACTCGGTGGCGTGACGCGAGGTGAAGCTGGGATCGGCACGGAAGCTGGGGGCGATCTCGAAGATCTTGCCGAAGCCAGCGGACTGTGCCATCTGCTTGAAGAACTGGGGGCTCTGCGCCAAGTAAGCCTTGGTGTCGAAGTAGTCGACCTCGAACAGCTCAGCCTTCGATTCGCTCGCGCTGGCCATGAGCTTGGGGGTGTGAACCTCGATGAAGTCGTTCTCGACCCAGTAGGTGCGCCAAGCGTGCTCGAGCGTGGTCTGGATGCGGAAGATCAGGTTGTTGCGCGGCACGCGGAGGTCGAGGAAGCGCCAGTCCATGCGCTTGTCGACGCTGGTGTCTTCGGCAATCGGCGTCTCGGGGATGGCCTCAGCGGCGATCTCGATAGCGGCAAGCTTGATCTCAACGCCGCCGAGCTTCACACGCTCGTCGTGCTTCAACTCTCCACTTGCGGTGAGGAAGGTGCCCTGCGCGAGCCCCGAGATGATCTCGGCGAGGGGATCCTCGGCCGGGGTACCGTCTTCGTTGAACGAGCGGGGGTGAACAAGCTGCACCGCACCCGACTCGTCGCGCAGTACGACGAACTGCACCTTCTTTTGATCTCGAACAGTGTCGACCCAACCCGAAACGGAGGTCTCTCCATCGTTAGCGGCGGCCAAGTTCTTAATAAGGGTGCGTGTAGTCACGGCCCCGAGTTTACAAGGGATAACGCGCGAGAAAGTGCGGCAGGCCTGCCAACGTAGACTGAATACCGTGCCAGCAGACCTCATCCATCTCGTCCGCCATGGTGAAGTGCACAATCCAGACCGCATTCTCTATGGCCGGCTTCCCGGGTATCACCTCAGCGAACTCGGTCACCAGATGGCGGATGTCGCCGCCGCAAGCTTTGCCGATCGGCCTCCTGCGGCGCTCTACGCGAGCCCTCTGCAGCGCGCGCAAGAGTCGGCGCAACCCTGGTCGGAACGCTACGGGCTGCCCATCGCGACCGAAGAACGCATCATCGAGCCGGCTAACTGGTTCGAGGGCGGTCGCCTGCAATTTCCGAAGGTTCTCACGCAGCCACGGGCCTGGCCGCACCTCGTGAACCCGCTCAAGCCCAGTTGGGGCGAGGCTTACGTGAGCATCGAAGCGCGCATGCTCGCCGCTATCGATGACGCGTGGTCGGCTGCCGAGGGCGGCGAAGTGGTCATGGTCAGCCACCAGTTGCCCATCGTGATGGTCGCACGATCCGTCAAAAAGATGCGCTTGGCGCACGACCCCCGCAACCGTCGCTGCACGCTGTCGAGCATCACGACGCTCGCTCGCGAGGGCGACCATTTCGTAGAGGTTGACTATCAGGAACCTGCGGGAGAATTGCTCGCAGCATCCATCGATCTAGGAGCAGTGTGAACCGCCGTCTCATCGCCGTTGTTGTGGCGTTCGCCGCACTCACGACGGTCTCGTGTTCTAGCGCGAACGAGTCCCTTGCCGAGCAATACCAGAACGGTTCGGAGGAGGGCTACATTTCGGGCGACGGCTCGACCGTGGAGATCCCCGCCGACGACCGCGACGAACCCATCACGTACGACGCCACTCTCGACACCGGCGATACGGTCTCCAGCAGCGACTTCGCTGGCTCGGTGTACGTGGTCAATTTTTGGTACTCCAGCTGCCCACCCTGCCGCCTCGAAGCTCCCGATCTCGCTCAGCTCAGTGAGGAGTACACCGAGGTTCCGTTCTTGGGCGTCAACGTCTTAGACACCGCGCAGACCTCTCTCACTTTCGCCGAAGAGTTCGGCGTGCCCTACGCCTCGGTCGTGGATGCCACGACCGCAGGCGTGCAGCTCGCGTTTGCAGGCTCCGTACCTCCCAACGCGGTGCCGACCACCCTCGTGGTGGACCGCGAGGGTCGCGTCGCCGCTCGCATCAGCGGCCTCGTGCGTGATCCGAGCATCCTCGCAGCGATGATCGACTCTGTCATCGCCGAGGAACAGTAAGTGTCTAATCCCGTCGGCGAGCTCATTCTCGGCGGCAACCTTCTTATCGCGATTCCGATCGCTTTACTCGCGGGCCTCGTCTCGTTCGCGTCGCCCTGCGTTCTTCCCCTCGTTCCGGGTTACCTCGGCTACATTGGTGGGTTCACGAGCGCGGAGGAGAAGGGCAGCACCAAGCGCCTTGTTCTTGGTGTCGGCCTGTTCATTCTGGGCTTCACCGTGGTGTTCGTGGCGTTCACCGTGCTGTTCGGCACGGCCGGTCTTCTGCTGCGGCCCTGGCTTGACCTGATCACCCGCATCGCTGGTGCTCTCGTGATCGTGATGGGTGTCGTGTTCATCGGGCAGGTCACTTTTGCGCAGCGCACGATCAAGCCGAAGTTCAAGGTCGCAACCGGCCTCGCTGGCGCACCCCTGCTGGGCGTTGTCTTCGCCCTCGGCTGGACTCCGTGCGTTGGCCCCACTCTCATCGCTGTCGGCAGCATGGTCTTGGACGGTGGCGACCCCGGCCGGGCCGCTATCGTCGGCGTTGCCTACAGTCTCGGTCTCGGCATCCCGTTCCTCTTGGTGGCCCTTGGCCTCAATTGGGCGACCGGATCGGTGGCGTGGATGCGCCGCCACATTCGTCTTATTAACCTGATTGGTGGAGCACTGCTCGTGCTGATCGGTCTCCTCATGGTCACCGGCGTGTGGCGTGCAATAGTGACAAGTTTGGGAGCGGTAATCGGTGGCTTCGACACACTCCTCTGATCCAACGAACGGCGACTCGGCCTCGGATAACTCGCTGGCTGAGGGCGATGCAACGCGTCCGAGCGACCACATGGATGCTCCGGCACCCGCGCCGCAGAGCAAAGTTCAGCAACCGCGACTGACTCTCGCGGGCTACGCGCGGTTCTTCTGGCGTCAGCTCACGAGCATGCGTACCGCGCTGTTCTTGCTGTTGCTGCTGGCCGTCGCGGCGATCCCCGGCTCGCTCGTTCCGCAGGTGACGTCAGACCCCAACGGTGTTATCGCGTACCGCACCAACTACCCCGATACCGCCGCGGTCCTCGATTTCTTCCAAGTTTTCAACACCTACACCTCGGTGTGGTTCTCCTCGATCTACCTGTTGCTCTTCATCTCGTTGATCGGCTGTGTGCTGCCGCGCACCAAGCACCACTTCGATGCTCTGCGTGCCAGCCCACCCAAGACCCCCGCTCGACTCTCGCGCCTGCAGGGCTTCACGACGCGCACCACCGAAGCGGATGTCGACACGACCATTGCCTCCGCCCGCCGTCTGCTGCGCTCGCAGCGCTACCGCACCGAGCTCTACGGTGACTCGGTCAGCGCCGAACGCGGCTACCTGCGCGAAACCGGAAACCTCGTGTTCCACGCCGCGCTCGTAGGCGTTCTGGTCACGGTCGGAATCGGTGGTGGCTTCGGTTACACCGGCCAGCGCGTTGTTGTCGAGGGAAACGCCTTTAGCAATTCGCTCGCCAGCTACGACTCGTTCAACCCGGGCCGCTTCTTCACTGATGAGGCGCTCGATCCGTACACCGTCGCGCTGGACTCGTTCGAGCCCGTGTACGAGCAGAACAACCGCCAGGCGATCGGTCAAGCGATCGACTTCACGGCCAACGTCACGACCACCGTGCGTGGCGAAGAACCGCAGCAGTCGCAGATTAAGGTCAATGAGCCGCTCAGCCTCAGCGGAACAAACCTGTACCTCCTCGGTAACGGCTACGCGCCCGTGCTCACCGTGCGTGACGCCGATGAGAAGGTCATCTGGTCGCAGCCAACGCCGTGCCTTCCGTTCGATGCCAACCTCGGCAGCACGTGCGTCATTAAAATTCCGGATGGTCTCGACCAGCAAATCGGAATGCTCGGTTTTCTCTACCCGACCACCGGCACCCTCAGCTCGGGAGCACTCGCGTCTGTCTATCCCGACCTCATCTCACCCGTGCTCACGTTGGAGGTGTACGAAGGCGACCTCGGCCTCGACAACGGCCAAGGCTCCAACGCCTATGCGCTCAACACCGACTCCCTCGAGCAAATAGCGGGGCGTACCTCCGAGGCAGAAACACTGCAGTTGACTCCCGGCGATCGGCTCGAGTTGCCCAACGACCTCGGCAGTGTCGAGTTGACGAGCATCCCGCGCTTCGTGTCGCTCGATGTTCACCACGACCCCTCGCAACTGCCCGTGCTCTTGTCCTCCGTCTTGCTATTCGCGGGTCTCATCACCAGCCTCTTTGTACCGCGTCGCCGCATGTGGGTTTCAGCCCGCACCGACGCTTCGGGAACCACAACAATCGAGTACGCCGCACTGGCTCGCGGCGATGACCCCAACCTCGAAGCTGCGGTCACAGACTTTGCCGAGAAACATTCCCAGCAACTCGGGGTTAGGGTGGATTCGTGACTGAGACCTTCGTGTCGTATTCGCTGATTGCGGTCTATTCAGCGATGGCGATCTACACCCTTGCCTTCGTGATGTTTGCTATCGACTTGGCGCGCCGTTCGGCAGAGTCGAGCGACGCTTCCGCAGCGCGTGCGACCGGTCTTACTTCGGCATCCGCCCAGCAGGCCAGCGTGATGGTGAACGGCTCCAGTGTGGGCGGCACCGACACCCTGACGGCCGCGGGGGCATCCGAGTCGACGACCGTTGCGCACTCGCCCAAGACACTCAAGCTCGCGATGGCGATGACGGTGCTCGCCTGGGTGCTGCACGTCGGTGCGGTCATCTTCCGCGGCGTTGCCGCAAACCGCGTGCCGTGGGCCAACATGTTCGAGTTCACGCTCACCGCCACCGCGCTTATCGTCGGTGTCTTTCTCATCGTTCAGTTCTGGCAAGACCTGCGCTTCCTCGGTTCGTTCATCACGGGCTTCGTGCTGATCGCCTTGGGCGTTGGCACCTCCAGCTTCTACGTGGATGTCGTACCCCTGCCGCCTGCGCTGCAGTCGGCCTGGCTGGTTATCCACGTGTTCGTCGCCAGTCTCAGCACGGGGTTCTTCGCCCTCGCCGCCAGCCTCTCGATCGTGCAGCTCATGCAGGCACGCCGAGAAGCGGGCAAGGCGCTCAAGCTGCGCTTCCTCGACACCTTGCCCCCTGCTGACCGCCTCGAAACCTTGGCGTACCGCCTCACGGTTGTTGGCTTTGTCATGTGGACCTTCACTCTCATCGCCGGCGCTGTCTGGGCTGAGCGTGCGTGGGGTCGCTACTGGGGCTGGGACACCAAGGAGGTCTGGACCTTCATCATCTGGACCCTCTACGCCGGTTACATCCACGCCCGGGCAACCCGCGGCTGGCGCGGCTCGCGTTCAGCGTGGCTCGCCATTGTCGGCTTCCTCGCGATCGTCTTCAACTTCACGATCGTGAATCTCTTCTTCAAGGGACTTCACTCCTACTCAGGCCTGTAAGCAGTAGTCGCGACCTTGGCAACGGCTTCGGCTAGAGCTGCGCCGCCGCAACCGCCGCAACCGCCGCAACCGCAGCCACCGCCGCCGCCGCCGCTACCCACGTCGCCGAGGCAAAGAAAAACGCTGGGGCCGCACCGAGCAGCACCCCAGCGTTTGCTTGGGAGAGCCGCAAACGGCTCAGGGTTGTCGAGCTTAGCTGGCGGGAGTCAGCTGCATGGCCACGGTCGGGCTGTCGTCGCCCGTAGCGAATTGGATGATCGGGCCATCGGTGCCGCATTCGTAGGGCGCGGAGTTGATCGGGGCGCTGTTGATGAAGCCCTGCGTGAGATCGGTGCCATCAACGCTCACGCCTCCTACGGAGACCGACACGGCGATATCGCTCTCTTCGTGAGAAGTCGTGATGACGCTTTCGGTGGCGTCGTAGTCGCCGCTTATAGCGCCAGTGATCGAGCCAACGCCTTCGCTGCCAGCGACCTCCAGAAGGATCGTGAAGTCAGGAGTGTAGGTGTAGGTCGTGTCGGTGAACGAGAGCCCCGTTCCGCCCTCCACGCTGATGTTGAGTCCCTCGGTGGTGCCGCTGACGGCGCTGTAGAAGCCCTGCATTTGGTCTTCGGCGATGTACCAATCGCCGATAAGGCACTCGGGGCCGCTCACCATCTCCTCTTCGGGCTCAGCGGGAGCCGAGGCATCCGACTCCGAAGCCACGGGCTCTTCAGGATCCGTGGGCGCACCGCACGCGGTCAACGCGCCCACGCTGAGAACGCTGACGGCGGCTAGTGCACGCAGGCGGCGCAACTCAGTAGACATCTGTACTCCTCGAAACCAGACCGCCCGCGGTGGCGACCAACGGAGCCAGCCTACTGAGTGGCCTCGCTACTGCCGTGAGTAGTTTTTACCTAGTTCGTGGCAGCGCGTCAGGCGGTCGAGCCACCACTGCGTTCGTTCGGGATTGGCGGCCCACCGAGTGAGCAGCGCTTCGTCGGCATCAACGCGGCGCGCTTCGAGTTGGCCGTCGCGGGCCCGCAGGGGAGAAGCCGTCACGTCAGCGGCGAGCAGGGATGCCGTGGCAAGCCCGCAGTCATAGTCGAGGGGCTCGATGGCGGCGGCGAGGTGCGCGCCCATGGCAAGGCCCACCGAGGTCTCTAAGGCGCTGGAAACGATGACGGGCAGCCCGGCATCGTTGACGATCGCCAATGCGCGAGAGACGCCACCCAGTGGCTGAGCCTTGATGACCAGCAGATCGGCGGCGCCCGCTCTCGCCACCGCGAGTGGGTCGGCAGCTTTACGCACGCTTTCGTCTGCGGCGACCGGGATGCCCATGTACTTGATGCGGGTGCGCAGCTCGCCGAGTTCCTCCACGGTGGCACAGGGCTGTTCGACGTACTCGAGGTCGTACTCGGCGAAGGCGTGCACAGCGCGCTCCGCCTCATCGACCGTCCACGCGCCGTTGGCATCGACGCGAATGCGACCCGCCGGGCCCATCACGCGACGCACTTCGGCGACGCGAGCAATGTCATCCGCCAACGTCTGGCCAGGTTCGGCCACCTTTACTTTGGCGGTGCGACAGCCGTGAAAGCGCTCGAGCACCGCCTCGACGAGGTCGGCGGGTACCGCAGGCACAGTGGCATTAACCCAGACATGATCGCGCACGAGGGGCGGTTGCTCGTTGTAGGCATAGTCGATCGCGGCCACGAGCCACGGGGTCGCTTCGACATCGTCGTACTCGACGAAGGGGGAGAACTCACTCCACCCCTGCGGGCCGCGGAACAGTAAAGCTTCGCGCTGATCAATCCCGCGAAAGCGCGACGTCATGGGCAGCGACACCACGTGAGCGGTCTCAAGAATTTCGTTCACTGAAGGGAACATGTTCCCAGTCTGACAAGTTCCGCTGTCAGTTAGGGTAATTGCGTGACTAATCCGGGTGATATCGAGCGCGTTGCGACCAAAGTCGTGCCGTATTACGTCGTCGGCGTTGTCGATGACGAAGAAACTGATGTGCCCGTTGATGGCGAGTCAGAAGAGACCGGCGAACCCGAAGAGGCTGCGGTAGCGCGACGCCCGCGACCACGCTGGGTTGGATTCATCGCCGCGGCGCTGGGTTTTGCAACACTCGTGCTCTTCATCGTCGCCATGATCGTCTCGGCAGAAGGCGATTACCCCACGGGCACACTCCTCGCTCAAGTCACCATCGTGGTTTCGATTTCGGCGGCCGTCACTGCTGCGCTCTGCCTTGTCTTCGGCCTGCAACGTCGGTGGGCGGCATTCGGCCTTGCGGTCGCGATTCTCGCCAACCCGCTGGTTGTGCTGAACGTCTTCCGGTTCTTCGAGAACTAAACCTCGGCTTTTCGGGAGCCGAAAGTCGGTCGGGACGAGCCGAAGCGCCGCATCCTCGGTTCGGCATCAGCCCGCTCTGCACGCGGGTGGATATGGTGGAGCCATGGCGCCTGTTTCTGAAATCTTTGACGAGAAGTTGTGGCGATCAGTCGCCGGGTTTGATGACCTCACCGACATCACCTATCACCACGATGTAACGGGCACGATTGCCCGCATCGCGTTCGATCGCCCCGAAGTGCGCAACGCCTTCCGGCCGCACACCGTCGACGAGCTCTACCAAACCCTGGATGACGTGCGCCAGAATCCGCGCATCGGTGTCGTTCTGCTCACCGGCAATGGTCCGAGCGAGAAGGATGGCGGCTGGGCGTTCTGCTCCGGCGGTGACCAGCGCATCCGTGGTCGTGCCGGCTATGAGTACGAAGGCCAAGAGGGCGCCACAAACCCCACCGCTGCTGCCGGACTCTCCGAAGCGGAAGCTGAGGCTGAAGCTGCTGCCGCCGCGGGCAAGCGCCGTGCCGCCGCCGGCCGCCTGCATATTCTTGAAGTGCAGCGCCTCATCCGCTTTATGCCCAAGGTCGTTATCGCTGTCGTTCCCGGCTGGGCTGCCGGGGGAGGTCATTCGCTTCACGTGGTCTGTGACCTCACGATTGCCAGCGCCGAGCACGCCCGCTTCAAGCAGACGGATGTCGACGTCGGGTCGTTCGACGCCGGTTACGGCAGCGCCTACTTCGCCCGCCAGGTCGGCCAAAAGTTTGCCCGCGAGGTGTTCTTCCTTGCGCGCGAGTACGACGCGCAGCGCGCCCTCGACGCGGGAGCGATCAACGCCTCAGTGCCGCACGCCGAGCTCGAGGCCACTGCCTACGACTGGGCGACCACGATCATGACCAAGTCGCCGACCGCCATCCGCATGGTCAAGTTTGCCCTCAACGCCGTCGATGACGGTCTCGTGGGCCAGCAGGTTTTTGCCGGCGAAGCCACGCGCCTGGCGTACGGCACCGATGAAGCCGTGGAAGGTCGCGACTCGTTCCTGCAGAAGCGCGAACCCGACTGGTCGCCCTTCCCCTGGCAGTACTAACGCGCCGACAACTCAACGCAGAGAGGTTTACCCGTGACCGCTGAAAACACTCCGACCCGAGAACTCTGGTCTGTCGACGCCCGCGATCCCCGCAAAGTGTGGGCGGCGCTGAAGCCAGCACTCGATGGATCCGGAGCCGCGATTCTGCCGCACCCGACCTCCCCCTCTGGCTTGCCCGAGACCGTGCCCGCGAACGTAGCGGTCATTGTGGAAACCAGCGGATCGACCGGCCGCCCCAAGCGCGTGATGCTCAGCACCGCAGCGTTGAAGGCGAGTGCTGCGGCATCCGACGAACTTCTGGGTGGGCCTGGCCAATGGCTGCTGGCCGTTCCGGCGCACTACATCGCGGGCATCAACGTGCTGGCTCGCTCGTACTTTGCCGGCACCGAGCCCGTGCTCATGCCTCCGAAGGGTTTCACGGCGGAGACTTTCGTGGCTGCGGCTGCCGAACTCACTGCCGAGCGTCGCTTTGTCTCGCTCGTACCCGTGCAACTCTCGCGGCTGCTCGAGTCGGATGAGGCTGTCGCGGCCCTCTCTCGTTTCACTCGGATTTTGGTCGGCGGTCAGTCGACACCGATCGCTCTGCTCGCTGCGGCTCGCGCTCGCGGCCTCGCCGTCTCGACGACGTATGGGTCAAGCGAGACCAGCGGGGGTGCCGTCTGGGACGGTGCACCGCTGCCCGGTGTGGGCCTACGACTCGTGGATGACCGCATCGAACTCTCGGGGCCGATGCTCGCTGAGGGCTACCTCGACGACCCGCGCCGCAGTGCCTTCTCATTCCGTTTGCACGAGGGCGTGCGCTGGTACCGCACCGACGATGTCGGGGAGGTCGTGGACGGCGTGCTGAGGGTTCGCGGCCGCGCCGACGACATGATCATTTCGGGCGGGGTGAAGGTTTCCCTCGCCGAGGTGGAGACCGCCGTTCGCGCGCTTCCCGGGCAGAGTGCCGCGGTAGTGGTGGCGGCTCCGCATCCAGAGTGGGGCGAAGCTCCCGTCGTCATCACGACGACGGCCATCGAGCTGGATGTGCTGCGCCAGTCGGTTGCGGCACAACTATCAGCAGCGGCAGCGGCTCCCGCTCGCGTCATCCTTATCGATGAGATTCCTATGCTTTCGACGGGAAAACCCGACAAACTCGCCTTAGCGTCAGTCGTGCTTAAGTAGAATCCCTCCGTGGCCTCTCCCAAACAGCAACGCATCGATCCGAAGACCGTCTCGCCGAAAAACTCCGGAAAGAACAAAAGTGGCCGCCCCGGTGGGCGCCCGCCGAAAGCACCCAAGATTGCCAAGGCAACGGCACGCGACTGGATCAGTGGCGCTCGCATCCAGACGCTGCCTCTCGCTTTTGCTCCCGTGGCGCTCGGTACCGCTGCCGCTTACGTGCTGCCGCATGAAGAAGACGGTGCTGGTTGGCACTGGCTGCGCGCCCTGCTCTGCCTCGTGGTCGCGGTCTCGCTGCAGATCGGTGTGAACTTCGCCAACGACTACTCCGACGGAGTGCGGGGAACGGATGATCACCGCGTTGGTCCTCGTCGGCTGACCGCGTCGGGTGCCGCTCGCCCGCGCACCGTCATCACGGTCGCGTTCGTCTGGTTCGGCATTGCCGCTGTTGCAGGGCTCATCATTGTCGTGCGCAGTGAGCACTGGTGGCTGCTCGCGGTGGGAGCGGCCGCGATCGTCGCCGCCTACTTCTACACCGGCGGCAAGCGCCCCTATGGCTACATGGGCCTCGGCGAAATCTTCGTCTTCATCTTCTTCGGCCTCGTCGCCACGGCGGGAACCACCTACGTGCTCGCGGATTCCGTGAACCTAGAGTCGTGGCTGGCCGCTGTCGCCGTGGGGCTGTTCGCGGTCGCGACGCTCATGGTCAACAACATCCGGGACATCGCTCAAGACAAGATTGCGGGTAAGCGCACGCTGGCTGTGCGGATGGGTAATCTGCCGTCGCGCATCTTCTACGTCGTAGCGATGCTCGTACCGTTCGGCATTCTGGGCGTCTACACGCTGCTCTACTTCAACGCCTACCTCGTGTACTTCGTACTGCTGGCAGCACTCCCGGCCTGCGTGATCGTGCTCACCGGCAAGACACCGGCCGAAATGATCCTGGCGCTAAAGCTGACGGGGCTCACCGCGCTGCTGTTCGGCATCGGCCTCGCTCTGGCTATCGCTTTCTAGCGAGGCAGCGCGCGGATAAGCGTCGGGGCGGATGGGGCCCTCGCTGGTGGTTGTGGCGTCGGCGGCAGAGTCGAAGCCGGCCTCGGCATCCTCAGCATCGCGATCGGGATCGTGGCTCGGGCCTTCGCGACGAGCGGCAAAGTCGAGAGCAACAGCATCCCGAAGCTTGCCAAAAAAGACATACGAAACGGCGAACCCGAGCACTGTCGCAATGACGGCGGCGAGCCACGGCTCAGTGTCCGCAATCATGAGAAGAGTGAACGCAGCAGCGAACACTCCGAGGCGGAGCAGCGTGTAGGCAATCCAAGGTTTCACGGCATCAGTCTAGGCTCGCATCCCGCGTGCAGCCTGCGAGCGTAGAATGGTGGCATGACTCGTCTATTGGTCGTTCTCGCCTTCGCACTAGTTGCGATCGACGTGTTCTCCATCGTGGATGTGGCTCTGACTGATCGCAGCCGCGTGCGCGCATTACCTAAAGCGCTCTGGATTCTCGTGATCCTGCTCTTGCCCGTCATCGGCGTAGTGCTCTGGTTCATGCTCGGTAAGGCACGTAGTTCTAGTTCCGGTCGTCCGCGCACCGTTGCGCCTGACGACGATCCCGATTTTTTGCGCAACATGCGCGCCAAAGAAGAACAAGATGAGCGCATTCGCCGCCTCGAACAGGAACTAGCAGATCTCGACGATGACGATAAGACCAACTAACTCTCCGGCCACCAATTTCTCGGTAGCCCTTCTCGAAGAGTTCGTTCGTCTCGGCGTTCGAGACATCGTGGTGAGCCCCGGCTCGCGCTCGCAGGCTATTGCGCTCGCCGCCGCCGAATTCGAAAAGCACGGGTTGTTGCGACTTCGCGTGCGCATTGACGAGCGGGTGGGAGCCTTTCTGGCTCTCGGCCTCGCGGTCGAAACGCAAGCGCCGGTCTTGGTTGTCACGACCTCCGGCACCGCGGTAGCCAACCTGCACCCAGCGGTGCTCGAAGCGCATCACTCAGCCGTTCCGCTCATCATCATTAGCGCCGATCGACCAGATTCCCTGCGCGGCATTGGCTCGAACCAGACCACTCAGCAGCCGGGCATTTTCGGCACCGCTGTGCACCAGACGTGGGATGTCGAGGCACCAACCGGCGCCGCCGGCGAGATGGATGCCGCGGCCCAACTCGCGCGCGATGCTGTCGCCGCGGTCAACGGCCCCGTTCATCTCAATCTGTCTTTCGACGAGCCGCTGTCTGCGCCGTTCGTGTGGCATCCCACCGAGAACGAGGTAGCCCCCGAACCCGCTGCTCACCGCGAGCCCGTGTTCCCCGATCTTTTTAGCGACCTCGACCCGGTGGTGGAGAACACCACGCACCAGTCGCCTGGCGCTCCCACGACGCTCGCGCTGAGCCCGTCTCCCGCAACCGTGGTGGTGGCCGGAACCGGCGCTGGCCCGCGGGCGGAGCAAGTTGCTCGCGAGCTGGGCGCACCGCTCATCGCCGAGGTCTCGAGTGGTGCCCACTTTGGCCCCAACCTCGTCGTCGCCTATCGCGAGCTGTTGAACACGGCCAACTTCGGTGACCGCGTCGCTCGCGTGATCGTGTTCGGGCATCCGACTCTGAGCCGTGAAATTCCGGCGCTTATTCAGCGTCGCGGCGTCGAGACTGTCGTGGTGCGGCATCCCTCGGCAGACGACTACAACCCCGGCCGCTGCGTGCGACTCTTCGTAGATGAGGTTGCCGTCTCGGGCGAAGCCACTGATCGTGCATGGTTGGGTCGCTGGGTAACAACGAGCCGCCAGCTACTCGAAACCGAGAGCATCGCGCCCGATATTGATGCGGATGCGGGAACCCACGCCAAGTCTGAACTCGCGATTGTGCGCACTCCCGTCGACCGACGGATGCTCGCCGAAGCCGTGTGGCGTGCAACGTGGCCGCACGACCGCCTCGTTCTCGGTGCCTCACGGTTGATTCGCGAAGTGGACCGCGTCGTTCCTGGCAAGAAGATATCCGTGCACGCTAACCGCGGGCTCGCCGGCATCGACGGCACGATTTCCACCGGCCTAGGAATTGCGCTTGCAAGTCAGGCCGAAAAGGGCAACGAGGGAGTCACTCGCGTGCTCCTCGGCGACCTCGCGATCTTCCACGATGTGGGCGCTCTCATGTTCGGTGCGGGAGAACCGCGCCCGCGCATCCAAGCGATCGTCGGCAACGACGGTGGCGGCACCATCTTCGACGTTCTCGAGGTCGCGAGCCAGGCGGGCGAGAGCTTTGACCGCGTGCTGCTCACTCAGCAGAACGCGTCAATCGAAGCCCTCGCGGCGGCCTATGGCTGGCGCTACATCTTCGCGGCGACCCGCGGCGAACTCGATCAGGCGCTGTCGGCTCACCCCGAACCGACGATCATCGAGGTTCCACTTGCGCGGCAGTAACCTCGGCAACGGGTGGGGCTAAATGCCTGCGAGTAGCCTTGAGCTATGAGCACACTCACGCCAGTCACCGCCGACTTCGAGCTTGCACGCATCGACCCGTCATCAACTCCCGAGTTCGATGGCGACAAGAAAGATGCCGAAAAGGCTCTAGCCAAGAACGGCGAAAAGCTTGCAGCCCTTCAGGAACGACTCTTCGCTGAGAGCAAGTTCGGTGGCGAGCGCCGGGTTCTGCTCGTGCTGCAGGCCATGGATACCGCGGGCAAGGGCGGCATCCTTCGTCACGTTATCGGCGGAGTTGACCCGCAGGGCGTGCAGATTCACGCGTTCAAGGCACCCTCGGATGAAGAGAAGTCGCACGACTTTCTGTGGCGCATTCGCAAGGAGCTGCCCGAGGCAGGATTCATCGGTGTCTTCGACCGTTCGCACTACGAAGATGTTCTGATTCACCGAGTACGGGAATTCTCCACACCCGAGACCATCGAAGAGCGCTACGGCATCATCCAGAAGTTCGAAGAAGAGCTTGTGGCTAACGGAACGGTCATCATCAAGGTGATGCTGCACATCAGTGCGGACGAGCAGAAAGAGCGGCTCCACGAGCGACTCGACCGCCCCGAGAAGCACTGGAAGTACAACCCGGGGGACGTGGATGAGCGCCTGCTCTGGGAGGAATACCAAGAGGCGTACGAGATCGCGCTGCGCCGCACGACGACCGAAAGCGCGCCGTGGTACGTGATTCCGGCCAACCACAAGTGGTACGCCCGCTGGGCGGTTCAGCAGCTCCTGCTCGACGCTCTCGAGGGCATCGACCCGCAGTGGCCGAGTGCCGACTACGACGTTGAGGCCGAGAAAGTGCGTCTCGCCGGCAGTTGAGCGCGGTGCGTTGCGGCGACGCTCGATGAACAGCGGGTAAATCTCGTTATCGAACAACGTAAAAGCATAGACAACCATCTATGCTTTTGATGTTCGAGCGAAACGAGGAACCATGCGACCACCATCCGAGGGCCAACTGCCCCTCAACGATCCCGACAACGTGCTTCGCCGCAGCGCGGAGCGACTAGCCGCTCAGTACGCCGGATTGGTGAGCGAAGAGACCATCGAGCGCACCCTCTTTGAGTCGTACGCCTCGCTCGCGCGCACGGCGAAGGTCTCCACCCACCTCCCGAGCTTGGCCTACCGCTTTGCTCATGATCGACTTGCCGCTCTCGCGCAGGCCAAGGGGGTCATTCCGAAGCCGGTTCCCGAAGTGCTCTTCGTGTGCGTGCAGAACTCCGGGCGCTCGCAGATGGCTGCAGCCTGGTTGCGGCAACTCGGCAAGGATCGAGTGCATGTGCGCTCGGCAGGGTCTGAGCCCGGAGGGGCGATTCTCGCGAGCGTCGTCGAAGCTATGGCCGAGGTCGACCTCGACCTCGGGGAGGACTTTCCGAAGCCCCTCACCGACGACGTCGTGCGCGCTGCCGACGTAGTCATCACCATGGGGTGTGGCGACGCGTGCCCGATCTATCCCGGCAAGCGTTATCTCGATTGGCGACTCACCGATCCGGCCGAGTTGGATGCCGGTGGTGTGCGCCGCGTGCGTGATGAGATCCGCGCCCACGTGGAGGAGCTGCTGCGGGAAATCGCCCCGTAACCCCACACGCTGGTTTCTGCTGCGCTAGCCGAACGCTTCCACGATGGGGCGGAACTTGAGTTCCGTCTCGGCGAGCTCCTTCTTGGCGTCGGAGCCGGCGACTATTCCGGCGCCGGCATACGCGGTGATGCGCGCGCCGCTAACTTGGGCACAGCGCAACGCAACGGCCCACTCGCCGTTGCCGTTGGCATCCACCCAGCCGACCGGGCCGGCGTAGCGGCCGCGATCGAAGCCTTCGAGTTCGTCGATCAGCCGGATGGCGTCGGGCGTCGGCGTGCCAGCGACGGCAGCCGTGGGGTGCAGGATTCCGATGAGGTCGAGCCCACTGGAGCGCTGACTGAGTTGCCCCTCAATGTCAGTCGCGAGGTGCCACAGATTGGGCAATTGCAAGGCGAAGGGTTCGGATGCCGCGTGCAGTTCACTGCTGAGTGGGGCGAGGGCATCCATCACACTGGCCAGCGCGAGCGCATGTTCCTTCTGATCTTTGGGTGAGCTCATGAGGGTTCCGGCGGCGCGCCCGTCGGAGATGCGGTCGTCGCCGCGCGCGGCGCTGCCGGCGAGCACGCGGGCACTGACAGCCCCGTTCTGCACGCGCACGAGAGTTTCGGGGCTTGAGCCGATGAGGCCGTCGACCGCGAAAGTGAAGGTGTCGGGATAGCGATTGGCGAGCGACGTGATGGGCAAGCGCAGGTCGGCGTCGGTGGGCAGTTCGCCGGTTTGGTCGCGAGCGATCACGATTTTGGCGGCGGCTCCCCGAGAGATTTCGCGCAGCGCAGCTTTCACTGTCTTGGTGAAGTTCTTGGTGCTCATCTCGCCGGGCACGAAGTCGACGTGTATGAGATCGCCGGCGGGTTCGTGCGGCTCGTCGGGCAGGCCATCTGAGGCGCCGGGCAGGCCGCTCGTCTCGCCGAGATTGATGGTCGTGACCCATTGGATGCCGTCGCGGCTGCCTACGACGATGCGGGGAACGATGAGAACGCTGACGGAATCGGAGGAGTCCGCGAAGGCAAAGCTGCCGAGGGCGACGAGTCCGGTTCCCGGACGTTTGACGCTGTCGTGCACGATCGCGGTGCGCGCGAGCTCGCTCCACGCGGCTGCTGCGGCGGTGAAGCGGTCGGCACCACGGAATTCGAGGCGCAGCAATTCACCGATGCCCACAACACCTTCGCCGTCGCGCACGAAGGCGATCGGCTGCTGGGGAGTGATCCAGTCGAGGAGGCGATCCACTGCTGCAGTAGGCCGAGTGACAATGCTGAGGATGTCGGGGGTGCTAGCCATCGCTCTGTCTCCGATTCTGCCCGTGTATGGACCGCTCTATAGCCCCTTTGTGCCCCACAAGTATCAGAGTACCTGTCAGTTGCTACCAAGAAAGTGAGCATCGGCTCTGAGCGCCCTAGACTAAAGGGGTGGGTAAGGCTGACATGAACAAGCGACCGGAAGACGTAGCCGGAATGTTCGACGGTGTCGCAAAACATTACGACCGTACGAACAACGTGCTCTCGGCCGGAAACGCCGTGCTGTGGCGGGCCGCCACGGTGCGTGCTGTTGCTCCGGCGGCGGGGGAGCGCATCCTCGATATTGCGGCGGGAACGGGCACTAGTTCTGCTGCTCTTCACCGTAACGGTGCTCGCGTGGTCGGCCTCGACTTTTCCACAGGCATGGTCGAGCAGGCTCGCAAGCGCCACAAGAAGATCGAGTTCATCCAGGGCGACGCTCAGCAGTTGCCGTTCGGCGATAACGAGTTCGACGCGGTCACGATCAGCTTCGGGCTGCGCAACATCAACGATCCTCGTGCAGCGCTCTCTGAGATGTACCGCGTGCTGAAGCCCGGTGGCCGTCTGGTGATCACCGAGTTCTCGAAGCCTCCCGTCGCGATTGTTCGCGCCGGCTACTTCACCTACCTCAATCGCGTGATGCCGATCATTGCCGATCGCTCAAGCTCCAACCCCGAGGCGTACACCTACCTCGCAGAATCAATTCGTGAGTGGCCTGATCAGGGCGAGCTCAGTCAGTGGATCCGGGCTGCCGGTTTCACTCGTGTTGCGTACCGCAACCTCACCGCCGGCATCGTGGCAATGCATCGTGGGCACAAGCCCGCTGACGCCACTGTGCTTGCTTCGGTTGCCAAGCGCAAGGGAAATGCCACTCGTCCGATCAAGACGATCAAGTCGGCAAAGACCAACTCAGACATCAAATCGAAGCCTTAGCGCTTCGCAAAAGAAACCGGTTGATTAGTGAACCCGAGCGTTCCGCCTGCTCGTCGCAGCAACACTCTGAGCTCCTCGCTGGGGCTGGGAGAGAAACTCTTCGCCTCGAGCGATGAGCGCCGTTTCGCGACGGCAATTGAAAAGGGCCTCGACGAGGTTGAAGCGGGTTTGCTCTCGCACATGACCTTTGCCGACGAGATTGCGGATGCCACGAGCCGCTACCTGCTCGAAGCGGGCGGCAAGCGCGTTCGCCCCGTGCTTGCGCTGCTCACCGCTCAGCTCGGCGACGGCAACAACGCCGATGTCATCAAGGCCGCTCAGGCCGTAGAGATCACTCACCTTGCCTCGCTCTACCACGACGACGTGATGGATGAAGCACAACTGCGCCGTGGTGTTCCGAGTGCTCAGAATGTGTGGGGCAACTCGGTCGCGATTCTCACGGGAGACCTATTGTTTGCCCGGGCCAGCAAGCTGGTCGCGGGGCTCGGAGAAGAGGCTCTGCTTTTGCAGGCCAATACATTCGAACGCTTGTGCCTCGGTCAACTGCACGAAACTCTGGGCCCGAAGCCCGACGAGAACCCCGTGGAGCACTACCTGCAGGTGTTGGCTGACAAGACCGGTTCGTTGATCGCGACGGCGGCCGAGGTCGGAGTCATGTTCTCGAACGCGCCTAAGGAGTACACGGTTCCCGTGCGCGACTTTGGCGAGAAGATCGGTGTTGCGTTCCAGCTCATCGACGACGTCATTGACCTCTCGGCCGAGACGGGGAAGACCGGCAAGAAGGCCGGAACCGATTTGCGTAGCGGCGTCGCGACCTTGCCTCTGTTGTATCTGCGCGAGCGTGCCCTCACCGACAGTGATGCCGCCGAACTGCTTACCCGCATTGAGCGCGACGTGAACGCCAACTTCTATGGCGAAGGCGACGAAGCGGCAATTGATGCCGCTGTCACCGACCTGCGCGAGCATGCCGTGACGAAGAAAACTTTGGACGAAGCCCGTCGCTGGGGTCGCGAAGCTGTTGAAGCCCTCGCGCCGCTGCCCGATGGTTCGGTCAAAAAAGCCCTGACGCGTTTTGCCGAAAGCATCGTCGAACGCTCCAACTAGTACGCCCACTCGCCCGCGCCCCGGGCGCACCGAGATGAACGGAAACGACAACTGATGAGCAAGCTACGACTCGCCATTGTTGGTGCTGGCCCCGCCGGAATCTACGCCGCTGACATCCTGCTGAAGGCAGAGCGCCAGTTCGACGTATCGATCGACCTCTTCGAGCGGCTTCCTGCGCCGTATGGTCTCGTGCGCTATGGCGTTGCCCCCGATCATCCGCGCATCAAGGGCATCGTCAACGCCCTGCGCGACGTGCTCGACACCGGCAACATCCGCCTGTTCGGCAACGTCACTTATGGGCGTGACATCACGCTTGACGACCTCAAGAAGCACTACAACGCGGTTATCTTCTCGACCGGTTCAGTGCGGGATGCTCCGCTGCCGATCCCCGGAATCGATCTGCCGGGCAGCCACGGTGCCGCCGACTTCGTCAGCTGGTACGACGGCCACCCCGACTTTCCGCGCGAGTGGACCCTCGACGCAAAAGAGACCGCCGTTATCGGCAATGGAAACGTCGCGCTCGACGTCGCCAGAATGCTCGCTAAGCACGCCGATGATCTGCTGCCGACCGAGATTCCGGCCAACGTCTACGAGGGCCTCAAAGCGAGCCCTGTGACCGACGTGCACGTCTTCGGCCGCCGCGGACCCATGCAAGTGAAGTTCACGCCGCTCGAGCTGCGCGAACTCGGCGAACTCAACGATGTCGACATGGTCGTTTACGAAGAGGACTTCGACTACGACGACGCATCGAAAGCTGCGATCGAGTCGAACAAGCAGATCATGGTTCTCGACCGCATCTTTACGAAGTGGCGCGGCGAGGAAAAGGGCAACGCTTCGCGTCGCCTGCACTTGCACTTCTACGCTGGCCCCGTCGAAGTGCTCGGTACCGACCGCGTAGAAGGCTTCCGGTATGAGCGCACCAAGCCCGACGGCCAGGGCGGAGTTGTCGGCACCGGCGAGTTCCGCGAGGTTGCGGTGCAGAGCCTGTACCGCGCTGTTGGCTACTTCGGCTCGCCGCTCGACGGCATCCCGTTCGATGAGAACCGCGGAGTCATTCCTAACCGTGAAGGTCAGGTCATTGACGACAACGACGAGCAGGTTCACGGCGTGTACGCAACGGGCTGGATCAAGCGTGGCCCTGTTGGCCTCATCGGTCATACCAAGTCTGATGCGATGGAAACCATCAAGCACGTCATGAACGACCAGGCCAACTGGTGGGCCCCCGAGAACCCCGATGAGCAGGCCATCGTTGACCTTCTGAAGAGCCGTGACGTTGAGTACACGAATCTGCAGGGGTGGCAGTCGCTGGATGCCCACGAGATCGCTCTGGGCGAGGCTGAGGGCCGTGCGCGCATCAAGCTGGTTGACCGCGACGACATGCTTGCCGCATCCAAGGTCACTGACACGGAGTAGGGCGGAGGCTCCGAACGGGGCTATCGCAACACTCGCCGTGCAACGGCTTCTGCCGCACCGCTAGTGAACGGCTACTGAACCGCGGCGGTGAGGCGCGCAAGGTTGTCGAGAACCTTTGACCGCCGAGGGCGCTTCATCCACTCTTCGAGAGTGAGTTCTCGGCTGACGCTGCGGTATTCGGCTTCGAGCTGGCGCATCTCGGCGATAAATTCGGCACCGCGCACCATCACGGAGATTTCGAGATTGAGGCTGAACGAGCGCATGTCCATGTTGCTCGAACCGATCACCGCGACTTGGTCGTCGATCGTGAAGTGCTTGGCGTGCAACACGGTCGGCTTCGGGAACAGCCAGATCCTCACCCCCGCCTTCAACAGCGTCTCGTAGTAGCTGCGCTGTGCGTGATAAACGAGGGCTTGGTCGCCGACTTCGGAGACGAATAGCTGCACGTCGAGCCCGCTCTGGGCTGCCGTCGTGATGGCGTAGAGCATGGAGTCGTCCGGCACGAAGTAGGGGCTCGTAATGATGACCCGCTTCTGGGCTGCGTAGAGCAAGGAGTTGAACAGTCGAAGGTTGTTCTCACCCTCAAATCCCGGCCCGCTCGGCACCACCTGCGCGTCAAGGCTGGCGGGGGATTCTGCGGCGAGGGCAAGGCTTCCCTCTCGCACGAGCAGTTCATCCGTCTCGCTGTACCAGTCGGTGATGAAGAGCGCGTTGATTCCCGAGACGATGGGGCCCTCGAAGCGCACCATGAGGTCTTTCCATTCGAGGCCGCGCTTGAGGTTGGAGCGCTTGTTGTACGACGAACCGACCATGTTCTGCGAACCGGTGAACGCGACGTTGCCGTCGATAATGAGGAGTTTGCGGTGGTTGCGCAGGTCGGGGCGCTGAAACTTCCACTTGAGCGGTTGAACCGGCAGCATGACGTGCCAGTCGACGCCGATCTTCTTGAGGTGACGGATCGTAGCGAGATAGCCCGGAGACCGCAGCGAGGCGATGTGGTCGAGAAGCACCCGCACCCGAACGCCGCGCTCCACCGCACGTTCAAGCGCGTCGAAGAACGGCCTGGTGGTGTCGTCGAGACTCAAAATGTAGAACTCGACGTGCACAAAGCGGGACGCCGTGTCGACCTCGGCGGTCATCGCTGCGAGTGATTCTTCGTAGCGAGAGTGCAGCGTTGCCGAGTTGCCGCCGACGAGCGGCATTGCGCCAAGAGTGCGGTTGAGTTCGACGACGGGCTCAAGCCATGAGGGCCAGGGCTGGTCTTGTTTGACCTGATCCATGCCCTCCGTCGACTCGACGATGAACTGGTTGATCTCCGACTGCTTATCGCGGCGGCTCTTGGGGAGCCTGCGGCTGCCGAAAATCAGGAACAGCAGGATACCGACGTACGGAATGAAGAAGATGGCGAGCAGCCAGGCCATGGCCGTCTGCGGTCGCCGATTGCGCGGAACGTAAATGATCGACAGCACGCGAATCGCGAAGTCGATGACGACAAGAGCCGCGGCGAGAATCGCCGTAAAGCTGAAGTCGATGCTGCCCAAGTCCATGGGCGAAGTCTAACGAGTTCCCCCGCGTTTCAGCGGGGAAACATTCACGCTGGGGCTTGCTAGCGGAAGTTCACAAACTGGAGAGCAACTTCGATGTCTTTGCCCTTCAGCAGCGCCATCGTGGACTGCAGGTCATCGCGGCTTTTCGACTGCACGCGCAGCTCGTCGCCCTGAATCTGTGACTTGACGCTCTTAGGGGCTTCGTCACGGATGATCTTGGAAATCTTCTTGGCATCTTCAGACGAGATGCCGTTCTTGAGGCTGATCTCGATGCGGTATTCCTTGCCGCTGGGGAAAGGTTCACCCGCGTCGAGGCTGCGCAGCGAAATGCCGCGCTTGATGAACTTAGCCTCGAGCACCTCGAGAACAGCCTTAACGCGCTCCTCCGCGCTCGCCTTGAGGAGGAGGCTTTCGCCGGTCCACTCCACCGAAGCGCCTACGCCTTTGAAGTCGTAGCGCTGAGCAAGCTCCTTTTGCGCCTGGTTGACGGCGTTTTCCGCCTCCATTTGGTCAACTTTGCTCACAATGTCAAACGAAGAATCAGCCATATCCCCATGCTACCCGGGCAACGCCCAGAACTCCCGCAGGCCAGTTTTGCCGAAGTGGTCACACGGCGCTCAGATTCCTTGTATCCTTGTCCAGCGCGTTCGGTCAGATGAATACATGTGGCCGGAGGCGTCTTGGCGAGTTACCCAAGTGGCCAAAGGGATCTGACTGTAAATCAGACTGCTTCGCATTCGGGGGTTCGAATCCCTCACTCGCCACCACTTATTCGAAAGGCCCCGCGCGCACAGTGCGGGGCCTTTCGTGAATAATGGGCGCGTGAATCTATCTACTCCACCCGAGAGTCCATCGTTTCGTACCCGGCTCGCTCAGTTTGTCGACTCAGCCCTCGTCCAAAATTTCGTTCTCGCGGTCATCGTGATCAACGCCGTCATTATCGCGCTGATGACGGCAGCAGAACAGGGAACAGCGGCTTACGACGTCTTGCACGCCCTCGACTCAATCGCTCTCGTAGTCTTCGTCATTGAGTTGATTCTCAAGCTTGTTGCCTACGGACCGAAGCGTTTCTTCACTGACGGCTGGTCGGTCTTCGATTTCATTGTTGTGGGCATCGCCCTTGTGCCCAGTGCTGGACCACTTTCGGTTCTTCGTGCGCTCCGAGTGCTCCGTATTTTGCGAGTTATTAAGTTTATGCCGAAGGTGCGGATGGTCGTTGAAGCCCTCATCCGTTCGTTTCCGGGCATCGGCGCAATCGCCCTCCTCATGTCTCTTGTCTTCTTCGTTGCCTCGGTGATGTCCACGGAACTGTTCGGCGATCAGTTTCCGGAGTGGTTCGGCAGTATCGGAAAGTCGACGTATTCGCTCTTCCAGATCATGACCCTCGAAAGCTGGTCGATGGGGATCGTGCGCCCGATCATGGAAGTGATGCCATTGGCGTGGCTGTTCTTTGTGCCGTTCATCCTGATCGCCGCGTTCATCACGCTCAACTTGTTTATTGCCGTGATCGTGGACACGATGTCATCGCTGCGTGTTGAGCGCGAAGAGGCAGATCGTGCCGAGGCTGACCGTGTCGACCCGCCCGTGGCGCTCGACCTCGACAACGACGAGCTCGCTCACGTGATTCGCAGCCTGGGGCGACTGGCGTCATCCGCTGACAGCCGACCAGAAGTGCTGCGGATGTGGGGAGTCGACAATGCTGATGCCCTGCGGGAAGACGTGCTGCGGTTGCAGGGCGCGCTCGCCGGCAGCCACGAGCTTTCTCACGCGGACTGGGCGAAAACACTGTTCGCCGCCGACCTCGCTCTCGTGGCCGGAACGCCTCAGAAGACCGCGCCCGAGGAGCGGGCCGCCGCAGACGAGGCGGCGCTCACGCTGTCACGTGCGCTTCGCGCCCGGCTCGAAGCGCATGAGTACGCAACGAGTGCGGCCTAGGCTGGAGTAATGCCTCACGACGAACTCTTGGATCTCGCCCGCCGCGTTGCAACGCAAGCCGCCGAGCTGGTTGCTCAACGGCGCATCGAAGGAGTCGCGGTCGCCGACCGCAAAACTTCCTCGGTGGATGTCGTAACCCACGCCGACCGCGAGAGCGAACAGCTCATCCGCACCCTCCTTGCCGACGCTCGCCCCGAAGACGGCTTTCTGGGCGAGGAGAGCGGGGCAGAACGTGGCACGAGTGGCCTGACCTGGGTCGTTGATCCGATCGATGGCACTGTGAACTATCTCTACGGCATCCCGCATTATGCGATCAGCATTGCCGTAGTTGAGGGTGAACCTGAACCCTCGTCGTGGAAGGCGCTCGCCGGTGCCGTCGTCAACTTGGGCGCGGGGGAGACCTACACGGGCACGCTCGGCGGTGGTTCCCACCTCAACGGACAACCGCTGCACGTGGCTGACGAAGTAGACCTCTCCGAAGCGCTCATCGCAACGGGATTTGCTTACCTGCAGGAATTGCGTGTGGAGCAGGGGCGAGTAATTGCAGACCTTCTCCCACAGGTGCGCGACATTCGCCGCATGGGAACGGCATCCTTGGACCTCTGCATGGTGGCCTCGGGGCGAGTCAACGCGTACTTCGAGCGAAGCCTGAACCCTTGGGATCACGCGGCCGGTGCACTCATTGCCCGCGAGGCTGGGGCAACAGTGAAGGGACGCGGAACAGAGGCAGAAGGCAAGGACTTTATTCTCGCTGCGGAACCAGCCGTTGCTCAGAAACTTGAGGCAGTATTGAAGCAGCTAAACGCGTAAGTAGACCACTTAAAAAAGGTCTGGCAACTAGACCACTTGCACGCTAGCCTTTATGAATCTGTTACCCGCGCAACCCGACCTGCGTGGGTCAATCACCCGAATTATGCATTCACACCTAGCAGGTGAATCGCGTGGAGGAGAAGAATGTTGCTGACGAGCGCTTACGCCGCAGTGACGTTCTCCTCCCGCCACCCAGGGCTCGGTATATGAGCCGCGACACCCAGTTTCCACAGCACCCGGGAACAGGGGAGAACCCTCCCCTCACGCGTAAAGAGATGCGCGAGCGTGAGCGTCAAGCGCAGCAAGGCAGTCGCAAGAAGTCGAGCTCGAAGCATCCGGTGGAGGCGCCGGCTGCTCCCGTTCTCGCCGATCTGTTCACGTCGCACTCGAGCCCGTCGCCTTCGAGCCCTGAGCCCGAAATTGCCGAGGCCGTAGCGGTCGAGGTTGCACCGACCGTCATCCCGGCGCTGGTCGTTGAAACTGCGGTTGTTGAAGCTGAGGTCGTTGAACGCGCCGTTGTCGAACCAGCAGTAATCGCGAGCGGCTCCGTTGAGCCCGCGGCCGCGCTGCCGAGTCGTCGCTCGATGCGTAACAAGCAGGCCGCCGTAGAGGTGCCGGCTATTCCGGTGGCAGCGACTCCCGCCCCGGCTTCCGTTGTTCCGCCCACCTCAGGTGCTCCCACGGTTTCTGAGCGACTCTTCACCGCTCCGATCGCAACAGTGAACGCGCCAACCGAGGAACCCGCGCCCGATACAGCGCCCACGAGTATTCGAGCTGACGAGCCCCTCGATCTTCTCGGAATCACCCCCACCACTCTCGTGGCGTCCTCGTACGACGCCGCCGCAGCGACAGCCGAAGCTTCAGTGGCGACGCCCGCTTCGCGGAAGCGCTCAAAGCCTGGCAAGGCTGCCAAGGCCGCTCGAACTCCAAAGCAAGCCGCGGCGACAACGGCTCCGCGTTCTCGCAAGAAGAGCGGTTCCACGGTCAAGTCGAAGCGTGTGTGGGTGTCGCGCAAGGCACTCGCCCCGAGCAGCTCGTCGGGCTCAAGCAGCAAGCGTCCGGCATCCAAAGCCCTCTCGTTGGTGGCGATGCTGTTTGCCTTCCCGATTCTGGTTGGCGTCTCTGTTCCTTCAAACGTGTTTGTGAATGCGGACTCGGCCGTGATCGCCGCAGGAGCGCCAGCAGCAGATTTGGCCGCGCTCAGTGCCACACCAGGCACCGCGCAGTCACTTGCTGTCTCGGATGAGGTTGAGAGCGAAGTTGCCGCCCACGACGACATCAAGGTCATCTCGACCGCCGAAGTGCTCGCCCTCAAGTACGCGGGTGTGAGCTACGAGTACAACGCCACCACGGGAGCTGTGCGCTGGCCCTTCCCTTACTCGGTGCCGATCACTGATGGCTTTGGTGAGCGTGTTGGCGGCTTCCACAAGGGAACCGACTTCGCGGCAGCATCCGGAACGCCGATCTATGCGGTCGCAGATGGCACAGTTGAGCTCATCCAGGCCGACTGGTCGGGCTATGGCTACCATGCCGTTATCTCGCACACCATCAACGGCCAGCAAGTGACAAGCCTCTATGCGCACATGATCACTGACTCAAGCCCGATCGTTGTCGGTCAAGAAATCAAGGCCGGCGATTTCATCGGACTCGTCGGTGAAACTGGCATCGCTTATGGTGCTCATTTGCACTTCGAAATCCACCTGGATGATGTTCCTGTTGACCCCTACGCGTGGCTTACGGCGAATGCGGTCAACTAATCTTCATTCGCGGCCACTTTTAGGCCAAAAGCGTACTTAGAGGCCCCTAACGGGTGCTAGTCTCTTACGGTGCCAATCGCGCGTTCTGCGCTTTTGTGTGCCCCCTTAGCTCATTGGTAGAGCACTTCCTTGGTAAGGAAGAGGTAATGGGTCCGATTCCCATAGGGGGCTCGTTCATCCACTTGGATGACGTGGCTGAGTAGCTCAGTTGGTGAGAGCGCACGACTCATAATCGTGAGGTCGCGGGTTCGAATCCCGCCTCAGCTACAGTTGGCGGTTTCATTCTTTGAAACCGAATTCTTCATTCAATTGATTTGGCGCGCAGATCTCGATGAGATCGTTCCGTTCGCGGTCGATCCTGGCGGCCGTTCAGGCCGCGGATACTGCCGGCGTTCTCGTTAAAGACGAATAGGCCTGCTTTTGGGCAGGTTGAATCGTCTCGGTAAAGCGGTAGCGCTAGCGGTGTCTGGGCTTAGGTTTTTGGCTACCTTGGCGGTGCGGCGGCCTGGGCGGTGACTAGGCGGGCCAGAGGGCGCTCGTTCTCGTCTTTTCGACGGCGCGTGCGGACCGGCTTCTCGACGGTCCTATCTCTAAGCTTCAGGATGAATGTGGCTATTGAGCGCAGGTTGAATGAGCTGATGGAGAGGGCCGTGACGAGGTAGTTCGAGCTGAATCCTCGGCCGGAACGTTTCTTGGGGTTTCCCAGGTCTTCTTGGTTGGAATCTTTAAAGCGCGAGTTGGAAGCTTCGACGAGGTTGCGCATGCCGTAGTAGCTTGCCCACAAGTCACTCTTGTAGGCGAACCGTTGCAAGTGCTTGAGGGGCTGGAGGCGACGGCTCTTTACTCCAGGCTCCTTCGACTCGACGGTTGTCTCCGGAATCATCAACGGAACCATGATGCTGTTCTTGCCATTGAGCGGAGCGTGCGGCACGGGGGACCCGGTTGGGTAGGTGAATCGTTGGTAGCCGTCGCGGTCGGGGAGACCCTTGGCAACCATGCGGTAGGCACCGCGGTTGTGTAGGCGAGCAAGGAGCGTAGCGCGCTTCTGGTCGTAGTCGACTCGCCCTAGCTCGGACTTAGCCTTTTCCAGATGGACAAGGTCCTTCGTCGCGTCGATGAGCTTTTGGGGCATGCTGCGCACGTGCCAGTTTCCGTCGACCAGAATGAGGTCTTTGTAAGGGCCTTGCAATCCGAGGTCGGCAGTTTTGTAGTCGATGACGAGCTCGACCCCCGCTTTACGGGCCGGGATATGGAAAGTTTCGACTCGACCGTTGTTGTAGGCGCGGTCGGCCATGACGAGAAAGCGGTCGAGGTCGAAAGCAGCCTTGTGTCGCTCGATGAGTTTCATTCCGTGGCCGACAAGTTTGCCAGGCTTGTGGAAGCTAATGGCGGTGACGACGGATGGGAACAGCTCGCTTTCAGAAGGGCGATTCCAGACTGTTGTTGCCGTTTCGACTTCGTACCCCGCAATATCGGTTTTCGCGCCCTTGCCGTCGTGCTTTCCGCCGCGACGGTATCGACCGGAGAAGGGGTCAGGGTTGCTTCGGTTTAGTTCTAGTTTGGTTGGGTTTTGCCGTCCTTGCACCGCAATGAGGCTCGCATCGATGGCGCAGTTGCCTCGATAGTCGCGTAAGAATTCCCGGGGCATGGTTCGCGCCGAGGCGAGCACTAGTTGGTTGCAGAGCCAGTCGATGCGGTCGAGATTCCGCTCGTGCTCGTCCTTGCTTTCACCCTGCGTTATGGCCTTGAGCCGTTCCGCGTACTCATCGGCCTTCATCCTTCCGTCGAGAGGGAAAGGATAGGGATCGATGTGGCTGATAATTCGCTTCAATCCGCGCCAAAAACGGTGGTACCAATCCATCTTGTCTGACGGCTGGTTGGGAATCCCCAGCAATTCGAAGTGCTTAGCGCCAAACCTTCGGTGGAGTGTGTTTGCGATGTCTAGATAGACGACGCCGCGCCCCATTTGGATGTGAAGCAGCATGATGGGAAGAATGGCGGTCAGCGGCACGACCCGCTTACGTCCTGCCGCTGAGGTGCGAGTTTCGCTCTCCCACTGCATAATCTTGTCGTTGATGCCGGACTTCTCGATGAGCGCGATGGAATTGCGAAGGTATGCCAGAGACACTGGTCCGAGTGCGTGTTCATCGTCACGTTCCTCAGACCCCATGCCGAACGTGTCCATCATCCGCTGCTCGCACAGCGCGCTAGCAACTTCGGTGGCATCAATGTTTGCTGTCAAGGGCGTTCCTCACCTCGCAGCATCACGCGGTATTTGGCCATCGGCACTGCCTCCACGTAGGCCAGATACTGGTCGAGGTTTACAAACTTCGCCATGCCTCCAGCGCGAAGTATTTCCTTAACCGGTGTGCCACGTTTGAGGTGACTAGTGATCCAATTGGCGCGTAGCCGTGCAGGCGCCGGTGCGGAGCCCATGGTGCGCGCCAAGTAATGGTTCACCATATTCTTGCCGCCGCTTGGTCGCGGACCGCCCCAAAGCAGGTCGACGCCCGGATATTGGGCGACGGTCTCTTCCATCCACTTTTCCCACTCGTGCAGAACAGGAACTTGACGCGGGCTTCCGCCTCGAACTTGAACGAGCACTCCGGCGCTGTCGACGCTTACGTCGGTGCGGCGCAACGTGCGTATCTCGCCTGAGTGGAGGCCGGCTCCGGCTGTGAGCGCGACGAGCAGCATGCACCGATGGCGTGCTAGTTCGGTCTTTTGCCCTGAAGCCCATAGTGCGTAGGATTTCAACTCGGAATCCGTGTACGGCGCGTGGATTGAGCGTTTGTGCATTGGCGTCATCTTCGGCGCAGAGTTGGGGAGCACGGCAGAGGATATTGCCAGAAGAACTGAGCGGTACGAACTGCCAGTCCCCTCGCGGTTGAAAGCAGTACGGCAATATCGGTCGATAAGGGTTGGCGCGAAGATAAGCTCAGCCCGAAGCTCAAGCCCGTGCTCTTCGACACACCACATCACAAAAGGCGCGGCCACGCTCATGAGCCTGCTGGCGTCGCGGTTGCCGGCCAACGCCGTCGTGGTGACGGCCTCCATGACGAAAGAGCGCGCTTCGTCCCACGCGAGCCGATGCTGTTTCGGCTTATAGCGTTTAGTCAACTGAGCGATGACCTCCGCGGCAGAGAGCGCCACCCCGGCGCCCGGCGCTTCGGTTTTGGCTGCTTGTTTTGTCGATGGGGTTGAGGATGATGTCTTCATACCCATCCCTATGCGGCGAGTTTTTCACCGGGTGGGAGTTGTCGCGTTCAGAGCCGAAAGCTCGCTCGTCGACTAGGGGCCGATACGGCATCGCGTGACAACAACTCATGCGGCCGCGCTCCCCTCAATTGATGGCTATAACTACAGCCACTAACTATGGTGAGGGCCACCGACATTGCCGCTACGCTCAATGCATGAGTCCTCGCCCCTCGCGCGCCCTTCCGGCAGAAATCTGTGAGGACTGGCCCGAGGTGCCGTGCGCTGACCCGGTCGCAGAAAGGGCCAGACAGCTCGTCTTGAATCTCCGAGACGCCATCGGAGAGCGCAGCATCCGCGAGATCGCGGCGGCGGCAGCCGTAGACCGCGCCACGATCGGGGCATTGCTTCAGGGGAAGTCATGGCCGGACATCGTCACGTTGGCAAAGCTAGAGCAAGAACTGGGGTCGCTCTGGCCTGAGCGCTAACGGTGTCAGTCGCACGTCCCGCGCTCCACCGACGCGCTGTGCATCGGGGGCCAACTCGACAATGGCCGAGTCGAACTGGTCACTCCAGTCGCATTCCTCAAGGTCTAGTGAGCGACTCATCATAAGCCGCCGTCCGACGGGACTCGATTCGTCAAATTCAGATGCAGGCCGCGTTATGTATATGAGTGTGGTGCTGAATGACTAAAGGCGCACCATCCATCTGATAGACGACCCGATGCACTGACGTCGGCGTTCGGTAATCGCATCTTGCGGTGGCGCGTCACTTGTGCCACCCCCAACGTAAGTATCGCTGACCAGTTCCATCTGTGGTCAAGTTCAAACCATATCGGCCTGCCGCTGTCGCGTCTGCATTTATAGTCGATCTCAATGAGCTTGAGGAGCTGCCGCGGCGGCGCCAAGGTTCGGTTGGGTCTTGTCGTCGACTTCACCGACCTCGCGCCGAATGGCGGATCTCGTTTAGAGCTTTGAAAGTCGAAGCGCGTAATCCGAACGGATCGGCGAGGACTATGCGAGCATGGTGGAAACTTTGCTTCGGGAATGAGGATCCATGGTGCGGTCTACAGCCACAGGACACGCAGGCTTCCGCGATGCTGCGCAGTCGCTGAAGCTTTATCGGCGGGCGGAGCTAAAAGACACCAATGGGGAAAGGGTCATCGAAGACCTCTACGTGGACCCACTTCCTAATGATCACGTTTTGCAGACGCTGCTGAAGCCGAACACTACGTTCTTAATTGGGCGAAAGGGGACAGGGAAGTCTACTATCTTCCAGCGGGCTCAGAGCGACCTCAGAAAGAGAAATAGGATCACTACTGCCTATATCGACATAAAGAGTGTGTATGAGTCGTCGAGGGTCGATCCAGGTGTTTTGGCTACTTCCCAAGCCGCAAGCACACTGCCCAAAGCCTCGCTTGAACAGCTACTTCTAAATCGTCAATTCGTAAGTGCAGTCATACATTCGATTAAAGATGAGCTGACCAATCGAATCGAGTCGAGCTTTTGGGAGCGGGTGAAAGCAAGCGTGGGCGGCGGCGTTCCAGACCTGTTCATCGGTCTCGAAGCGCTCCTTGACGAGGCAATGTCGAACCGGTTTGAGAGCGTACTTGGGACGATTATCGAATCTAAACGCACTGGACTTAGCGATACCTCGGGGAGTTCAGCAGGTGGGGGAGCCGCGCTTGGGGCGACGGGTCCCGAATTGTCATTCTCGGCGAACGTGACTCAATCCACATCGCGATCCGAAGAAACCGACCAAGCCGATGTCTTGATGCGTGTGTTTGACCTTAAGGAGTTCATTTCTCGACTCCGAGACATTCTCCAGAAATGTGGGATAGATCAGTTATACGTGTTTATAGACGACTTTTCCGAAATGCCGGAACCAGCGATGCGTCTTGTTGTCGACGTCCTGTTGGCGCCCCTCAATAATTGGTCTGATGAGCTGATCAAGTTCAAGGTGGCTGCCTACCCCACTCGCATCTACTACGGGGCCATCGATCCGACGAAGATCGACGAAGTGAACCTAGATCTCTTCGATCTGTACGGGGGGTCGGACGTGGGGGCCATGGAGGAGAAAGCAATTGATTTTACTCGGAGATTAGTAACACGGCGGCTCACTCACTACCGAGCAGAGCCAATACCCGAACTTTTTGACTCGGCAAGTAATGACGTGTGGCGTCAAATCTTCTACGCCACAATGGCAAATCCCCGAAACGTCGGATACCTCTTGTACTTCGCGTACGAGAATTCCCTTCTCTATGACAAGAAAATTGGCTCTGGGGCGATAAGAAGCGCCGCTCAGCGTTACTACGAAGAAAAAATCGAGGCGGGTTTCGAAATGAACCGCTTCCTTCAAGAGAGCTTTGCCGAGCGCTCATCGATCTTCAGTCTCAAAGACCTTTTGGACGTGATCGTAGAGCGGGCTCGTGCGTTGAAGAAATCAGATGCAAATCCAATCAAGGAAGTTGATGGGGCCGCCCCAACAAGCCATTTCCACCTAGGGCCGGACCATGAGCCATTGCTTCGTAGCTTAGAACTTAACTTTTTCGTCACGAAGTACTGTGAGATGAGAAATCGAGACGGTAAGAAGGTAGCCGTTTACGCTCTGAACTACGGGCTATGTCAGCAGCAAGTGATTGAGTTCGGGCGGCCGACAGGCAAGCGCGAACAGCGCTTTCGACAGTACTTTGTGGGGCGGCCGTTCGACTTTACGCCGATATTTCAAAGCTATATTCGGAACAACCAAGAGATTATCTGCGACTCTTGCGGCCACCACCAAGAGCTTGAGGCGCTTCCCGCGCTGCGCGCCTACGGAATGTTGTGCCCAGAGTGCCGTAGCGGCCATTGCAACGTGATCAATCTTTCGCGAAAATACGAACCAACTCTTCGGGCGGTCGAGGATTCGGCCCTGCTGCCTCAGGTCGAACTTGGAATTCTTCAGGCGCTAGCGACCGAGAAGCGCGAATTGAGTCCCTCTGAAGTCGCCGGCGAGCTGGACTGTTCTTACCAACTCGTGGGAAGGCGTGCAAAGAACCTAGACGAACGAGGCCTCGTAGACAGGGAGCTTGACGGGAACAAACGAGTATATCGACCGACGCCATTAGCCGAACAGATCTATTTTGACAGCTCGCCCGGTAGCGAGAGTACAGCCGACGAACGCTAGCGTCCGGTTCCGGATGTATCCCTTTCGCTCCCTTAGAACTTGCGGATAAGCACGACTAGTCTCCGGCGATTGTCGACGTCAGCCATGCCCGCATTGAATAGGCAGCAACCTGACGGCTCACCCTTGCTGAGGCGCATCGCGTCGAGGAGGAATTTTCTGAAGACGCATCGAGCTGGTTTGCTCTATTTTGCTCGCTCTCTCCACCGCCTAGAGGTTTCCAATGATGAGCTCGCTCAACTCCATTGAATCTGGTGATGTTGGGGTCTGATTCACCCATTTCACGCAGGCTTTTGTGTCGAGGACCATCCCAGGTGCAGCGGGAGCGATGTTCGAGCGAAGCCGATCCGAAGCCTAGGTACTCGTATCTCAAGATGGGGATAGTTCCAGAGGGAATCGCCCACTCGCCAGCGCCTGCTCTTCCTCGATTGCCCTCGCGAATCCTGCCACGGCGCCGCTTCGACTTCCTGCGTTTTGGCGGACCGAACCGCGGAATATCGCGAACCACGAACTGATATCTTCGAAGCCAGTTTCGACAGCAAGGCCGCGAATGCACGCAGAGCCCCCGGAGGCTTGAGTGAAGTTTCAGCGACATCCGCAGCCAAAAGCGGCTCCCGGAGCGACAGATCGGATGTTCCGAGACGGGCGCGAACGATCTCGCTCCAGAATGCCTAGCCGAATGATTGCTGATTTGACTCGTCGACTCGAAAAGTGGTCCCGTTCAGCCGCGACTGGACTTCATGGAGCAGACCGCTAGTTTCTTGCATTGCGCGGGCCATGTTTTGAGCGACGATCAGTTCGCGACGAGACGCTGCCTTTAAGTAAGCGTCGAGAATGGGGAGGTGTGACCATTGCGTAGCGGCACTGAAGCGCTCCGAGTGGAGTTGCGTGTTTTGGGCTGTCGCTATAAAGATTCGGAGAAAATTGCCGCGTCGATCTTCGAGATCGAAGATGACCGAGGGATGAGGCCACTCTATGGACTTGCTCACGGTGGCGGCAAGATGTTCTCGGATCCGCTCAAGTTTTCCAGTTTCCTGTGCCCTTGCGACCACGGCTTCTCTTGTTGCGTAAGGGGGCTTCCTTCAACGTTGGCGTTGGGGCCACTGCAATTGGCCGGTGTGCCAAGGGATTGTGACGAGTAGATTGCCAACACGAACGTCTTGATCAGAAAGTTCAAATCGCGTTAAGGGGGCCGCTGGTGGTGGTTTGATGTTTAGGAACCACCATCGAAGCAAGTTTGGTTTATTAGGTGAGCTTGCCGCGCTGTATGAAACGTGCGAGGGTGGGTCATGTCGCACCAGACGCAAGAGTTTTGTTGCAACAGGGGCGCGAGTCCATGGACCCACGCCCCGTCTACTGATATGCAGATTGGTGAAGCCGTTACAGCGGCCTAGATCACCGGGTTGCGGTATGCGCATTCGCCCTTGCGGCCGATGCACGGCGGGAACGTCGTGCCGGCGAAGAAGTTGTCAACTTCGCCGAACTGATCGACCCACTGGCCAGCGTTGGGAACGCGTTGCCCAGTTTTCCAGGTCCCACCGGGACCGAGTGGGCGGTGTTTGTATTTGCTCACTGCTTACCACCTCCTTTCTTTGATTTGGGTTTCCTTGGCCGCGGTGAGGCGGTAAGGAGCTCGTTTTGGACAGGATTGTCGACGCCAGCGATGCCCGCAGAGGGGCTGCTTGCTCTTCGCGTCTGCATTGATTTGTTGATCGATAGTGGCGAGTAGGGGCCGAGGAGGTCGTACTCACGTACCTCGGACCACTGGCTTGGGTCACTAGGGTCGATCCGCCAAGTCTGCGTATATGTGAGTATGCCGACCTTCTGGAGCTCGGCGAATCCGCGCTGTGCGGTGCTGCGAGATACTCCGTACCAGTCCTTTACTCTTTCAAGAGGAAGGGTAAATCCTGGTTTGCTGGAAAGTGCGATGAGGAGCATCACCTTTGCAGGGAACGATAGAGTCCGGTAGTGCTCATCTAGCCAGTAGGCTTCAGGCAGCACGAACCAATGACCGTCTCGGATTGTCTTTGGCCGCACGTAATCCGTGCCGTCTCCAGATTCATTGAGAAGAACCCAACGAGCTCTGTTGCCTGCGCGCTGCCTGTCGATGAGGTTCAGCGATACAAGTTTGCTTGCGTTCTTGGACCACTGCGTTTTCGCGGTTGTAAGATCCTCTGCACTTGAGCCGGTGTTCTCATCCAGACCGAGCGCGCGCGCCCACGAGGCTGCTGGGTACACCGCTTCGTACGGGTCTTTGGCTGATGCCAGTGCATGAATAAGAAGAAACGCATCGAGATGCGAAGAGCTGCGGAATTTCGCGAGGATGCTGCTGCGATTAGCTAGCCCAGGAGCACGATCTAGTTGAACGAACACGCGTCGGATTGGAGTTCCGTGACGTCGCGTCTTGGAGAGCATGCTTCGCACGAGATCTTCGCGCGCTGGAAGTCCCGTAGGGCGCTCCTCCAGCTTGGGCTGGACTCGCGCTTCGCTGAATGCGGGTAGTTTGTTCATGGGTCTAGTTATACACGAACTGAGTGCAAACTATTGCCGCTTATGATATTGACTCTTTCCGATCCAGAGACGCATTGTAAGCCGATGCCATACAGGTGTTATACAAGTGTCAGTCGCTGAGATTCGTAGAAGACGAGATTCCGGTGGGTTGCTAGTTCGTTGGCTTGCTGTCACTGGGCGCTGGAGTCGCAGGGGCGTGATCATTGCTATTTGAAGGATCTCACGGAGAGGCCCTAATCGTACTCTTTGAGCGCGATTTCAACCCATTCCCGACACAGCCGGCTAGGGCGGCGTGAGGCCCACGGGGCACGAGCACGCTTCCTTGCATCATCCCGCTTCAGGACAGCCTGGTGCTGCACGCGAAATGGATGTGGGGATCGCCGCTCTTCCTGCGTGAGACTTTCCACATTCCGCTCGCTTGCGTCTGTGCTCATCCGCAAGTTTTCGAGGAGAACTTGTAGGCGAATGCAATGTTGAAATTTCCGACTATTTAGCCTTCAGAACGGCGCGGTGTAGCCCGTGGCCTGCTTTCGGGGTCAGCTCTTTCGTGTTGGCGTCGCTGAAGCGAATGACGAGGCAGGAATCTTGCAACGCTGTTCGTTGACGAGCCCCATCCGTCTCATTAGCTTCAACGTATTTGCAGGGAGTGCACCTGACGCTGATCAAGATTGCCAGGAGTTGTTGGCCTTCGCCTATTAGGAATTCCTTACTCGCAGGGCCAGTTCGCCCGACCGAGCGCTAGAGCGGTCCCATGAAGTGGCCAGCCGTCACGGAGCACTCGATTCAGGCGCTAAGCGCTCGATCTTGTCCCAAAGACCGTTGGGATCGTTTAGCAGTGTACGTGGCGCGGGCGGCCAGGGAGACGATCGTCGAGCCAGTCGCCCGTGCGAAGAATCGGCAACCCACAATGACGTGCGACGTGAGCAACTTGTTCGGCTACCTAAGGGCATCGAGTTCTCTGAGTCTTTAGACGCCTGATCTTCGGTGAGCTGATCATCATTCGAGCCGGATTTTTTAGGCTGTGCAGTAGGGCTCTGCGATTCGGTGCAACGGGGAGCATTCCCGGCGTGTGGCGCCCCCTTGAAAAGAGTTGTGTCGACGCGGCCCTTATTAAGCGTTGCGGAGTGAGAGGGGTGGCGCTTTACGTCACTTGATTGCGTCTGCCAATAGTCACACAGTTTCTCTGGTGAGGTCGGCCAGGAAGGAAGGGTAAAGACTCTCAAGCGCGTGATTGCTGGTTAACCTCGGAAGCGGCAATCGGAGAGCCTCGCGCTCCCCATAGTGCAATTCAAGAGTTAAGCCGCGCCGCGCCGCCGCTTCCATTCCACTGTCCTCAAGCGGGAAGGGCTTCAGGTCGACGACGGTCAGCGCGGTGAGATCGGTTCGTGGCCATGCCGTCGTCCGTACGGTGGCACCTTGGTGATGATCGGCATCAGTTAGACCCGAAACCTGCACGTGAATTGCGAGATTAGCGGTGAAAGCGTAAATGTCGTCGCTTTCGATGCGGGAATCTTTGACGCTGCTGGTGATGTATTCAATGGGAGCCTCCGCCGTGAGGGCGTGAATCTGGGTCAGAAGCACACGGTACCAGTAAGGCCATTCATCTCTGCCCCATAGCAAAATTCGCAAATTCGCGGACTCGTTGGAGCCAGAAATCGCTTCGCTGATCGCTTCGAGCGCTTTCCACGTAGTGGCATGGTCGGTAGCTGGCATTGAGAGCCCTTCAGGTTTCTGTTCGAAGTCTAGAGGCTAGTTTCGACGCGATTCCGTGAAGTTCCGAATTAGTGAGCGAACTAAAGTCGCAGCTACTTCGTCCGCTCCTCGGTCTAGCGCAGCGCGGGACACAGACTCGTCAGGCAACACATGTACGGGCCCGCTCTCCATAGTCATTGACGCACTGTTACGTGGGGGTTGCCCAGCCACCCCGATCGTCACCATCGATTTCGAGCTCAGCCCGATGCCGATTGCAATTTTGGTCGCTCTTGTCATGTCGAGCTGGCCCACAAGGCGAAGCGCTGACGCTACGCGAGCGGTCGCGTCCGCTGAGTCCAAAATCTGGCCCATCTGGTCGCTGGGGAGGCGAAATGCTACGGCTGTCTGTCCGTCCGTTGACACTCTGACGGTCGCGAGTGCCCCGCTCCGTACGCTGTTCCAACCTCCCGTCGCAGTCGGGGGGACGTTAAGCCGAACTGCGTCACTCGCTTGGTCGATATCGAGCGCTTCAGTGGCACTCACTAACCCTGCGGAACGTACGTGGGATGGGGCCCCGGTGAAAACCTGCTCCAGCATGCGCGAGGACAAGAGCTGACCGTCTAAGGGAACGACGTGCACTTCCAAGAGGGGGACGCCTGATGAGCTTAAACCCCTGTTTGCGTTATTGCCCTCTAGCCAAGCGACATCCACGATTCCGTCGAGTGGTTCGAACTCTAGTAGCCCCGGAGACTGCTCCAAGCTTCTGATTGCTCCAGCCGCAGCTTGCTGCACCTCAGCGACTGTCTCAAAGAACTTGAAGAATCGACCCGATCCGTAGTCGCCGAGCGCTCTCTCAAACACTTGCTGCGGTTGGTCGAGCTCGACACCTGTTTTCCGAAGAACAAAGCGAGGTTTCCCTAAGCGTTCGGCAGTAGTCCATTCGTCGTGAGTAGCGGAGCGTCCTGTCTCAGGAAAGACGGTGCCGTAGTGCGGGCCCAGAAGAAGAAGATAGGCATCGCTGGACTCGACCGCTCGAATGCATGCCTCACGACTCGGAATGGGCTGCGCGGTGAAATCTTCGAACCGCACTGGCTCGTGGCCCATGGCCATGATTAGGCCAGGAAGTGCGTCGCGTTCGGCTTCGAGTCCGTTGCGGACGCTGCTTATAAAAATCTTCACTCTTACATTGTGCTTGAATCCGCCGACAACATCTCAAGTTCTTGTCGGCACGGACCTAATGATCGGGTCGCTGTTGCGGCTTCGTACCCACAACTGCAGAGAGAAATGCGCCGACAGCGTTATCAAGCGAGAGTCATAACGGGGGATTGCTGGGCGGCTGTGGAACAAAACCTGTCCTAGCGTGGAACAATCTCTAGCAAATTCGAGAAGTGCCCAATGATCGCAAGGCCACTTCGATTGAATGAAAGGGCCACAGTTTGTTGTTCCGGGATTCTGATGTCCTTTGTTTGCCGCCAACGCCAGTGAGTGTGTGTCGTGGCTGCCGCCCTCGCTCGCGCGATGCGCGCCGCTGAATCGCGCGGCGCTTCTGGCCGACCGGCCACGTTCGAGCGACGAATCTGACGTGCCAGCAAAAGTCGTGCGTTCTCGTGGTCGTTTCATAGAAAACTGTGGTTTTCTTTCGAAATGGACTCGCGATTGGTATACCGCAGGTCCCGCCACGATCTCCTGTCCTTCGACTGAATGAGGAAAACGCTTGATGAAGCTGAGCCTTCGCCCACGCTTCGTGCGCGGTCCCTCAATGGACCGCGCTGTCAACGCGCCCACGCTGGTCACCGACCGTCTTACTCTGCGCCCGCATCGCATCGAGGACGCTGCACGCTGGTACGAAATCCAGTCGTCGCCCGACGTTCACAAGTTCACTTCGTGGCCCGAACGGTCACGCTCCGAGTCCCATGCCCACCTGCGTCACCGCACCAAGCACGTGAAACTGTTGCAGGCCAACGACTTCCTTGCGCTCGCAATCGAGCGGGACGGTCAACTTCTTGGCGATGTATCGCTCCACCTTCGCTCCGTCTCACTCTCGAGCCGTACCGCAGAGATCAGCTGGATCTTGCATCCGGATGCCTACGGCCAGGGCTACGCTCGCGAAGCAGCGGACGCCATGATGGAGTTCGCCTTTACTGAGGCAAAGATTCAGTGGCTCGTTGCCGTGATCGACCAGAGCAACCAAGCGTCCATCGCTCTCGCGAAGCGCCTCGGGTTCCGCGAGATGTCGCGCGATGGCGACGAACTGTCATTCGTAGCGGGCAACCTTCGAGAATAATCTCGCCTTCGCGAGTCTCAGACGAATCGTTCCCACGGCATCCGCCGTAATTTACGTCCTGTTTACAGAACCGGAATCCCCGCGACAAGTTCGTGTCAGTCGCTGTGTCAGTATTCAGTGAATACGAAGAAACACGTACTCGACGGATACAGCGGTTCGGTAAATTCATGCCCAGAGACGACGCTCAGCCCACCCTGGAACTGTCGTTGCGCGTGCCGATCATGCATACCGAGCGCCTCCTGCTTCGCCCGCACCGCATGGCGGACGCCGAGCGGTGGCATGAGATGCAATCGAACCCCCAAGTGAGCCAATACACCGCGTGGCCACAACGCAATCGCCGCTCAGCGCTGCGGCAACTGAAGCGACGAACGCGGCAGACTCAACTGAACCGGGTGGATGACGTACTCGCCGTGGCTATCGAACGTGACGGTGAACTGGTCGGCGAGGTGAGCCTGCAATTGCGCTCGCTCACGGCAATGACACGATGTCTTGAGGTGAGCTGGATTGTTCACCCCGCGCATCAAGGCCAAGGAATCGGGTACGAGGCGATGCGCCCTCTCCTCGCCTACGCGCGCGCCCACATCCACGCTCTGCTGCTGGTGGCGGTAGTGCACCCGGCCAACGCAGCCTCGGTGGCGCTCGCTCACAAGCTCAAGTTGCATCCGCTGCCGGGCACAGCCGATCGAACAGTCTTCGTCGGCAGGAATGGGCCGCTGGCAGTAGTGGCGCCGTAGACCAGTGTCTCGCGGGGGCGTCGGCGCGACAGCCCGGTGCTAACGTGGCACTCATCGCCGAAGGGAATATCCCGTGTCCAAGAAGACCTATTCTCCAGAACAGCACGTAGATCGGCTACGGATCTACAACGTCGTGGCGGGCAGTCTGCACCTGCTGCAGGCGATCGGATTCGCGATCGTGCTCACGATGCTCAGCACTCAAGTTCTCTTCGCCGTCACGGCGGACTACCTCGCGGGCCCTCCCGGAGCGCCCATTCCTCCCGAGCGGGTGACCGTTTTCGAAGTTAATATCGGCGTCGGTGTTGTGGCGTTTCTCGCACTCAGTGCGTTGTTCCACTTTCTGGTGTCGAGCCCGTGGTTCTTCGGGCGCTACAAGAATGGGCTGCTCGAGAGCCGCAACTACTTTCGTTGGACCGAATACTCGCTCAGTTCTTCGATCATGATCTGGCTGATTCTCGCGATCAATGGAGTGACGGATATCGCGGCACTGTTCGCAGTATTCACCGTGAACGCCGCCATGATTCTGTTCGGTGCGCTGCAAGAGAAGTATGAGAAGCCCGGATCGGGTGGGATGCTGCCCTTCATCTTCGGATCGATGGTCGGCGTCGTGCCGTGGATTCTCATCCTCATCTACTTCTTGCGGCCGGGAAGCGCGAACGAGGTTGCCGCCCCCGGCTTTGTCGTCGGCATCGTGATCTCGCTCTTCGTGTTCTTCAATACCTTCGCCCTCAACCAGTGGCTGCAATACAAGCAAGTGGGTAAGTGGAAGAGCTACCTGCAGGGGGAGCGAACCTACGTCACGCTCAGCCTGGTCGCGAAGACGGCGCTCGCGTGGCAAGTGTTTTCGGGAGCGATCATCCCGGCGCTCACTGACTGAGACGAGCGCTAACTGTTTCCCACCGAGGCTCGCTTATCCAAGAATTGGATGATGCCGCGGGCTGAATCGTCAGAAGTCACAGCGCTCGGCGCATGGCGGGAGAATAGACACTGCGTGTTGAGCGACCGTAACTAGAGGTAGTGGCCAAGGATCGAGAGGCGGATAGTGCCATTTTTCAGCAGACGCAGTGATCCCACGGCGAAGGTCGCGCGAAGAGTTCGCCGATTCTTGGCGCCCGACGAGACTGTTCTCGCGGGGCTCCACGTGCAGCGGCCCGGCACTTTTGCCGCGGAACTAATAGGCGGCCTGAACGGTGCGGTTGCGGGCGCCGTGGGCAACTCGTCATTTGTCTCGGGCGGAGCGAAAGACCCGAAGACCAACGAATGGTTGAATCATGCAGCTGAACTCGGCATCGACCCAGCGCTTGCGCAGCGAACGCTACGAATGTACTTCGTACTTACGGATCGCCGATTAGTGCTCATTCGTCGATCGCGACTGACAGGGCTTCCACGAGAGCTGTTGGCGACCTGGCCTCTCATCAGGCTCGAGCGGATTCGGGTGCATCGAGGGAGTCGCGATTTTCGTCTCACTATTGGCGGCGTTGACGATCTGCGGCTTGAGCTCCCGAACGATCACCGGTTTCTTCCCGGGGCCTACCGCGAGGTGCCCAAGCGGCTTGCGGCTGCGCGAAAGGCGCTGTAGGCCCAACGCCGCCAGCGCCGCAGGAACCGTTGCGATGAAAAGGGGCGCGTCGATTGCCGGGTAGGTGAGCCGCTGAGCTGGCCGCCCGCGGCACCACCGTGCAACAACAGAAATGCCCCGCAGCTGATGCTGCGGGGCATTTCTTATCCGCACCGAAGTGCGGAGAGTGTGCGCCGTTCGGGTCGGCAGTCACACGGGACTAAATGCGAACGAGTGCCTTGCCGACGTTGGCACCCTTCATGAGGCCGTTGAAGGCATCCAGAGCGTTGTCGATACCGTCGGTGATGGTCTCGTCGTAAGCGATCTTGCCGGAGCCGAGCCATCCCTGCATTGCCTCAGCGAACTGAGGTGCGAGGTGGAAGTAGGCGCCCATCGTGAAGCCCTTGATGGTGAGACCGCGGGTGACGATGTTGGCGCTGTTCTTGATGCCGTTGTCCTTGGCGTTGATCAGTGACATGACACCGCAGATTGCGGCGCGGCCACCGTCGTTGAAGGCACCGAGGGCTGCGGAGAGGTGGTCGCCGCCGACGTTGTCGAAGTAGACATCGATTCCGTCGGGTGCTGCTGCCGCGAGCTGGCCGTCGATGTCGCCGTCCTTGTAGTTGAAGGCGGCGTCGTAACCGTACTTGCTCGTGAGAAGTTCAACCTTTTCGGCGGTTCCTGCGCTACCAACGACGCGGGCGGCGCCGAGCTGGCGAGCAATCTGACCAACCATGGTTCCGACTCCGCCGGCGGCACCGGAAACGAAGACGGTGTCGCCTTCCTTGATCTGGGCGATCTGCGTGAGGCCGGTCCAGGCGGTGATTCCGGTGAGGCCGAGAACGCTCAGAAAGAGCGAGGGCGAGACGCCGGGAACGTTGGGGAGAGCCGTGAACTGCTCGGCGGGGCCCTGCGAGATGTCGCGCCATCCGAGTTGGTGCTGAACGAGCGTACCGACGGGCAGAGCCTCAACGGTGGACTCGATGACTTCACCAACAGCGGCACCGGTCATGGTCTCGCCGAGGTTGTAGGGCGCGACGTACGAGCGGCCCTCGTTCATGCGACCACGCATGTACGGGTCGACCGAGAGGAACGAGTTCTGAACGCGAACTTCGCCAGCGGCAAGCGCGGGAAGCTCAACCGAAACCTTGACGACGTTCTCGGTGGTGGGCTCACCGGTGGGGCGAGAGGCGAGCTGCCATTGGATGCTGGTGGTCATGTGATGCTCCTTGAAATTGTGAAAGTGGTGAAAGTGAAAAGAGTGGGGGTCGTTACGACTTGTCGGCGACGATGCGCTCCGCTACCGCGACAGACGATGCGGGGTTCTGGCCGGTGTAGAGCTGGCCATCAACCACCACGTAGGAGGCGAACGGCTCAGGAGCCTTCGAATATTCCGCACCGAGTTCGACCAGACGGGTCTCGACGAGCCACTTGGCCTTGTCGGCAAGGCCACCGATCTCTTCTTCGCTGTTGGCGAAGCCGGTCATCTTGCGACCCTTGAGTACCCAGTCGCCGGTCTTCTTGTCGTTGGCGGCAAGCAAAGCGGCGGGGGCGTGGCAGAGCACACCGAGAGTCGTGTTGGACTTCACGGCCTCCACGATCAGCTGGCCGGAGTCATCGTCGACCGCAAGGTCTTCCATGGGGCCGTGGCCACCCGGGTAGAAGATCACGTCGAAGTCGCCAGCATTGACGGCATCCAAGCGAAGCGGATGCTGCAGCACAGGCTGCAGGTCGGCGATGCGTGATTCGAATTCTGCGACGCGCTCGGCGGAACCGACGCCACCCTCGCTGAGGCTGACGGCGTCAAAAGTGGGGGCGACACCGGCGGGGCTCGCAAGTTGAACCTTCCAGCCGGCCTCGGTGAAGATGCGGTACGGCTCGAGGAATTCTTCTGCCCAGACACCGGTGGGGTGTTGGGTTCCATCGGCGAGCGTCCAGTGTGATGCGGCCGAGAGGACCATAAGTACGTTTGTCATAAAAGCTCCTTACCGAAGATGTCGGTTCTTATCGAACCAATCGGGTTCGTTACCGAACCAATTGGTTCGACACTATGTCGGCGTGTAGGCTAAGTCAAACCAACAGGTTCGATTTGGAGGTGTTTGGTGGTTTCAACAGAAATGCCGCGTGATCAACTCCGCGGCCGTGAAACAAAACAGCGCGTACTGGAGGCAGCTGCGGCTGAATTTGCCGAGTACGGCGTTGCCGGTGCGCGCATCAACCGCATCGCAGAAACGGCAAAAGCCAGCAAGGAACGCATCTACGCCTGGTTCGGCGACAAAGACGCGCTCTTCGACCACGTCATGCAAACGGGTCTCGACCGCCTCGCCCACGCGGTGCCGATCGACGCCGATCTCGTGGAATACACCGTGCGACTGCACAACTACTTCGTGAACGACCCGTCGGCCGAACGCGTCGCCATGTGGGCCTGGCTGCACGACGCGGCCACCCTCGGCTCCTTCTCTGAAGGGCGCGTCGAGGGCTACCGTCACAAACTCGAGGTAATCGCTGACGCTCAAGAGCGCGGCGTTGTTGATTCCTCGTGGAAGCCTGAAGAGCTACTTGCTCTCTTGCTCGCGGTCGCTAGCAACTGGGAGCGCGCGCCGGCAGAATTGCGCTCCATCGGATGCTCCGAGTATGCAGAAAGCGACGAGGCTCGGTGTGCTTCGGTGCGTCAGGCAGCGCAACGACTCGTGGAGCCGCGCGGCTAGAGCGCGAGCATCCTGCGGCACCCCGCTTGGTGCGGGGAGCGACCGTTACTCCGGAGGGCGGCTCGTGCTCGACCGCACGATGAGTTCGTAGTCGATCGGGGAGTTCTCGGGAATCTCCGGATGCTTGCCCGGCACGAGAAGGCTCATCAGAATGTCGACCGCGTGCTCGCCCTGGGCTTGCGGCGATTGTGAAACCGTCGTGAGCCCGAAGAATTCGGAAAGTTCGTGTCCGTCGATCCCCATGATCGAGATGTCGCGGGGTACGACGAGACCGAGATCCCGCGCGGCCAGAATGCAGCCGATAGCCATCTCGTCGGAAGATGCAAAGATCGCGGTCGGTCGGTGTCGAGGGTTGCCGAGCAGCTGCTTCGCGGCGTGATAACCGCCCTGAATCGTGAAGTCTGCGGAGGCGAAGAACTCGGGCTGGGGCTCGATTCCCGCTTCGCGTAACGCCGCTTCGTAGCCGCGGCGACGATTCGTCGGGATGTGAAACTCAAGGTCGAAGTCTTCTGAACCACCGATGTGGGCGATCTTGGTGTGACCGAGGGCCAGCAAGTGGGCGGTGGCGAGGCTCGATACTGCGTCGTCATCCAGCGTGAGGGTTCGCACGCCATCAATCGGTCCACCGACTCCGACGGCGGGCCTGTCGAGTGCGTGCAGCCGCTCGACCTCGCCGGGGGAGAGCTTCAGCGACACCGTGATGATGCCGTCGATGCGCTTGCGCTGCAAGAACTCATCGAACACTGTTTCGCGCTCGGCAACGCTGCCCGAGAGGTTGTAGAGCGTCACGTCATAGCCATGACGCATAAGCGCCTGCTGGGCGCCTTCCACCACAGAGGTGAAGAACCAACGCGTGAGATACGGCACCATGAGGCCGACATTTTTCGTGCGCCCGGATGCGAGGCTCGACGCACTCGACGAGACAACGTAATCAAGTGCCGCCGCGGCTTCGGCGACCTTCAGGCGGGATGCCGCCGAGACCGGACCATTCCCGCTGAGTGCTCGCGACACCGTCGCCGTGGAGACGCCCGCGCGCTGGGCAACGTCTTCGATGCTTGCCATCAGTTGCCCTCCATCGGATGCGAACGAGATCGGATGCCGCTCAGAGCGGTCTCGCCGCTGCTGATTCTAGCGACCGGCATCCATTCGCGGCTATTCGGTACTCGACTGGTTTACGCCCTCAGCCACACGGTGGTGTCGGCGGGCAGCTCGGAATCGGTGAGGGGACTGCTTGCCAGCAGCACGTCACCGGCGGGCAGCGGCACTGCCGTGTCGCCGGTATTGGCGTAGACGGCCACATCGCTGCTGCGGAAAGCGAGTACTGCTTCGGAGCCGGATTCGAGCCATTCGAGCTCACCGCTGGCCAGTTCGTGAGCGCGGCGAAGAGCGAGAGCGTGACGGTACAGCGAGAGCGTCGAGGTGTCGTCGTGGCGTTGAACATCGCGGGCGAGAGTTGCCCATTCGGCGGGTTGCGGCAACCACGCGGCATCCGAGGGGCCGAAGCCGTACGAGGGGGCATCTGCTTCCCACGGGATGGGTACGCGGCACCCGTCGCGGCCGTACCGCTCGCCGTTGGTGCGGAACCAAGTGGGGTCTTGGCGGGCCTCATCGGGGAGATCAATGACCTCGGGCAGCCCGAGTTCTTCTCCCTGATAGATATACGCGCTGCCCGGAAGGGCAAGCATGAGCGCGCTCGCGGCACGAGCACGGCGAAGGCCGAGCTCAGGAATCGGTAGCCCGGCAGAACGAGGCCCGATGCCGTGGCCCTGCGGGTTTTCGGCGGTCAGCGCGAGACGTGACGCGTGGCGCACAACATCGTGGTTCGAGAGCACCCACGTGCTCGGGGCTTCGACCGCGGAGAACGCGCTGATCGACGCGTCGATCACGGAGCGCAGCGGGCCGGCAGCCCACGGAGTCTCGAGGTAAGGGAAGTTGAACGCCTGGTGCATTTCGTCGGGGCGCACCCACTTGGCCATGTCAGTGAGCGGGTCGACCCACGCTTCAGCGGCAAGGATGCGCTCACCCTCGTAGCTATTGAGAATCTCGCGCCACTCGCGGTAAATCTCGTGAACGCCGTCTTGCGCCCAGAACGGTGCGCGGGCTGCGGCAATCTCGGCATCCGTGGTGCCGGCGCCGCCCATGCTGCCGCCAGCGAGCGGGGCGGTCCAGTCGGGAAGGCCGTCCGCCTTGATCATGCCGTGGGCGACATCCACCCGAAAACCGTCAACGCCGCGATCGAGCCAGAAGCGCAGCACGTCGCCGAACTGATCGCGAACCCAGCGGTTCTCCCAGTTGAAGTCGGGCTGGGTGCTATCGAAGAGGTGCAGGTACCACTGGCCGGGCGTGCCGTCGGGGTTCGTAGTGCGGGTCCAGGCGTCGCCGCCGAACACCGACTGCCAGTTGTTGGGCGGCAGCTCGCCATTTTCGCCGAGACCATCGCGGAACATGTAGCGATCGCGCTCGGGGCTGCCGGGGCCAGCGGCGAGTGCTTCGTGGAACCACGGATGCTCGCTTGAGGAGTGATTGGGCACGAGGTCAACGATCACGCGCAGTCCCAGCTCGTGGGCGCGACTCGTCATCGAGTCGAAGTCGTCGAGCGTGCCGAAGAGGGGATCAACGTCGCAGTAATCCGCGACGTCGTAGCCGGCATCTTTCTGGGGAGAGGTGTAGAACGGCGAGAGCCAGACGGCGTCGATGCCCAGTTCAGCGAGCTCCGAGAGGCGGTCGCGGATGCCGAGCAAATCGCCCATCCCATCACCGTTCGCGTCGGCGAACGACCGCGGGTAGATCTGGTAAATCACTGCGGAGCGCCACCATTCGGTGGTCTGAAGCACGGAAGTCATGCCCGCCACACTATCGCTTTCAGCGTCAGAATCTAAGCGCTTCCACATTCTTCTCTCCTGCTCTTCCTCCGAAAATCCTGCGATTCTTGGAAATGTTGCTTGCCGGATGCTGCCTTTACAAGGTATACATGGAAGCGCTTGCAGTTTGCAATGCTTTCACTGACGAAAGGCAGCCACCAATGAAGGTGACCAAGAGAGGACTGTGGGCCGTAGGCGCGCTCACTGTCACTGCATCCCTCGTTCTGACCGGATGCGCAGCAGCATCCGATGACGCAGACAACGCCGCCGGAACCGGCGAAGCACTCACCGTCTGGGTCGATGCCGACCGTGCCGCCGTGCTGAAGGACGCCGCAGCCGACTTCACCGCCGAAACCGGGGTTGACGTCAACCTCGTTCAAAAAGAGTTTGGCGACATCCGCGATCAGTTCGTTGCCCAGGTACCGACCGGTGAGGGCCCCGACATTGTGATCGGTGCCCACGACTGGTTAGGAACATTCGTAACGAATGGTGTCGTCGCTCCCGTTGAGCTTGGCGACACCGCGGCCGACTTCCAAGAGGTGGGAATCACCGCGATGAGCTACGAAGGCCAGGTCTACGGCGTCCCGTACTCGATCGAGAACATTGCGCTGGTGCGCAACACTGCCCTCGCTCCCAGCACCCCTGCGACCTTCGACGAGATGGTCACGATGGGCGAAGCTGCCGGAACCGAGTACCCCTTCTTGGTCGGCCTCGACCCTGAAGCGGCTGACCCGTACCACCTCTACCCCTTCCAGACCTCGTTCGGTGCTCCCGTATTCGGCACCGATGCTGACGGAAGCTACGACGCTGAAGCGCTCGAAATCGGCAACGCAGGCGGCGACGAGTTCGCAGCCTGGCTCGCTGAACAGGGGGCAGCAGGAGTACTTAACACGAACATCACCGGCGATCTCGCCAAGGAGAAGTTCGTCGCAGGCGAGGCACCCTTCTACCTGACCGGACCGTGGAACGTTCCCGCCGCCGTCGAAGCAGGCATCGACGTCGCGATCGACCCGATCCCCTCCGCCGGTGGAGAAGACGCTCAGCCCTTCGTGGGTGTGCAGGGCTTCTTCGTCAGCGCCAAGAGCGAGAACGCGCTCGCCGCGAACGAATTCATCGTGAACTACATGGGCAGCGAAGAAGTGCAGACCGCGCTCTTCGAAGTCGGCGGTCGCGCACCGGCACTCACGGCATCCTTCGAAGCGGCTAGCGCTGACCCGATCGTTGCCGGCTTCGGCACCGTCGGAGAGAACGCCGTACCCATGCCCTCGATTCCCGCCATGGGAGCAGTGTGGGAGTTCTGGGGCGTAACCGAAGCCGCCATCATCAACGGTGGTGACCCCACTTCGCTCTGGCAGAAGATGTCGGGCGACATTCAAACCGCTATCGCTGGATAGCGCACGGTGGCCGTCCGTCTGCAAGCGGGCGGCCACTTCCTCCCCCTTTACTTTCTCGCCGTACAAGCGAACCCCACGTCTTCAACGGAGAACCCTCGTGACGACTTCCCCCCAGACTGACCCCGGACCCCTTCGGCAGTCAGCCCGCTCCAAGCGAGCAACCAGAATTGCGGATGCCGCCTCCGGTGGCTGGAAAGTCGTCGCCGCGAAGATCCTGGGTCTCGGTGTCGTCGACGCCATCGCGATTTACGCCCTCTTTGTGCTCGTGCGCAGTGAATCGTGGCTCGTTGCCGGTCTTGTCGTCGCTGTGACGTTGCTCGTCAACTGGATCTACTTCTCCCGCGGCAAGCTGCCCGCCAAGTACCTGGCACCCGGCCTAATCTTTCTCGCGATCTTCCAGATCTTTGTGCTCCTCTATTCGGGCTACATCGCCTTCACGAACTACGGCACGGGCCACAACTCCACCAAGGACGATGCGGTCAACGCGCTGTTGCTCTCGTCTCAGAACCGTGTCGAGGATTCGCCTAGCTACACGCTCACAGTGCTTGAGCAACTCGGCGAGCTCTCCTTCCTCGTCACCGAGCCCGATGGCAGCGTGAGTATCGGTGGCAACGAGCGCCCGCTCGAAGACGTGTCGAACGCCCGCGTTGAAAGCGGCGTCGCCGTAGGGCTCGACGGTTACACCTCGCTCGGCTTCTCCGACATCCTCGGCAAGCAAACCGAGATCGCCGCGATTAGCGTTCCCCTCACCGACGACCCTAACGACGGAATGCTGCGCACCCCCGACGGGTCGAGCGCCTTCCTCTACACCTCCTCGCTCGAGTACGACGAGGCCGCGGGCACGATGCGTGACACGAACTCCGGCACTGTCTACTCCGATATCGGCACGGGTGCCTTCACCTCGGACGCCGGCCAAGAGCTGCTGCCGGGATGGAAAATTGATGTCGGCTTCGACAACTTCATTCGCGCGTTCAGTGAGGAATCCATCCGTGGCCCGCTGATCAGCGTGACGATCTGGACGTTCGCGTTCGCCTTCCTTTCGGTGTTCACGACCTTCGCGCTCGGCCTGTTCTTAGCGATCGTGTTTAACGACAAGCGGATGAAGAGCCGCAAGTACTACCGGATCATCATGATCCTGCCGTACGCCTTCCCGGGCTTTCTCTCGGCGCTCGTCTGGGCCGGAATGATGAACCAAGAGTTCGGCTTCATCAACACGGTGCTCCTGGGCGGGGCCGAAGTTCCCTGGCTCACGAACGAGTGGCTCGCCAAAGGCTCGGTGCTGTTCGTGAACCTGTGGCTGGGCTTCCCCTACATGTTCTTGGTGACGACAGGCGCGCTGCAGGCGATTCCCGAAGAGCTCACAGAAGCCGCGACAGTGGATGGCGCGAAGCCGTGGGCGATCTTCAGGTTCGTGAAGTTGCCGCTGCTTCTGGTCTCCGTCGCACCGCTGTTGATCTCCTCGTTTGCGTTTAACTTCAACAACTTCAACCTCATCTACATGCTCACCAATGGTGGGCCGCGCGATGTCTCCGCGGGGGTGAATGTGGGCGCCACGGACATCCTGATTTCGATGGTCTACAAGGTTGCCTTCGTGGGAGCCAACCGAGATTACGGCTTGGCGAGTGCCTTCGCGATCATCATCTTCATTCTCGTCGCGGGTATTTCGATCATCAGTTTCCGTCGCACCAAGTCGCTTGAGGAGTTGAACTGAGATGACTACAGCAACTCAGCACCACAATCCGGATGCCGTGATCGACCCGGATGCCGCTGTCGTGGGTCACCCGAAGCGGCCCTTCAAGCGCTACTTCCGCGAGACCGGCTGGCGTCACCTCGTGGGTATCGCCATGTCAATCTTCGCGGCGTTCCCGCTGCTCTACGTCTTCAGCGCTTCGCTCAACCCGGGCGGCACGCTCGTGACGGCCAACTCACTGTTCTCAAACTTCAGCTTTCAAAGTTACGTCGATCTGTTCAACCGCCCCCAGCAGCCCTATGCGGCGTGGTTCGGTAACACCCTGTTGATCGGCGGAATCTCGTCGCTCGGCACTGTCTTCCTCGGTGCCCTCGCGGCATATGCCTTTTCGCGCATGCGCTTCATTGGCCGACGCGTCGGGTTGCTCACTCTGCTGCTCGTACAGATGTTTCCGCAGCTTCTCGCGGTTGTCGCGATCTTCTTGCTACTCTCCGGCATCTCCGAGATCTTCCCGGCGATCGGCCTCAACAGCCAGATCGGGCTCATCATGGTCTACCTCGGTGGCGCGCTCGGAGTGAATACCTACCTGATGTACGGGTTCTTCAACACGGTTCCGTCCTCCATCGACGAAGCGGCGAAGATCGACGGTGCGGGCCATGCGCGCATCTTCTTCACGATCATCCTGCGCCTCGTCGCGCCGATTCTCGCGGTCGTTGGTCTGCTCTCGTTTGTGGGCACGACGAGCGAGTTCGTGATCGCGAGCATCGTGCTCATCGATCCCGACAAGCAAACCCTCGCGGTGGGTCTCTACCAGTTCGTCTCGCAGGAGTTCTCGCGCAACTGGAGTATCTTCGCGGCCGGCGCCGTGCTCGCGGCCATCCCCGTGATGACCCTGTTCTTGTTCCTGCAGAAGTACATCGTCGGTGGCCTCACGGCAGGAAGCGTGAAGTAGTGGATGCCCTTCGCCCGCACCACGACGGTTCGGTATTGCATGTCTCCACTCAGGCGCCCGCGCTGGGCGACACGGTCACGCTGCGCCTTCGCGTGCCGGTCGGCTACGGCCCACTGAAGGCTGTGCGGGTGCGCGAGAACCCCGACCACGAACCACGCTGGACGGATGCTCGCCTCACCGGAACTGCCGCCGGCTGGGACTGGTGGCAGGCCGAGGTGGTTGTCGAAAACACGCGCCACGGGTATCGGTGGTTGCTTGTGCACGATGCTGGAACGCCAGCAGGTCACGGCAAGGCCGGCCGCATCGAGTGGCTCAACCAGAGCGGACTGCACTCGCTCGAAACGCTCGACGCCGAAGACTTTGCACTGCTCGCGACTCCCGCTGCCCCGGAGTGGTTGGCGGAGACGGTGATGTACCAGGTGTTCCCTGATCGTTTTGCCCGGTCATCCGCCGCCGATGCTCACGCCAAGCCCGAGTGGGCCATCGCCGCGCGCTGGGATGAGCCAGTTGACCCAGTTCTGCCCGGACGCTCGAAACAGTTCTACGGGGGAGACCTTGACGGCATCACTGAACACCTTGATCACCTGACCTCGCTCGGCGTGACGATGTTGTATCTCACGCCGATCTTCCCTGCCCGTTCGAACCATCGTTACGACGCGTCGAGCTTTGTGGATGTCGATGAACTGTTGGGCGGGCGCGAGGCGCTGATCCGTTTGGTGGGCGAGGCCCACGCTCGCGGCCTCAAGGTCATCGGCGATCTCACGACCAATCACTCGGGCGATGCGCACGAGTGGTTTCAGGCCGCGCTCGGAAAGCCGGACGCGCCCGAGGGCGACTTCTACTACTTCACGAATGATGAGCACACCGAGTATGTCGGCTGGTTGGGCACGCCAAGCCTGCCGAAGTTCAACTGGAACTCGGCCGAGCTGCGTCGGCGCTTCATCGAGGGCGATGATTCGGTGGTCGCGCACTGGCTGAAAGAGCCCTACAACTTCGACGGTTGGCGAGTGGATGTCGCGAACATGACCGGCCGGATGGGGGCCGAGGACCTCAACGAGGAGGTGCGGCAGATCATCCGTCGCACCATGGAAGACGTGAACCCCGACACGGTGCTGCTGGCCGAGTCAACGAACGATGCCGCCAGCGATCTGCAGGGCGATGCCTGGTACGGCGCGATGACCTATCCGTCGTTCACCCGCCCAGTGTGGGGCTGGCTCACTGAACCCGGTGACACCTCCCACGTGACGGCCGACGGTTCGATCGACCCCGAGGCGTGGTTCTTCGGGCAGCCCATTGGCGGCATTCCGAACTACAGCGCGCGCGACTTCGCGGAGATGACGGTGCGGTTCACGGCGAGCATTCCGTGGCGCATCCGACTCGGTAACATGAACGCGCTCGACACTCACGACACCGCGCGGTTCCGCACGCACGCGCCCGCCGACAACGTTCCGCTCGCTCTCGCCCTCTCGGTAACGCTGCCGGGAGTGCCCGTCGTCTTTGCGGGCGACGAGTTCGGCCTCAGTGGCGACGACGGCGAAATGTCACGCACTCCCCTCCCGTGGGGCTCCGAAACTGACCCGAGCGTCGCGCCGACTCTTGACGTCTACCGCCAGCTCATCGCCCTGCGACGCGAGCTGTCCACGCTGTCGCACGGTGGCTTGCGCTGGCTGCACGTCGCCGATGATGCACTCGTCTTTGTGCGCGAAGACGCCGACGCGACCGTTCTCGTAATTGTTGCGCGCTCGCCGCTGACGGTAACGCTGCAGGCCAACGCGCTCGGCGTTGAGCTGGGGGCGGATGCTGCGAGCCCCGCGTTCCTCTCCGGCGACGCGACTCTAGCATCCTCCGCCGCCGGGCTCACGATCTCGGCGGCCGCCCGCACCTGCGCTATCTGGACTCTGCCCGGCGTCGAGTACCCAGTTGTCTAGCGAAGGCGAGAGGCGTTCTGAAACTAGTGGTCAGCGTTGAGCATTAGTGCTTCCTCGTGCGCGTTCAACCCTGAGGTGCGGGGGCGATCTCGGCCTCGCGCGAGTTCATCGTTCAGAGTGCGCGTAATGGTTTCGCGAAGCGGCCGAAGCGTGCCGCCCGTGGCGCGGTAGCGGGCGTTGTTCCGCTGCAGGAAGCCGGCATCGGTTGCGGGAATCCAGAGGGGGAGTGAACGTGGTCCCGCCCAATAGTTGATCTCGTGCTCGATGAGCCACTCGTCATCGCGCTGCTCGAAACCCTCGGTGAAGCCCGCAACGTCAGCGGTTAGCTTCACGAACTCGTCGAAGGGGACCGAAGTGCCGACGGCGTTAATCGTTCCGGTGGTCCCCGTAAGCCCCGCGTGCACGATCCACGCCGCAAGGTCATCGACGTCGATCACTTGCACCCAGCGGTCTGCAAAAGTCGGGGTGAGAACGCGACCACCGCGGTGCAGTCGTGCTGGCCAGTAGCCGAAGCGGTCGGTGGGGTCACCGGGGCCCACGATGAGTCCAGGGCGCGCGATGAGAAGGCGCTCGCCGCGGTGGCGGCGGCTCGCCCTCTCCGCGGCGACCTTCGCATGGGCATAGTCGCTCATGTCGGTGGGCTCGACGACTCGAGCGCGCTCGTCGGCATCCGGTTCATCGTTGCGTTCGTAGACGGACACCGTGGAGACGAACGTCCAATGCTCAGCGCGTGAGCTCAGCGTCTGCAGCGCTGACTCCACCTGCTTGGGATCCCGCGAGACCTCGATAACAGCATCCCAGTCGCCCGCCAGATCGTCGTAGGCGTCGGGCTGAGAGCGATCGGCGCGGACGAAATGGGCGCCTTCGGGCACCGCGCCAGTTTCTCCGCGAGCCAGGCACGTGACATCGGCGCCGCTCTGCATTGCGGCCCGCGCGATTGCTCGCCCCAGCCATCCTGTTCCGCCAAGAATTAATACTCGTCGCATGGCTCTATACAACAGCACGCAGCGCACCGTCCGGCGCTACCGGTGTTACATTCTGGAGTAAAGGTGAGCGCTGCGTGGGTTTGGCCGCACGCCGACGAGACCTCGATGGAGAAAGCGGGCCGGATGCGTTTCGCCACCACCGCGCCTGCGTTCCGACGCCTTCTGCGCGGCTGTGCGTTGGAGGGGCTGTGGCTTCTGGGAGCACTAGGGCTCGCGCTGCTCGTCGTCACGTACCTCGCCGGTACTTCCGGGCGCGGTGAGCTGCTCTTCCTCGATGGCGACTCGATGATTGTTCCGCTGCTTGCGCGATCAATCCTCGAAGGCACCGCGAGCAATTGGGCAATGTCGGCTGTGCTCTTCGTGCCCGAGACGGTGGCGTTTCTGGTTCTCTCGTGGTTGGGGTGGAGCATTCACGAGTCGCAATTTTTGGCAGGCATCCTGAACTTTGTCGGGCTCTACCTCGTTTTTCGTCTCGCGGCGGTCACCATCGTTCGAGGTTCACGGGCAGCGCTCAGCGCGATCGCAGGTTTCGCCGTCGTGTGCGCGTTAGCGATGACCGAGGGAGGTGGCGGCGGCGAGAGCCCCGAGCTCGCGTCGCTGCTGGCGATGACCACCTACTACGCCGCCACCATTCTGGGCGCGCTGCTCACGGTCGGCCTAGTACGGCGGATTATGGGAGGCTCGACGCACCAACGCTCACTCCTTGTTGCCGTTGTCGCGGTCGCGACACTCTCGGTCTTTTCGAACCCGCTCTATCTGGCCTGGGCCACCGCACCGCTTGTCGTGATCATTGCTGTCGTCGGTATCGGCACCCGCGCGACAGCCGGTAGTCACGGTGTCCAAGACTCCCGCGTGGGCTGGACGCGTTCAGTGCCGTGGGCAGTCACCGCCCTCATAGCGGGCTCCGCGCTCGGGTACCTGCTGCGGCTTCCGCTGGCGCCGTGGATCGTCGCCGACCCGGACAACTATTTTCAGCCGGGGCGCTCGCGGGCATCCTTCGGCTATCACTGGGCGCTGCTCATCGACCGACTCTCCACGCCGGGTGGTGTCGTCGCCGTCGCACTCGTCACGGCACTCACTCTGCTTGGAGTCTGGCTCACGCTGCGCTCTCTGCGCGACGGAGCACCAGCATCCGTCGTCGTTGCCACCTATTCGTGGTTTGCGCCGCTCGCCACGACAGTCGGTTTCGTACTGATGGGCACCGAAGCCTCCCGCTATTTGCAGCTCTGGGCCTTCGCGCCGCCGCTTGCTCTCATCGTGTGGATCGCGGATGCACGGCTCACGAGTCGCGTGCCGCAATCGCTCAGGCGGCTGCTCGCTATTGCTGCCGTGCCGGCGTTACTCGGCGGCGCCCTGTTTGTCGTAGCGTTCCCAGCGGCCGTCCTCCGGGCAACCGAGCAAGACATTTCGCTGCGCTGTGCAGCCGACTGGGTGAACGCATCAGGCGAGGTGGGTGCCGGCCAATTCTGGAGTGTTCGAGCTGTCAAGACTCAGGTGGATGATCCGCGTCAGCTCATCCAAACCGACTCTGCCCTCGCCGATTACGCGTGGCTCGTCGATCGTGCAGACTTCACCGAGCGTGAGGTCTCGTTTTTGATCGTGGATGAGCAGAGCACACCGTTCACGCTTCCGGCTGCCGCCGAAAACCTGCCAGCAGCCACGATCGATTGCGGCCGTTTTCAGATCATCGACTACAGCCCGGCGAGCTTTACGCGGCCGTAACGTCGATCAGCACCTTGCCGACGGCTCCGCTTTCGACGAGAGCATGGGCATCCGCGGTCTGCTCCAGTGAGAAGCGGTGCAGCGGCAAGCCGGTCTCTTCGCCGATGCCGAGCGCACCATCCGCGAGGGCGATGTTGATGGTGTCGCCGGCGGCTCGAATGGCGTCAATGCCGACGGTGTAGAGCAGCACGAATTGGTAGCGAACGTTGAGCGCGAAGTGGCGGCGTACATCGAGGGTCACTTCGTCGCCACCATTATTGGCGTAGACAGAGATCGAGCCTCGGTTGCGGATGACCGCGAGGTCGAGCTCCGCGTTCTGGGCGGGGGCGACTTCAACGATCTGATCGACGCCTTCGGGCGCAATCGCGCGGATCTGCTCAACGATGTCGGCGTCGGTGTACGTGAGCACATGGTGAGCGCCAGCGGCGGTAGCGAGCGCCGCTTTGGTCGGTCCGCTCACGGTCGTGATCACGGTCGCGCCGGCCCAGCGAGCAAGCTGAATCGCGGCATGACCCACGGCACCGGCTCCGCCCGCAACGAGGACGATCTTGCCGCTGAGCGCCGTCGGATGCAGTTCGTTGGGCCCGTCTTCGGCTACCGTCAGCGCGCGGTATGCGGTGATCGCGGGTACGCCCATGCTGGCGCCCTGGTCAAAGCTTGCGCTCGCCGGCAGCGCGAAAACACGTTCGGCGGGCAGCAGAGCCTGCTCTTGGCTCGAACCGCTGTTCGAGCGCTGGTAGGCCGCAAGGGCGAGCCACACTCGGTCGCCGACGCTGACATGCTGCACGTCATCGCCAACTGCTTCAACGATGCCGGCACCATCTTGGCCGGGAACAACCTCATCAAAGGGCAATGCCTGACCGGATGCCGCCCCGCGCCGCGACTTCCAGTCGGTCGGGTTCACCCCGCTCACGACAATGCGCACACGCACTTCGCCGGTAGCTGGTTCGAGCGTGGGCCGCTCCACCAACTGAAGTACGGAGGGGTCGCCGGTCTCGCGGTAAACAATTGCTCTCATGCCTAGGTCAACAGGGCGGCGCCCCCGCAGAATTCCGAAACTCAGAAGAACAGCATCCGAATTCAGGCGGCCGTTGGTCGCGGCGCGCGAGTAAATCTAGTGCCCGGGGATCGCACTCCACGGTGCCCGCATGGTGCGCACAAAGGAGTACATGACGAGCGTGGGGTGGTGGTGTTCGAGGGCGTAGAAGATGCGCTCGCCGCTGAGGGTGACGCCGATGGTCTCCCACATTTTGGCCTCGGTGCCCTTCTCGAGCTGCAGCAGATCCGCGTATTTGTCGTCGAGCAGCGCAACACCGGCGGTCACGATTTCCCACGCGATGCCTTCACCCCACAGGTTCTTGGCCGACTCATAGACCGGGTCGGTGGGGTTGATCGGGTCGTGCTCGCCAGCGGGCAACGGGATCGTGTACTCGGCGACCATCGCGGCCTGGTCGTCGGCGTACCAGCGCAACACGATCTTCACGGCGCGGGTGGTGCTGAGCGGTGACAGGAGGGGAGCGAGATCGGCGGGCAGCTCGATCGTTTCGGCGGTCAAAATTTCGACCGAGGGTGTGTAGCCCATGCGGGCGAGCACTTCGCCATAGGACACACTCGCTTCGAAGCGTGCGCTCAATCGCAGGGCAACCGGGTCGACCACCGTAGCGGCGCCCTGGCTGCGAATCACAATCCCTTGACGCTCCAACTGTGCGAGCGCCACCCGAACCTGCGGGCGGCTGCAGTTCAACCACTCGGCAAGCTTGAGCTCGCCGGGAAGCAGAAAGTTGGAGTCGCGAGCAGCCTCACGCACATGGCGAAGCACGCCACTGAGAATTCGCTCGTCTTCGGTGAGCGATCCAGTAACGATGCGGCCTTCGGGGACCGTAATTTCCATGTGCGCTCCTATGCGGCGATCGACTCTCGGGCGGCCACAAAAGCCTCAACGCAGCGGCTGATGTCCTCGCTTGAGTGTCCAGCCGACAACTGTACGCGAATACGAGCTTTGCCCAACGGCACGACCGGGAACGAGAACGCGATCACGTAGACGCCGAGCGTGAGCAGGGCATCCGCCATGGCCCCTGCTTCGTGCTCGTCGGCAAACATGACCGGAATGATCGGATGCTCGCCCGGCAGTAGCGTGAACCCGGCCTCGGCCATTCCGCTGCGGAACTGTTCCGCATTCGCCTTGAGCTTGGCGCGGCTCTCGGCCCCTGCGGCCACAAGGTTGAGCGCTTCGATCGAGCCGGCGACCACCGAGGGGGCAACGGCGTTCGAGAACAGGTACGGGCGCGCACGCTGGCGCAGCAATTCCACAATCTCGGCGTGGGCGCTGATGTAGCCACCGGATGCTCCGCCCAGGGCCTTGCCGAGCGTGCCCGAGATGATGTCGACGCGGTCGGAGACGCCGCAGTGCTCGGGGGTTCCGGCTCCGGTCTCGCCGACGAACCCGACGGCGTGCGAGTCATCGACCATAACCATCGCGTCGTACTGCTCGGCGAGGTCGCAGATCGCTTCGAGCGGCGCGAGGTAGCCGTCCATCGAGAAGACGCCATCGGTGACGATGAGGCGGCGGCGGGCATCCTTCGCAGCAATCAACTGAGCTTCAAGATCAGCCATGTCGCGGTTCTTGTAGCGGTAACGGGCGGCCTTCGAGAGGCGAACGCCGTCGATGATCGAGGCGTGATTCAGCTCGTCCGAAATCACCGCATCCTCGGCACCGAGCAGCACCTCGAAGATGCCGCCATTGGCGTCGAAGCACGAGGGGAACAGGATGGTCGCCTCCATGCTCAGCAGCGCCGAAAGCCGGTTTTCGAGCTCAACGTGCTGGGTCTGGGTGCCGCAGATGAAGCGCACACTCGCCATGCCGAAGCCCCAGTCGTCGAGGGCGTTCTTGGCGGCGGCCACGAGGCGCGGGTGGTTGGCGAGGCCGAGATAGTTGTTGGCGCAGAAGTTGAGAACGGGCTTGCCGCCCGCTTCCACATGCGCTGCCTGCGCGGTGTCGAGCTGGCGCTCAGTCTTGTAGAGGCCAGCCGAGCGGATCTCGCTCAGGGTGTCGTTGAGTTGGTCGCGAACTGTTCCATACATGATGTGCTCCTGAAAGTTGTGGGGTGGCGGGCCGGGATGGCTTCAGCGGGGTGGTCGACTACGACCAGTCGATGATGACCTTGCCGCCGTTTCCGCGGCGAGCGGTCGCGAAGGCTTCTTCCCACTGTTCGGCGGGGAAGCGGTCGGTGACCACGGCAGAGACATCCAAACCGGTGTGCACCATGGCGTTCATGGCGTACCAGGTCTCGAACATTTCGCGGCCGTAGATGCCCTTGATGGTGATCATGTGGGTCACGACGGTGGCCCAGTCGATGCCGATGGGTTCGGCGGGCAGGCCGAGCATCGCAATGCGGCCGCCCTGATTCATGTTGCTGATCATCTCGGGAAGCGCGGTGGGGTGACCGCTCATTTCGAGCCCGATGTCGAAGCCCTCTTTCATGCCGAGCTGTTCTTGAGCTTCAGCGATGCGGGTCGTCGACACGTTGATCGCGAGGTCGACGCCCATGTCGCGGGCGAGCTGCAGGCGTTCTTCATTCACGTCGGTCATCACGATGTGGCGCGCACCGATGTGGCGAGCAACCTTCGCGGCCATGAGCCCGATCGGTCCGGCACCCGTGATGAGCACGTCTTCGCCGACCATCGGAAACGAGAGTGCGGTGTGCACAGCATTGCCGAGGGGGTCGAAGATGGCGGCAAGCTCGGGGTCGATGTCGAGCGGATGCGCCCAGACGTTCTGTTCGGGAATCACGACGAACTCGGCGAAGGCGCCGTCGCGGTTTACACCAATGCTTGAAGTGAATTTGCAGAGGTGGCGGCGGCCGGCGCGGCAGTTGCGGCAGTGACCGCAGACGACGTGGCCTTCACCAGAGACGAGGGCGCCGACGTCGACCGAAGTCACTCCTTCGCCCAGCTCAACAACGTGGCCCGAGAACTCGTGGCCGGGGATGAGGGGAGCATTAATAGCGCCGGCGGCCCACGCATCCCACGATTCAATATGCAGGTCAGTGCCACAAATTCCGGTGCGGGCGACTCTGATTTTTACCTCGCCGCGACCGGGCGTTGGTTCGGGGCGTTCGGCCAATATGAGGCCCGGTCCGGCCTTGTCCTTGTAGAGGGCTTTCATCGTTGATTCCTCTCAGGCGGCGCGACATGGCGCGTGGTGTGCGCTTGTGGCGCACCTCATTCGACGTGTCCGCTGCTGTGTTTCAGGGTACCGTCACTTGTTTACAAGTGCGACTCTTCTGCTAGCGTCATACAAATCATAAGTTGAAGGAGCCATTCGTGACCGAAATATCCCAGCGCATCGAGGGAATATCGCTATGGGATGGCACGGTCGCGCACGGCATTGGTTCCCTCAGCTGGACAGGTGACCGGATCGACGCGGTAGAAACCGTGAACGACGCCAACGCCACCGACTCGGATGCCGCAACCACGGCATCCGAATACAGCGTGATTCCAGGCCTCATTGACACCCACGTTCACCTCGGCGGCTATGCCGGACCAGACAAGGTCGACTGGGTTTCGTGGCCGCTCATGACGCCGTGGGAAGAACAGGTTTTCCACATCGCGGCGAACGCCCATCAGGCGGCCCGTAACGGCGTCACGACGCTGCGCGATCTCGCCGGCGACGGTCGTCAACTGGCCGTCAAGCGCGCTTTCGAACAGGGCATTCAACAGGGCCCGCGCATTCTCGTGCACGGCCCCGTCGGCATGACGGCGGGCCACGGCGATCTCTTCATCCCGCCGCACTACCCGCACCGCACGCCCACCGCCGATAGTCCAGACGAGTGCCGCAAGCTCGTGCGCGAATACGCTCGCGCCGGTGTTGACGGCATCAAGATCTTCACCAGTGGTGGCGTTCTCTCGACCGGCGACAAGGTCGGCTGGCGCAATCAGACCATCGCCGAAATTGAGACAACCCTCGACGAAGCTCACGCGCTCGGCCTCAAGGTCGCCGCGCACAGTCACTCCACCGAAGGCAACCAGATTGCTTTGGATGCCGGAGTCGACTCCCTCGAACACGGCACCGGCATCACCGAAGAGCAGTGGCCAACACTGCTCGAGCGCAACATCTCGGTGGCTCCCACGCTCATGATCAACGACGTGATCGCCGAAGCCCGCATCCCGGTCTCGGCCGAAGCGCAAGAAAAGGCGCAAGCCGTCGTGATCGAGCGCAACACCAACTTTGCTGCCGCAGGTCGCGCCGGGGTGCGCTTCGTGCTCGGCACCGATGCCAATGGCATCTTCGTAAAATTCGGCGATCAGATGGAAGAAGTACGTCTGATGGCCGAGATGTTCGGCTGGAGCGCAGAACGTGCGCTGCAGTCCGCGACCTCGGATGCCGCCGATGCAATCGGTCTGGCCGCCAAGGTGGGAACCCTCGCGACCGGAATGGGTGCAGACTTTGTCGTGCTCAAGGGTCGCCCGTGGGAAGACATCGCTCAGCTTCGTACCGAGAACATCGTCGCGGTTGTCTCGCGCGGTGTCGTCGTGTTCGGAGAACTCCCGCAGTAATCGCGTCACCAGCGTTACCAGCGTCACCAGATCGACTACCTCCAGTAGTAACCGCATCACCGGCATGACCAGCTCCACCAGCATTCGCATCACATTCCGCAGTACCACCGCAACGCTCACCACGTTGCGTAGACAGCACTGAAAGGACCGAGTATGAACTCCCCGAAAAACCGAGTACTTCGCTGGGGCATTGCGCCCATCGGAGCGCTTGCCGCACTGGGCCTATTGGCCTCTTGCGCGGCAGGGCCAGCCGCTTCGCCCAAAACGGATATCACGATGGCTGTCACGGACGACCCCGTGTGCCTCGACCCTCAGCAGGTCACCCTCACCACCGCGCTCAACATTGGCCGCCAGGTTGTTGACTCGCTCATTGATCAGGATGCCGAAACCGGCGAACTGGTGCCGTGGCTCGCTGAGAGCTGGGAAACCAACGATGACCTCACCGAGTTCACCTTCGTGCTGCGCGATGACGTTACCTTCAGCGATGAGACTGCGCTGACGGCAGACACCGTGGTCAAGAACCTCGACGCTCTCTTCGAGATGGGTTCCACCGCATCCCTCGCCTCGCAGTACCTCGCCGGCTACGAAGGCAGCACCGCTGTTGACGAGAACACGGTGACTGTGAACTTCGAGTCGTCGAACGCTCAGTTCTTGCAGGGTGCCAGCACCATCACGCTCGGCCTCGTCTCTGACGCGACCACCGAGCTCAGCCCCGAAGACCGTTGCCAGACTGTCGTCGGCACTGGTCCCTTCACGATCGACTCCTACGTGGCTAACGACTCCGTCGTGATCGCCAAGCGTGTCGGTTACGACTGGGCATCCGAGCTTCGCGGCCACAGCGGTGAAGCACTCGTTGACACCGTCACGTTCCCCATCACGCCTGAGGCAGGCGTGCGCACCGGTGGACTGCAGACTGGCGAATTCGACATCATTCAGGATCTTCCTGCTGTAGACGAGAGCCGCTTCGACACCGCGGACTACAACATCTACGCCCGCGGAAACCCCGGAATGCCCACGAGCCTCGTGCCCAACACCACGCGTCCCGTCGTCAGCGACGAGATTGTGCGCAAGGCAATGCTGCTCGCTACCGACCGTGCAGAAATCACCGCCCTCACCGGTTCGTCGCAGTCGCAGCCCGCGTCGAGCGCGCTGAGCTCCGCTACTCCTGGCTACAGCAGCCAGGAAGACGCCATGGCCTACGACCTCGACGCAGCCAACGCGTTGCTCGACGACAACGGTTGGGTAGTCGGCTCTGACGGCATCCGCGAGAAGGACGGCCAGCGTCTCACCATGAGCGTTACTGCCTTCTACGGCCAGGACGTTCTTGAGGCAACTCAGATTCAGCTCGCTAAGGCTGGCATTGACCTGCAGCTCGACATCGTGACCGCCGGAGACTTCTTCGGAGCCATCGCGACCGGTGACTACGACTTCTTGAGCGCCAGCCTTACGCGCACTGACCCCGACGTTTTGCGGGTCACGTTCTCGAAGGATGCCGTCTCTAAGTGGGCCATCATCGACGACGCCGAACTGGAATCCCTGCTCAACGAGCAGGCCAGCACGGCAGACACCACCGAGCGCACGGCACTCATCGCCGAAATTCAGGAGATGATTATTGACCGTGCGTACCTGATCCCACTTCTCGAAGTAGCTCAGGTGCACGCCTCAACCGCCAACGTTTCTGGTCTGACCTTCGACTCGTCGTCGCGACTGATCATGTACGACGTCAGCGTCTCGGAATAACTCTCACTAGGTGATGTGACCAGCATGAAAGAGCGTCAGTCGTGACACAGGTGAAAGCCTGGGCAGGCTACTTGCTGCCCAAACTCGGACAGTTCCTGTTCGTTGTTGTGGCTACCTACACGCTCGTTTTCGTGCTGGTCCATTTCCTGCCCGGTGACCCGTTGATCGCCGCCCTTGCAGCAAAGGGCGGCGCATCAACGGTCATCGATCCGGCTGAGCTCGACGCCTTGCGCGTGCAGTACGGGCTCGACGGAACACTCTGGCAGCAGTACTTCGGCCACCTCATCGCGGCGGCACAGGGTGACCTGGGTATCTCCATCTCCACCGGTGTTCCCGTGACAGAGATGATCGCCCGGGCCTTCCCCTTCAGCGTGCAGATTGCCTCGCTCGCTCTGCTCTTCGGCGTCACCACCGCCGTTCTCATCACCTTCTTGGCCTACGCCGCACCGTGGCCGTGGCTGCGCCAACTGCTGTTGCAGATTCCACCATTCGGGATCGCGGTGCCCGCCTTCCTGAGCGGCCTGCTGCTGATCAGCGTCTTCGCTTTCACTCTCGGCTGGCTGCCCTCGGCCGGCGCTCGCAGCTTCGACGCGGCCATCCTGCCCGCGATCACGCTCGCCCTGCCCGTTGGCGCTCTCTTCTTCCAAGTCTTCTCGTCTGCCGTGCTCGAAGCCCAGAACAGCCCCTACGTTTTTACGGCCGTCGCCAAGGGCGTGCCGCCGCGCCGCATCTTCACGAAGCACTTGTTGCGCAACGCACTGCTGCCCTCCATCACCATTCTCGGCTTGCTCATCGGGTACTTGGCCGGCGGAACCGCCGTCGTCGAAACCGTCTTCTCGCGCGACGGAATCGGTCGCATGACCGTTAATGCCGTGCTCGCTCGCGACATCAATGTCATCCAAGGCGTCGTGCTGGTGGTGGGCGCGATCTATGCGCTCGTCAACCTGCTCGTGGATGTTGCCTATGGCTTCATCGACCCGCGAACGCGCATCGGTGGCGGGGTTCCCTCGCGCGCTCGACTGGGGGCCAAGAAGTGACCAATCTGCGCAAGCCCGGTTTTGTTCTGGGCCTCATTGTTATCGCCGTGGCAATCGTGGCTTCTCTGGCTCCCCAGCTGCTCGCGACTCATGATCCCTTCGAGTCGGTCGCGACCGACCGCCTGCTGCCGCCGAGCGCTCAGTACCTTTTCGGCACCGACAACTTGGGCCGCGACCTCTACTCTCGCGTTATTTACGGAGCCGCCCTCTCGCTTCTCTCGGCATCCCTCGCTGTTGTCGTCGGTGTAGTCGTGGGCGCCGTCGTCGGTCTCATCTCGGGTTTCGTTGGCGGTCGCACCGACTTCATCATCATGCGCTTCGTGGATGTGCTGATTGCCGTTCCCGGAGTTCTCCTCGCGCTGATCGTCGTGGCCAGTCTCGGCTTCGGCCCCGTCTCGCTCGCTCTCGGTGTTGGCCTCGGAGCCGCCGGTAGCTTCGCTCGCGTGATGCGATCGCAAGTGCTGCGCATCCGCAGCGAAGAGTATGTGGAAGCGGCTCGGACGCTCGGTGTTCGCTCGCCCGCGATTCTCGTGCAGCACGTGCTGCCCAACGCAGCACGCCCCGTGATCGCGATGGCGGCGCTCGAGATGGGTACCGCGATTCTCTCCGTCTCGGCTCTGACCTTCTTGGGCTTCGGCGCCCCGCCCCCCGCTCCCGAGTGGGGTGCCCTCGTCTCGGCGGGCCGCGACTACGTGGCGACCAACCCCGGCCTCAGCATCATTCCGGGTGCCGTAATTCTTGTGGTCGTGCTTGCCGTAAACCGGGTAGCGCGAGCGATCGGAGGCGACGAATGATCGAGCAACAGACTTCTGACGACAACATCCTCGTCGTGCGCGACCTGCACGTCTCCTACGCGACCCGCTCGGGGCCCGTGGCGGCGGTGCGCGGCATCAGCTTCGTCGTTCCGCGCGGCAAGATCGTCGCGATCGTCGGCGAATCGGGCTCGGGCAAAAGCACGACCTCGCAAGCGCTGATTCGGCGACTGGCATCCGGTGGTCGTATCGACAGCGGCTCCATCGAGTTCGAAGGGCGCGACCTCGGCCCGATGTCGGAGCGCGAGCTGCGCTCCATTCGCGGCGGTCGCATCGGCTTCGTGCCGCAAGACCCCAGCAAGTCACTCAACCCGCTCATGCGCGTCGGCGACCAGATCGCCGAAGCCCTACGCCTGCACCTCAAGCTCGACAAGGCTGCCGCCGCTGCCGAAGCCGTGCGCATTCTTGACGAGGTGGGGCTGCCCGATCCGGATGCTCGCGCCACCCAGTTTCCGCACGAACTCTCGGGCGGCATGCGCCAACGCGTGCTCATCGGAATCGCGTGGGCCTGCAACCCCCAACTCGTCATTGCGGACGAGCCGACGAGTGCCCTCGACGTGACCGTGCAACGCCACGTTCTCGACAACATCGATGAACTCGTGCGCCGCCACAACACCTCCGTCGTTCTCGTCACCCACGACCTTGCCGTCGCCGCCGACCGTGCTGACTACGTCGCCGTCATGAGCAATGGCGAAATTGTCGAACAGGGCACCACCGAGCACGTTCTCTCGTCGCCCACCCACGAGTACACGAAGAAACTCGTGGAATCCGCTCCGGGGCTGGCGAGCAGACGCCTTACCCCGTCATTGACGGCTCTCGGCGAACAACAACAATCAAGCGCGGGAAAGCTATTCACCCACACCCGCCCAGCGCAGCCTGCGGGCCTGGCCACGGCATCCGGAACGGCCTTTGTCGCCGCCAACAGCGGGGCGGACGCCGCACCCGCTGACAACATTCTTGAAGTCTCGAACCTGGTGAAGACGTTCGCTCTGCGCCGCCAGGGTGGTGGCTCGCAAGTGTTGCGCGCCGTGGACGATGTCTCGTTCGTGGTTCCGCGCGGATCGACGTTCTCGATCGTGGGGGAGTCGGGCTCGGGTAAGACGACGACCGCGCGCATTGCGGCTCGTATCGCCTCGGCCGATTCGGGCACCGTGACTTTCGACGGCACCGATGTCACCTCGCTCTCAGGCGAAGCTTTGCGCCAACTGCGCCGCCGCGTGCAGGTCGTCTACCAAAACCCGTTCGGTTCGCTCGACCCCAAAATGTCGATCGAGAAGATTATTGCTGAGCCGCTGCGCGCCTTCCGGGTGGGTGACCGCACCCACCGCGCCGAAGTGGCACACGAACTGCTCGAGCACGTGAGCCTCAGCCCCTCGCTTGCCCAGCGTCGCCCCACCGAGCTCTCGGGCGGTCAGCGCCAGCGCGTTGCTATCGCACGTTCGCTTGCGATCGGCCCCGAGTTGATCGTTCTCGATGAACCCGTCTCAGCCCTGGATGTCTCGGTTCAAGAGCAAATTCTGCAACTGCTGGTCGACCTTCAGGTGCAGTTCGGGCTCAGCTACCTCTTTATCTCGCACGACCTCGGTGTGATCCGCCAGATTTCGGACCACATTGCCGTGATGCGCTTCGGAAAGGTGCTCGAAGCGGGCACCGCCGGCGACGTGATGTCGAACCCGCAGAACGAGTACACGCGCGAGCTGCTCGCGGCGATTCCCGGGCAGCGCGCTCAGTAGGCGTGGGGCGGCACTGCTCAGGGGCGGCGTACTGCTCAGTGGTGGTGAACGTGCTCTTCGCCGATATTGCTTTCAGGCTCAATCTGGAAGGTGGAGTGCTCGATGCTGAGCTCAAAGTGTTCGGCAACGCACTTTTGTAGCGCGGGCAGCATCTCGGCGGCGTGACCGTCACGAAAGCACGAGTCATCGACGATGACGTGCGCGGTGAGCACCGGCAGATCGGATGAGATGCGCGTGATGTGCAGATCATGCACGTCGGTGACGTGATCCATTTCCATGATGTGGGCGCGCACTGCTTCAGGGTCGATGCCCTGCGGCGTGGACTCCAAGAGCACGCCCAGGCTGGCCTTAAGCAGGATGATGGTGCGGGGCACGATCAGAAGGGCGATCAGGATGCCGACCACGGCATCCGCCTGGTACCAGCCGAAGAGCGCGATCACGATGGCGCTGAGGATCACACCGACGGAGCCCAGCGCATCGTTGACGACTTCGAGAAACGCAGCCTTCATGTTGAGGTTCGAGTTGCGCCCGCTCGTGAGCACGATCATGGCAGCAAGGTTGGCGAGTAAGCCGATGATTCCGAAGATCACGAGGCTGCTGGCTTGAATCTCGGGAGGATCGAAGAGACGACGCGCACCTTCGATGAGGGCATAGATACCGACGGCGAACAAAAGGCTCGACTGCGCCATGGCGCTGAGAACTTCGGTGCGCTTGAGGCCCCACGAATGCGTGTTCGTGGCGGGGCGCTGCATGAGGCCGGCTGCGATCAGCGCCATGAAGAGGCCCGCAGAGTCGGTGAGCATGTGCGCGGTGTCGACGAGTAGCGCAAGGCTGCCGGTGACGATGGCGCCGATGGCCTGGGCGATGACGACGCCCACCGTGATGATGAAGGCGATTAGCAGTCGCGTGCGGTTGTTGGTGCCCGCTCCGTGGTCGTGCCCGGCGCCCACTAGCGGGCTCCGATGACAGAGTTGGTCGGCAGATTCAGCGCCGGAGCGCCCGCCAAGGACGCGTCATTGAATCTGCTCATGCGGCGATTCTAGTGGCCGATCTGCGGATGCCATGGCCGGTGACGACCATGACAGGGCGAGCCCTAAATCTTGGGCTTGATGGTGGGCTGGCTTAGTTGAAACTGCCGCTGGTGGCGGGCTTTGGCCTCGTCAAGAGTGGCGCACGTTCCAAGCGGGCGAGCGCGGTGGTCGGTAATGAAAAACTCACCGGCGGCGCTGCGCTCGATCATGCCGGCGAATTCGCCGGCGGCGTTGCCCACCCAGAGGCCTGCTTGGATGATCGTCCAAGCGACGGTGGGGCGTGCACGGTCTGCTGAACCTTCGGTCGGCCGGGGCGCGGCAATCGTCATAGTTTTCTACTCCTTCGAGTTCACACTATTGAAGACCTCAGACACTGCGGGGATAGATTCCACGGCGGTGCGGTTGTGCTCTTCTTAGATTCAACCCCTCACGAGGTGATCTGTCGAGCCTTCATTAGAGCATTTTCACTGTTCGTAACATTCGCTGCTCAGGCGGGCGTTGGCTGCTCGTGTGCGCGCACGTCGTCGAGCATCTTTCGGCGACCAATGATGAACCAGCAGAGAGGGCCAACGATGGTGACGACCAACGAAATGCCGACCCACACGGCAAGTTCAATCGCTCGCAGCTTGTCGCGGTTGCGATACAGGGAAATGAGAGCGAGCACTGAGGCGGCGAGCGAGACGAGACCGAGGACTACGAAGAATCCGATGTACGCCACCCAAAAGACCATCATGACGATGACGGCGATCGCTGCCGATGCATCGGGCCCGCCGTTGCTGACTGCTGCAAGAATGCTCATGTTTTAAGGGTACCCCGGCACAGGCGGTGAACCATAGCCCTAGAAAGGGCGTCGTGTCGTTGCGTGAGGCGCAAAAAACCTGCACGAAGGTGGTGAGGCGCCCTGACGTCTATCCGGCGCCGCTCGCCGGGAGTTATCATCGACTAAGAGTGGGTCGGAGCAGTGCTGATCGTTGCCGAACACTCGACTGGATCGCTTTCTGCGGTGGCGATTCGGTCTAGTAGCGCTCGAGGCCTAGGGCCCGAGGCGCATCCGATTGGCATTCCCTATTTCTCGTTTCAGAAAGCTGCCATGACCCCGATCGACTCCATTCTGCGTGGCTACTTGAGTGACAATGCTGCTGGTGCTTCACCGCAGATTCTGGATGCCGTTGTCGCGGCATCCGCTGGCCCTGCGGCCCCCTACGGAAACGATGCGCTCACGGCTCAGATGCGAGCCAAGATGGCGGCCGCGTTCGAGTGCGAGCTCGACGTTTTCGTGGTGGGCACGGGCTCCGCGGCGAACGGTATCGGGCTGGCGGCTCTCACGCGCCCGTGGGGCAGCATTCTTGCTCACCGCGACAGCCACATCCAGAACGATGAGGCTGGCGCTCCTGAGTTCTTTACCGACGGTTCAAAGATCGTGTTGCTCGGCGGCGAGCACTCCAAGATCGACCCCGATGAACTGCGTGCGGCAGTGAAGGTGGGGGTGGGCGACGTGCACAGTGTTCAGGCCTCCGTGCTCAGCATCACTCAGGTCACCGAGACGGGCAGTGTTTACACGATTGATGAGTTGCGCGTTCTGACGAGCATCGCGCGCGAGGCCGGCCTGCGCATCCACATGGACGGTGCCCGCTTTGCGAACGCTCTCGTTGCCCTCGATGTGAGCCCGGCCGAGATGACCTGGAAATTGGGCGTCGACATGCTCTCGTTCGGTGCGACCAAGAATGGCGCGCTGACGGCGGATGCGATTGTCTGCTTTGATCCGACGTTGGCCACCGAGTTGTCGTTTCGTCACAAGCGCGGTGGGCAGCTGACCTCGAAGATGCGTTTTCAAGCCGCCCAGCTCGATGCCTACCTAACCGATGATCTCTGGTTCGACAACGCACGTCAGGCCAACGCTATGGCTGCACGGTTGCGTGCCGGAATCGCGGATGTCGCGGGCGTGACCGTCACGAGCGAGCCCGGCAGCAACATCATCTTTGCGATCTTCTCTGATGAATTGACCGATGCTCTCCATGAGCGCGGTTTTGGTTTCTACGCCAATCGCTGGGAGGCCGGTGTCGTGCGCATCGTGGTGTCGTTCGCGCACCAGGCGGCCGACATCGACGAGTTCGTCGCTGCCATCCGCGAGCTCGCTTAGCGCCTAGCCCTTCGCTGGGCCGTTGGTCGAGTCGGTCCAGTCGTGGGGTTCGGTTTCGTCGGCCGCATTCTCCGCCGAGGTCGCAGGCTGCGTTGCAGACGCGGTCGAAGTCTCGCCGGTCGCTTCGGCTTCTGCGGTGGGCGACATCCCAATCGTGGTGCGCAGCATCGAGCCGCGCGCTACCGCGATCGCGATAACCGACGTTGCTGTCACGAAGGCGGCGATCATGAAGACGGACCCAAAAGCATCCGCATAGGCGTGGTGGAACGCGGTCTGAATGACGTCGGGCAGGCCCGTGATGTCGAGACTGGTTTCGCCCGAGCCGTTCGAGAGCGCGCTCGGGTCAACGTTGATATCGGCAAGCTCATCGACGATATTGCTGCTGACGTGGTTGGTCAAGACGGCTCCGAGGATTGTCACGCCAATGGCGCCGCCGAGCGAGCGGAAGAAGGCAACCGCTGCGGAGACAGAGCCGACATCTTTCACATCGACAGTGTTCTGTACGGCGAGCACGACGTTCTGCACGAGGCCACCGATGCCGACGCCCATGAGCACCATGTAAACCGCCACGGTCCAGTACGCGGTGTCGTGGGTCACGGTGCCGAGGCCCGTGAGGCCGGCGAGCAGCAAGACGCTGCCGACCATCATGACGGGCTTCCAGCGACCGATGCGGCTGACGATGAGACCACCGATGGTGGCGGAGAGCAGCTGCGAAATGATCATTGGGATGGTCATCAGGCCAGCCTGCGTGGGGCTCGCTCCCGTACCGAGTTGGAAGTACTGGGTGAGGAAGATGCCGGAGCCGAACATGCCGACACCGATGCCGATGCTGGCGACGATCATCCAGATGGTGGTCGAGTTGCCGAGCAGGCGCAGCGGAATCATGGGGATGGGCGCGCGCAGTTCAACTACGACTGCGAAGAAGCCGACGACCAGGAAGGCGGCGAGGAAGACCCCTGATTGCCACGAGATCCAGTCGTAGTCGTTGCCGGCGAAGGTGACCCAGAGCATCGGCAGGGCTGCGGTGATGGAAACGAGAACGGCGCCGAGGTAGTCGAGGCGCGTCTTGGCGCGAGCGTTCCTAGGCAGGTGCAGCTTCAGCTGGAGAACGATCAGGGCGATCACGGCCAGCGGCAGGCTGACGAAGAAGCACCAACGCCATCCGAGCGAATCGGTGATGATGCCACCCAGCAGCGGGCCGGAGACGGTGGCCACCGCCATAACGGCACCCATGTAGCCGGCGTAGCGGCCGCGCTCACGCGGAGCGATGATCGAGCCCATGATCGATTGCACAAGGGCCGTGAGGCCACCCATCGCGATTCCTTGAAGGGCGCGGGCGACCATGAGAACGCCGATCGAACCCGCAAAGCCGGCGGCGATCGAACCGACGAGGAAGAAGATGATCGAGAGCTGGGTCAGCAGCTTCTTGTCGTACAGGTCAGAGAGCTTGCCCCAGATGGGCGTGGTGATGGTCATCGCCAGCAGGCTCGAGGTGATGACCCAGGTGTACTGACGCTGGGTTCCGTCGAGCTCGGCAATGATCGTCGGTAGCGCGGTCGAGACGATCGTGGTGGAAATCATGGCGGTGAAGAGCGCGGCGAGAAGGCCGGTCATCACCTGCAGAATCTCGCGGTGAGTGTAGGTCGCGGGGGCGCCGGAATCATCGGGGGATGGTGTCGTGGCGCGTGCGGGAGCGGTCATTCAGTGATCTCGTCTTCGTCGTGAGTGGTGCGGGTGTCAGTGAGGGGAGTAGCGGCAGGCGCCTTGGTGGGCGCGGTGCCCGATTCGGCGTCGGCCGGAGTCTCGGAGGGCTGAAGAACCTCAGCCAGTCGCTCGTTCAGGACCGCGAGCAGGGCGACGGCGCGGTCGGCTTCTTCGGGGGTCCAGTCGTCAAGAGCTGCAGCAAACTTGCGGATGATGCGGCTGTCGCCCTCGGCGAGTGCTGCGCGTCCCTGCTCGGTGATGGAGATGAGGATCGCGCGGGCGTCGAGAGGGTCGGTGCGGCGTTCGACGAGCGCTTCTGCTTCGAGCGCTTCGACAGCGCGCGAAGCAACCGGAGCGGAGACAACGAGCTGGTGGGCGAGTTCGCCGAGGCGCGCATCGCCCTCGAGCAGATGGCGCAGAAAGCCGTATTTGGTGCCAGCGAGACTGCGCTCGCGGCTGCGCTGGGCGGCCTTGCGGAAGGTGCGGCTAATCGTCACCATTCCGCTGAGGATAGCCGTGGCATCCGTTTTGTCTAGCAAGTCTCATCTCCTTTAAGTACTTAGCGAGGGTAACTAAATTGTTTACCTTAAGCAACTAACTGAGTGGATACATTTTTGGGAGACATAATCACTCGCCCGCAGCACTATGGGGGAGTAGCGTCGGAGGGGTGATGAGCGCTGCAGCAGAAGAAGTATTGGCCGAGTTGGCTTCGCTCGAGGACCCGAAGGTTCGCGTCGTGAACGAACGGCACGGCGATGACCACGGGGTGAACCTGAGCAAGTTGCGGGCCATCGCCAAGCGGCTCAAGACGCAGCATCCACTCGCCGTGGAATTGTGGGCGACGGATGAGACTCCCGCACAACTCGTGGCCCTGCTGATCTGCAAGCCCAAGGAATTCACTCGCGATGAACTGGATGCCATGGTGCGCCAGGCGCGAGCATCGAAGGTGCGCGACTGGTTGATCAACTATGTCGTCAAGAAGAGCCCGCACGCCGAAGAGTTGCGTGTGGCGTGGACGGCTGACCCGGATGCCGGCGTGCGCAGTGCCGGTTGGGCGCTGACGGCCGAGCGGGTGCGCAAGAACGCTGACGGGCTCAACTTGCCCGGCTTGCTTGATGTGGTCGAGACCGAGATGAAGGATGCCCCGGATCGGCTGCAGTGGGAGATGAACAACACGCTCGCCTATATCGGTATCGAGCACGCGGATCTTCGGGAGCGGGCACTCGAAATCGGCGAACGACTCGAGGTGCTGAAGGACTACCCGACCTCGCCGGGATGCACGTCGCCCTACGCGCCTCTGTGGATTGCGGAGATGGTGCGCCGTCAGGAGACGCCATGATGCCGCCCGAGGTTGCCGCGACCTTCGCCGACTACCCGGAGGAGATACGCACCGAACTGCTCACGCTTCGCGAGCTGATCCTCAGCACGGCCTCCGAGACCGAGGGTGTTGGTGCGATCACCCAAACGCTCAAGTGGGGCGAGCCGGCCTACCTCACGAGCCAGACGCGCAGCGGCAGCACGATTCGCATTGCGCCGACGAACGCGAAATCAGCGCACGACTACGCAATGTTCTTCATCTGCAGCACGAATCTGGTGAACGATTTTCGCGCGCAGTTCGGCGACACGTTTGATTACGAGGGGGAGCGCGCGGTGCTATTCAACGTCGGCGACAAAATTCCGGTCGAGGAGTTGCGTGAGTGTGTGCGGCAGGCACTGACCTATCACTTACGACGCGACTAGCGGCGGTCACTCGGGCGTGACTCTGGCAACTCAGGTGAGAACTCGCGCTGAAGTTGGCTATTGACACTAGCCATCTGGCTAACTACATTAGCCAGATGACGAACCGACACTCAACCGATGCAGCCACCCAGTACCTCTCGGTGCCGGGCGGCACGATCGCTTTCGACGAGCGCGGCAGCGGCCCCCTTCTCCTCCTTGTCCCTGGCATGGGCGACCTGCGCTCCACCTACCGCTTTCTGGCTCCGACGCTCGCGGCGGCCGGCTATCGGGTCGTCACCACCGACCTCCGTGGCCATGGCGATAGCAGCGTGGGCTTCGACTCCTATGGTGATGAGGCAACGGCATCCGACATCGCAGCACTGCTGCGGCAGCTGGATGCCCCGGCCGTCGTCGTGGGCAATTCGATGGGTGCTGGCGCTGCGGTGATTGCCGCGGCCGAAGAGCCCGAACTCGTAGCCGGTCTCGTGCTGGTGGGGCCATTCGTGCGGGAGCCGGCATCCGCGAACTCGCTCCTGAAGCTCGTGATGCGCATCCTCATGGCGCGTCCCTGGGCTGCTGCGGTGTGGAGGGGCTACCTGCCCAAGCTTTACGCGGGAGCAAAGCCCGTCGACTTTGCCGAGTATCGGGATATGGTGATCGCGGCGCTCCACCGGCCCGGTTATGCGCGCGCGTTCAGCGAGACCACGCGCACCGATCACGGGAAGGCGGGGGAGAGCTTGGCATCTATCGCGGCCCCTACGCTGGTGGTTATGGGCACCAACGATCCCGACTTTCCCGACCCGCACGCGGAGGCGGGCTGGATCAGCTCCGCGCTCAGCGGCACGACCCTGATGATCGAGGATGCCGGCCACTACCCGCAGTCGCAACAACCTGAGCAAACGGCCGCTGCCATTCTCGAGTTCCTCAGTGCTTCGGGGTTCGACCCGGAAGGACACCGTGCCTAGGGTCGGACTCAGCTCTGCCGCCGTCATCGAGCGTGCCGCCCAGCTTCTCGACGAACACGGCTCCGAAAGCCTCAATCTGGCTGCGGTCGCCACCAGCTTCGGCGTGAAAATCCCGTCCCTTTATAAGCATGTCGATGGAGTGCCCGGGCTGCGGCGCGGAATCATGCTCGCCGCCAAGGCAGAGCTCACTGCGGCAATGGAACAGGCCGCAGTGGGGCGCTCGCGCGACGATGCCATCCGCGGCATCGCGGTCGCTTACCGTGACTGGGCGCTGCGGCATCCGGGGCAATATCCATTGACGGTGCGTGCGCCGGTCACCGATGATCTGGACGACGTGGCGGTTTCGGACGCCAGTGTCACCGTCATCTTCGCGGTGTTGGCGGGCTACAGCCTGCGCGATGACGACGCTGTTGATGCCACTCGTTTTCTCCGCTCAGCACTGCACGGCTTTGTGTCGCTCGAAACGGGCGGAGCCTTCGAGTTGCCCGTCGACCGCGAACGCAGCTTCAGTGCTCTCGTGGAGAGCGTCGTGACGGCGCTCGCCGCGTGGGGTGGCGAGCAGGGGGATTAGAGGAACATCGCGGCTGCAGCAAACACCACAGTTGAGCCGACCACTTGAACGAGAGCTAAAACGGAAATTCCCAAGCCGACCCCGGCGGCGAGCTGTGGTTTGTGGCGCTGCACTGCGCCAGCGATTCCGAAACCGAGGCCGATCAGGGAGAGGGTCACGAGAACGACATTGCTGATCAGTTGCAGCGAAGTCAACGCTTCGTAGCCCGAATTGAGGCTGAGGTTCGTCTGCACCAGATAGAAGACGGCGCCAGCGAGGATCGTCGCAACGCCAGCGAACAGAGATACCAGGCCGGCGGTGTTGGCGGCGGTCGGGGGTGGGGTCTGTTGGCGGGGTGCTTCAGGAATCGATGTCACAGCGTTGCTCCGTTAGGAATGAAGGGGAGAAGGAAAGCTCGCTACAGCTCGACGTGAACCTGCACTTCGTCGCCGACGTCTTTCTTCAGTTTCTTGCGTAGTGCCGCGCTCAGGGAGATGAAATGATCGCCCTGACCGGATGGCATGAGTGCCGAAGTCACGGCAATACCGTCGACCGTGGCGTTTGCCTTGACCGATTTTCCGGTTCCGAAGAAATTCTTCGAGCCGGGTACTTCGATCACCGACCAGCTCGGCATCCACTCGGGGTTAATGATGTGCCCCGTGAAATTGAGATTATCTGCCATTTAGCGAGCCTATGAGGGCGTGCTCTGGAGGGCAAGGCTGTTCTAGGCAAAGTCGGTAGCGACCGCGTTGCGATGGTACTCAAAGATCATGCTTGTGTTGGTGGAGGCAACGCTGTGGCGGGCCGACAAGTGATCGACCACGAATAGCCGAACCTTTGACGAGTTTTCGACGGCAATGTGCACGAGAAAGTCGTCACCGCCACCCACGAAGAACATCTGAATTACTTCGGGCAGCCGACGGATTTCTTCCGTAAAAGCTTGGATGCTTTCTTGGCGGGCACCTGGGCGCAGCGAGACTCCGATGATTGCTTGCAGCCCGCGCCCGAGCTTTTCTTGGTTGAGCGCGGCGTGATACCCCGTGATGAGGCCGCGGTCGAAAAGCGACTTGATTCGAGTGTGAGCGGTGGATGCCGCAATGCCGACGGTGCTCGCGATCGCCGCGTTGCTCATTCGGGCGTCCCGCGAGAGAAGCGTGAGGATCTTGGTGTCGATCGGGTCGAGCTCGTCAGCCATGCGAAGATCCTTCGGTTGGAAAGCGGATTCAGCGCAATTTTGGCACGGATTTAGGGTCCAGCAAACTAATTTCCGATCAAAATTCTGACTTTTCCACAAAAGACAGAATTTCTGACAGGGTTGAGCAACTCCACTCCGCTGCGAAAGGTAAGTCGATGCGCATTTCTGTACCTGCTGAAATCAAGAACAACGAAAATCGTGTTGCGATAACCCCGGCGGGTGTGGACACCTTGGTGGCTGGCGGGCACGCCGTCACCATTCAGGCTGGCGCCGGCATCGGTAGTGGTTTCACCGATGAACTGTACGCGGCAGCAGGCGCACAGATTGTTGCTGACGCAGCCGAGGTATGGGCATCCGCTGACCTCGTTGTGAAGGTCAAAGAGCCGATCGCTTCGGAGTACGGCTACTTTCGCAAAGACCTCGTTCTTTTCACCTACTTGCACCTCGCTGCCGACCGCGCGCTGACTGAAGCCCTCGTTGCTTCGGGAACCACCGCGATCGCCTACGAGACTGTTCAGGGCGATGACCGTTCGCTTCCTCTTCTCGCCCCGATGAGTGAGGTCGCTGGTCGACTCTCCATCGTCGCTGGCGCGCACGCGCTGCTCAAGGCCGAGGGTGGCAGCGGCCAGCTGCTCGGTGGAGTTGCCGGAACCCCCAAGGCCAAGGTTGTTGTCATCGGCGGCGGTGTTGCCGGTGAGCACGCCGCAGCGAACGCTCTCGGCTTGGGTGCTGACGTCACGATCATCGACATCTCGCTCCCGCGTCTGCGCGCGCTCGAAGTGCGGTTCAACGGCGAAGTTCAGACCCGCGTTTCGACGCGCTACGAAATTGCCGAGCAACTGCTCGAGGCCGACTTGGTGATCGGTTCGGTGCTGATCCCCGGCGCTGCAGCACCCAAGCTCGTCACCGACGAAATGGTCGCGTCGATGAAGCCCGGTTCGGTGCTCGTCGACATTGCGGTCGACCAGGGCGGATGCTTCGAAGGCACCCACGCCACAACCTACGACGACCCAACCTTCACCGTGCACAACTCGCTCTACTACTGCGTTGCCAACATGCCTGGCGCTGTTCCTCGCACCTCGACCCGCGCGCTCAGCAATGCCACGCTGCCGTTCGTTGTCGCCATCGCGAACCACGGTTGGGACGCAGCCGCTGCCGCCTCGCCTGCACTTGCTCGCGGACTCAACGTCGCCAACGGCGAAATCGTCAACGAGGGCGTTCGCGCCGCAATGGCGGTTCGCTAGTAGCGAATCGCTAGCTGTGGACTCACGCGCACCCAGCCGGCTTCGAGAGGTTCGTCGAAGCCAGGTGGGAGCAAGTGAGCTCCGCCGCTGCGGCCACCGCCGCTGTACGAAACCATCGCGCCATTCTCTGCGAAGCGGTCTGTCGGCGCGCATCCCGCTGAGATAAACCAGTCGTCGCCATCTCCGCCTCCACTGGGCGGAGTCGCCACGATCACGCACACCTTGTCTTCACGGTCACGACCGGAATAGATGAGATCATCATCGGCTTCTTCGATCCCCTCGCTGACAAGCGTGAGGTCGGAGTATCCGTCGGCGAAGTCCTCGCTCACCCACGCCGGAAATTCGGCCGGTGTCGCACTGCTGGGCGCGAACTCAGGGTTCACGGGGGCGGTGCAGCCCGCGAGAGTAAGCGCGGTGCCAGCGGCAAGAAGGGTGAGAGCTGGTTTCCGCATGCTCTCAGGTTCGCACCTCGAGCATCCAATCGCAAGGATGCTTCATCTTTGCGTGGGGACGCGCCCCGGGCGTCGACAACTGAGCGCTAAACCGCGACTTCGCTCTGGCGTGCGTGAAACTCTCGCGCCTGCGTGGTGAGCCAGCCGAAGAGCAGCTCGCGGTCGCGTTCGCTCGCCTTGTCGTCTTCGGGATGCCACTGCACGGCGATCAGGGGAGAGGTGGGGTCGGTGCTTTCCACCGCTTCGACCACGCCGTCCGCCGCGCGACCGGTAGCGGTGAGACCGGCGCCCACGACATCCACCGCTTGGTGATGACCGGAACGAATGGTCATCGTGCCGTCGCCATAGAGCTCGGAGAGTTGCGAGGCGGGCTCGAGCGTCACGTCGTGGTTGACCATCGCGTCGACTCCGCCGCCGCTGTGAACGACAGCGCTCGGCTCAAGGTGCTGGATGAGCGTGCCCCCGCGCGCGACGTTCACGATGTGCATCCCGCGGCAGATCGCGAGCACGGGCAGACGACGTTCGGTGGCCTGATTCACGAGTTCAATGTCGACGCGGTCGGTCGTGCGATCGATGTTGTAGAGCTTCGGATGCCGCTCCGTTGCCCCGTACTCGTCGGGATCAACATCGCCACCGCCGAGCAGCACGACACCGTCCGCTTGGCTAAGCGCAGCATCGACGTCAGCTTCGGTGAAACCCTCGACGCTAATCACGCGGGCACCGGTGGCTTCGATCGCCGATTTCATGGATGCTTCGAGCCCATGAATGAGCGCCGTGAGCTCGGGCTTCTCGTGATCGCCACCTGCCGAGGCTTTCGACAAAACGATGGTGGGAACGTACTCAGGGATGGTCGTCATGGGCGGAATCCTCTTGCCTGCATCCGGTCGCTCAGACCGCTGGGTTCAGCCTAAATGAGGTGGCGGCCTGTGGGGAGCAACGCGACCGCAGCAGGGCGAGCACGGTGGCCGCTGACGGCTTTATTGCCGTCGAGCACCGTGACGGCAATAAGGCCGTCGGTCGCGCTGCGTGAGGCTAAGGGCGCAACACAATTTTGCCGACGTGCGCCCGGCGAGCGAGCTCTTCTTGGGCTTCGGCGGCCTGCTCGAGCGGGAACGTCGCCGCGACGAGGGGCTCGATCTCGCCCTGTCGCGCCATGTCCATGAGCAGCTCGAAGTGCTCGGGGGTGTGCATCGTGGAGCCGATGAGTTGCAGGTTGTGCAGGTAGAGGTCGCGCACGTCGAAGCCGATCGTGTGCCCGCCAAGGGCTCCGGCAACGACCCAGCGGCCGGCCTTGCGCAACAGGGGGAGTCCGTCGTGAACGAGGTCTCCGGCAACAACATCGAGAACCACATCGACGCCGTTGGGGGCGGCGGCGCGCACCTGCTCGGCCACGTCGGTCGCGCGGTCGACAACGACGTCGGCGCCGGCATCCCGAACCGCCTGAATCTTGGAACCGCTGCTGATCGCGATCACACGCGCACCGCGAGCACGCGCCAACTGCACGAGCGCAACGCCGACGCCACCGGATGCTCCGGAAACCAACACCGTTTCGCCCGACTGCAACCGGCCGCGCTCGATCATGCCGACCGCGGTTCCGTAGGAGATGGGCAGAGCGGCGAGCTGGTCGTCGCTGAGGGGTGACTTGGTCACATCGTGGATGCGGTCGGCGGGCGCGATCACGTACTCGGCGTACCCGCCGTCGCGTTCGCTGCCCATGAGCCCCGTGATGTTCGCGTCGGGTTCGTCAACGTCATAGACGGCGGGGTCGATGACCACCCGAGAACCAAGGATGCTCGCGTCGACGTCTTCGCCCACCGCGACGACGTGCCCGGAAACATCCCCTCCCTGGATGCGAGGGAATTCGAGCGGTCCACGCCAGCCAGCGCGCGGGCCCGGCAGGCCATACTCGCCTTCGCGAGTCCAGAGATCGGTGTTGTTGAGGGCCGCGGCGCTCACTTTCACGAGAACTTCGTTAGCCCCCGGAGTGGGAGTTGCCACCTCGGTCACGCGCAGAACCTCGGGCCCTCCGTGCTGGGTGAGCTGTACGGCGCGCATGGTGGTGGGAACGTCCATGGGGGTCTCCTCGTGGGTATACTGATCGGTGAACTAAGCCCACAGTACACCGATCGGTAAAGGAGTGTCGAATGTCGGAGACAAAACCGATGACGGCCGCAGGGCACCGCATTCTGGATGCCGCAGGCGACCTCTTCTATAGCCGCGGCATTACGGCGGTCGGTGTCGATCTCATCGCCGAGCACTCGGGCGTGACCAAACGCACCCTCTACAACCAGTTCGGCTCGAAAGATCAGCTTGTGGTCGCGTACCTCGACGAGCGTGAGCAGCGCTGGCAATTGCTGGTTCGCGAAACGATTGCCGCCGCCTCGTCACCGATCGAGGCAGTGCTCGCCCCTCTCGAAGCCCAGCGCACCTGGAACCAGAACAACCCGCGCGGCTGCGCCTTCATCAATGCCCTCGCCGAACTGCCCGACCCGACTCATCCCGCTCACGTCGTCGCCACGCAAGAAAAGCAGTGGCTGATCGACCTGTTCCGCGAGCTCGCCACGGCGGCCGGATGCTCGGCTCCCGACACTCTTGCCACTCAACTCTTGGTGCTGCACGAGGGCGCTCTCGTCACGCAACAGCTCTCGCTCGACACCCTCTCGGCGAGCATCGACTTGGCGCGCGGGCTCGTGCGGGCTGCGGTGCCAGTGCAGTCTTAGCTGCGGGAGTGCGGCACGCAAACTAGATAGGCTGGACTGAGAAATTTTCAGGCTGATGGGGGCGTCATGGCAGCAGAGCAAGCGGCAGCGGAACCGGGCGCGGCACAACCAGCGGCACAGCCAGCGACAGAACCTCAGGCAGCGCAGCCAATCGCGGTTATCGCCGGGGCCGGCGGCTTCGTCGGGCCAGCGATTGCCGAAGCCTTCCGAGACGACGGTTACGACGTGCGGTTCATCGGCCGCAGAGCTGCTGTCACGTGGGATGATCCCGCTGCGATTGCCCAGCTCATCGACGGCTCAGCGATCGTCGTGAACCTCGCTGGCAAATCCGTCAACTGCCGTTACACCGTCGCGAACCGCACCGAAATTCTGCGCTCGCGAGTGGAAACAACTCGGGCCTTGCGTGTGGCGATTGCCGCGGCATCCGCCCCACCGGCGATCTGGATGAACGCCTCCACCGCAACGATCTACCGCCACTCAACCGACCGCCCCAATAGCGACGACAACGGCGAACTGGGCAAAGGATTTTCGGTGGATGTTGCCCGCAACTGGGAGAACGAATTCTTCGAAGGCGACCTGCCGCACACGCGCCGCGTTGCCCTCCGCATGGCGATCGTGCTCGGTGATGGCCCCGCCACCAACCTCTTGCTGCGGCTTGCGCGCGTCGGCCTCGGCGGCCCCCAAATCGACGGCTGGTGGTTCAGCCACAACCGGTACCGCGGCATCGGCCCGACGCCGACAGGCAGTGGTCGCGCCGAAGGTCATAAGACCGGCGGGCGCCAAAAATTCAGCTGGATTCACCTCGACGATGTGGTCAGCGCGATCCGCTTCATCCGCGACGCTGACGCGATTACAGGCCCGGTCAACCTCGCGAGCCCGCACCCCTCCGACAACCGCACGCTCATGGGCATCCTGCGTAAAGCGGTAGGTGCCCCGTTCGGCTTGCCCGCGTGGCGTTGGATGCTCGAGCCCGCGATGTGGGTGCTCAGAACCGAGCCTGAACTCATCCTCAAGAGCCGTTGGGTTGTGCCCAGCACTCTCACCGCGGCGGGCTTCGCGTTCGAGCATCCCGATCTCGCCGACGCCATCGCGGATATCTCCGGCCGCTAGGGCTCAGTCGTTGAGCGGCACGACATCCCACTCGCCGAACAGGGTGAAGCCTGCCGCGAGAGCGACGGCCGACGACCCGTCGTTGCCGGGCTGGCAGCGATACTGTGGCTCGTAGCCGTCGGCGAGAGCGCGCGCACTGATAGCGCGAACGGTGCGAGTCGCGAACCCCTGGCCGCGATACTCGGGCAGCGTGATGATGCCGAGGTCGGCCAGCTGCGAGCCGCGCCACGGATACATGCTCGAGGCGGCCACGAGCCGATCATCCGCAAAGGTTCCGTAGACGAGCCAGTGATCGAGTTCCACGAACGCTTCGTCGAGTTCGTTTTCGGGAATCGCTGCGGTGAACTGCTCGAAGGCGGCAGCGTCCGCTTCTGTCAGAGGACGAGTGGAGTCGGGCGTGACCTCGGCGCGCAGCGTCTCTTGCGCGTGCCGCGGAAGGTAGTAGAGCCGATCGGCTCCGTTGAGGGCTACGCCGGCAGCATCCAATTCGGAGCGGAGCTGATCGCTAGTGATCCGTTGCCCATCGGTGAAATCGAGACGCTCAGCGAATGACGTCACGAGGCTCACGATGCTCGGCCCCACTGCTACATCGAGCAGCGTGACGGCAGTGTTGGTGGGCAGCGATTCGGCGACGCGCACCACGTACAGGGCGTCGAAAGCGGGCTCGCGTTCGTACGTCGGCAACCAGTAGTCGAACACGATCGGTGAATACATTCGACCCCTCTCGGATGCCACAGGGAAACTGCAGCACTGCCCGAATGGCAGAGTTGCAGACTAGCAAACTGGTCTCTGGATGCCGCAGCCCAGCCGCCCTCAATCGAGCAGTATCCGCTCTCAGCAGGGCATCGCGACAGGCCACAACACTCCCGCAGAGCGCCCGCGACAGGAGTAGCGTGAGCTATATAGCGGTGCAGTGATGGACTGTGAAAAGCACAGCTCAGAGGTCGCCGCAGAAGGCATGGCATCCCATGAAGTTGGTCGTTGTTGGAGGAGTGGCAGGAGGCGCATCGGTCGCAGCCCGAGCGCGCAGGCTCGATGAAAGTGCCGAGATTATCGTGCTGGAGCGCGGCCATCACGTCTCCTTTGCCAACTGCGGTTTGCCGTACCACATCGGTGAGGTGATCACCGAGCGAGACCGGCTCCTCCTGCAGACTCCCGAGAGCCTGCGCGAGTCCCTCAATATCGAAGTGCGGATCGCCCATGAAGTCGTTTCGATCGACCGCCAGGCGAAGACTGTTGCCGTGCGCGAGGTCGACACGGGGCGTGAATACGTCGAAAGCTACGACAACCTTGCCCTGTGCACCGGCGCCGAAGCCATCCGCCCGCCGCTGCAGGGCGTCGACCTGCCCGAAGTGCACGTCTTGCGTCGCATCGGCGACATGGATGCCATCAAGGCCGAGCTCGATAGCGCGCTGGAAGCTGCGGCAAGTGGCGCTCGCGGGCCAGTGCGCTGTGTCGTCATTGGTGCCGGGTACATCGGCCTAGAAATGGCCGAGAACCTCAAGCACCGTGGTGCCCTTGTAGACGTCGTCGAACTGAGCGATCAAATCTTGCCGCCACTCGATCACGAAATGTCCGTTCCCGTTGAGCACCACTTGCGCAGCCGCGGCATCACTCTTCATTTACTGACGGGGGCTGCCGCCTTCGCGCCGCGCACCGGCGGCGGGGTGACGGTGGAGCTCACGAACTCGACGACTCTCGAAGCGGATGTCGTCATCCTCTCGGTCGGAGTCCGCCCGAGTGTGGGCCTTGCCCGGGATGCCGGTCTCGACTTGGGCGAGCATGGCGGGTTGGCGGTCGACACCCACATGCGCACGTCGGATCCCCACATCTGGGCGGCGGGAGATTCGGTGGAGACTTCCGATACGGTGCTTCCCGGGTCGGGTCTGGCTCCTCTGGCTGGTCCCGCCAATCGTCAAGCGCGCGTTGCTGCGGAAAACATCTGCGGGCGCGACACCGAGTACAAGTCCACACAGGGCACCTCGATCGTGAAGGTGTTCGAGATGGTCGCGGGTGGCACCGGCGCGACGGAACGTCAGTTGCTGGCGGCGGGCGTCACCCATCGCGCCGTGCACGTGCATCCCTCTGGCCATGCTGGTTACTATCCCGGCACCGCGATGATGCATATCAAGCTGCTCTTCACGCCCGACTCGGGAAAGGTGCTCGGCGCTCAAGTCACTGGTTTTGATGGCGTCGATAAGCGCCTCGATGTATTCGCCACCGCGCTGCGTGCTGGCCTCAGCGTCTGGGATCTTGAAGAACTCGAGCTCGCCTACGCTCCGCCGTTCGGCTCAGCCAAGGACCCGGTCAACATGGCCGGCTTCGTCGCCAGCAACGTACTGCTCGGCGATCTGAACCTCTGGTACGCGCAGGATTACCCCGGTGCCACCGAGGGTGCTCGCATTATTGATGTGCGCACGCCCGAAGAGTTCTCGATCTTCCATCTGCCCGGCGCGGAGAATGTGCCGCTGGCGACCCTTCGCACTAACACGGGCGACTGGGACCGCTCGCGAGGCTTGCGCCTCTACTGCTCGGTCGGTTTTCGTAGTTACCTCGCGTACCGAATCCTCGTGCAGCTGGGATTTACGGATGTCGCCACGCTGTCGGGCGGCTCCGAAACGTTCCGTGCGTGGCATGAGGTCGAGCCGGATGCGGATGGCCCGATCGAACCAGAAACGTCGTACGCCGAAGCAGCCGAAGCGCTCAACTCGGCGCAGGTAGCAGCGCACGTCGCCAACGGCACCGGCGTCTCGGTAAACCTCGACTGCACGGGTCTCGCCTGCCCGGGGCCCATCATGAAGCTCGCCACTGAGATGAAGGGGCTCAACGTCGGCGACGAGATTGTGGTCCACGTCTCCGATCCCGGCTTCGCGAGCGATGCCCCCGCGTGGGTGCGCCGCAACGGTCACGAATTGGTGGCTATCGAACCGGAGGGGCCCGGCTACGTCGCCACCATCCGCAAGGCTGGCCCGGAAGCACTGGCACTCGTGGGTGGGGGCGCGATGGTTGCTGCCTCCGCAAAACCCAAGGTGTCGTTTGTGGTGTTCTCGGGAGACCTCGACAAGGTGATCGCCGCGTTCATCATCGCCAACGGCGCAGTCTCGATGGGCGAAGACGTCTCCATGTTCTTCACCTTCTGGGGTCTGAACGCGCTTCGCCAGCAAAAGCCACCGAAACGTCAGCGGAAGGCGATGGACAAGCTCTTCGCCGGCATGATGCCCGCCGGTGCCGATAAGCTCACGCTCTCCCAGATGCACATGATGGGGGCGGGCACCGCGATGATCAAGAAGACGATGAAGAAGAACGGCGTGCACTCGCTGCCCGAGCTGATGGAATCGGCGATGGCGGGTGGCGCTCGCATCATCGGCTGCACCATGACGATGGATCTGCTTGGCATTGCCGAATCTGACCTCATCGAGGGTGTCGAACTCGGTGGTGTCGCCACGTTCTTGGGCGAGGCCGCTGAATCCACGACGACGCTGTTCATCTAGTCACGTGCTCCCTTTCCGGATACCTTCACGCACAGGCCGCACCTGTGCGTGAGGGCGGCTGGCGCGAACAGTTCTTTCGCCGTGGCTTTGTTTCCTTGTCGCCGACGATGGATGCCCGGGGCGGCGACGCTCATCGTGCCGCTCTGTTTCGCGCCATCTCCGGCACCGTGGTCGAGGTCGGCGCCGGAACCGGCACCACATTTCAGCACTACGGTGCGACGGTGCGGTCTGTTCACGCGGTCGAACCGGATGCCGAACTGCGGTCACTCGCCGAAGCGGCGGCGCTGAAGGCGAGCGTTCCGATCACCGTCAGCGACGGCACCGCCGAAGAAATCCCCGTCGCTACCAACAGCTGCGATTGGGTCGTGTGCAGCCTGGTGCTCTGCACGGTCCCTGATCAACGGGCCGCGCTCGCCGAATTCACGCGCGTGCTGAAGCCGGGCGGCCACCTCGCGTTCTATGAGCATGTGCGCTCGAGCAATCGTGTTGTCGCGACGATCGAAGATCTGCTCACTCCGGCGTGGGCCGCGATAGCGGGTGGATGCCGCCCCAACCGCGACACACTCGCCGAGATCGAGACCGCGGGCTTCGAAATCGACGATGTGGACCGGTTCGGATTCTCGCCGCATCCGGTGTCGCCGAGGGTCGCGCACATCTCCGGCACCGCTCATCTTCCGCTAAGTTGATGGGCTTCGCGGACCTCGTAGCCCACGGTGATACTCCGCCACGCGATATCGTCGCGGTCGGTCACGTCCGAGTGCGGCAATGCTAGAGCCGAATCGACGAGTGATCGAGCAGCTCGACCCAACTAGCCTCAGGCCGCGAGGCGTCTGCAACAGCCCCAACGGGAGCAAGAGCATCCGCCCCGATCAGAACCTCGAAGTCGAGTGCTGTGGCCGCAGCAACGTCAGAGATGGGTACTTGGAAAGTGCGGAAGGGCCCCAGCGGCGGGGGAGCGTCGGCGGCTCGGGCCAGCGCGCGTGCCTCTTCGAGCTCGACACCAGCGAGCTGCGGTCGCTGGTCGAGAAGAAAACCAGCTGCCCGCAGAACGGACCCAGTGCCATCGTCGCTCGCCGCGACCCACGCCGCGATCTTCCAGAACAGCTGCGGGATGCCGACGCCGCGATAAAGCGGATCGTCGTCGCCCAGCACCGGTGCCGTGAACACGCTTATGCGGTTCCGGTTCGCTCGAGCGTACTCCAGCACGTGATCCTCGAGCCCCAACCACAGTTCCTTCGATTGGTTGAATGCAGCGGCCTGGGGTGCAGCGTTCGTAAAGGCGAAGGTGTCGTAGTTGGCGCGAGCCGCTGTTGCCCCATCGCCCCACACCGGGTCGCGGCGGCGCACCAAGTGCCCACGGTCGAGGTCATTGCGGGCGTACACGGCTTCACCCGTCTGTTCGTGCTCAGGGATGCGCGGATCAAGATGCCAATCATTGCCGCGGCCGACGTTCACGAGCGCTGCGCCATCGATATTGACGCCGGTCACCGCGGCGAGGCCGCGCGTGGGATTCAGGCTCACCGAGAAGTGGGTGTAGCTCAGTTCACGGGTGCCACTATCGATTGCCGTAGAGGGTGAAGGAAACGGAACAGCGACGTCGAGAAAGTTCGAATCGTAGCCGTCAGTGTCGAGCGCTGCGTCATCCATGAGGGTAGTGAAGCAGCCTCGCCTGACAATTCAGTCGCGCCTGGCAGTTCAGGAGCTAGTCGTCGAGAACGATCGCGCGCACCGGGGCACCGTCGGCATCGATCGCCAAGGGGAAGAAACCAACGCGCACGCGCTCGGGCAGTCCCTCGAGCCCGGTGATGTTTTCGACGATAAGGCCGTCGTTGCCCAATACGATCTCGTGCACCGGAAAATCGGTAGACCCCCCACCGGTGGGGTCCGGGCTGAGAGTGTCGACGGCGAGCAATCGCATGCCACGCTCCCACAGTTCGGCTGCGGCATCCGGAGCAATCGCGGGGTGACGCAGCGCCTCGTCTGAGCCAAAGTGCTGAGCCCACCCTGTGTCGATCATGACAATGGCGGGCACGGCGGCGGGGATCTCGCCGAGCGCGGCCGTGATCTCGGCGAGGCCGTACTGGGCGTTGGCGCTTTGCCGCGAGAGGTGCACGACGAGCGCATCGCCGACAAGTTCGTTGAGACTAATCGCGGCGGTCGTTCGGCCGCCAGCAACGGTGTGGGATGGGGCGTCGAGGTGAGTGCCGGTGTGTGATCCCAGGTGGAGCAGGCTGACGTCGACGCCATCCTGCTCCACGCTGAGTGCGCTAGTGACTGAGACTGCAGGGTCACCGGGGTAAACCTGCATTCCGCTGGTGATGGGGTGGCTCAGCTCGCGCATGGGGTACCTGATTCCTGGTGAGGCTTAGTGCCAGTTAGGCAACGGGGTTGGCCGTGGCGTCAGCCTCCGCAGCGTCGGAGTTCGCAGCCTCAGCGAGGTGCTGGCTACGAACGGCATCGTGGCGCTTTCGTTCGGGAAGCATGACGGCAAGATAGAGCACGAAGGTGAGAACGAACGCCGGGATGGTGGCGCCGATCGGCAGGAACCACACGTAAGCCCACAAGTACGACATGGTGGCTCCGATGACCCAGATGGCAACGGCGAACCAGTTGACGCCGGCCTTGTACCAGTAGCGACCTCCCCGAGCCTCGAGGATGTCCTTGGTGTAAGCACCGCGCTTCACGATGTAGTAATCCACGATCATGATCGCGAACACCGGCACGAAGAAGGCGCCGATCACGACAAGGAAGTCGGTGAACTGGTTGAGCAACTGCAACCACGTTGAACCGATGATCGAAATACCGCCGAGGATGAGCGCGGTCGGCAAGAACTTCGCCCGCCCGCCAACCTTGGCGTTGACGACCGAGGTCACCATCCCGTACACCACCATTGTGTTGGTGGCCATCACCGAGAGGAAGATCACAATCGCGAGGGGAGCGCCGAAGGCCGCGACGAGCGTGGTGGGGTCGAAGGCTGCTGCCTCGTCACCGTTGAGGATGACGTAAACGAAAGCGGTCAGGCCGAGCGTCATCGCGGTCACCGTCGAGACGGTGTAGCCAATGCCCGAGCCAATCACGCCAGCCTTGGTGGTGCGAGCAAAACGATTGAAGTCTGCCGATAGCACTGTCCACGAAACGGCAGTGGCGATCACGATGTCGAGAACGATAATCGGCGTGAAGCCGAGGCTGGCATCCGGGGCAACGGCCTGAAAATCACCGAGGTCAAATGCGGTGAATGCGGTGATGAAGACCCACGCGATGATGCCGAGAATGAGAACCGCAAGCCACGGTTCAATCTTGGAGATACCTTCGTGGCCCAGAATCGCGAGAATTACGACGATGCTCTGGCAGAGCACGGAGAACAAGATGGGGTTGGAGTAGCCCGTGGCGCTCTGAACCAAGAAGTTGACGGTAACGCCCGCGAGCATCGCCTGCACCCAGCTCCAGCCCATTAGCACTATCACGTTGGCGGCGACTGGCAGCAGGCTTCCGCGAGTACCGAATGCACCGCGGGTGATGGCCATGGTCGGTAGCCCGGTGCGAGTTCCGATAGCGCCGATGGCGGTGAGCACGATGGCTCCGCCGAGGGTTCCCAGCACGATCATGAGGAACGCGGTCGCGAAGTCGACGCCAGGAACGAAGAGAGTTCCCGTAAGTAGCGTCGTGACGACGAGGTTGGCTGCGAGCCAGATCATTCCGATACGCAGCAGTGAGTAGGTGCCCTTGACGGGCTTGCCGCCATCGGATTGATCTTGGGTGTGTTTGCTTAGACGGGAATAGAGCGACATTGCTGCAGTCTCCTCAGTAGGGTGCGGTTTGGGGTGAGTGTTCGGGTAGTCAGTGAGCTATTCCGCGGCAGAGGCGGCGTCGTCGGGCACGGGCGACAAGTGCTCGTGCACGGCCACTAGCTGGTCGTTGTCGAGGCGGAACACGATGGTTTCGCGCTCGCGGTACGCATCTTCGCCATCGCCGGTGTTGACGCGAGTGAAAACGTTGTGGCTGAACACCGCGCCGCCGGGGAACGACTGCACTGCGGCATCCGATGATTCGCACTCGAGTACTTTCCAGCCGCCCTCAACCCAGCTGGCCCACAGGCGCTCGTATTCGGCGCGGTCGTTCAGGCGAGCGGGTTCGGTGTGAAAGATGAAGGTCGCTTCGGGCGCGAAGCCGCGAAAGTAGCGGTCGGCGTCGGTGGCTGCGAAGGCATCGACGATGGCGGATGCTGCGCTGAGCACGTCGTCCTCGTGCGGTGTTGTCGTGCTCATGGTGTGCTCCTCTAGCTCTCGGGCTGTTCGGTCGAGTTCTTGGTGTCGCGGGGAGCCATCGCGCTCAGCAGCTCGTAGGCGACGTGGCTCGCGGCCACAGCCGTGAGTTGCGCGTGGTCGTAGGCGGGGGCGACTTCGACGACGTCGGCGCCCACAATGTTCTTGTCGGCGAGGGCGCGAAGAATGCGCAGCAGTTCGCGGCTTGTGAGTCCGCCGGCTTCGGGGGTTCCGGTGCCGGGCGCGTGGGCTGGGTCGAGCACGTCGATGTCAATTGAGATGTAGAGAGGCTTGTCGCCGATGCGGTCGCGGATGCGTTCGATCGCGACGGCCACTCCGTCTTCTTCGATGTTCTCACTCGTGACGACCGCGAAGCCGAGGCGGCTATCGTCGGTGAGGTCTTCGGCGCTGTAGAGCGGGCCGCGGGTGCCGACGTGCATGCTCGCGGTCAGGTCGATGAGACCCTCTTCGGATGCGCGGCGGAAGGGAGTGCCGTGAGTGACGGGCGCCCCGAAGTAGGTGTCCCACGTGTCAAGGTGAGCGTCGAAGTGCAGCACCGCGACGGGGCCGTGCTTCTTGGTGACGGCGCGCAGAAGGGGGAGTGCGATGGTGTGGTCGCCGCCGATCGTGAGGATGCGGTCGGCGCGGGTTGCGAGGTCGAGGGCGGCCGCCTCGATTTCGAGAATGGCGTCGTCGATGCTGAAGGGGTTCGCGGCAATGTCGCCGGCATCCGACACTTGCTGAACGGCGAAGGGCGACACGTCTTGCGCGGGGTTGTACGGGCGCAGCAGGCGTGATGCTTCACGCACGTGGGCCGGGCCGAAGCGGGCGCCGGGGCGGTAGCTCACTCCGCTATCGAAAGGGATTCCGACGATCGCGATGTCGGTGTGCTCAACATCTTCGATGCGCGGCAGACGAGCGAATGTGGCGATACCGGCAAAGCGAGGGACAATACTTGCATCGACCGGGCCAACAATAGGTTTCGTCATAGTAAACTTTCGATAATCAGCAGTAAACGTGAACTCACAGTAAACCCCGAGGTGCGCGTCGTCAACCCTGATTAGTGATGGAGTAGAGCCATGAGACCGTTGTCGCCCTCACCCAGTGCCGAAGCGCTCGCCATCGGAGCGCGCATCCGCAGTGCCCGCAAAGCGCAGGGCTTCACTCTCGAGCAGATCGCGACTTCTGCGGGGCTAACTAAGGGTTTTCTGAGCCGCCTAGAGCGCGACGAGACCTCGCCCAGCGTCGCCACTCTCGTGCAGCTCTGCCAAGTTCTGTCGCTCGAAATCGGGTCACTTTTCGCTGAGCCCGAAGCGGTAAAAATTTCTTTAGCGGATGCCCCGCACATCAATCTCGGCGGCCAAGGAGTGGATGAGCGGCTCATCTCCCCGCGCAATGAATCTCGTGTTCAAGTCATTCGCACGCACATGCAGCCCGGTGCCAACGGTGGTGACGCCTTCTACACAATCAGTTGCGAAGTCGAGGTGCTGCACGTGATCTCGGGCGCGGTCACCGCGCGATTCGTAGACCGCGAGATTCCCCTCGCCGCGGGTGACTCGCTCACGTTCCCCGGCCGCGAACCTCACAACTGGGAAGCGGATGCCGAACTCGGTGCTGAAGTGATCTGGACAATCGTGCCGGCAACCTGGCGCGGGGAGTAGTCGCACAGGCTCTGTGGCGTTGAACGGCTGGAGCTCTGAAGCGCTGAACCGCTGACTCGCCGGTGAGCCCAGCCCTTTTGGGGGGCGCACGTGCTCTGGATGAGGATCACTCGCACAGCAATAATTGAGTGTGACGTTTCCTTTTCTTTCGAGCCGCCTCAACACCGACGACCTGAGCAGTCTGGAGTGGAAGACGCTCTGGCAGTGCTCAATCAATCGCGCGGTGTTGCGGGAGAATGACGAGGGGCACTCCCTTTCTTTCGTCGATACCCCTTTGGGAACCGGCAACCACAGTGCCGCAATCAGGCTGATCGCAGAGGGCTTTCTTGTAACATCCCCGGGCACGCCAACAGGACGGTTCGTGGATCAGCACCTTCCTTTGGGAAAGATTCTCTCGCCGTCGCGCACCGGATGGCGCGCGCTCAGGTCGCCCGAAGCGGCCGCTTTCAAGCCCACGACTCGCACCGAACTGCAAGGGCTGAGAAACGATCTCGACAGGGAAGACCAAGACCTGCGGGCGCTGTGGCTGCTGCAACTCCGAGCGCCCGTCAGATTCACACCAGACGGGCTGTTAGAAGGAAGAGGGTGGTGGGGTGATGAGAGTAAGTGTCGCGAAGGCATCGTCGCGCTGCTCGATAAAGGTTTCGCCGAGAAGCACGGTCAGGAACTCGTGATTACCCCGAGTGGAGTGGATGCGCTCGCGCAACGCCCCCAGCTCACGTCCGGGTTCGAAGCGCTCAGACGTGTGTACGCAGAGCACCACATCGATGTAGGAACGCCGGAACACTACGAACAGTTCAATGTCGCCAAGAATCAGGGACTCTACGTATGTAGTTGCGGCTGGTACACGATTTATGACGACCCGCTGTCCTATCGTTGGGCAGGCGAATACCCTGCGGGAGCCCACCCCGCTCAGCTGTATGACCAGCAATACCTTGCCGTCACCCGCGAGGTCGAGGGCAAGGCCTAGCTGACCTAGTGCGTGGATGTCGCGAGGGCGCCCGCTAGCCAGCGGCCGACTTCTCGCTGCGATCGCAATCGCACAATTACGAGATTCGGATGCCGCGCCTCAAGCGATGGAACCTCGACGGCGTACTTGTCGCGGGTTGCTATCGCCTATTTCACTACGTGCTCGCGATCGGTGAAGAAAGTGTGCAGCGGCGCTTCGACATTGCCGTTCCAGAGTTCTTCGCGTCGTACAGCGCGACGAATCGTGCGGCGGATGACGCGCGGAAGTGTAGTTCGAAAGAACGGCAGATCGAGCCACACGAGGTCGTCGGGGGCCAGCATGGCATCAGTCTAGAGACGTGCGATCCACAGGCGGAGCACGATTCCTGTGAACTATGTCGTGAGCGGCAACAAGAGCACAGGCACCTCATCGTCGGTGCGCAACCGAGCGTGTATTTCCACGTCGAAGCGCTCACCGCCGTAGCGCAGCTTCTGTCGTTGGACGCCCTCTGGGGCGAAGCCTGCTCGAGTGGCGACGACGCACGACGCAGGGTTGTTGACTCGGTGACCTAACTCGAGGCGGAATAACCCCTCATCGAAAGCCCACTCGGCGGCCGTAGCGAGAGCGCGAGTGGCCAACCCTCTCCCGCGACCAGAAGCAGCGAGCCAGTAGTACAGCCACGCAGTGTCGTGTCGTCGGTCGATGCTCGAAATCCCCATGTTGCCGACAGCACAAGCGCCATCCACGATCGCCCAATTGAGGTGCGTATTACCGCGTCCGAGATCGGCAGCGATGAAGTCTCGAGCACGCGCTTCTGAGAACAAAGTGGGCGAACCCAATTGGATGCCTAAATCAGGCGTCGACCGGTAGGCGTCGAGCAGCGCGCCAGCATCAGTGGGCTGCCATGGCCGGAGGTGGGGTTCGCTCTGCGGCGCAGCGGCGGACGCGGTGAACGAATCCATCACATTGCCGGAGCGGTATCTTGTGCCCTAGTCAACGATCTCAGTTTGAGTCGCGATGTAATCCCGCTCGTCGTCACCGAGGCGTTGGGGTGCGGTCGCGGCATCGCTGTTTGTCAGCGTCGCGATCTCTTGGAGTACCGAGTCGTTGATCTCGCCGTGGAGATCTTCTTTCAGCGAATGCTTGGCCTCGATGCTCAGTTCGGGCCACCAGCGCTCAATGGGGGGAAGGGTGTTGGTCGAATCCATGAGGTGCCTTTCCGCGATTGGTTGACCCATTGTGCACTACGCGACTGGATTTTTCACCGTGCTTGCGATGTTCCATCGAGGTGCTTCACCCGAGAAATGTCGGTGGCTGCGGGTAGTTTTAAAGAAAGTTGGCCGACACGCCGTGACACTACATCTAGGGTAATGACAGGGGTGTCATTACCCATATATAGTGAAATCTCCGACAAACCGTCGGCAAACTTCGAGAAGACTTTAAGGAGGATCGAATGGATAACGAAAACGACACTGTTGGCGGATACGCAATTCCCGTCGACCCAATGGATCTTCTGCAGTGCGACAGCTGCCAGTAAAAATTTACTGAGCTAACGCCTCACAAGATTCCTGAAGCCCCGGCAGACCTCACGGTCTCCCGGGGCTTCACTCTTTAACGTGCAGAACCCTCAACACTGCCTAAACTGGTAACCGTGCCAGTGAATCCAGAACTAGAAGGCCGGGTCTTCCCGCCCACCACCCCGTATCTTGTCGGGCGCGAAAAAGTACGCGAGTTTGCTCGCGCCGTCTTCGCCCAAAGCCCCCTCAACCACGACGCTGAAGCAGCGAAAGCAGCAGGCTATGCGGATGTCGTAGCACCGCCCACCTTCGCCGTCGTCATCCAAGAAGCAGGCCTCGCCCTTCTCCTGGCCGCCCCCGACACCGGCATCGACTTCTCCCGCATCGTGCACGGAGAACAAAAGTTCCGCTACACGCGACCCATCGTCGCCGGCGACGAACTCACCGCCATCCTCACCGTCACGAGCATCAAGTCCCTCGGTGGCAACGACATGATTACCGCCGAAACCGCGATCAGCGATGCCGGCGGTAATCACGTCGTCACCGCAACCTCCGTACTCGTCATGAGAGGCACAGAATGAGCGACCTCACCGTCGGGCAAGAACTCATCACCGGCAAAGTCACCCTCACCCGCTTCTCCCTCGTGCGTTACGCCGGAGCATCCGGAGACTTCAACCCCATTCACTACCGCGACGACGTCGCCAAGTCAGTAGGCCTGCCCGGCGTCCTCGCCCACGGCATGCTCACGATGGGCCTCGCCGTTCAGCCCGTCATTGACTGGATGGATGGTCGCGGCGAAGTCGTCGAATACGGCGTACGCTTCACGCGCCCCGTCGTCGTTGATGGCAACGGTGGAATCACCGTCAACGTCAGCGCCAAAGTTGGCGCGATCGAAGACGATGTGACGCGCATCGACCTCACGGTCAGCGCCGCGAACCAGACCGTGCTCGGTAAATCACAAGTGAGGGTCAAACTCAACAAATGACCGACACCGCCCCCAGCGAAAGCACAGCGCCGCAACACAACGCGATGCTTGCCGACCTCACCACCATTCGAGTAGGAGGACCAGCACACACGCTGCTGCGTCCCGCTACCGAGCAAGAACTTCTCGCAACCATGCGAGACGTGTGGCAACGAGGCGACGAATGGCTGCTCATTGGGGGCGGCTCCAACATGGTCATCAGCGATGAAGGATTCGACGGAACTGTCATCCACATCGCGACCCGAGGCATTCAACTCGTCTCCCAAACCGACACCACCCTCAGCCTGCGTGTGCAAGCCGGTGAATCGTGGGATGGACTCGTAGCGAAACTGGTTTCACGCGGCTGGGCTGGGCTCGAAGCGCTCAGCGGTATCCCCGGCTCCGTGGGAGCAGCCCCCATCCAGAACATCGGAGCGTACGGGCAAGAAGTTGCCAGCGTGCTCGACGGCATTGACTTTCTCGACTACGACACCAGCGAATTCGTGCACCTGACGACCGCCGAACTCGAACTGGGCTACCGCAACTCAGTGATCAAAGAGGCTCGCGCCGGCGTTGTTCTCGCCGTGTACATCACACTCACTGCCTCGCCCGAGAGCACCGTTCAGTACCAACAACTCGCGACCGCGCTCGGCGTAAACATCGGAGACGGCGTACCCGTGCAGCAGGTGCGCGACACCGTACTCGCGCTGCGGGCCTCCAAAGCGATGGTGCTCGACCCCAACGAACCTGACTCGGCCAGCTGCGGCTCGTTCTTCACGAACCCGATCGTGCCCGAACACATCGCCCGGGCCCTTCCCGCGGATGCCCCACGCTGGGTCATCGACGATGAGCCGGTTGCCGATGTTGTGGTTCCGCTCGGCGAAACTCCCGCACCGCCACCGCCGCCCAAGCCTCGACTGGTGAAGCTCAGCGCCGCCTGGCTCATCGAGAATTCGGGCGTCAAGAAGGGCTTTCGCCTCCCGGGGTCGCGCGCTGCCGTCTCCACCAAACACAGCCTGGCAATCGTCAACCGCACTGGCGCCGATGCCGCAGAGATTGCAGAACTCGCCCGCTACATCGGGGCGTGCGTGCTCAGCCGGTATGGCATCCACTTGCAGCCCGAGCCTGTAGCTGTCGGAGTCGAACTGGCCTAGTAGGAGCGGCCTAGCTGGTTCGGGGCAGCAGCCCCAGCTCCATCGCCTTCGTCACCGCGCGAGTGCGATCCTTCACGTCGAGCTTCTCGAAGACGTGGATGAGGTGGGTCTTCACCGTCGCCTCACTCACGAACAGGGCGGCGGCAATCTTTCGGTTGCTATTGCCCGCTGCGACGAGAGCGAGTACTTGAGTTTCACGTTCGCTCAGTGTCACCTTTGCGGGTTCGCGCATCCGATTCACGAGCAGTGCTGCAATAGACGGAGCCAGCGCGACCTCGCCGCGGGCGACCGAGCGGAGCCCAGCCAAGATCTCCTCCTGGGGAGCAGCCTTCAGCAGGTAGCCACTCGCTCCGGCTTCGATGGCGGTCAGAATGTTTTCGTCGGACTCGTAGGTCGTCAGAATGAGCACGCGCACGTCCGGGCGCGCAGCCACGAGCTGCGCGGTTGCCTCGGCGCCTCCGAGGCCGGGCATGCGCAAATCCATGAGCACAACGTCGGGGGAGAGCTGGGTGGCCAGGGCGACCGCCTCGCTGCCGTCGCTGGCTTCGCCGACGACTTCGATGTCATCCGCCGAACTCAGTAGGCCAACGATTCCACTGCGGACGATCGGATGATCGTCAGCAACGACAACACGAATCATGCGAAAACTTCTTTCGGGATGGTGGCGCGCACCGTGGTGCCCGCGGTCGAACTATCAACATCGAGGCGGCCGTTCACGAGGGCCAGACGTTCGCTCATTCCTTCGAGCCCGAAGCCGGTATGAGTGGTGGTCGGGTCGAAGCCGGTGCCATCGTCGGTCACGGCAACAGTGAGCCCGGCGTCGTCGACGCTCACCGTAATCGTGGCGCGAGTCGCGTTCGCGTGCTTGCGCACATTGGCGAGGGCTTCTTGAGCGCAGCGCAGAACCACCACCTCAGTTTCGCGGGCGATTGCGGGAAGGTGCTCGGCATCCACCGTTACCGTCAGTTGGGTTTCGCGGCTGTACCGCTCGGCCAGTCGGGTCAGAGCGCTCGTGATTCCGTCGCCTGTGAGCCCCACGGGAGCGGATGCCGTAACCAGTGCGCGCGCCTCCGCGAGTGCTGCGCGGGCGCTGTCTTCAATCAGCTCAAGCTGTTCGGCTGCGGCGGCAGCGTTGTTGTTATCCAGTTCGCGCTTCGCTCGTTGGGCAACGAGCACTAGCCCGGTGAGGTCTTGCGCGATGGTGTCGTGGATTTCGCGGGCGAGCCGCTCTCGTTCGCTGGAGACGCCGGCATCCCGGCTGATGGCGGCGAGTTCGTCGCGCGTGGATTGCAGCTCAAGTACGAGGTCGTGGCGTTGGTTGCTGAGTTTTGAGATCTGGGTGATCCAGAGGCCGAGGGCGAGGCTGAAGATGAGGGAGAGCGCAGTGACGGTGCTGCTGTACAGCACGGCTTCAACGCTCAGCCCCATGTTGATGATCGAGCCGACTCCCACGGAGAGGGCGAGCGCAACGTTGCTGATAATCGCGTTGCGGGTGCGTTCGGAGATCACCCACACGAGGGGATACGCGAGGGCTTGCAGCGTGGCCATCACGGGCATGAAGGCTACGGCCACGCCCACGGTGACGACGAGCGCGGTCACGAAAGCGAAGGCGGCTAGGCGGCTAGCCTGCGAACGAATACCGAGCGTGAACCAGGCGAGCGCGAAAGCTGCCAACGCGATTCCGGCGCCCGTCTTGGTCCCCGAGCTATAGCCGCCGGAGCCGACGATGAGCACTGCCATGACCGCCGTTGTGACGGTCACCGCAATGCTCATCCACCGAACAAAACCCATTTAGCTATCCTTGCGGATCCAGCGGAAGGTCAGGCGCGTCACGATCAGGCCGATAACCAACCAGAGGCCGGTGGCGATGGCCACTCCGGGAAGGTTCCAGCTTTCGGATTGCTCCATCACTTCGAAGCTGGCGGGGAGGAACACTTCGCGCATTCCCTGCGCCATCCACTTGAGCGGGAAGATGCTGGCAAAGTTCTGCAACCACTCGGGCAACATCGAGAAGCCGAGGTAAACGCCCGAGATGAACTGCAGTATGAGGGCGACAGGGATCACGACGGCAGTGGCACTCTTGCCGCTGCGGGGGAGGCCGCTCAGTGCAATTCCGAGCACGGCGGATGTCGTGACCCCGAGCACAAAGACCCACGCGAACGTCACCCATTTGCTGGGTTCACTCGGTAGCTCCACGTCGAAGGCGAGGCTCGCGACCAGAATCACGAGCGTAGCTTGCAGCACACCGGTCGTAAAGACTTGCCCGATCTTGCCAATGAAATAGCTCATCACCGGCAGGGGTGTTCCGGCCAGCCGTTTGAGCGTTCCGTCGCTGCGTTCCATCGCAATGTCGATGGCCATGTTCTGCAGACCGCTCAGCAGCAGTCCCGCGGCGATCATCCCGGGCAGGTAGAAGGCGGCTGCGGTGAGCGGCTCTTCTTCGGTGCCGAAGTTCTGCTCGCTGAAGGCAACCGCGAAGATCGTGAGCATGACGACAGGAAAGAGGAAGGTGAAGAAGACCGAGTCGCCCTGGCGAAAGTAACTGCGCACTTCGAGCGTGATGCGGCTGAAACCAAGTCGCATACTGCGGCCGATTCCGAGGCCGAAGCTGGGGGCAGTTTCGGTAGTGGTCGGTGCGGCGCTCATCGGGCGTTCTCCACTTCGTGTGCGTGTGCGTGTGCATGGTCGGAGACCAACTGCAGGTAAATGTCTTCGAGGCTGGGGCGAACGATCTCGAGTCCGGCCGGTTCTGCACCGGCAGCCATGAGGGATGCCACGACAGCGCCAGGAGTGTGGGTGCGCTCTTCGTGCTTGCCGTTGGCATCGCGCCACCGTACGCGTGGGATGCGCGCTTCTTCTCCGCCAATCTCATCGATGGCACCGATATCGATCATTTTGCCGCCCGCAATCACACCGGCACGGTCGCCCAATTGCGCAGCCTCATCGAGGTAGTGGGTAGTGAGAAGGATGCTCGTGCCGTCCGCCTTGAGCGAGCGAATCAGTTGCCAGAACTGTTGACGTGCCTCGGGGTCGAAGCCCGTAGTGGGCTCGTCGAGAAAGAGCAGCTCGGGGCTTCCGATGATGCCGAGCGCGACATCCACTCGCCGGCGTTGGCCGCCCGAAAGTTTGCGGATCAAGGTGCCCGCTTTCGCCTCGAGCCCTACGGATGCGATCACTTCGTCGACATTGCGCGGGTTGGGGTAGTAACCAGCAAAGTGGGTCAGCTGTTCGCGCACGGACACATTGCCGCTCTCGCCCGACGACTGCAACACGATTCCGAGACGGGCCTTCCAGTTGAGGCCGCCTTTACCCGGATCGACGCCCAGCACCTTCACCGAGCCACCGGTTCGGTCACGGTATCCCTCAAGGATCTCGATCGTGGTCGATTTGCCGGCGCCATTCGGGCCGAGCAAAGCGAAGGTCTCGCCGCGCTGAATCTCGAAACTGACCGAGTCGACAGCGGCAAAAGAGCCGTAGGTTTTGCGCAGATTCTCGACCTGCACGACGGGAGCGGTGGTGTTCATGCTTCTATCGTCGCTTGTCTGGGCCGGGCGCGACAGGTGCAGTCGGTTAGAGGTCCATCAACCGATCGGTTGATGCGGCGCTGTTGCGCGAGTATTCAGCCAGCGCCGCTACGGTCAAACCATGATCTCGCCGGCCCGCACTCGAACCACCGCTCTTGCCGCGCTCGCGCTCGCCGTTGCCTGTGCGGTCACCGGATGCTCGTCGCCGGGCACCTCCAACAACACGTCTGAGCTCAGCACAACACCGCCAGCCAGCTCAAGCCCTGACGCGACCACGTTCTTCCCCGATGTGGAAGAGGTGGAGGTCACCCCCTCTGGCGCCAACGTCTTCGACTTCGCGGTCACCATTAGCTCTCCCTACGACACCCCCGAGCAGTACGCCGATGGCTGGCGCGTAGTAGCGCCCGATGGAACGGTACTCGGCGAGCACACGCTCACACATGATCACGCGAGCGAGCAGCCGTTCACGCGCACGCAGTCGGGCGTCGAAATCCCTGAGGGCATTACTGAGGTCACCATCGAGGGCCGTGATCAGGCCAATGGTTACGGTGGAACGACGGTATCTGTCGAGTTGCCCGGGCGCTAGGCCTGCTCGCTGTCGTCGGACTCTCCGCTTTCACCTGCTGCATCATCCGCAAGCAGAAGGCGTAGCTCTGCATCGAAGAGCGCGGCTTCGTAGCCGTCGTCGGGGGATTCGCGCAGCAGCACCGTTGTCATAGCGTGCAGCCGTGCATTCGCGCTGCCGTTCTCAACAATCTCGTCGAGCAGCGTCGCGGCGTGATCGCCGAGCGTCACGAGTGACCGGCTGAGGCTCATCTTGGCATCGCGCTCGCCATGGCCGAGATGGGGCACGAGCAGTGCGGCCAATTCGGATTCGCGTCCCTCGGGAACGAGTACTGTTGCCACTCGCCAGGCGGTGCGCGCCACGGTCTCGTCAGAGTCGTTGAGAACCTCGGGCGTGATCGCTTGCCAGCCGGCAGGGTCGCCAATCTTCGACAGCGTGTGCAGCGCTTGGCTTCGTGCCTGCGCGGTTCCCGAGCGCGTCTCGGCCACCAGCAGCGGTACGGTTACCGCCGCCGGATGCCGCATCAACGCCCACGTGAGAGTCTCACGAACGTTGAGGTCAGGCTCGATCGCGCACCGCTCAAGCAGCACGCGCACGAATTCGTCACGCGGGTGGGTACCGGCCGACATCGCAGCTTGCAGGCGCTGTGACGGCAGGGCAGCGGTAAGTGCCGTGCTCAGTCGGTCAGCGGCATCCATAATTCCTTCACCGCACGGGTGGCGTTTGTTGTCTTAGCTAAAGAGCTTCTGTAGGCGCTGCACGCCTTCGAGAAGAGCGTCGTCGCCGAGGGCGTACGAGAGGCGCAGGTAGCCGCTGGGTCCGAATGCTTCTCCGGGCACGACGGCAACTTCGGCCTGATCGAGAATGAGATCGGCGAGCTCGAGGCTCGTAGTCGGAGTGACTCCGCCCCATTCGCGGTTCAGCAGGCCCGTGACATCCGGGTAGACGTAGAACGCGCCCTGCGGAGTCGGACAGTTGAGGCCCTCGATCTTGTTGAGTTCCGAGACGATGAGCTTGCGGCGACGGTCGAAGGCCAGGCGCATTTCTTCCACGGCATCCTGCGGGCCGGTGAGCGCTTCGATCGCGGCACGCTGCGAGATGTTGGAGACGTTGCTCGTGAGGTGCGACTGCAGGTTCGCAGCGCCCTTCATGGCGTCGACCGGGCCGACCATCCAGCCGAGGCGCCAGCCGGTCATCGAGTAGCTCTTAGCGACACCGTTCACGAGGATGGTGGTGTCGGCGAGCGCCGGAACAGCCTCCACGATCGAGACGGCACGCACTCCGTCGTAGACCAAGTTCTGGTAGATGTCATCGCTGATCACCCAGATGCCGTGCTCGAGAGCCCACTCGCCGATGGCCTTGGTCTGCTCGGGCGAGTAGACGGCACCGGTGGGGTTCGACGGCGAAACGAAGAGCAGCACCTTGGTGTTCTCGGTGCGGGCGGCTTCAAGCTGCTCGACCGTGACGAGGTACCCCTGGTCGGCGCCGGCGAAGACCTCAACGGTGTTGCCGCCCGCAAGCTTGATGGCTTCGGGGTAGGTGGTCCAGTACGGGGTGGGAACGATGACGTCGTCGCCCTCGTCAACGAGAGTCGCGAAGGCTTGGTAAACGGCTTGCTTGCCACCATTAGTGACGACGACCTGGTTGATACCCACTTCGAGGCCGCTGTCGCGCAGCGTCTTGGCGGCGATAGCTTCGCGCAGCTCGGGGAGTCCGGCTGCAGGCGTGTAGCGGTGGTTCTTGGGGTCGAGCACAGCCTTGGATGCCGCCTCCACGATGTTCGCGGGAGTCGCGAAATCGGGCTCGCCCGCCGCATAGCTGATGATGGGTCGCCCGGCCGCAAGAAGCGACTTGGCTTTGGCATCCACCTTGAGGGTGGCTGACTCGGCGATGGCGGAAATTCTGGCGGAGAGGCGAGGTGAGGTCACGCCATAAGTCTATGGCTTCGGATGCGTGGATGCCCAGAGATTGCTGGCGGTGCACAGGCACGCACACAGAAGACTGGCCCTACCGCGAGAACGCGATAGGGCCAGAGAGAAGCGGCCGGAGCTGTGATCCTGGGGGGACGATAAGCTCCGGCCGCTAAAGGTTACTTACGCAGTCCTAGAGCTCGGACTTGGGGTGTGTACGTAGGTAACCCTGACGCGCGAAGTAGGCACCCGCTGCCAACAACGCGACGATGAGGGCGATGAGAGTCGCAACACCGGCACCGGTGTATGCGAGCTGCCCATCGAGGGCATAGGTCGGAAGATCTAGGAGGCAGATTCCGACACAAGGGTCAGTGACTGGGCCACAGTTTTCGGTGCAGTTGGGATCTTCAGGATCCGTCGGGCCGCAGTTCTCCGTGCATCCGGGGTCAATCACGGTCTGAACGTTGGGGCCGACTACGGCACGAGCCACGTTGAGGGTCGCGACGTCTCCGCTGCCGACGGCCACCCGCACTGCCGTTTCGCTGAACATGTCACCCTTGACGGTGCCGGTGGAAGTCAACTGTTCTTGCACGTTGACCTTGATCGAGACCAGGTCGTGGAGCACTGTCGCCACGCTGGAGTCTCCGAGGAGGCCGGTTACTGCCGGGTTCACAAGGCCGGTGTTCAGGCTCTTGACGAGCGAGGTGACCACGCCGTCGTTGGAGAAGAGCGAGCTGTTGAGGCTCTTGCCGAGGCTGCCGATCAGGGTGTCGACATTGAGGCCGGTTGTGACGGTTCCGCCAAGAAGCGAGATGTTCGCCTTTGCCGAGATCGCAGTTCCGTTGATCAGGTCATCCACGTTTCCCACGATGCTGACGTCAACGGTGCTGCGCAGGTCGGGGAGAACCGCACCAACCACTTCACACACGGTGTCTGTCGTGTAGCCGATGATGCCCTGCGTTACGCCCTGAGTAACTCCTTCAGTGAGACCGCCGGTCAGGCCGCCGAGCAGGCCACCAACGAGGCCACCGCTGGACGAGCCACCGCCGAGAACTTCACCGTTGAGGATGTCGCCGATGATCGGAACTTGGATGTCGCGGCACACCGTCTTCTGGGTGGACTTCTGAGCAGTCAGCAGGTTGAGCTTGGCGGATACCTCGACCCGAGCATCCCGCAGCGACAGCTCGACGCGTTCGACGATGTCGTCAGCGAGGTCGGCCACTGTTTCGGTGATGCCGTTGAGGATCTGGTTGACGACCGCATCCGTGAGCAGTTCGGTGTTCGGAGCCAGATTGTTGAGTTCGCCGCCTAAGAGAGCCTCGAGGTCAACCACTACGGCGCCCGTTTCGAGGTTGAAGCTCACGGCACCGTTGCCATACTTGCCGACGAGCAGGGCGCTCACTGCCTTTTGCAGGTCGGCGTCAACGATGACCTTCACGTCGGCCGAAGAACCGACGACACCGAGAACGGGATCGAGGATGCCGTCGATCGAGTTGCCGAGAGCACCGTTGTCGCCGCCCAGGCTGATGAGCTGGCCGTCGACACCGTCGAGCGCCTTCGTGACCTTGCTCGTCAGCTTGCTGATGGCGGGGCTGGAGAAGCTCAGTGTGGCGTCAGCGAGCGTGTAGTCGCCGGATGCCGATGTCATGTTTCCGTCGGCGCGAGCCGAGACTGCATCGAGGTCGAGCTTGAGGTCAGTGAGTACCGAAGCGAACTCGTTGCTGAGGAGGCTGTCCAAGTCAACGGTGAGGTCGCCCGCCCGTCCAGACGAGGTGTTGCCTACGCCGATCGCGCCATCGTCCTGGATTGCTCCGGTGGAGGCGAACGAAACGCCGTTCTTGTCGGCTTCTGCGTACTGGCTGATTGCGCCGGCATCCACCACATCGAGGAGGGGAAGCTGCAAGCCGCCCGGTTGGTTGAGTACGGTCGCGCCAAGAACTTCAACGGTGAGCGGATCGCGGTGAACCTGTCGTGCCTGGTTGCCGTTGTTGCTGGCGACTACTTGGCCGAGGCCGGCGACGTTGCCGAGGTCGGTTCCGAGCACATCTCCTGAAAGGAATTCTGCGTAGGCGTACGAGGCTCCGTTGGTCTCTTCTGCGTTAGCAGCAGCGGGTGCAATGAATGTGAAGCCCGATACGAGGGCCATGGTTCCGAGGGCCGCTCCGAAACGGACTCCTGCGGTGTGGTTGCTTTTCCCGACTGGCTTCCCAGTGCGCGGGATGTGTTGAATGAACACGACTGGTACCTTCCTGATCCTGTGTGGATAAGGAAGCTGGTTCGACAATGAGGCCAACGTGAGGGTTGTGCCACGAACTACTGCCTGATCTCAGCTTCGCTTGCCCATATGGTGGTTGTGCTTTTTGAGTTGTGCAACGAGATGGTTAGCTCTCGTTTGGTTGGGCTGGTTGTGCCCGGGTGTTGCTGGTGTTGCCCGAAATAAGAAGGGTTGGTTTGCCCTGCTTGCATAGAGAGACTGCAACCCCCTTCGGTTATGACGCGGGTTTTCAAACTTTCTTGAAATCTTTTTTGGGCGGGTCGACGAGCCGCCGTTTTCTGCGGGTTTTCTGTATTGATCGCTCTACAGGGGAGCGCGAACTGCGCGACGGCTCAGGATGACGTACACTTGTTCAGGTAGTTGATAACTGCCATACTTTCGCGCGCCTGCTCCTCACTTCTCAATGTGGATGTCGCGGTGTGTTTGTGCGAAGGTGTGAGTAAGAGATTTAGGTCTCTTGCAGAGGGTGGTGGCTCAATTGGTAGAGCAGCGGTCTCCAAAACCGCAGGTTGCAGGTTCGAGTCCTGTCCGCCCTGCAAGTCCCGGTCCGTCTAACGCGGAGTGGGTCGAGCAAGCCGAAGTATCGGAAGGTATCTAAGAGTGGCCAAGAAAGTCGTAGACGAGCCCAGCGAGGACGTCGTCGCCAAAGCGAAGAAGGAAAGCGCGCAACGTCGTGGACCCTTCGGTCGCATGGCACTCTTCATCCGCCAAGTAATCAACGAACTCAAGAAGGTTGTGACCCCGACCCGCCGCGAGCTGGTCAGCTTCACTCTCGTCGTTCTTGTCTTCGTGATCATCATGATGGGTATCGTTTCTGGCCTCGACTTTGGGTTCAGCGCCTTGGTGAACTTCTTGTTCGGCGATCCCAACCTCGTGGTCTAGGCCCTTCACAAACCGCAGCGGCTACGGCCGCATTGCAGAGTAACGAAAAGAGATTTAGTGTCCGAGAACCACCGCGAAGACTCCGAGCTCGCTACGGCAGCAGAGCAGTCCTCCGAGGAGGATGAGGCGCAGACGGGTAACACCCTGGCTGAGGCAGAGCGTTCAGAAGACTCCGCCGAGCACCAGGCAATGCACGTCGAAGATGGTTCGACTGATGTTGACGCCGATCTTGCTGGGCTTCTTGAAGCTCTGGATGCTGCTGTTGACCCCGAAGCCGATGCTGAAGTGAACGACGCTCTCGACATCGATAACGCTGCGGAGGCTGACGCTTCTGTAGCTGCAACGGATGACGAAGCTGCTGACACGGCTGAAAGCGCCGAAACAACTGACGCTGCTTCCGCATCCGAAGATGAGGCAGAGGTTGACCCCTACGCCGAGTTCCGCATGGACCTTCGTCTTCAGCCTGGCAAGTGGTACGTCATCCACTCCTACGCCGGCTTCGAAAAACGCGTCAAGCACAACATCGAAAACCGCAAGGTTTCCATGGCGATGGAAGATTACGTCTTCCAGGTCGAGGTTCCGATGGAAGATGTTGTCGAGATCAAGAACGGCCAGCGCAAGCTCGTCAACCGCGTTCGTATCCCTGGCTACGTTTTGGTTCGCATGGACCTCAACGAAGACAGCTGGTCGGTCGTTCGTCACACTCCCGGTGTTACTGGCTTCGTGGGCAACGCTCACAACCCGGTACCCCTGCGGTTCGAAGAAGCATTCAACATGCTCAAGAGCCTCGTAGAAATCGTTGAAGCTCCTGTTGCTAAGGGTGCATCGCAGAAGAGCAAGACCGCTGCACGCGCCATTCCCGCAGAGATCGACTTCGAAATCGGCGAGACGATCACCATCAAGGAGGGCTCGTTCGCGGGTCTTCCCGGTTCGATCAGCGAGATCAAGCCCGAGAGCGGCAAGCTCATCGTTCTGGTTTCGCTCTTCGAGCGCGAGACCCCGGTCGAGCTCAGCTTCGACCAGGTCACCAAGCTTTAAGGGCTCACGCGCCCCTAAAAAACCACCGCGCCCCGTTGGGGTGCGGGAGAGCTGGCCACACGGGTCAGTTCGTACCGAAAAGGAAACACAATGGCACCGAAAAAGAAGGTTACAGGTCTGATCAAGCTTCAGATCCAAGCCGGCGCCGCTAACCCCGCACCGCCCATCGGGCCTGCGCTGGGACAGCACGGCGTTAACATCATGGAGTTCTGCAAGGCGTACAACGCCGCAACCGAGGCACAGCGTGGAAACGTTATCCCGGTTGAGATCACCGTGTACGAGGACCGTTCGTTCACGTTCATCCTCAAGACCCCGCCTGCAGCAGAGCTCATCAAGAAGGCTGCTGGAGTTGCAAAGGGTTCGGGCACGCCGCACACCGTCAAGGTTGCGCAGCTCACTAAAGACCAGGTTCGTACGATCGCCGAGCAGAAGATGGCTGACCTCAACGCCAACGACATCGACGGCGCAATGAAGATCATCGCGGGCACCGCTCGCTCGATGGGAATCACGGTGGAGGCATAATGTCCAAGAATTCCAAGGCATACAAGGCCGCCGCTGAAAAGATCGAAGAGGGCAAGTTCTACACGCCCACCGAGGCTGTATCAGTTGCTCGCGAGACGGCTTCCAAGAAGTTCGACTCCACCGTCGAGGTTGCACTTCGCTTGGGTGTAGACCCTCGCAAGGCTGACCAGATGGTTCGTGGCACCGTTATCCTGCCTCACGGTACGGGTAAGACTGCTCGCGTTATCGTTTTCGCAACCGGTCCCGCAGCAGAAGCAGCTATCGCTGCTGGCGCTGACGAGGTTGGTGGCTCGGAGCTCATCGAGAAGGTAGCCGCTGGTTACACCAACTTCGACGCTGCAGTTTCGACCCCCGAGCTCATGGGCCAGGTTGGTCGTTTGGGTAAGGTTCTTGGTCCCCGTGGCCTCATGCCTAACCCGAAGACCGGAACGGTTACTCCTGACACCGCTAAGGCTGTCTCGGAGATCAAGGGCGGAAAGATTGAATTCCGCGTTGACAAGCACTCCAACGTTCACTTCATTGTGGGCAAGGCTGGCTTCACCGCTGAGCAGCTCGACGAGAACATCAAGGCAGCGCTCGAAGAGGTTCTTCGTGCCAAGCCCAGCTCCTCGAAGGGTCGCTACATCACGAAGGCTACGGTTTCGACCACCTTCGGTCCCGGCATTCCGGTCGACGTAAACTCGATCTAATACTGCTTCATAAAACGGGGGTCGGCTATTGCCGGCCCCCGTTTTTGCCTACCCTGACGGTTCGGAGGTCGGGGTAACGTGAGACGCGCACCACTGTTGCATCCCGCCGAAGGAGATTCCGTGTCCACCACCGTTCGCCGTGCTGTTGAGACGGATGCCGCCCTTCTTCACGATCTTGCTCGTCACACTTTTCCGCTCGCGTGTCCACCAGCGACAACGCAGGAGGCAATCGCCGCCTTCATCGGGGAGCACCTATCGGTCGAGTCCTTCGAGCGATACCTTGCCGATTCGACTCGCGAGATCCTCATCGCCGAAGTCGGTGGCGAGCCGGCTGGCTACGTGATGTTCTGCGCAGAGGACCCTGCTGATCCGGATGTTGCCGCCGCGGTAATCGAGCGCCCTACGGTCGAGCTCAGCAAGTGTTACGTTCTCGGCAAGTTCCACGGAGCCGGTGCTGCGTCCGCGCTCGTGAGCGCGGGCATCCAGTGGGCGCGCACTCAGAACTTTGCCTCTGTGTGGCTCGGCGTGAACGAAGAAAATGCGCGCGCCAATCGCTTCTACGAGAAGATGGGTTTCGAGTTTCGGGGAACCAAGAAGTTCCTCGTGGGGCAGAAATGGGAAGACGACTTCGTCCGCGAACTTTCGCTCAGCCGAGAAGCCGCAACGGCCTAGCCTCGGCGCGAGACCTGTGATCTAAACTGTGGGGATGCCCGCACCATTGCCCTCGTATTTCTCGACGATCGCGTGATGACGGCTATTGCGCCGCCGCGCGTATCGACACAGGCCGCAGAGGGCATCGCCGCAGTAGGCGGCAGTGTGGCGGTGGGGATCGCGCTGATCCTGATCTGGGGTTCACGCTTGATGGTTCCGCGCGAGCTCTACGTGAGCGAGTTGGGCGCGGAGGGCGAACCGACGGCCGCAGCTTTCGAAATCGCTCTTCTGCTCATCGTTGCTGGTGGCTCAGCTGTCGCCTGGGCGGCCCGACGCGTGCGTGCGTGGCCTCGAGTGTTGTCGTGGGGATCACCCTCGATCTCGCTCTGGGTGGGCTGCGGATTCTTTTTGATCGCGTCGCAAGTGACCTGCACCTCCGGATGCCCGTTGCCGTACGGCCCGAGCTTCACATGGCAAGACTTCACGCACACGCTTGCGGCAGTGCTCGCGTTTGCCGCTGCGTGCTGGGCAATGATCCAGACCTCCTTCGCTCGAGAGCACCGTGTACTCGCGCGTATGTCGATCGTGACCGCGATCGCTGTGGCAGTCATTGCGGGAACCGGCGGGCTCTTCTCGCTCTTCCGCTTTCAGGTTGTGCTGGGAAGCCGGCTTGAATTCGTGGCGACGACGATCGCCATTGCGTGGCTGATGATCCTCGGCACCGTGATCGCTGTGCGTGCACTGCGGCGGCCGCTGCCCGCGTAGCCGAGAACGGGCAACGTCAGTTGGGGTGCTGGTTAGTTGTAGTGCTGTGCGTGGGGAGCACGCATGAGGTCGAGTAGCCGATCCGCTAATCCCACCAGTGCATGTATCTGATCTTCATCGCGCTCGACCCATTGGCACTTCGGTACCGTATGAGTGGGCACGAAATCGGTGTGCTGCTCCCAGACCACGAGGGTGCGGTCAGCGCCGAGTACGTACTGCTGCCACCAGACCTGACGTAAATAGGAACGTGGGATGCTCCGCCAGGCCTTCGCCGTGGTCTTGATCTCCGACAGCACGAGCGAGCCGTCGATCATCGATACCCCATCGGGCGTCGCCAAATGAAGTGGCTGGTCGTGCGCGTGATAGAGCGCTGAACTCGACTGGATGCCGTGCTCACCCAGTACCCAGCGAGCGATTTCCGGTTCCCGCGCGCGACCATGGTCGGTGAACGCGTTGCCCGAGAAACCGGAGCCGAGAAGCTTGCTCTCCACGACGGCACGCAACGATTGCGCGGTGGCAAGTCGGGCGGCATCCGTAGCGGTGACTCCGCGGCTGCGGGCGCGCAACCAAGCGACGCGATCTTCAGAGTGAGCGACGATGCGATCGCGATGATTGGGCGCGACCGGTTCCCAAAGATCGAGTTCGGGTTGCATAATCACGCCTCTATTCTCCCTCTTTACGGCGGGAGTGCGGTTGCCCTGTGCGCCGCGTCGGCGATTGGCAGCGGCTAAGAGACTGTGCGTGACTCCGGCGGCGGGAATTGCCGGTGCGAACTGGCAGACTAGGCTCATGCGAGCCCTGCCCTCCTCATCAGCGTCTTCTCTCCGTCTCCGCCGCCGAGCGGCCGGAGTGGCGGCCGCGATGATTGTGGCGTTGATGACGCTCGTACCGTCCGCAGCTGCGGTCGCGTCCACGGGCTCCGTCCCTCCCGACGTCAGTGCGTTTGCGGCCGACGATGACGGGCTGCTGTCGGAGCTTGAAGAATTCTTCGGTGTCGACCAGCGCGGCACCGGGCTCGACTTCAGCGACGGTATTGAACTCGGTGAAATCGACCGGGTATTCCTCTGGTCGAACGACTTCCACTCCGGAGTTCCGACAGACACCCCCGTGCAGTACGTGAACTGGTGGAAAGTGCCTGTTCTCATCGGCGAAGAGCCCGTCGGCGTAGCGCTCATCGGGTTTGACCCCGCAACCGTTGAGCCTGAGATGATCGACTTTATCCGCAGCCCCGGCACGGCACTGGCGCTTGACGATGTCGACAACGAGGCGATTCTGGTGCACGAGCCTGAGACCGGTGCGTGGTTTGCCCTGATTGACGATGAACTTACCCCACTCGTCCGCGGCTCGAGTGACGTTGCGGGGGACACCACGCTGGCGGCCTACCAGCCGATTGTGTCGACGCGATTGATTGAAGTCGTTGAAGAGACCCCGCAACCCGATCAAGGCTCAGTGCAGTCGGTTGTGCTGATCGTCACGACGATCGGTGTCGTGTTGCTTGCGCTCCTTATCCCCACGGTTCTGGGCAAGGTGCGCGAGCGTCGCGAACGTCGTGCAGAGGACGCGGCTGCTGCCGACAGCGATGTGGCCGATACCGATACCGATACCGACATTGACACCGATACCGATGCCGATGCCGATGCCGACGACAGCATCGAGCCGATCGACGGCGAGGCGCACGCTGGCACTGCTGCTGCTGCTGGTGCGCTGGCACCGTTGACTGCGGATGCCGGTGACCCACTTTCGCCATCGAATGACACGAAGCTCGCGGATGCGGATGCGGATGCGGACGCGGGTACCGATGCCGAGGAATCGCCCGCGGCTGTGCCGCCGGTGCCGACCGCTGCCAAGCGCCCGTCGCGCAGTACATCGCGCAGCAGCTCGTCTAGCGCGAAGACCTCGAAAGCTGCGGCCGCGAAGACAGGCACTTCTCACAAGGCTGCACCGGCGAAGGCAGCGCCCGCGAAGGCTGCACCGACGAAGGCCGCACCGACGAAGGCTGCACCGGCGAAGAAGTCAGCATCGAAGTCGAGGGCGGCACAATCAACCGCAGCGAAGACCCCAGCACGAAAAGCTCCGGTTGGCACGACAAGCGCGGCGGCAGCCAAGAAGTCTTCCCCCGCCGCGTCGGCCTCTCGGTCGAGTGCGTCAACGTCGACCGCAGCGAGAAAACCGGCCGCCAAGTCACCAGCCGCCGAGAAGCCAGCCGTTAAGACAGCAACGGCCACGAAGCCAGCCGCCAAGACAGCAACGGCTAAAGCAACGACGGCAAAGAGCCCAGCCGCCGAGAAACCCATCGCCAAAAAACCAGCTGCCAAGACAACAGCAACTAAGACAACGGCGACAAAGAAGCCTGGGACCGCGAAGCCTGGGACCGCGAAGCCTGGGACCGCGAAGCCTGGGACCGCGAAGCCTGCGACCGCGAAGCCCGCGACCGCGAAGCCCGCGACTAAGGCACCTGCCACCAAGAAAACCGCGACCAAGAAACCGGTAGCGAAGAAACCCGCCGCGAAGAAACCCGCGACCAAGTCGCTTTCATCGCCGGCAGCTGGCGCCACCGATGATTCGGCAACCCAGTAGGCTGTGGCACTCTTCCGTTCACTGCTCGATCGCGACATCCGCCGCCTCGCTGTTCCCGCACTCGGTGCGCTCGTCGCCGAGCCGATCTTTCTCCTCACCGATACCGCTCTCGTCGGCCACCTCGGTAGTGCACAACTGGGCGGGCTGAGCGTCGCGAGCGCCGTGCTGCAAACCGCAGTGGGGCTGCTTATCTTTTTGGCCTACTCCACCACGCCAGCCGTGGCGCGATGGTTGGGCGTGGGCAATCGCGCGCGTGCTGTCGCCGCCGGCGTCGACGGAGTCTGGCTCGCCGTGGCGCTCGGCATCATCCTTGTCGCCGTGGGCATTCCGGCTACGCCCTGGTTGGTCAGTCTGTTCAATCCCGACGCCAGCATTGTCGGTTACGCCACCGAGTACCTCGCGATTTCGATGCTGGGCCTGCCGGCAATGCTCATCACCTTCGCCGCCTCGGGCCTCCTGCGCGGACTGCAAGACACAAGAACTCCGCTGATCGTCGCCGTCGCTGGGTTCATCTCCAACGCGCTCCTCAACACCCTGTTCATCTACGGATTCGGTTGGGGTGTCGCGGGTTCCGCCATCGGCACGGTCGTCGCGAGCTGGGGGATGGCCGCCGCCTACCTCGTGATGCTCGTCACCCTCGCGCGCCGTGAAGGTGCACGCTTGCGACCACACGGCAGCGGGATGCTGCTCGCCGGGCATGCCGGCGCGTGGCTGCTGCTGCGTACGGCTTCGTTGCGCGCGGCGATGCTCGCGACGATCGCGGTCGCCACCAGCATCGGTGTTCCCGAGCTCGCGACCGTGCAGGTCACCTTGACCATCTTTGCGACGCTCGCTTTCGTCTTGGATGCGTTGGCGATCGCCGGTCAGGCCATGATCGGTAAAGAACTGGGCGCGAGCGACCTCGTCAAGGCCCGCGCGATCACTCGCCGACTTGTCGAACTCGGTATCGGCAGCGGAGTGGTGCTCGGCCTACTCATGCTCGTGGTGTCCCCGTGGGCCGGGATCGTGTTCAGCTCCGACCCGGTCGTTCGCAGCGGCTTGGCCGCACTGCTGCCGGTACTGGCCCTCGGCATCCCGATCGCTGGGTTCGTTTTCGTTCTCGACGGTGTCTTGATTGGCGCGGGGGATGCGCGCTACCTCGCGTTGACCGGGCTGATTAACCTCGCGGTGTACGCGCCGCTGTTGTGGTGGGTATATTCCTCGAACCTCACCGGCACCGCCGCCATAGTTGCCCTGTGGTTCGCTTTCGGCCTCGGCTACATCGGAGCCCGGGCGGTCACGCTGGGTATTCGTGCCCGCGGTGACCAGTGGCTCGTCCCGGGGGCGACGCGCTAACCCTCACGCGCCGCCCGCAGCGGGGTGCCGTTGCGCTACTTCTTTTCGGTGACGGAACCGTGCTTCAAGTGCAACCGACGCTCGGCACGCTTCGCGACCGCTGAATCGTGGGTCACGATGATGAGCGTCAACCCCTCGTCCCGCCACAGTCCTTCGAGAAGCTCCATGATCTCGTCGCGAGTTTGCTCGTCAAGGTTTCCGGTCGGCTCGTCTGCCAACAGAACCTTGGGTTCCTTCACGAGTGCTCGCGCGATCGCGACACGCTGCTGTTGTCCGCCCGAAAGCTCGGAGGGGTGGTGAGTTAGGCGTTCGCCCAATCCCACCTTTTCTAGAGCAGCGCGAGCACGAAGGCGACGGTCGGAATTCGACAGTCCGAGAGGCGCGAGCGCAGTCTCCACATTCTCCTGCGCTGTGAGTGTGGGGATGAGGTTGAAGCCCTGGAATACAAACCCAATAGTGCGGGCGCGAATTTCTGCCAGTCGTGAGTCTGGCATCGCGGAGAGCTCTTCGCCGCCAAGGGTGACGGTGCCGCTCGTCGGGCGCTCGAGAGCTCCGAGCATTTGCAGCAGGGTCGACTTGCCGCCTCCAGTTGGGCCCTGAATGGCGACCATCTGCCCGGTGGGGATGCTCAAGCTCACCTTGTTCAGAGCACTAATCGGGCCGCGTTTTGTTTCGTACTTTTTGGTGAGTTCGCTGAGTTCATACATTAAAAGTCTCCTTGAGGTCTATGGGGTTCAGGGGTTAGGCGACGCTGCGGAGAGCTTCAGCGGGGCGCAGTCGTGCTGCACGCCATCCGCCGAACGCACCGGCAATGAGTCCGCCGAGAATGGCGAGAGCAACGGCGATGCCGATGATGCCGAAGGTCACGGGAATCTGGAGCGCGATGTCGGTCGTCGCTGCAGCGGTGGTGGTGGCAGCATCGCCAAAGCGGCTGCCTCCGCCGCCCGGCGCGTTGCCGGCGCCTTGGCTAGTAACCGCTGTGGCAGTCGCACTCGCGCTGAGCACCGGTGCAGCGATATTGATGGCGAGGATGCCGAGCAGTCCGATCGCGACACCGACCACACCGCCGATGGCGCCTTGCACGAGCGACTCGCCGGCGACCTGACGTACGACAGCGCCGTTACTCCAACCGATGGCCTTCAGCGTTCCGAATTCGCGGGTGCGGCGAGCAACACCAGAGGTGGTGAGCAGTACCGAGATGAGGAAGGCGGCAGCCAACACGATGATCGAGAGCCACGTACCGAGCTTTACGACAAGGTCAGACGCGGTAGACAGTGAACCCGAAACGCTCGAGGCGAGATCTTCCTGGGTCTTCACCGAAGCATCCGGCAGTTCGGTTTGCAGTGCCGTCTGAACGGCGGCGATGTCAGTGGAGCTTGCTGCCTGAACGTACACGGTCGAAATCTGGTTCTCCAAGTCGGCAACGCGCTGGGCGGTGTCGAGCGGAATGTAGGTGTTGGATGCTGTAGTCGCGTCAGCGGAGGTCGAAGTGACGGTTCCAATTACTTCGAATTCTTCGCCACCGATCTCCACGCTGTCGCCGACGGTGAGTGAGCTCGTGGTGGCGTAGCTCGTGTCAAGGATCACGACGTTGGCGTCGCTGTCGCTCGACTCGAAGGCGCGGCCGTCTACTAGCTCGACGGAGGTGAGTGGGCCGACGCTTTCGCCCGCTACATCGATGCCGGTCACGGTGAAGGTGTCGACGTTGAAGGCGCTTCCGCCAGCTCCATCGGGACCGCCGCGGCCACCCTGTTGGGCTCCTTCGCCGGGTGCGGTTTCGCCGGTGTCCGTTGTGGTGGGCGCAGCAACTTCACCGCTGAAACTCACGTTGGAGAGCGCCAGGGTGGCGGTAGCTGCGGCAACGGAGTCGAGGCTGAGGGCTGTGGTGAGAGCATCCGCGTCGAAAGTGGAGCTGCCAATGCCGCTGGTGAGGCTGGACTGGCTGAGCGCCGTCGTGCCATTGGCGGTATCGCCGTCTTCGGCTCCGAACTCAAAGCGTGGACCTTCTTGCGGCGCACCCTCTTCGCCCCCGCCGGGCTGAATGGGTTCTTGTGTGATGGTGATGTCGGTGCCGACGCCGTATACCGAGGCAAGTACGGTCGCTTGGGCGTCGCGCACTCCTGCTGCGACGCCGTTAACAATCATGACGAGCGCAATCGCCAATGCCATTCCAGCGGCGATGATTGCTGTTTGTTTGCGTCGATTGCTGAGTTCTCGATACAGATACGTTCCGAACATGGGTCTCCTCGGGTGATGCGCGGTGATTCAGGTGGTCGAGGTAAAGATAGGAACGGCGTCTATCAGCGCACTATGGCGATCCTGTGAGTCCTCCCAGAGACTCCAATATTCTTGAAAAGCAGTGCACCGAGCATCCGCCTTCAGAAATTTCATAGGAAACTCCGAATAACTAGACCCATGACCCAGTCACACCACCTCCCCGCGGTTCAGGCGCAACCGCGACTTAGCCGTGCCGATGGAACCGCTATTCGTGCGGTCGTGGTCGATGATGAGGATTCGCTCACCGACCTTCTCTCCATGGCTCTGCGCTACGAAGGGTGGGATGTGCGGCTCGCGTCCGACGGACCCTCGGCTCTCTCGACCATCCGCGAGTTCAAGCCAGACATCGTCGTGCTCGACATCATGTTGCCTGGGCTTGACGGGTTATCAGTGCTGTCGCGATTGCGGGCGGACGGCATCCAAACCCCCATTCTTTTCTTGACCGCTAAAGACTCAGTTGACGACCGGATCGCGGGCCTCACCGTGGGCGGCGACGACTACGTCACGAAGCCTTTCAGTTTGGAAGAGCTGGTGGCGCGACTGCGGGCGCTGTTGCGTCGCTCAGCGCTCACCGTCGCGGGGGAGACGAACCCGATCATCGAGGTCGGCGACCTCATGCTCGACGAGAGCACCTACGAAGTGAGCCGTGCCGGCACTCCTGTTGAGCTCACCGCTACCGAGTTTGAACTCCTGCGGTACCTCATGCGTAACCCGCGCCGCGTGCTCAGTCGCGCCCAAATTCTTGACCGCGTGTGGAGCTACGACTTCGGCGGCAAGGCCAGTGTTGTAGAGATTTACATCTCCTACCTGCGTAAAAAGGTGGATGTTCTTGGCCCGCCCATGATCCAAACCGTGCGCGGTGTGGGTTACATGTTGCGCGCGCCCGAATGATTCGCCCGCGCGAAGTGAAAGCGCCCGGCACCGGGCGGCCTCCTCTGAGCCTGCGAAAACGACTCGTTCTGGGCAGCGCTGCGCTCATTGCGCTCGCCGCAATTCTTATTGGTGTCGTGAGTGTGCTCTCGTTGCAGGGCTTTCTTGTTGGTCGCCTCGATAATCTGCTCTTGTCGGCATCGAGTCGCTCACAAGGCGCCCTCGAAGGTAGCCAATCCGACAATGGCCAGCGCCCGCCCGCCCGCGACTTCTTGGCCCTCCCTGGCCAGAGTGCAGGAACTATTGCCGGGCTGGCGACCAGTTCGGGGGAGATAATCGCGGGAGTACTGGGCGACACGGGTGGCGCATCGTCGCTCACCAGTGAACAGATCGACACCCTTGCCAGCCTCGACCAGATCAACGAACCCATCACCGTCTCTCTGGGCGGCGACCTCGGGGACTACCGAATGATCGTGTCGAGCGATCCCGTGACGGGCGATTCTCTCATCGTGGGCCTGCCGCTTTCGGATGTTCAAGCGACTGTTCTCCAACTGACGATTCTCGTCGTGGGAATTGGCGTGCTCGCGATCGCTGTAGCGGCTATTGCCGGGGCGATCGCCGTCCGCTTCGCCCTGCGACCCCTTGAGCGCGTGGCGAGCACCGCAACCCGGGTGTCTGAGCTCCAACTCGATCGGGGAGCCGTGGCGCTCGCCGAGAGAGTCTCGCTCGATGACGCCGACCCGCGCACGGAGGTCGGTCAGATGGGCTCGGCCCTCAACCGTTTGCTCGAGCACGTGGCATCCGCTCTCACCGCTCGTCAAGCAAGTGAAGACAAAGTGCGCTCCTTCGTTGCCGATGCTAGCCATGAACTCCGAACGCCCCTCGCGTCGATTCGTGGTTATGCCGAGCTGACAAGGCGCGGCGGGCATGAAATTCCTGCCGACGTCGCGCACGCTATTGGGCGCATCGAAGCTGAATCGGTGCGGATGACGGCGCTGGTTGAGAGCCTTCTTCTTCTAGCGCGACTCGACGAGTCAGCTCCGGTCGAACACCGTGCCGTAGATGTCTCCCAGCTCCTCATTGCGGCCGTGGGGGATGCTGCCGTCGCCGGGCCCGATCATGAGTGGGAACTCCAACTTCCGGATGACGCGGTCGTCGTCAACGGCGATAGCGCCCGACTGCACCAGGTCGTCGCCAACCTTCTCGCCAATGCGCGAATCCACACTCCGGCAGGCACGAGCGTAATCGCGAGCCTCTCTACGGAGGGCGAGCGCGCCATCATTGAGGTTCGTGACACGGGCCCCGGTATTGCAGATGAGTTGCAAGCGAAGGTCTTTGAGCGTTTTGTGCGAGGCGATAGTTCTCGCTCGCGCGCCGCCGGCAGCACAGGGCTCGGTCTGGCCATCGTCTCGGCGGTTGTCGAGTCGTTGGGGGGAACGAGTTCAGTCTCGAGCGAGCCAGGTAGTACCGTGTTCCGCGTCGAGCTTCCGATATCAGCGACAACCTAACTGGATGCAGCGGGGCTGTCGCAGGAACTCCCGGCAGCCGAGTTGCAGCGAGGCCCTCAATCACGTACTGTTACGGAAGCCAAAGACCGCAGGTCGTTAGCGTGCATGAAAATGTATGCGATCGAAGTTCGTGAAAACGAAGGCCAGCGCAGGTGTATGAAGTAGTTTTCCGGCCAGCTCTGGCCGCAACTCAGCTCCGTGCCTCTGCGTTAGTGCAGAAGGGCCGGAGCTTTTTCGTTTAAGAGCTCCGAACTCCTCCGATATTTTTATGCGGTTCTGAGGCAGACACACATCAATCATTAGGGAGCACCATGGCGAACAAGGAAGCATCGGTCGCCGAGCTTACGGATCTTTTCCGCAACTCGACCGCCGTTCTGCTAACCGAGTATCGCGGACTCACTGTTGCCCAGCTCAAGACGCTGCGCAAGTCAATCAGTGAGCACGCAACATACGCCGTGGTGAAGAACACGCTGACAAAGATTGCAGCTAACGCCGCTGGCATTTCGTCGTTCGACGAAGAGCTCGTTGGTCCGTCTGCAATCGCATTCGTACACGGAGACCCTGTCACCGTTGCGAAGGCTATGCGTGACTTTGCCAAGGCAAACCCTCTTCTCGTAGTGAAGGGCGGTTACTTCGACGGTAACGCGCTCACTGCAGACGAGGTCAAGAAGCTGGCCGATCTGGAAAGCCGGGAGGTGCTCCTTGCGAAGTTTGCAGGAGCAGCCAAGGCTTCACTGTTCGGCGCCGCGTATCTGTTCAACGCACCGCTCGCTCAGGCCGTTCGCACGGTCGACGCGCTGCGCGAGAAGCAGGATTCCGCGCAGTAACGCGCGGGCTAGCTAGTTCAAGAAATATTAGGAGAAAATCATGGCGAAAATGTCAAGCGACGACCTCATCGAGGCGTTCAAGGAACTGACCCTTATCGAGCTCAGCGACTTCGTTAAGAAGTTCGAAGAGGTCTTCGAAGTTACCGCTGCTGCCCCGGTTGCTGTTGCAGCTGCTGGTGCACCTGCTGGTGCCGCTGAGGAAGTTGAAGAGAAGGACTCCTTCGACGTCATCCTCGAAGCTGCTGGCGACAAGAAGATCCAGGTCATCAAGGAGGTGCGCGCACTCACGAGCCTCGGTCTCGGAGAGGCGAAGGCAGTCGTTGATGGCGCTCCCAAGGCTGTGCTCGAGGGCGCAAACAAGGAGACCGCGGAGAAGGCAAAGGCTGCTCTCGAAGAAGCCGGCGCAACCGTAACCCTTAAGTAGTCGATTCCTCTCACGAGGATCACGCCTCTCCGGAGGCATGCTTAGCCAGAAAGGCGTCACCCTTCGGGGTGGCGCCTTTCTGCGTTAACTGCCGTACGTGCTCGGCGGGCGGTAGTGCGTGCGCTCTGCCCCACGCTAGCTCGCGGTGGTGTCCATCGCGGGGAAGGTGCTCTGGGAGCGCTCACGGGCGGTGTGAGGCGCGAGAGAAGCGACTGGCGCATGGATTTGCGCAGTGGGATGCGTAAGAGCCCGCGAACAGAGCCCGCGTACGGAGACCGCTGTGCACACCGCGCGAAGCGTCTCGAGGGAGAGGGGGTGGGGCGCTTGGTAACCAGCCGAGCGCCCCACCAGCGTGCCGAATCCGTTGACACCAGGGATCAGGTTCCGGAGGCGGATATTTCGGCACGAGACCGCTAGGCGCGCAAGAATGCGGGGCTAGCGGAAGTAGTCCAACTAATGTATCGAGGCGACACCGGCGCAGCAACAGCCTCGAGGGTGAATGGAGGGTTAGTCGTGGGTGATATCCACTTGAAGCCCTAATTCGCGGGATTTATGGATAGCTTCCACTCGCGAAGTCACCCCCAGCTTGCGATAAATGCTCTTGAGGTGAGACTTCACCGTGTTCACCGAGATAAATAGCGATTCTGCAATCTCTGCGGAATTACTGCCGCGCACGAGTTCGCGAGCGATTGCACGCTCACGGTCGCTAAGCGCTTGCGCATCCCGCGTGGGAAGTAGAACGGTGAGGCCGTCGAGCCGTTTAATGAGCGCCCCGACTTCGAGCGGCTGGCTGCGACCGGATGCGCGTGTGAGCATGTCTTGAACGACCTCGCTGGGTACCAACCGGAACGGGCTGTGCATCCGATTACGCGCGGCCAAGCGCAGTGCGCGGTCGAAAGCGACGTCGGATTGCTCTTCGCTGCCGAGCGAAAGATGGGCCGCACCCTTGATGAGGAAAATATCAGCCAAGTTGCGGCTCGAGTGGGCGTCGCCCAATACTTCGCACTCGCGGATGGCATCGAGAGCTCCGCGGGCATCCCCTGTGACAAAACGCAGGTGGGCAACCAGCCGGCCGGGGCACACGGTGTGATGCTGGGTTGGGGTGAAGTCGGCGAGGATGTCCCAAGCGGCACCGCTGTCTCCCAGTTGCAGGAAGGCGGCAGCTCTGAGGCCGCGAATCTCGGCATCCACGAATCCGGCGGGCTGCCAGCCATCCAGGGCAAGCAATGCGTGCCGCAAGTGCTCGAGCCCTTCGTGGGGACGGGCGTCAAAGAGCTCCACGAAAGCATGGGCATAGAGGCCAAGGGGCTCCCAGTCGCTGTTTGCCGTCGCTTCACGCATTCGGGAAACGAGGGGCCCAAGTCCTTCACCACCGCGTTGCATGATGGTGACGAGGAGTTCGGTGATGAGCGCCGGGCTGTTGAAGCGACTGTTGCGCAGGGCGGGGCTGGCCCCGGTTGACTCTGCGCGTGCTACGTAACTCAGCGCGTGTTCGAAGTCACCCATAAGCAGTTGGATGAGCGCGAGACATCCGAAGACCTCAAGCTGGTTGGCGACGCTGAGGTTCGTTTCGGCTAACGAGCCCGCAAGGCGGAAGTCGGCCTTGGCGCGATCGAAGTCTCCGCCATGAAGTGCGATGGCGCCACGATGAAGCGCGATTTCTGCAGTGAGGGGAATGCGGCGTGCGAGCGGGATGACGTCGCGACTGTCAGCGATGGAACTCGCCACTGAAATGGCGGCGAGAGCATCGTTGAGGCGACCGAGTGAGCGCAGTGCTGCGGCATAGCGAACGTACAGAGTGGCGCGCACAAAGGCAGGCGTTTCGGGGGTGATGAGCGCGAGGGCGGCCTCGAAATAAGGGAGTGCGGCAGTGCGGCTCTCGGTGTCTGCCGAGCGAAAACTCGCGGCGTAGCACGTAATCAGCCAAGGGTCGCTGTGCCAGAGCTCGGCGGGGGTGGAGTCGAGCATTGCGCGAAGAGGCACGCCAGAGGTGCTGACGAGAAGGGGCCAGCCTTCGCGAAGTTCGTCGACGGCGAGAGTGAAGTCTCCGGATGAGCGGGCAGCGTCAAAGGCGCGTTGCAGCGTGCTCACGTCGGCTATCGCCATTGTTGGATTCCCCCCTTCGAAACGAATGTTTCGATGAGTTCGAAGTTCTCGCCTAGTCGGGTGGGTGACGCGAGAGTCAATAGACTACTCCCTCCGCGCGTCGGGCTTGCGTTCATTTGTCGAGACCCCCCATAATAGGCACGTCGCATTCTTGACCCCCGAACGTGTGACAACACCCGATAGAGCTACCCGGAATCCCCCGCCGGTCTAACGCGCCCCCCAGCGTTTTAGTTCGAAAATTTCTAGGTTGCTCGTTACCCGAGAGCGAAACCCGAAGTGAATAACTTTTTGGTGCGTTTGCGCGCCGCAAATCGAAGCCCCCGATTCGATAAGTCCACTGGCCAGCAGAATAAGCGTTGGTCGCTAAAGAACCTGCGCGGTGTTTCCGCCATGGTCGCACTCGCGCTGGTCGTCGGCTCCGGACTCGCCGTTGTTTCGGTGTCCTCCGCAGCCGAGGCACACACGCCGAGCATCGACGTCACGTGTGAAGGCGTCACCGTCACCGGCCTCTACTACGAGGCGAGCGGTTCGGGCGAGGGCCAGCAGAACCTCATCAAGTTCCAGCTTGAAGGCGGCGAAGAGCAGGTAGTCCCGTTCAGCAAGAACGGTTCGCACTACTTCGCGTTCCCCAACTCCACTGAGGCCCACACCTTCACCGCATCGGTGACTGCATGGAACAACCCCACGAACCCCAACTGGAACCGCAGCTGGACCAAGACGTCCAACCCCTGTGCCGTACAGAGCATCGTGAGTGTCACCGCTCCTCGCTGTGAAGTTCCCGGCGGATCGACCGACATCACGGCCGAGTTCAAAGACCTGGTTGCCGACCGTAAGTACGAAGTAACTCTGGCCAGCGCATCGGGCGGAATGACGACTTCGATGTTTACGCCGAAGCAGACCACCGGTAGCTACACCTGGGAAGGCACTGCCGCTGGCCCCACGTACACGGTGACCATCACCGACACGACTAATCGATCGCTCACGGCAACCACCACGGTTCACTCCGTAGCGTGCCCTGAGATTTCCGGTATCGCCATCGTTCCTACCGAATGCACCGTTCCTGGTGAAGGCGCATCGCTCAAGGTGAAGGTCAGCGACTTGGTTGTTGGACGCGAATACCGCATCGACATCGTCAATGCATCGTCGAACGCTGTAGTTGACAGCCACACCTTCACTGCTGAAGCAACCTCCGGATCGTACAATTCGCCGGCAACTCCGTCTGCGAGCTACTACGCCTCGGTCGTTGACACGAGCGCAGCGAACGCCACTCCGTTGAAGAGCAGCGTGCACACCTTCCTCCCGTGCCCCGGAGTCATTCCGGCGCCCGTGCTCAGCGCCACCCAGTGTGACGCAGTGTCAACAGACGCTGAAGGCGAAATCACCGTTGCTGTTGAGGGACTCGTTCCTGGCCGCACGTACAACATCGTTGTTACCGACGCAGCTCACAACGCTGTGCTCACGCAGAACGCATATCTCGCTACCGCAGACCGCTTCGACGCGAAGCTGACTGACATGCCCGAGGGTACGTACACCGCAACGGTCACTGACTCGGCTCAGCCCAGCTACACGAACAGCGCTTCGGTCACGCTCTTGCCCTGTGCAACAAACGAAACCACTGTTGAACTGGTCGCCGAGCAGTGCACCGTTCCTGGTGGAACAGCTTCGATCACGGCAACTGTCTCCAACTTCGCCGTTGGTCGCGACTACACCGTCACATTGATGCTCGACAACGTTGCTGTCGGCGACGCTCAGCAGCTCGACTCGAGCACCGGTGCTGCGCAGACGTTTACCTTCGATGCGCTCGAGACCGAGAACACGTACCGCGTTGTCGTCTCAGACACGAAGTCCAACCCCTCAGTGACCGCCGCCGCGGACATGTACCTCGCCGCGTGTCCCGAGGTTCCCGATGTTCTTGGCTCGCAGGTGCAGTGCAGCGTTGATGGAGACTCTGGCATCGAGGTAACCACTGACAGTCTCTTCGTTGGGGAGACCTACACGGTGACTGTTGTAACCACGTCTACCGGTGACGCTGTTGCCGGAGTTGACCCCGTTACGTTCGTCGCTGATATGCCCAACCGCACAATCACCATCGAGAATGTTCCGAACGGTGAAACCTACACGGTGACCGTGCAGAGCTCAGAGATGGAGCTCGTCAGCCAGAGTGAAGTAACGCTCGAAGTGTGCGACCTGCCCACGCTTCCGTTGCCTCCGGAGGAGCCGCCCGCAACGACTCCTTCCACGGTTGACCTTCCCACCCTGGCTTACACAGGCTCGAGCACAATCGCTCCGACAATCGCTGGACTCGGGTTCCTGCAGCTCGGATTGGTGCTCGTAGGGTTCAGCGTTGCGCGACGACGTTCGGTAGTTCGCGGCAGCTGATCCTGACTGTTCGGTGGGTAACCCTAGTTGCCCACCGAACTCCCTTCTAAGGTTTCTCGCACAGCGCACTCGGGCGCTGTGCGATTGGCCGTTAAGGGCGGTTCGGCAAACTAGTCTCGAAGAATGAGCACAGCAGGTGGCGGCCCCCGACGCGGTGGCCGAGTGAGTGGCGGAGACTACTCCGCACAAAAGGCGGAGAACGCAGCCGCTCCCAAGATCCCCAATCTCCTTCGTCGTATCGCGACGCTCTTCGACCCGCATCGAGCGACGCTGATTCTCACCATCACGCTCGTACTTATCGGTGCCGCAATCAGCGTTCTTCCGCCCCTGCTGACGAAGCAAGCGTTCGACGAAGGTCTGTTCCCCGCATCCGGAACCCCCAACATCCCGGTTCTCACGCAACTTGTGCTCATCATGGTCGCGCTGTGGGTTGCGTCGGCGGCTCTCGGCGTCTGGCAGACCTACCTCACAGCGACGGTCGGCAATAAGGTCATGGGAGCGCTGCGCGTTCGGCTCTTTGACCAACTGCAGCGCATGGAACTCGCCTTCTTCACGCGAACTAAGACGGGCGTCATCCAATCCCGCTTGCAGAACGACGTCGGTGGCGTAGCCGGTGTTCTCAACAACACGGTGTCGAGCGTCATCGGCAACACAGTGACCGTTATCGCAGCCTTCATCAGCATGCTCGTGTTGAGCTGGCAGCTCACGATCGTGGCAATCATCGTGCTGCCCGGCATCGTGATCGCTCAGCGTCGCGTAGGCCAGATCCGCGCTCGCATTGCGACGAAGACGCAAGAGTCGCTGAGCAACATGACCGCCATCACCCAAGAATCACTGAGTGTGTCGGGCATCTTGCTGTCGAAGAGCTTCAACCAACAAGAGGTCGAGACACAGCGATACTCCGACGAGAACGAACAGCAGGTCGATCTGCAGGTTCGCCAGCAAATGAGTGGCCAGTGGTTCTTCGCCACCGTCAACATCTTCCTTTCGGTCATTCCCGCGATCGTGTACATGGTCGCTGCGTACCTTATTACTGGGGGTGTTGATGTGACCGCCGGAACGATTGTGGCGTTCACCACCGTTCAAGCGCGGCTGATGTTCCCGCTGCTCGGCCTGATGCGCGTGGCACTCGACCTTCAGACTTCGTCGGCGCTCTTTGCGCGCATTTTCGAGTACCTCGACCTCACACCCACGATCACCGATAAGCCCGACGCGCACACGGTGCGGGAGGATGCGCTGGGGGCAGTCGAGTTCGACAACGTCACCTTCCGTTATCCGGATGCCGACACATCCACCAAGGCGACGTTGGACTCCGTGAGCTTCCGCATTGAGCCAGGACAGTACGCCGCGTTTGTGGGGCCGTCGGGGGCTGGCAAGACTACGGTCTCCTACCTGATCCCGAGGTTGCATGACGCGAGCGGTGGTCGAGTCTTGTTCGCCGGCGATGACGTGCGGGATCTTACGCAGGATTCGCTGATTCGCAACATCGGCATCGTGAGTCAAGAGACCTACCTCTTTCACGCCACCATCGCTGAGAACCTGTCGTATGCGCGACCGGATGCCACGGCAGAGCAAGTGGAAACCGCGGCCCGTGCCGCCAACATCCACGACACCATCATGTCGTTCCCCGCGGGCTACGACACCGTCGTGGGAGAGCGCGGCTACCGGCTCTCGGGCGGCGAAAAGCAGCGCATCGCAATCGCGCGCGTGCTGCTCAAAGACCCCAGCGTTCTGATCCTTGACGAGGCGACGAGCGCGTTGGATTCCATTTCGGAACGCACGGTTCAGGGTGCGCTCGACACGGCATCCCGCGGCCGCACGACCATCGCGGTGGCGCACCGGTTGTCGACAGTGCGATCAGCTGATGTGATCTTCGTGGTGGAGGGCGGCTCCATCGTGGAGCGGGGAACCCACAGCGAGCTCATCGTGAGCGGCGGCGTGTATTCGCGGCTGTATGCGGAGCAGAACCGCTCCGACTAACGCAGTCACGGGGCTTCTGCTGACCAGACAGTTCGCCGCCTAGCCCGCCGAGATTGCTCGTGGCGCACGCGACAGCGCAGGTCGTGCGGGGGCTTAGGCTGGGGGAGTCCTCGGCGTTGCGGGCACTCTCTTTATCGCGCCCGCACAGGGCCTCTCTTATAGCTAGGAATCGCTTGACTACCGTTGTTCATCCGGGTGACTCTCTTTCTGCGCGCCAGCGTCTCGTCTACGTTCTGGTGCTCGGAGCGCTGACCGCGCTCGGGCCGTTCACCGTTGACCTGTATCTGCCGGCGTTCCCGCTAATCGAAGCTGATCTCGATACGACGGCGGCCATCGTTCAGCTCACGCTCACCGCGACCACGCTGGGCTTCGCGCTGGGCCAGCTCATCGTCGGCCCCCTCAGCGACCGCCTCGGTCGTCGACTGCCGCTTATTGTCGCCACCTCGGTACACCTCGTCGCAAGCCTCGGCGTAGCTGTCGCCGCCAACATCGAACTGCTCTTTGTCTTCCGCTTGATTCAGGGCATGGGCGCCGCGGCCGGTGCTGTGGTCGCGATGGCCGTTGTGCGTGACCTCTTCGGCGGTCTTCCTCTGGTGCGGATGCTCTCGAGGCTCGCGCTCGTGCAGGGGCTCGCCCCGATCCTCGCGCCTCTGATTGGTTCGCAGCTCCTCCTCATCACCCCGTGGCGCGGAATGTTCGTCTTCCTCGCTATCTATGGCGGCCTCGTACTGCTCGCCGCTTGGTTCTTCATTGTTGAGACGCTGCCGCCCGCTCGCCGTCGTGACCTGGGCCACGCCACCGCGCGCCAGCGCTACAAAGCCCTCTTTACGGACCGGGTGTTTGTGGGTACCGCAGTGATTGCCGGTATGACTTTCTCGGGCCTCTTCGCCTACCTCGCGTCGTCCCCGTTCCTGCTGCAAAACGTCTACGGCCTTGACCCGCAGGCGTTCGGGTTGGTCTTTGCGGTCAACTCGGTCGGCGTGGTGATCGGTGTACAAACAGCGGCGTTCCTTATGCGCTTTATCGGGCCGCAGTGGATCCTTGCCGGCTCGGGCGTGATGTTGCTTCTCTCGGCATCCACCATCGTCTTCCTCGATATTGTGAACGGCGATCTGATCACCGTGCTTATTCCGCTCTTCGTCTTCGTGATGTCGTGTGGTTTCTCGTTCCCCTGCACTCAGGTGCTCGCGCTTGCCAATCACGGGGGAGAGGCTGCTACGGCTGCCTCTGTCTTGGGCGCCGTGAACTTCGGTCTTGCCGGCCTCACCTCGCCGATCGTCGGTGCGTTCGGAATCACTAATGCGATTCCCATGGGCATCGTGATGGGCTCTACAGCGATTGTCTCCATCATCGTCATGTGGACCGTGGTGCGTCCGCGCACCGTGCCGGCGCTCTCGCGCTAGTGGCGTCGCGCGGGCGCGCAGTGTCGGGCGAGTGGACAAGCAGTGCCCGAGAGTGGTCGCCTCAACGCGTTCTCGGCAGTCGCTGAGGTCGAGCGACTAACGTGATGCTGTGAAAACTGAGATCTCGCAGGCGGAGGCGCGCCACATCACTACCCGCTGGCCCCTCTTTAGCGGGATCGGCGCAGTTGTTTTAGCGGTAGCGCTCGGACTACTCATCGGTACGCGCAGCACGCCGTTCAGCCTCGACCAACTCGTTCTCGACGACTTCCTCAGCATCCGTGCCGACATGTTTACGGTGCCTGCACTCGCCATGAACTTCTTGGGAGGTGGCTGGTTCGGAGTCTTCGTCGTGCCGCTGGGCGGAGCGCTCGCGTTCTTCTTGCTGAAGCGGCGCTGGGCTGCACTGTACTTTCTGTTGGCTTCTGCCGTGAGCGCGGGAGTCGTTCAGCTTCTGAAATCGCTCTTTAGCCGAGCGCGCCCCGACGAGATTCTTGTTACCGCAGATTTCGGTTCATTCCCCTCGGGGCATGTAGCAAACGCCGCCACTCTCACGGTGGTGCTTATTCTTCTGTTGCAGCGTTGGTGGGTCATTATCGTCGGCGTCATCTACACGATCTTCATGATCCTCAGCCGCACCTATCTTGGCGCGCACTGGCTCAGCGACACCATCGGTGGAGTACTGGTGGGCATCGGGGTTGCCGTCATCTTGTGGGCCCCGCTCGCACGCAAGCTCAGGGCAGAAGCAACACCGTAGTTCGCGCGCAGTTCGGCGAATCGATGGTCGTGACCGGCGCCACTCCGTAGGCTAGAAGCATGACGGATGCCGCAGCCCAAGTAGAAGCAGCCAAGAAGGCCTTAGCCGAGGCTCAGGCCGCGCTCGCGGCTGCCGAACTCGCTTCGGCGGAAGCGGCGCTAGCCGCCGAGCAGGCAGCCGCTGCCGAAGACTCGGAGGCCGCTGCTGAGACCGAGCCTGCTGCCGAGACGAGCGCGAACTCCGAGACCACAACGAGCAAGCCGAAAGCCTCTCCGGCATCCGCCCCCACGGCCTCACTAACCGCGACTGGTGACGGCCCGCTGTCCGCCGATGAAGTCACAGCGGTTCGCGACGGCTACGCCTTTGAGGGCGAGGTTCTCGAGATGGGCGCACTCGTGAACGGCGTTGCCCTCGCCGGTGTGCCCGTCCGCATCCCTGTCGCGATGCTCAACCGTCACGGTCTGGTGGCCGGTGCGACGGGAACCGGTAAGACAAAGACTTTGCAGGTGCTCGCCGAGCAGCTCTCCGCTGCGGGGGTTCCAGTGTTTGCGGCCGACATCAAGGGTGACCTTTCGGGCATTGCTACCGCAGGAACCTCCAGTGAGAAGCTTCTGGAGCGCACCGACTCGATCGGTCAAGACTGGCAACCCGCAGCATCCCCCACTGAGTACTTCACGCTGGGTGGGATGGGTACAGGGGTTCCGATTAGGGCGACCGTGTCGAGCTTTGGGCCATTGTTGTTATCGAAGGTGTTGGGGCTTAATGACACTCAAGAATCGAGCCTGGGCCTGATCTTCCATTACGCCGATCAGGCCGGGCTGCCGCTCGTTGACTTGAGCGATCTGCGTGCCGTAGTGCAGTGGCTGCTCAGTGACGAGGGCAAGGCCGAGCTGAAGAACCTCGGTGGGCTTTCGTCGGCAACTGCGGGCGTCATCCTGCGAGAGCTAATCGGGTTCGCCAATGAGGGCGCCGATGACTTCTTCGGTGAGCCCGAGATCGACACCTCGTTGTTCTTGCGCACGAACGCTGATGGCGCGGGAATCGTGAGCCTGCTCGAGATCCCGGGGGTCAGCGATAAGCCGGCGCTGTTCTCGACGTTCCTCATGTGGTTGCTGGCCGACCTCTTCAATGACCTGCCCGAGGTCGGCGACATCGATAAGCCCAAGCTCGTGTTCTTCTTTGACGAAGCCCACTTGCTGTTCAAGGATGCGTCAAAGGACTTCATCGCCTCGATTACGCAGACGGTGCGCTTGATCCGTTCGAAGGGTGTTGGTGTGGTCTTCGTCACGCAGACTCCCAAGGACGTTCCCAGTGATGTTCTGGCGCAGATCGGCTCACGATTCCAGCACCAGCTGCGGGCCCACACCCCGGATTCTGCCAAGGCGCTCAAAGCGACAGTCTCGACCTATCCCACCTCGGGCTACGACCTCGGCGAAGTGCTGACGACGCTCGCGACCGGTGAAGCGATCATTACGGTGATGAACGAGAAGGGTGCGCCAACGCCAGTGGCGTGGACTCGACTTCGCGCGCCTCAGGGTTCGATGTCTCCCACGGATGCCGCCGTCATGGAAGCGGCGGTTGCGGCATCCCCGCTCATGGCGACGTACGGCACCGCTGTTGATCGCGAGTCGGCCCGGGAGATTCTGGCCGTGAAGATGAATGCGGCGGCAGCGGAAGACGCGGCGAAGGAAGCCGAGAAGCTCGCCAAGGCCAAGGCAAAAGAGCAAGCGAAAGTGCAGGCCGAGTACGAACGGGCGCTGAAAGACATGAACAAAAAGTCGCCCTCGTCGAGCTCTGGCCGCACCACTACGCGTACCTCGACGCGCAAGGATACGAACGTTCTGGGCGACGTGTTGGGTTCACGAACTGGACAAACTGTCGTTCGTGAAGTGCTGCGCGGAGTGTTCTCTACGCTCAAACGGCGCTAACAGGGCGGCTGTTTCAGGTGGCCTAGGCGCGAGAGAATCTACGCCGCAGGCCGCTGCTTCCCAGTATTCATAGGCTTCTTGTGCGCCTCGCCTCGGGGAGAGGCATCGGGGACAGCACCGCTATAGCGCCGCTGTTGCCAAACCGTAATCAACACATTCTGAGGAAATCTGCTGCGTTCACTTGTCAAACCCAAGGGTGAGGCGCTTTACTGATGTACGTCCGATTCACTTCTTGAACGGAACAGCACTCACTTTCCAATGGAGGAACACAGAATGCGTAAGCCACTTTCCATGATCGCAGGGGCGGTGGCCTTAGGCCTCGTTCTTGCAGGCTGCTCGAGCACCCCTAGCTCAGACCCCGACAACGCTGACCAGGTTGAGGTATTCACCTGGTGGGCCTCAGGATCCGAGAAGGTCGGCCTCGACGCTCTCGTCGGCGTTTTCAGCGAGCAGAACCCCGACATCGAGTTCATCAACGCTTCGGTAGCTGGCGGCGCCGGCTCGAACGCCAAGGCAGCTCTTGCGTCACGCCTCGAGTCGAATGACCCGCCGGACACGTTCCAGGCTCACGCCGGAGCAGAACTCACTGACTACATCAACGCCGGTCAGCTGCAGGACCTCAGCTCGTTCTACCAAGACAACGGCCTCACCGACGTCTTCCCCGAGAGCCTGATCGAGCGCATCACCGTTGATGGCGCCATCTACTCCGTGCCCAGCAACATCCACCGTGCCAACGTCGTCTGGGCCAACACCCAGGTGCTCGAGGATGCCGGAATCGACCCGATGGCCGCTCCCGCTGACATCGATGCTTGGCTCGTTGACCTGAAGAAGCTCAAGGACGCCGGAGTCGAGACTCCTCTCGCGCTCGGCACCGAGTGGACTCAGATGCAGCTCTTCGAAAACGTGCTCATCGCTGACCTTGGCGCTGAGGGCTACTCGGGCCTCTGGACCGGCGACACCTCGTGGGACGACGCGGGCGTAGAGACCGCAATCGGCCACTACGGCGACCTGCTCGAATACACCAACAGCGACTTCGCTGGCCTCGATTGGGATGCTGCAACGCAGATCGTTCTCGATGGCAACGCTGCGTACAACGTCATGGGTGACTGGGCCGAGTCTGCATTCCAGCAGGCTGGGTGGACCTACGACAACGAGTACACCACGTGGGCAACCCCCGGCACCGACGGAGTCTTCGACTTCCTCGCTGACTCGTTCACTCTCTCGGTAGGCGCTCCTCACGAAGCAGCTGCCATTGACTGGCTGACGACCATCAGCTCGGCTGAAGGCCAGAAGGCATTCAACCTCGCCAAGGGTTCAATCCCGGCTCGCACCGACACGGTTGCCGCTGACTACCCCGCGTACCAGCAGACCGCCATCACCTCCTTCGGTGAAGACACCGTAGTGAGCTCGCTCGCTCACGGTGCAGCAGCCAGCATTGCCTGGTCGGGAGACATCTCCTCGGCTATCGGCAAGTTCGGCGCTGACCGCGATGCAGCCTCGTTGCTCTCCGGCCTCGTTGCCGCCGCTGACAAGGCTCAGGGCTAACTAGCACCACGAGATAACGGTGGGTGGGGGCACGCGCCCCCACCCACTACCGTGCCAACCGAGGAGCTCGCGCGTGAAAAAAGGATACAAAAACTGGGGGCCGCCGCTCCTACTGATTGCCCCGACGATCGTCGTTCTCGGCATCTTTGTGTACGGCCTGATCGGCGCCAACATCTCGGTGTCGCTCAGCAACCGGAACAGCCTGGTTCCGGCAACCGAGTTCGTTGGACTCGATAACTACTTCGCGCTCTTCGCTGAAGAGCGCTTCATCCACTCACTGCAGAACCTCGGTGTCTTCACCGTCTTCTTCATCGGTGGAACCATGATTTTCGGATTCTTGTGGGCTTGGATGCTCGACAAGGGCGTCACCGCAGAGGGCGTCTTTCGCTCGGTGTTCCTTTTCCCCATGGCGATCTCGTTCGTGGCCTCCGGTGTCGTGTGGCGCTGGTTGCTCAACAGCGCTGAGGGCGATCGAGCATCCGGACTCAACCGAGTCTTCGAGAACCTCGGCCTCGATTTTCTCCAGAACTCGTGGTGGAACGAACCCGGCTGGGGTATGGCCGCCATCGCGCTGCCCGCTATTTGGCAGCTCGCCGGTTACGTTATGGCGCTGTTCCTCTCGGGCTTTCGTGGCATCCCTGAAGAGCTGCGTGAAGCAGCACGCATGGATGGCGCTACCGAGTGGAAGCTCTACCGCTACGTGATCTTCCCCCAGCTGAGCCCCGTCGCACTTTCCGCCCTCATCATCGTGGGCCACATGTCGCTCAAGGTCTTCGACCTCATCATGGCGATCACGAAGTCGATCTACCAGACCGAGGTGCCCGCAACCTACCTGTGGGTTGCCTTGACCTCCAACGACTACGCCAAGTCGGCCACGATCGCGACAATCCTGTTGCTCTTCGTCGCCGTCGTGATCGTTCCCTACCTGATCTACACCGCTCGCGCAGAGAAGAGGCAAGGATGAGTGTCAGCACTGGACTCGAAAAGAAGCCCGGCTCGGCTGCTACCTCGCGCACATCGGGGATGCCGCAGCAGTCGACTATCCGCGTGCGCGCTGGATTGAGTCGCACCGCCAAGTACGTCTTCCTCGTACTGTTCTTGATCATCGTGTTGATGCCCGTGTACGTGCTTATCGTCACGAGCCTCAAGCCGCCGCAGGACGTTAACCCCGCCACCTCGTGGGGGCTGCCGGTTCGCTGGCCGTGGGAACCCGCCTTTGAGGGTGGACCCACCGGCTTCGACAACTGGGCACTTGCGTGGAACGCACTGTCGGCATCCATCGGTCGCACGTTCTTGCTCGCGATTCCCGCCGCACTGATCGCGTCGTTCCTCGGAGCAATGAACGGTTTCGTTCTCGCCCGCTGGCGCTTCCCCTACGCCGATGTCGTGTTCACGTTCATCCTGTTCGGAATGTTCATTCCGTACCAGGCGATCATGACGCCGCTCGTGCAGATGAAGACGAGCCTCGGGTTGCCGAGCGATGTCTCAACCCTGCTGGTCGTGCACGTGATCTACGGTTTGCCGATCTGTACGTTGATTTTTCGCAACTACTACGCGGGCATCCCTCATGAGCTCATGGAAGCTGCTCGCATGGATGGTTCGGGGATGCTGCGTACGTTCCGCAGCATCGTCTTGCCACTGTCTCTTCCCGGCTTCGTGGTCACGATCATCTGGCAGTTCACGTCGGCCTGGAACGACTTTCTGTTCGCGCTGTTCTTGTCGAACCAGAACGAGGGGCCGGTATCGCTCGCGCTCAACAACCTCGCTCAGGGCGCGCAATTGGCCAACTACGGTGCCGCGATGGCGGGAGCATTGCTGGCCTCGCTGCCGACGCTGGTCGTGTACATCGTGCTCGGCAAGTACTTCATTGGCGGACTGATGAGCGGCTCGGTCAAGAGCTAATACCAAGTACGGCACAAGCCGTGTCATCCTGATCCGCTTCGGCGGGTGGGGTGGCGCGGCTTTTGTCGTTGTCGCCGACGCCAAAGGGCCGCGCGACGAAAACTAAGCGCCGAGCGAGCGCAGGTACGCCAAAGCGACCATCAAGATCGCTGCGGTGGCTGCGGTGGCGCCAATTGCGACCACGATAAAGGCGGTCGGATGCCGTTCAAAGAAATACAATGAGGCAGGGTAATCTTCGCGAACTTCGCCCGTCGAGACGGTGCAAGGAAGCCGCGTAGTGGGCACGGAAAACACGGCCGCGACTTGATCGAGGTGTTCGGGGGACCAGTACTGGCCACGCATGCGGAGCAGGCGGCGATCGTCGGCTCCCATGACGGCGAGCGTGGGACGCGACTCTAGGCCGTCGCTCGTGTAGACCTCGGCACGAAGCATGTATTCGGCATCCGCTTTGGCGAAATGCACGGTGCGGCCGAAGAAACCGCGTTCACTGACGACGGGGGCGTCGGGGGAGAACCAGATGCCAATGCGAAAGTAGGCGATGATCGCGCCGACCGCCACGAGAGTGGCCACGATCTGGGTAATTACTACCGCGAGCCATGGCCCGTCGGGAAGAACGGTGATGTAGAGCACGCCGAAAACAGGACCAAGAAAAGCGAGGCCAGCGAGCAGTCCGCGATGAAACAAGCTGCGCGGGGGCGTAATTCGCTGGCGAGGATCGCTCGGCGACAAATTGTAAGGATCGCTGTTCCGTGACAACGGCAGTCCCTTTCGTCGGTTCGCGCCGTGCGACATCAGCCTTCAAATGCGGAGAATGGGGGATTCGAACCCCCGAGGGCTTGCACCCAACACGCTTTCCAAGCGTGCGCCATAGGCCACTAGGCGAATTCTCCTGGCAAGTTGAACACGCCTTAGCGCAAACAACCTCAAGTGATCATAACGGGGTCAGGGGTTCAGCGGTAATCGACGCGGCAATCGCTGTGAATTAGGGGAGCAACGAGGGCGCGCAACAGTGTTCTAATTTTGGGTAGACTGGAGGCGGCTCCTCGCGTGGCGCCATCCAGGCCAACTCCCCCAGGACGGAAACGTAGCAAGGGTAACCGGGCTCTGGCGGGTGCGCGAGGGGTCTTTTCTTTTGTGCTGATCAGCATGTTCGACGCGTAGGCTGAAGCTGTGACGCGGAACATTTACATCACTTCCATCGAGGGTCACGCTGGCAAGTCCACGATCGCCCTCGGTCTGCTCGACACGCTCAGCCGTGAAGCAAAACGGTTGGGGGTGTTCCGCCCGGTTGCTCGCACCAGTGATGAGCGCGACTATGTCTTAGAGATGTTGCTCGGTCACGAAGCCGTCAACCTCAGCTATGACGACGCCGTTGGTGTTGGCTACGACGATGTTCACGCTGATCCCGATCTCGCGCTCAGTCGCATCATTGAACGCTTCAAGGCTGTCGAGGCGCAGTGCGATGTTGTTGTCATCGTTGGCTCTGACTACACGGATGTCGGCAGCCCCACCGAGTTGTCGTACAACGCGCGCGTCGCAGCGAACCTCGGTGCGCCGGTGCTGCTGGTCTTGGGCGGTCAGTCGGAGGATGGCGAGAGCCGCAGCCCCGCCGACATGGCTCAGGTCTATTCGATCGCTCATCAAGAGTTGGATGCCGCTCACGCCCAATTGGTCGGCGTTGTAGTTAATAGGTCAGACCCCGATCATCTCGACGACATCATCGGGGGAGTGAGCGCTGCGGTCGGCGACGATACGCCGGTCTGGGCTATCCCCGAAGATCCCTTCCTTATTGCTCCGAGCCTTGGCTCGCTACTGGCCGCTGTCGATGGCGAATTGCTGCGCGGTGACGCTGACCTGCTGCAGCGCGAGGCGCTCGGCGTTGTTGTGGCTGGGATGACGATGGAGAACGTGCTGCTGCGTCTCATCGAGGGCTCGGTCGTGGTGGTTGCCGGAGACCGCTCGGATGTGTTGCTCGCGACACTGATGGCGCACGCCTCGGAGACGTTCCCGTCATTGGCGGGCATCATCCTGAACGGTGGTTTCGATCTGTTGCCTCAGATCGAGCGCCTCATGGATGGTTTGGATGTGGCGCTGCCGGTTATCCGCACCTCCTTCGGTACATACGACACGGCCCGCATCATCACGAAGACCCGCGGTCGGTTGGCTGCGGAGTCGCCGCGAAAGTTCGACACCGCGCTCGCGCTCTTCGAGCAGCACGTGGATGCCGCCGAGCTCATGCGCCGCCTCGACTTGCATCCGCCCACGGTCGTGACGCCGCTCATGTTTGAGTACGGCCTGCTTGATCGTGCCCGCCAGCGCCCGCAGCACATTGTGTTGCCCGAGGGCAGCGACGACCGCATCCTTCGCGCCTCGAGCACGCTGCTGCGTCGAGGCGTCGCCAAGCTCACGATTCTCGGGGACGAGGGCGAGGTGCGGGGGCGTGCGGCTGAGCTCGGTCTCGATATCTCCGGCGCGAGCATCCTGAGCCCCTTTGATGAAGAGCTACGCGACCGTTTCGCTACCGAGTACGTGAAACTGCGAGCTCACAAGGGAATGACGATGGATGTCGCCCGCGAGACCGTGACCGATGTGTCGTACTTCGGCACGATGATGGTGCACTTGGGTCTCGCCGACGGCATGGTTTCGGGCGCTGCGCACACCACGGCGCATACGATTCGCCCCAGCTTCGAGATCATCAAGACGAAACCCGATGTGTCGATCGTGTCGAGCGTGTTCCTCATGTGTCTCGAAGACCGGGTGCTTGTTTACGGCGACTGTGCGGTGAACCCCGATCCGGATGCCGCCCAGCTCGCCGACATCGCAATCTCGTCCGCGGCCACTGCAGCCCAGTTCGGAATCGACCAGCGCATCGCGATGCTCTCGTACTCCACCGGAACCTCGGGCAGCGGAGCGGATGTCGACAAGGTGCGCGCTGCGACCGCTCTGGTGAGCGAACGTCGCCCCGACCTCGCAGTCGACGGCCCCATCCAGTACGACGCCGCCGTGGATGCTGCGGTCGGCAAGTCGAAGATGCCCGATTCTGAGGTGGCTGGCCGTGCCACGGTCTTCGTGTTCCCCGATCTCAATACCGGAAACAACACGTACAAGGCTGTGCAGCGCAGTGCGGGCGCCGTCGCGATCGGGCCCGTGCTTCAGGGCCTGCGCAAGCCCATCAACGACCTCTCGCGAGGAGCGCTCGTGCAAGACATCGTGAACACCGTGGCGATCACCGCTATCCAGGCGCAGGCCGTCGCGGCCGAAGCTCAGACTACAAAGAAGTAGGAGAACGCATGACCACTGTCTTCGTGGTGAACTCTGGTTCGTCATCCATCAAATGGGAGCTGCTGGATGCCGAGTCCGGCGCTGTCTATAGCGGCGGCATCGTGGAACGCCTGGGCGAGCCCGGCGGGGGAGCCGCTGACCACGACGAAGGAATGCGCCAGATTTTGGCGGAACTCGGCGATGAGCATCCGGCCGTCGTCGGCCACCGTGTGGTTCACGGGGGTGCGGAGTTCACTGCCGCCACTGTCATCACCGACGCGATCGAGGATCGCCTCGAGGAGATGTCGGTGCTGGCGCCGCTGCACAACCCGGCCAATCTCAAAGGAATCCGGGCTGCGCGTGCCGCCTTCTCCGACGTTCCTCACGTCGCGATCTTCGATACCGCCTTCCACGGCACGTTGCCGGCTGCGGCCTACACCTATGCAATTGACACCGAACTGGCGCGCACGCACGGCGTGCGACGCTATGGCTTTCACGGCACCTCGTACCGCTACGTCGCGGAACGGGCCGCTGCCGTTCTGGGCAACGATCTGGCTGATCTCAAACTGATCGTGTTCCACCTCGGCAATGGTGCTTCGGTCTGTGCCATCGACGGCGGGCGCAGTGTCGAAACGTCAATGGGGATGACTCCGCTGGAAGGCCTCGTGATGGGCACGCGCTCGGGCGACATCGACCCCGGCGCACTCTTTCACTTGGGCCGGTCGGGCATGGATCTCGCCGGGCTCGACCACCTGCTCAATCGCAAAAGCGGTCTGCTCGGTATGACCGGCACGGGTGACATGCGCGACGTGCAATCGAAGGCGGATGCGGGCGATGAGCGCGCGCAGGCGGCGCTCGCCGTCTACTATCACCGGCTTCGTCACTACCTCGGGGCGTACCTCGTGGCGTTGGGCGGAGCAGACGCAATCGTCTTCACCGCCGGTGTCGGCGAGAACAACGCGAATACCCGCATGGCCACCGTCGAAGGGCTCGAGTCGTTCGGCATCGTGATGGATGCCGCCGCCAACTCTGAAGCGCGACGCGACGAACGTGTGGTGTCGGCATCCGCGTCACCCGTAAAGGTTCTCGTGATCCCCACTAACGAGGAGTTGCAAATAGCGCGAGAGTCGGTTGAGGCTGTAACCCGTTAGACCAATTCCCTTGTCCCCCGTTCTGGCCCCTTGATTTGCAGCATCCTCAAGTTTTAGGGTGGAGTTGAGACCGAATTCAGGCGGCCTCAGCGTTGGGCTCACCACCCTGCGAGTAGCTCACCACTACTCGAGTTGAGACTGTGTGCAGTGTGCATTTCGGTCTCGCGATCAGGGGGCGTCATGTTTTTCAGCGAACCAATTTTTAGTACAGGCGACCAGACAAAGGTCTCGGAGCGAGTCGTGCGGGCGGGTGTCGCAACGCTCGCTACCGCTGGGCTCGTTTCGCTTTCACTGTTTTCTGCGGGTGTGCCAGCACAGGCCACAGCGGGCGATGACTCTATTGCGGAGTCTGCCTACCTTTCGGGGAGCTTGCTCTCCGGACTGCTCGCTGGCGAACTGGCTCTTCTCGGAGAATCGGATGCCAGCAACGACGGCACCCAGGCGCTTCAAACAGAGACGGCGGGCGTTGGTGTCCTCGCGGGCGTGACCGCAACAGTGGGCGGTGTCGGCGTACCAATCGCGCTCGCCGATGCAGGCGTGTTGAGCGCGTTCTCGCAAGCGGCCAACGACGGCAGCTCGATTGCTGCGACGGGTCTTGTTGATGTAAACGGCGATGTCGGAGTGGCTCTCTTTGGCTTGGGCGACCGCCCCTCGCCGCTTTCTCTTGATTTAGCCGAAGTTCTCGACGCGGGGTTGGCGAGCGAACTTACTGCTCTGTCACTTGAGGTCGGAGCGACGAGCTCGCGTGCTGCGGTGGCTGCGCCAGCGGCGGCGACCGGGAGCTATGAAATCGTCGGCGCTGAGCTCAAACTTACGAGCGACACTGTTGCCGGAGTGAGCTCGACCGTTGACGGGCTTGCAGGCACTCTTTCCGGTGCTGTGGATGCGGTTGCCGGCCCCAGCGGCTCTCTTGTGGGAGCTGTCTCCAGTGTCGCTGTGAGCGCTCTGGGAGGGCTTGGTCTCGTATCGACCACGGGCACGTCGGCGAGCGTCACGCTCGACCTTCCTGGCGCTATCGCGCCGCTCTACACTCCGATGACATCTGACGCCGTAACGATTGACTTCGGCACGGGAGAGATCACGGTCGACCTCGCAGAGTTGAAGGGTGGTTCGCTCTCGGGGCAACCCGCAAACACTTCAGTGTTGACGTCCGCGGAGCTCACGGCAATCACCGCGTCAGTAACGACGCTGGTCGGCCAGTTCGCTGACAACGTCGAAGATGCGGTCACCGCGGCACTCGACGCCGCAGAAGTCGACATCGAGGTGACCTTGGGCGTCAATCTCGGGCTCGGTGTCATCCCTCTCGCTAGCGTAACCGTTGAAGGCACTCTGGCTGAACTCGCGAGTTCGTCGGGGACGATCGGTATCGCGGCGCTTGGCGTTCTCGATATCTCTGCCCTAACGACGGCTATCGTCGGCGGAGTTGTCGCGCCTCTCGTCAGTGACCTCCTCGACCCGAGCACCGCGGCACTACAGACATTTGTCGCCGGTCTGCAGTCGAGCGTCGTTACCCCTCTCATTGCTGCTTTGTCGCCGGTTTTCACTGCTCTCGAATCCGTTCTAGCGATCACTATCAACAACCAAGAGTTCATCGGTACGGCACCCGAACAGCAATTTGTCGAAACGGCATTGCGCGTGGGGCTGCTTGCTCAAGGTCCGGTAGCCAGTCTTCTTGAGTTGGACATCGCGCGCTCGGCCGTGGGCCCCAACAGCGTTGGAGTTCGCCCGGCGATCACCGACATCGATCCCGGAAGCGGGCCGGCAACCGGCGGCACAGCGGTGACGATCACGGGAACCGACTTCGGCGGCTCCACGGGCGTCACTTTCGATGGCGTTGCTGCCACAGACTTCGTCGTTGTGAGCGACACCGAAATCACCGTGACGAGTCCCGCTCATGCTGCGGGCGACGTTGATGTGATCATCCAGCATCCTGCGGGTGCTTCGGATGCTGCCGAGTTCACTTACACGCCGGTGCCGCTCATTTCGTCTCTCACCCCGGACTTCGGACCGATCGCGGGCGGCACTGTAGTGACGATCACCGGTTCTGAGTTCACGGATGCCACCGGTGTCACGTTCGATGGAACCGATGGCACGTCATTCACCGTCGACAGTGACACTCAGATCACCGTGACGAGCCCGGCACACGCCTTGGGCGCTGTCGACGTCATCATCGAGCGCGCCTCTGGTGACTCGGCTCCCGGCACGTTCACGTACCGCGGAGCACCGACCGTCTCCGACCTGGCTCCTACCGAGGGGCCGCTCGCGGGCGGCACTGAAGTGACGATCACGGGTGCCGGTTTCACCGGATCCACGGGAGTCACCTTCGACGGAGATGCCGGAACGTCGTTCACCATCGTGAGTGACACTGAAATCACCGTCTCGAGCCCCGCGCACGCCGCGGAAACCATCGGCGTGGTGGTGCAGCATCCGCTCGGGAATGTCGCTGCCGGTGACTTCACGTACACCGAAGCTCCCATCATTTCGTCGCTGTCGCCGAACATCGGCCCGGTCGCTGGCGGAACCGCGGTCACCATCACCGGTACCGGCTTCACTGATGCGACTGGTGTGACGTTCGACGGGGATGCCGGAACGTCGTTCACCGTCGTGAGCGACACCGAGATCACTGTCTCTACCCCAGCCCACGTCATTGCCGTCGTCGATGTGATCGTGCTGAACACGCCAGCCAATTCGGCTCCGGGCGAATTTAGCTACCAGGCCGCACCCACGGTCTCGTCGATCGCTCCCGATGTGGGCCCGCTTGCCGGCGGAACGGCTGTCACGATTACCGGCACCGGCTTCACCGGCGCAACGGGCGTCACCTTCGACGGTGAAGATGGAACGTCATTCACCGTGGTGAGCGATACCGAAATCACCGTCACCACACCCGCAGGCGCCGAGGGCGCTGCCGCGGTAGTGGTCGAGCACCCTGCTGGCGACGCTGAGGCAGGAGACTTCACGTACCTCGCTGCGCCGACCGTCTCCACGATGGACCCCGACCTGGGACCAATCGCGGGAGGAACGGAAGTCACCATCACCGGCACCGGCTTTACCGGCGCTACCGGGGTGACCTTTGATGGGGATGCGGGAACGTCGTTCTCCGTAGTTAGCGATACCGAAATCACTGTCTCCAACCCGGCTCATGCGCCTGGCGCCGTTGACGTTGTCGTCGAGCATGCCGGTGGCGATGTGAGCGCTGGCGACTTCACCTACCTAGCAACTCCGAGCGTGACCGACCTCAGCCCGACTTCTGGCCCGCTTGCTGGCGGCACTGAGGTCACGATCACGGGCACGGGCTTTACCGGTGCAACCGGCGTGACGTTCGATGGGGATGACGGAACGTCGTTCACTGTCGTGAGCGACACCGAGATCACCGTCACGAGTCCTGCCCATGCGGCGGGAGACGCGGCCGTCGTGGTCGTGCATCCGATCGCCGATGCAGCGGCGGGAGACTTCACCTACACTGACGGGCCCGCGACTGCGTCGCTCAGTCCGGTCATCGGCCCCGTCGCGGGAGGAACCGTAGTGACCATCACCGGTACCGGCTTTACCGGCGCCACCGGGGTGACCTTCGACGGGGATGACGGAACGTGGTTCACCGTGGTCAGCGATACCGAAATCACTGTCTCGAGCCCCGCGCACGCTGCGGGAGCCGTTGACGTTGTGGTGACCCACGCCGCGGACGATTCGACCTCGGCAACCTTCACCTACCTCGCGAATCCGAGTGTGACCGGCTTGGCGCCCGATACCGGTCCGTTGACGGGCGGCACGGAGGTGACGATCACGGGTAGTGGCTTTACTGGAGCGACGGGGGTGACTTTCGACGGGGAAGATGGAACCTCGTTCACCGTCGTGAGCGACACCGAGATCACGGTCACGACGCCCGCAGGGTCGGCAGGCGCAGCAGCCGTGGTGGTCGAGCATCCCATCGTGGATGCCGCCGCTGGCGAGTTCACCTACGTCGTAGCCCCGGTAGTCATGTCAATGACACCGCTCGTGGGGCCCGATGATGGTGGCACTCTAGTGACCCTTCGTGGAACTGGATTCTCGGCCGCTACCGGAGCTCGCTTCGGTGCTGTGTGGGGCTCCAACTTCACAGTGCTGAGTGACACAGTTGCCACCGTGGTCACACCGGAACACGAAGCGATGTGGGTTCCTGCGATGGTCGCCTCGGGCGCACTAGAGGTCAACACCCCTGGCTTCACCTTCGAACTCACCACACTGGCTGCAGCGGATGATGGCCTCGCCTTCACTGGTTCGTCGGGCTACCAAGCTGCTTGGCTCGCTGTCGCTCTCATCGCGGCTGGCGGACTGCTCATGATTTCTCGACGCCCTACCGGTCGCCACCGGGCGTGAATAGGGGTGGCAGCGTACTGGAGCGCTGCCACCCAATCACTCGCCTCGAGAGCTAAGTGCGTGCAGGGTTTCCCCACCCCCCGGGTGAGCCCTGCACGTCTATTCGGGTAACGCTTGCCACGGATCAGGTGTGGCTGTGGTCGGTAACCAGCCGACCAGAGATGATTCGGGGCGGGCGCCCCTTCGGTTTGGTCGATTTCACACAACTTTGAGATAAGTGTGGGCTGCGCCTGTTCGCTCACCGCACGTTGGGATCGTCAGCGGGCACGACTACGCTAGGGGCGTGGTTGCTGCCTTATATCGCCGATACCGGCCCGAGACTTTTGCTGAACTCATCGGCCAGTCTCAAGTGACCGATCCGCTGCGCACAGCGTTGCGCACCGATCGGGTCAATCATGCGTACCTGTTTAGTGGTCCGCGTGGGTGTGGCAAGACGACATCCGCCCGTATTTTGGCGCGCTGTCTCAACTGTGCCGAGGGCCCCACCGACACTCCCTGTGGTGTGTGTGCGTCGTGTGTTGAGCTGTCGCGTGATGGTGGCGGTTCGCTCGATGTTGTCGAGATTGACGCGGCAAGCCACAACGGTGTTGAGGATGCCCGAGACCTGCGTGAGCGCGCCGTATTCGCCCCGGCGCGCGACCGTTTCAAGATCTTCATTCTCGACGAGGCGCACATGGTGACGCCGCAGGGCTTCAACGCGATGCTCAAGATTGTCGAAGAGCCGCCGGAGCACGTGAAGTTCATCTTCGCGACGACCGAGCCCGACAAGGTGATTGGCACGATTCGTTCGCGCACCCATCACTACCCTTTCCGTTTGGTTCCGCCCGCCCAAATGCTCGACTACGTTCAGCAACTGTGTGAGAGCGAAAGCGTGACGGTCGAGCCAGGAGTGCTGCCGCTCGTCGTGCGCGCCGGTGGTGGTTCTGTGCGCGATACGTTGTCGCTGCTCGATCAACTCATCGCAGGCTCCGACACCGCAACCGTTGGCTACGAACGCGCCGTTGCGCTGCTCGGGTACACCCACGCTGAACTGCTCGACGAAGTTATCGATGCGCTCGGTTCGGGTGACGCCGGTGCCGCGTTCTCGTCGGTCGACCGCGTGATCCAGACCGGTCAAGACCCTCGTCGTTTCGTCGAAGACTTGCTCGAGCGGATGCGCGACCTCATCGTCGTGGCCGCCACCGCAGGCAGTGCTGCCGAAGTTCTTCGCGGCATCCCGCACGACCAGCTCGAACGTATGGGGCAGCAAGCGCACACTCTAGGCGCTGCGGAACTCTCGCGAGCAGCCGACGTGATCAACGCGGCTCTCTCTGACATGACCGGTGCAACGTCGCCGCGATTGCACCTCGAACTCATGGTGGCGCGCATCATGGTGCCCGCCAGCGACGACACCCAGCGTGGTGCTCTTGCTCGTGTGGAGCGCCTTGAGCGCCGTATCGGCATCGAAGGCGACGGATCGGGTGCTGCTGCCTCGACGCCGCCTGCAGCGCCTCGTGCTGCCGCCCCGGCCGCGCGTGCGGCGGCTCCTGCTGTTGCGCCTGCACCTGTTGCCTCGGCTTCTAGCGCTGCGCCGGCCCCGGTGCTGGCGAGCGAGCGCGACGCTGGTGCGACGCCAGCTGCGGCTCCGGCGACAGAGCCAGCCTCGGCATCCGCTCCGGTTCCGCCCGCCAACCCGGGCCTCTCGGCACCGGCTGCGCCTCGCACGACTCCCGTGTCCATCCAGCAGGTAAAAGATGCCTGGCCGGAGATTCTCGAAGTCGTCGAGACGCTCAAGCGCACCGCGTGGATGGTCGTCTTCACCGCTAAGCCGCTCGAGCTGCGCGATGACAAGATTTTGGTGCTCTCGTTCCCGAGCGAACGGGATGTCGAAGCCCTCAAGCAGCGCAGCGCGCCCGGTGAAGGTGTCGGTGACTACCTCAAGAAGGCGTTTGTGCACGTGCTCGGTTTCGAGCCCGCATTCATCGCCAAGGTCGAGGGAGCGCCGTCTGCGCCTCCCGCCGCCCCGCCCGCAGCCGCTGCTCCCGCAGCGCCGAGTCACGACTCGCAGCCGACAGCGGCACCGACCGAGCCCTCAGCTCCCTCGCGTGCTCCGCAGCAGACTGCTCCGGCCGTTGACGAAGGCCCCGAGCCTGAGGAACCTGCGCCGGCCGAAGATCGTGAGCCCGGGGGATGGGCTGTAGCAGCCATCCCGGAATCCGAGCCAGAACCAGAGACCGACCCGTCAGCACCGCGCGGTGCCGCAGCGGCTCACGAAACCGTGAAGCAGCAAGCGCAGCGCGCTCAGCAGAACAGTGATGGCCCCGCCGTCGATCGCCTCGCCGCAGCCGCTGCCGCAGCACCGCCCGCGCCGCCCGAGTCGCAAGCACGGGTCGCGATGTCGGCAACAGCCGCCCGCATGGATCGCTCGCGCTACGGCGAAGCGGTCGTGCGCGAATTGTTGAACGCCACTTTTATTGAAGAACAGCAAGTGGAGCCCCGCGTGGTTCCACAGCCGAGAGACGAGTAACCCGTGTACGACGGAATTGTTCAAGAACTGATCGACGAACTCGGTCGACTCCCCGGCATCGGGCCCAAATCGGCACAACGTATTGCGTTCCACATTTTGCAGACCGAGAGCTTTGACGTTCGACGCCTTGCAGAACTGCTCAACGACATCCGCGACAAGGTTCACTTTTGTGCGATCTGCGGCAACGTGACTGAGCAGGAGACATGCTCTATCTGTCGTGATGCTCGCCGTTCACCGGCCACAATCTGTGTCGTAGAGGAGGCGAAAGACGTGGTCGCCATCGAGCGCACCCGCGAATTCCACGGCCTGTATCATGTACTTGGTGGGGCCATCAGCCCTATCGACGGAATCGGCCCTGACCAGTTGCGGATCAAACAACTGCTGGGCCGGTTGGCTGACGGTGTCGTCACAGAAGTCATCATCGCGACCGACCCCAATCTCGAAGGTGAAGCAACCGCGACTTACCTCACGCGGCTTCTCGTTCAACCGAACCTTCGAATCTCGCGCCTCGCCTCCGGTCTCCCGGTGGGTGGAGATCTGGAATATGCCGATGAGGTAACTCTGGGTCGCGCATTCGAGGGTCGTCGCACGATCGACAACTAGCACTCCCGTAACGAAGTTCGCCGGGTGTGCGTGCACCGTTAGACTCGCACTTTGGGCAGTCATTGCCCGCAAACGCAAGCTTCAGGAGAACAATGAGCCTCATCGTTCAGAAGTTCGGTGGCTCATCCGTTGCCGACGCTGAGAGTATTAAGCGCGTCGCAAAGCGAATCGTCGAGACCCGCAAAGCGGGAAACGACGTCGTAGTAGTGGTCTCTGCCATGGGCGACACCACCGATGAGCTCTTCGACCTCGCCGAACAGGTTGTACCTGTACCCACGGGCCGCGAGCTTGACATGCTGCTGACGGCTGGCGAGCGAATCTCGATGGCGCTGCTCGCGATGGCGATCAAAAGTTTGGGCGTGGATGCCCGCAGCTACACGGGTAGCCAAGCCGGAATGGTCACTGACGCTCAACACGGGTCCGCGCGCATTGTTGAAGTTACTCCTCGCCGTGTCAAAGAGGCCCTCGACGACGGCGCTATCGCCATCGTCGCTGGTTTCCAAGGTTTCAACCGCGTAACGGGCGATATCACCACGCTTGGTCGTGGAGGCTCAGACACCACCGCCGTAGCCTTGGCTGCTGCCCTCAGCGCTGAGACCTGCGAGATTTACACCGATGTTGACGGAATCTTCACGGCGGATCCTCGCATCGTGAAGTCGGCCGGCAAGGTCGATGTCGTCACCAGCGAAGAGATGTTGGAGCTTGCTGCGGCGGGCGCCAAGGTTCTTGACGTGCGTGCGGTGGAATATGCACGCCGTCACGGCGTCACAATTCACGTGCGGTCGTCGTTCAACAACAACACGGGCACGTTAGTGGTCAATCCGAAGGATGGAGAGAGCGTGGAAGAAGCAATCATCACAGGTGTTGCCTCCGATCTGAGCGAAGCGAAGATCACGGTGGTGGGAGTTCCTGACGTTCCCGGTAAGGCTGCGCAGATCTTCACGATCGTGGCCTCGGCCAATGCCAACATCGACATGATCGTTCAGAACGTTTCTCTGGCATCCACGGGTCGCACCGACATCTCCTTCACCCTGAAGAAGTCGGATGCCGAAGACGTCCTGCGTGCACTCACCTTCCGCCAAGAAGAAGTTGGCTTTGAATCGCTGCAGCACGACGACCAGATCGGCAAGTTGTCGGTTGTCGGTGGCGGTATGCGCACCAACGCGGGAGTGTCCGCTCGTCTCTTCACGGCGCTCTTCGAGGCCGGCATCAACATGGAAATGATCTCCACGAGTGAGATTCGTATTTCTGTAGTGACGCGTGCCGACACTATTGCTGAAGCTGTTCGCGTTGTGCACACCGCGTTCGGGCTTGATGGTGACGTAGAAGCCGTTGTTCACGCGGGCACGGGCCGCTAGTTTCCCGTTGGTCTCACGGCCACCGCTTGTCGTAGATTGGGTCGTTCGGCGCTAGTGTTGCCGAACGCAGACTGTAGGTAGAGGTTTTCATGGGTAATGCAGGCATCCGTATTGGTGTTGTTGGGGCGACCGGTCAGGTCGGTGCTGTTGTGCGCCGTCTGCTCGAAGAGCGCGATTTTCCGGTAGCGGAGATTCGCTACTTCGCGTCATCGCGCAGCGCTGGCACGACTCTGCCGTTCAAGGGCGAGCAGATCACCGTTGAAGATGCCGCTATTGCCGACCCCGCGGGCCTTGACGTTGCGATTTTCTCTGCGGGAGCGACGACCTCGAAGGCTCAGTCACCGCGCTTCGCTGCTGCCGGTGTCACGGTTATCGACAACTCGTCGGGCTGGCGCATGGATCCCGAGGTTCCCTTGGTGGTCAGCGAGGTCAACCCGCACGCGATCGACCAGGCCGTCAAGGGCATCATCGCAAACCCGAACTGCACCACGATGGCAGCGATGCCCGTGCTGAAGGTTCTGCATGCCGAAGCGGGCCTTGAGCGCCTGATCGTCAGCACCTACCAAGCCGTATCGGGCGCTGGCCTTGCCGGTGGCGAAGAGTTGCTCGAGCAGGCTGCGGCCGCGGTGTCGCAGAACACGATGGGGCTCGTTGAAGATGGCGCTGCCGTCTCGATGCCCGCCCCCAACAAGTTCCCCAAGAACATTGCCTTCAACGTGGTTCCGCTCGCCGGCAGCATCGTCGACGACGGCCTCAACGAGACCGACGAAGAGAAGAAGCTGCGCAACGAAAGCCGCAAGATTCTCGAACTGCCGAACCTTTTGGTGAGCGGCACGTGCGTTCGCGTCCCTGTCTTCACCGGCCACTCGCTGTCGATCAACGTGGAGTTCAGCAAGCCCTTGAGCCCCGAGCGTGCCACGGAACTGCTGGCGGATGCTCCAGGGGTTAGCCTCAGCGACGTCCCGACGCCTCTCGAAGCCGCCGGTGCCGACCCCAGCTTTGTGGGCCGTATCCGCACGGATGAGGGTGTGCCGAACGGTCGCGGTCTCGCGCTGTTCATCAGCAACGACAACTTGCGCAAGGGCGCCGCTCTCAACGCGGTGCAGATTGCAGAACTCGTCGCAGCGAAGATCATTGCGAAGGCAGCGGTGTAGCGGGAGCGTTCTCCCCGCACTCCGCTTTCACCGCGATGCGCTTCTCTTCGATAGTGCGCGCGTTCCTGACAACCATGATGGTTGCCGTGACGCTCGGACTTTCGGCGTGCGTATCGACGGCCGTTGCGGTGGATGATCGTGACCCTGACGCCGTGCGCGTCGCGTTCTATGGTGACTCCTACACTCGCGGTTCCGGCGCCAGCGTGCAAGAACTGCGCTGGTCGACGCTGCTCAGCGAGCAGCGCGAATGGAGCGAGTTCAATCCGAGCGTGAGTGGTCTCGGTTACGCCCGCAACCGCACGATCGTGGGCGACGGAGACCTGCCGAGCCTCATTATTGCCGACAATCCCGATGTGGTGATTGTGACGATGGGCTTGAACGACAATTTCACGTTCGACTCTCAAGCCGCTGAGATCCGCGCGAACATTGCGACCGATCTCACTCGGTTGGCGACAGAGCTTCCGGAGGCGCGCCTCATCGTGGTCGAACCATTCTGGTTCAAGGATGAGCGCCCCGAGTCGGTCGAAACGATCATCTCTTGGGTGCGCGAATCTGCCGAGGCGGTCGACGCGGAATACATCGCCCACGCTTCGTACTGGCTTGAGGGTCATCCCGAGTGGATGGCCAGTGATGAGCTTCATCCCAACGACGAAGGCCACGCTGCTATCGCGGGGCAGATGAATCGAGCGCTGCGCGTTGTGGGGTTGTAAGGCAGCTGGTGGGGGAATTCTCCCTACCGATCGGGGCACCCGCACCGAACCCTAGGCATGAAGTTCGATTCTGTAACCCGCACCATTGCCGCAACCGTCGTCGTGGCGGCGTCGTTTGGCCTCGCGGCCTGCAGCACGCCCGAACCCGTGGATGAGCGCGATCCGAACGACGTGCGCGTCGCCTTCTACGGCGATTCTTACACGCTCGGTACGGGAGCAGCGGATGCCGACAACCGCTGGTCGACGGTCGTGAGCGAGCAGCGCGACTGGAGCGAGTTCAATCCGAGCGTCAACGGCTTGGGGTTCATCAACAACCGCACGACGTTGGGTGATGGCGACCTGCCTAGCCAAATAATCGCGGATGACCCCGACATCGTGTTTGTGACGATGGGCCTGAACGACAACTTCAGCTTCGGTGCGCGAGCAAGCGACATCCAAACTCAAATTACTGACGACTTCGATCGTTTGACGACGGCGCTGCCGGATGCCCGCTTCATTGTTGTTGAGCCATTTTGGTACACGGATGAGCGACCCGACTCGGTCGAGACCATCATTTCGTGGGTTGAAGCTGCGGCCGCGGCCAGCGGTGCCGACTACATTCCGGGAGCCTCGCACTGGATCGAAGGGCACCCCGAGTGGATGGCCAGCGACGGGCTGCACCCCAACGATGACGGTTACGCCGAGATGGCAACACAGATGGATCAGGCTCTTCGCACGTTAGGGCTCTAACAGGCGGCTAAAGTGGTGGTGTGAAGAAAACCGTCGACGTCGCGCTTATCGGCGGCGGAATCATGAGTGCCACCCTCGGAACGCTGTTGAAGCAACTGCAGCCTGACTGGGAGATCCAGATCTTCGAACGCTTGGGCGACTTGGCCCAAGAGAGTTCGAACCCGTGGAACAACGCTGGCACCGGACATTCCGCGCTGTGCGAGCTGAACTACACCCCGCAAAAGAGCGATGGCTCTATCGAAATTTCGAGCGCGGTGAAGGTCAATGAGCAGTTCCAGGTATCGCGCCAGTTCTGGTCGTACCTCGTCGACGAAGGCGCGCTGCCCGAGCCCCGCTCGTTCATCAACCCCACCCCGCACATGAGCTTCGTGTGGGGCGAAACCAACGTCGAGTATCTGCGCAAGCGATTCGACGCTCTCAAAGACCACCCGCTCTTCGCGGGAATGCAATACAGCGAAGACCCCGCCGTGATTCACGGGTGGGCACCGCTGATGATGCCGGGCCGCCTTAAGTCGGAGCCGGTTGCTGCTACCCACATCCCGTCGGGCACCGACGTCGACTTCGGTGCGCTCTCGAACTATCTGATCGACAATCTTGTTGCGTCGGGCTCTCAGCTCAACACCGGCATCGTGGTCAAGAACCTCAAGCGCCAGCGTGATGGCTCGTGGGATCTCGTACTTCGCCACGACATCGGTGGCACTCCGGTTGACCCGATCAACGCTCGTTTCGTGTTCGTGGGTGCCGGCGGCTACGCCCTCAACCTGTTGCAGAAGTCGGGCATCAAAGAGATCCGCGGCTTCGGCGGCTTCCCTGTCAGCGGCGAGTTCCTGCGCACCGACAACCCCGAGATTGTTGCCGCGCACAGCGCTAAGGTCTACGGCAAGGCGGCCGTGGGTTCGCCGCCCATGTCTGTTCCTCACCTCGACCTTCGCGTCGTTGACGGCACGGGCAGCCTCATGTTTGGTCCGTATGCGGGATTCAGCCCCAAGTTTTTGAAGACCGGTTCTGTTCTCGATCTGTTCGCCTCCATCCGCTGGCACAACCTGCTGCCGATGGTCGCGGCCGGTATCAGCAACCTCTCGCTCGTCAAATACTTGGTGAGCCAGCTCTTGGCGAGCCCCGAGACCAAGTTCGAAGAGCTCAAGCAGTTCGTGCCGAACGCGAAGCCAGAAGATTGGTACCGCATTACCGCCGGACAGCGTGTGCAGGTCATGAAGAAAGACCCGAAGAAGATCGGTGTCTTGCAGTTCGGTACCGAGGTTGTCTCGTCGGCTGACGGCACCATCGCGGGTCTTCTTGGCGCATCGCCCGGAGCATCCACGGCGGTGCCGATCATGCTCGGGCTGGTCGAGAAGTGCTTCCCCGAGCGTATGAATGACTGGCGTCCGAAGATCGAAAAGATGGTCCCGAGCTTCGGTCAGCAGCTCTCTGATTCGCCCGAGCTTGCCCGGGCCACGCTCGAGCGCACGGCTAAGACGCTTCACATTAATCCGTAATCGCGGCAATAAGGGTATTTTTGTACCCTGATTTACCGGATATTCGAGTAAACGTACCCCATCTGTGGGGTACACCGCGTACCCCGAATGCTGGCATACTGGAGCAGTTGTATCCGCGACACGGCGAAGGGGAGCACGCATGTCTATCGGCCTGCCTGCCCACCTGCGCAAAGAAAGTGTGAGTCGAGCGTTCGCGCGAACGATGAACACTGTGGCCTTCGTCTGTTTCAGCGTCGCCTTTCTCGGCGTCACGAGCCTGCAAGCCAGCGATGTGAGTCTTGCCATCTGGTCGGCCGCGCTCGCGCTCGTTCCGATGCTCGTCACGGTCGCTCTCGTCAATCGCTACCGCACGATGTTTTTCACCGTCGCGCATCTCGTCATCGGGGCCCCGGCGATCTACTGGTACACCCTGACCGTGGTCTCTCAGCTCAGCCCGCTGGGATCTATCGGTGACTATCTGATCAACTTGCCCGTTATCGGCCTCATGCTGGTGGGCGGTGCAGCGAGCAGCGTTGCCTGGAGCGTGCTCTGGGTCTCACTCGGGCTCATCGCGTCGCAAGCTGCTTCTGCTCTGGCTGCCTGGCAGCTCATCGGCGACCCTCTCGTGCAACCGACGGGGTACATCGTTTTTACCGCCGTAGTCGTGGTTCTCTTCATCTTGCGGTCGAGCCAACGCGGTGTGCGTCGAGTGCAGTCTCATTTGCATCGGGCGGCTCGCGACGATGAATTCGCGAGCTTGCGCTATGGAATTGAGGCCACCTCTGCTGCGGTGATGCACGACACGGTGCTTAGCCATCTCGCGGCCATCGCGAACGCCCCCTTCGGCGCGATGAGCGAGCAACTTCAGCGCGAGATCAAGCGTGACCTTGAAGTGCTCATCGGTGAGGAATGGCTCTCCACTGCGGCGTCGGACGCGGTCGACGATCCGCGTTTTGACTGGCAGGGCAGCCCGCTGTACACCGCCATCAGTGAAGCTCGCGCCCTTGAACTAGCAGTCGAGGTCACGGGCGACCTCGCCGCCCTGTCGCGGTTGGACGCTCGAGGCGCTGCCGCGCTTGGACCGGCCGTGAAGCAGTGCCTCGTGAACGTGATCAAGCACTCGGGTGTGATGCAAGCTGAGGTTGCGGTTTTTGGTTCTCCCGACGAGGTTAGCGTGCTCGTTGTCGATGGTGGCAAAGGTTTTCATGAAGCAGAGACCGGGGAGGACCGCCTAGGTCTTCGTCAGTCGGTGCGCCGCCGAATTGAACTGGTTTCGGGCACCGTTCAGGTGTGGTCCACGCCGGGCCTGGGTACCTCCGTAATGATCCGAGTGCCCACGTCGGAGAATCAGCCGGCGCTTACCGGGGTGGTGAGCGAATGAGATCAATCGTCGACACGACCACCGTTCAACAGCTAGATCCGCTCGGAACTCTCGATGGGCGTCCCGCGGGAATCGTTGCCGTCGTCGGCACCCTGGTCTTTAGCGTCGTGGTGACTGCTAGCCGGGCGGGACAAATTGAGGATCCGTTCCTAGCGAACGCTGCCTTGTTCTTCATCGCCGTATCCGCCGTGCTCTATATCGCGACGACGAGCCCTATTCGTCCGCCGCTCAGCGGCGGACTGCACGCCCTCATCGTCGGATTTCTGATCATTGCCTTCGCACTGAGCTCGGCATCCATCGGTTCAGGTGGAGCACTGCTCACTGACTTCTGGGGCCCGCTCGTCATTGGGGTGATGTGCATGGCGCTCGCGCCCTTTCGTCCCATTGCCGAACTGGTGACGCTCGGAATTGTGGCGTCGATCTTCACCGGGTTTATTGGGCTAGTGCAATCGTCGGTGGCCGACGTCGCAGCACCGCCGATGATTGTGGTGCTCTACACCATGACCCCAGTGCTGACGATGTCGCTCGGTGGGGCCGCCTTTGCGCGCTCCTTGGCAAGCACTCACAAACGGTGGGAGATGCGTGCTCGGCGGGCAGCGCGTCGTCAATTGGATCGTGAACACGACAGCGTCGCCCGTTCGGTGCAGCAAGATCGCGTCACGATTCTCAATCGCGATGTCGTTCCCCTGTTTACGGAACTTGCTCAGCGAGGAATCGTCTCCCCTGAAGATCGCGCTCGCGCCGCTCAATACTCAGAATCCATACGCAGCCTGATGGTGAGTGAAGTCAATCGCAGCTGGCTCGAATCAGTAGTTGCCGCGTCCTTTGGCGCGCTCGACGACGGACGGCGGGTGTACGACCCGCATCGTCTCGCAACGGCAATGACGCCCCACCAGCGCACGGCGCTCAGAGCTGCCGTTCTCGCGGTCGCTTCAGGCACCGATTTGATCGCCGAAACGGTGCGTTTGCGAATCGAAAAGACTCCCACGGGTGCCGCGATTACCGTGACGGGCAGCGTGGGTTCGAACGAAGCCTCCTGGCGTTCCTCGCTGGCACCCTACCTCGCCGTTTTGCGCGTAGTTTTTACTGGACTGCGCATTTCCTATCGCTCGCCCTCCCTCACCGTTAGGTTCACGTATGACACCCCCTGAGACCAACCTCAGCGCCCACCTGGGTGACCGTCCGCCGATTCGTCTCGCCATACTCGACGATCACGAAGTGCTGCTTGACAGCCTCAACAGCTGGATCACCAATAACGCTCCCGACTTCGACGTCGTGCTCACCGCGAGCACGTGGCTCGAGCTCGTTCACAGTGACAAGTTTCCGACGGAACTCGTCTTTCTCGACTTCCAGCTCAAAGAGTCGGTTTCGATCGAAGCGCGTGTGCGCACGTGCCGCGCAGCCGGCGCGAAAGTGATCGTGCTCTCCAGCCTCGACAGCCGCGAAGCACGCGACCGGGCGCTCGCAGCGGGCGCGGCAACCTTCCTCTCCAAGTCGCTCCCGATGCATGAAGTGATGGATGCCGCCCGCCAGATCATGGGCGTCGAAGCCGAGGGTGCGCAGCAGCACGACTGGCGCCCGCTGCCCTCGGGTTCTGCCGACCAGTCCAAGCCGAAGCTGAGTGCCGGTGAGGCGGATGCTCTCACCCTGTACGCTTCTGGACTAAGCACACCGCAGGTCGCTGAGCGCATGAATGTTCAGTACGAGACCGCGAAAACGTACTTGCGGCGAGTGCGGGAAAAGTACGCAAAGGCCAACCGGCCGGCTAGCAAAAAGGCTGACCTGATTCGTCGGGCCGCTGAGGATGGATTTCTACGCTGATGAGCAAACTGTATTTTCGCTATGGAGCAATGAACAGTGGCAAGAGCACCGCATTGCTGCAAGCGGCTTACAACTATGAAGAGCGCGGCCAACAGGTATTGCTTGCCAAGCCGCACATCGACACCAAGGGCGACAGCTCGATCGTTTCCCGCTTGGGCGTTACTCGCCAAGTAGATTTCATCATCTCACCAACCGACGAGGTCTACGACGTCTTTGCCCGCGAGCGTGCGAAGGTGTTCGAGAACACCGGCTTACCGGTGAGCTGCCTACTCGTGGATGAAGCACAGTTCTTTACCGAGGCGCAGGTCGATGACTTGCTGCGCATCGCTATCGTCGAGAAGGTTCCGGTGCTGGCGTACGGCATCCGCACCGATTTTCAGACGGTGGCCTTCCCCGGCAGCCGTCGCTTGCTCGAAATCGCGCACTCGCTCGAAGAACTCAAGACCATTTGCCGGTGCGGCCGCAAGGCTGTCTTCAACGCGCGCACTGTCGGCGATCAGTTCATCTTCGATGGCGACCAGGTCGCTATCGATGGTGTGGATGTCGGCTACCAGTCGCTGTGTGGAGCCTGCTATCTCGAAGAGAGTGGTGGCGTTCTCAACAGTGGATGGCGCCCGAAGATCGAGTTCAGCTACGGAAGCGCGCCCGACGCCGACTTCTCCTAAGCGCTGTTCGCCAGTGCCAGTGCCGGTGCCCGCGCGCGTTCCTGTCTCGCTGCCGCTGCCGCTGCTCGCGTCTTAGTGGCGAACGCGCGAGAGAAACTGCACGGTCTCAGGTTCTTGAGGTGAGTCGAAGATCTGGGCAGGAGTTCCTTGCTCAACGATGCGGCCACCCTGCATGAACACGATGCGGTCGGCAACTTCGCGCGCGAAAGACATCTCGTGTGTTGCCATGAGAATCGTCGAGCCGTCAGTTTTCAGGCGCCGTACGAGGTCGAGAACTTCACCAACGAGCTGAGGGTCCAGAGCACTCGTAATCTCGTCGAGAAGAAGCAGCTCAGGGTCGGTGAGCACCGCACGAATGATGGCCACACGCTGTTGCTGGCCGCCGGAGAGACGATCGGGGTAGTCACGCGCTTTGTCGCCGAGGCCCAGCGAGACGAGCAGCTTCATCGCTCGCTCTGTGGCATCCGTCTTCGTCATTCCGTGCACCTCGCGCGCGGCCAACGTGATGTTGTCGATTACGCGCAAGTGCGGGAAAAGGTTGAAGTGCTGGAACACCACACCGATGCGGCTGCGAGCTGAGTCGGCATTCATGCCGGGGTCGGTGATGTCGTCGCCATTGAGCAAGATCTGGCCGTCATCCACACGCTCGATGAGGTTGATTGTTCGCAGCAGCGTCGACTTGCCCGAGCCCGAGGCTCCTATGAGCACGACGACTTCGTGCTTGCTGATTGAGAGGTCGACCCCGCGCAGAACCTCGTGGTCATCGAATTGCTTGCGCACTCCGCGCACGTCGAGAACACTCATACGACGCCTCCGATCTGCTCGCGCTTAGCGAGTCGTGCGGTGAGCCAATCGGTGAGCCTGATCATCGGCCAACTCAGGGCGACGAAGAGCAGGGCGGCGATCACGTAGGGCGTGAAGTTGTAGCTCTGGGCGACCTGAATCTGAGCAGCGCGTACGGCATCCACGGCACCCAGAATCGAGATGAGCCCCACGTCTTTTTGCATAGAGACAAAGTCGTTCATCAGGGCGGGAACGACCTTGCGAATGCCCTGCGGGATCACGACGATGCGCAGGGTCTTGGCGTGGCTCAGACCCAGCGAGCGGGCTGCCATGCGCTGCGATGGGTGTACGGCTTCCATGCCCGCGCGCAGTACCTCAGCCACATAAGCCGAATAGGTGAGGATGAGGGCGATCGTTCCCCAGAACATGGCCGGCATGCGCGGGAAGATATCGAGCGCCGGCAGCCCGAAGCCGACCAGGTAGAGAACGATCAGCAGCGGCATCCCGCGAAAGAGGTCGGTGTAGATCGTTGCCGCTGCGCGGAGCGGAAAGAAAACCGGTCCGCGCAGCGATCGCGTTACAGCGAGCAGAGTGCCAAAAATGGCAACGCCGATCGCTGAGATAAAGAGCACCTGAATGTTGAGCCACAGCCCGACCAGGATCGACGGCACGCTTGCCGCCCCCACCTCAAAGTCGAAGAACGACGCTTTGACGCTCTCCCACCCGGGGGTGTTGACGACGAGTAATCCGACAATCGCCGCAAATGCGATCGTGCTCACAATGCCGATGAGCACCGAACGACCGGTGGCGCGCCGGCGCACGCTCCGTCGTGACAGCTCGAGCTCGCTTGGGCGCCACGACGGCGTGCTCGTGGAGGTGCTCATCGGCGTGGTCTTACTTCAGTACAGGAACGTCGACGGCAGCGCTGAGCCATTCGTCTTGGATGGCTTGAAGAGTTCCATCAGCAGCCAGAGCGTCGAGAGCCTCGCTCACAGCGGAGGTGAGCTCGGAGTCCTTCGGCAGCACGAAAGCGAACTCATCGCCGCCGGCGGAGGACTCGAACTGGCCGAGAATAACGCCACCGTCGATTTCAACGTTGGCGAGGTAGAACGCGCTGGGCAGGTCGATGACGAAAGCATCGATCTGACCGCTGGTGAGCGCAAGAACGCCGTCTTCGTTGGAGTTGAAGACCGAGAGGTCGTCTCCCAGAGCTTCAGCGGCGATCGTGTAGCTGGTGCTGCCGCTAGCGACACCGACGATGACGTCCTTGAGGTCGGCGAGCGATGTGGCGCCGGCTGCCGCCGAGCTCTCCGTCGCGATGATCGCCTGAGTGGTCGTGTAGTACGGGCTGGAGAAGTCAACGGCTTGCTTGCGGTCTTCGGTGATCGAGAACTGCTGCAGGTTGAGGTCCCAGTCTTTGGGGCCCGGTGCGATGGCGCTGTCGAAGCTCGAGCGAACCCAGACCACGTCATCGGCGGTGAAGCCGAGTTCGTCGGCGAGAGCGTACGCCACGGCAGCTTCGAAGCCTTCACCGTTCGTGGGGTCGTTGTCGACCATCCACGGAGCGTAGGCGGGCTCGCCGGTAGCGATGGTGAGCTTGCCCTCGGTCAGGGTGGGCAGCGATCCGTCGTCAACGGTCGAGCTCGTGTCGGCGGTGGTGTCTGCGGTGCAAGCGGTCAATGCCAAAACAGCTGCTGCTGCGGTGGCGACGAGGGCCCGACGGAAATGCCGTGTTGAGGTCATGGAGTTCTCCAGTTGCGGTGCGTGAGGTGGTTGAACGAACGTCACCCGAGCGGTGCTGTGCTCGGGCGGAGAAAAGGATTACAGACTTGCTACTTTACAAGTCGCCAGTCAGCGAAGTCGAAACCGGGCGACACAAAACAACTCACGAGCACCTCGCTGTCGGCGGTCAGGCGGCCGGCTTGCCAGACGCCGGCCGGAACAACGACTTGAGCGACGTGCCCGTTGGCGAGATCGGGGCCCAAAACGAAGCGCTGAACGTTCTCTTCGTCGGGCAGGTCACCGCTTCCGCCGAGTGAGAGCTCAAGCGTTCCGGGGCCGTGCCACATCCAAATTTCATCATTGGCTACGACGTGCCAGTCACTGTGCTCGCCAGGAACGAGTAGGTAGTGGATGCACGTGGCCGAGGGCCGTGCGCCGTTCGGAGTCTCGACGGGGCTAGTGCCGGCCCAGGTGCGACGGAACCAGCCGCCCTCGGGGTGCGATTCGAGGTTGAGTAGCTGCGCGGTTGCCGGGCGGGTGTCATCGTCAGCATGAGCGGCGCCGGAGGCAGCAGTGGGATCAGTCATGGGCGGTTACTCCGGTCTGGTTCATGAAGGAGGTGCTGGCAAAACGTACGCGGCCGGAGACGAGCGTGGCAGCGGCGCGGCCGGTACCGGACTCGACGAGGGCAACGATGGTGTCTTCGATTCCGGTGACAGGGATGTCGAAGAACGCGAGGTCGGCGAGCGCGCCCACAGCGAGGTGACCGGTGCGATCGGGACCGACGTCGATGCCCATGGCGTGAGCGCCGCCGAGGGTCGCTGCCCGCAGTAGGCGTTCGGGCAGATCGCGCATTGTGTGTCCTTGGGAGTGCGCGATGCGGGAAAGCTCCGCGACATCCGCCATCAGGTCGAGTGAAGGGCTCGACGAGAGGGAGTCGGTGCCGATGGCCAGCGCGTTGCCCTCGGCCAGATAGGCGGCCACGGGAGGCTCGTCGAGGCCGATTACAGCGTTGGAGCGGGGGCAGAGTGCCACGCTCGTGCCGCGAGCCCGCAGAAGGGCACGGTCGCGCGCGGTCATGTAGATGCCGTGCGCGATGTGGCAGTCGGGACCGAGCACGCCGAGCTGGTCAACGAACTCTGTGGCACCGGTGCCGAAGCCTGCGGCGCGCAGCTCACGAAAGCTGCCGAGCTCGCGGCCATGCCACGGGTCACCGAGCTCGTGGTGGAACTCACGCTCGAATGCCGCTTCGCCTAGGTGTAAATGCAGGCGGCTTCCGCGCTCGCGAACGATGTCGGGGATTTCGAGCAGTGGCACGACCTCGAGCGAATACGGGGCGTGCGGCGAGAGCCCGGTTCCGGGCGGCGAGGGCAGAGCATCCAGAGCCGCCTCGACCTGCTGACGGCCGGTGCGAGCCCAGTCGTCGTTGGTCCAGCTCATGACTTCCCAATACGTGATGCCGTGCAACCCGGCGTCGTGCAGCGCAGCGGATGCCTCGCCATCGGTCACGATGTCGGCCACGGCGGTGGTGCCCGCTTCGATCATGAGCTGAGCACCCGCCGCGGCATCCGCAGCCCAGTCGTGGGGTTGGTCGTACACGGGGTTGAACGCGGTAGACCAGTCATCGAAACCGTTGTACTGCCCGCGGCCGACTTCGGCCATACCGGTGTACTGCAAGTGTGAGTGCGCGTTGACGAGCCCGGGTAGGAGGACGCCGGGCCAGTGAATTTCGCGCGCACCGATACCGCGATCGGCGAGGGAACGGCGAACCCAGTCGCGCTCGCCGACGTGCAGAATGCGACCGTCACGCACGGCAATGGCGCCGTTCAGCAGCGGGGGAGCAGTGATGGGGATCACGAGGCCGGCAGTGTACAGCACGACCTGGTGGTCGGCATCCGCAGTGGTGCTTGCGGTTGCCTCGGGATGGAGGTTACTCATCGGGTTTCCTGATTCGGTGAAGAGCTGAGGTAGCGGCGGGAGCGCCAGTCGTGGGCCGCAGCCACTTGGGCGTCGGCGGGGGTGTCGATGGATTCACCGCGGGCGGCCACGGCGGCGCGCGCGACAGTGTCGTCGATGCTGGAGGGGAGTGCGTGCACTCCGACGGCCGGTCGCGTGACGACGAGTTCTTCGACGGCGGCGAGCTGAACGGCGAACGAGAGATCCATGATCTCGATCGGGTTGCCTTCGGCTGCCGTGATGTTGATGCAGCCTCCACGGTCGAGCACGAGGGTGCCCGCCGGGTCAGCGCGTTCAACGTGGGCGGCGAGCGGCGTGAGTTGTTCGGCGGGATCGCCCATGAGCAAGTCGTCGAGATCGAGTTCTCCGGGAACTCCGCCGGCCACAGCAACGGCCCGCGCTGTGCGGGCGAGGTCGGCGCTGATCGTGTGCGCAACGCCGGTGCTCGAGACGACGAGGGCGCCGGCACCGAGCTCGGCAGCCTCGCCGATGGCGTAACCATCATGGGCAGCACGAAGCGCCACTACAGGGTCGACCTCGGCCACGCGCACCTCGGCTCCGAGCGCCGCGAGGTGAGCGGCGACGCCCTCACCCACCGGGCCATAGCCGATCACGAGTGCGGGCTGATCGCGCACGGTCACGCCCACTCGGTCGAGAGCATCCGCAATCGCGAACACACACGACTGGCCGGTGCCGTAACGGTTGTCGAAACGCGTCTTCATCTGAGCGTCATTGACCGCAAACACAGCAGTGTCGAGGATGCCCAGAGCGCTCATCTGGCGAAGCGGCGTCAAGCCACTCGTCGTCTCCTCATTCGTGCCGATCCACTGCTTCACGAGATGCGGAGCATCGTCATGTGCAAGACGGATGAGGTGCGAACCATCGTCGAGAAGGATGTCGAAACCGCGTTCGAGGAACGCCAGCGCAGCAGCGCGCTCGGCCTGGCCGCTCAGCGTTTCGGAGCCGTCGACAGCAATACCGCGCGCCCGCAGTGCTTTCGCAACAGACGCATCGATCTCATCCGGGTGCGCGTACACCGCGACCTCGGCCCCCGCGGCCGCAAGCAACAGCGCCAATTGGGCAGTTTTAGGTTCGAGCACCATGGCGATGCCGATGCGTAAGCCCTGTACCGAACCGCGCTCGCCGAGGCCCTTCGCTACGAGTCGCGAGACGGGCATGTGTTCGCCCGCGAAGTCGATACGTCCGTCGGCGTCTCCGCGCGACGGCAGGGGAGCGCCACCCAGGAAGAACGTGGCGGTGATCTCTGAATCGGGGCCAGCGGCATCCAACTGGACGTCGAGGAGATGAGCGGATGCGGTGGCGCCGTCGTCGTGATGGCGAGCGGTGACAACGTGAGCACCCAGCGCGCGCAACATTCGCGTTAGTTCGCGAGAAGTGGCGGTGAGTTCAGCGGTTTCGGGCTGAGCTGCGCTGATGTGCACGCTGCGGCCGGCGACCAAAAGGTTGGTGTCGCGGGCGAAGCGGCGAATGATTCGTTCGGCTGTAAGTGTTACGTCGGCCACTTGTCAAGAGTAGGGCACCGCTCGGGGGTGAATCGAACGCCGCTGGAGCTCTGCGGCGCCAGCCGGCCGTGCACCATGACCAAACACAAATCGCCCTCCCGAAGGAGAGCGATTAGTGAACTGTCTGAGACTCGCACTTCTGCAGCTCAGAGCCAGTGGTTTGTCGGGGTAGCGGGATTTGAACCCACGACCTCTTCGTCCCGAACGAAGCGCGCTACCAAGCTGCGCCACACCCCGATCATCCGTCACTGACGCGACGAATAGATCAAGAATAGCCGATATCTCCGGCAGTGAGCGTCACTACGACAGCTTCAGGCTTGCAGGCGAAGCGAACAGGCGCATAAATCGATGTTCCGAGGCCCGCACTGACGTTCAAGAACGCCGCCCGACGCAAGTGATGCCAGATGCTCAGACCGCTTGCCTGCTCGCGAGGAATGTCGCAATTCGTGACGAGCGCTGGCATGCCAGGAACCCGAACTTGGCCTCCGTGGGTGTGGCCCGCGAAGATTGCGTCTGCTCCGTTCGTGACGAGAGCATCGAGCACGCGACGGTAAGGGGCGTGCGTCACGCCGAGGGCTACCGTCTCGGGGCCGTGCGGGTCATCCGCCCAACCCACATTCTCGCGCATCTCTTCGACATTGGCGGGGAGACGGTCGAGCCGTTCCCAGCCGCGGTGAGCGTCAGCGGTGCCAAAGAGTTCTAGTCGCGAACCACGAAGTTCGATCGCGCGTGCTTGGTTGTTGAGCGACAGCCAGCCGAGTTCGTCTTCGAAGAACGCATTGAGGGCATCCGCGTCGAGGTGTTCCACGGGGCGGTGCCCCGACGACGGGCCGGTGAAGTACGTAAAGGGGTTCTTGAACTGCGGACCGAAGTAGTCGTTCGACCCGTGCACAAAGACACCGGGAGTGCCTTCGAATGGCTCGAAGGCACGCTTGATTCCGAGGATGCCGTCGGTGTGACCAAGGTTGTCTCCCGTGTTGATCACGAGGTCAGGTTCGTACATAGCGAGCGTGCGAACCCAGTCTTGCTTGCGTGTTTGCCACGGGGCCATGTGCAGATCCGAGATGTGCAGCACAGTGATGTCGCGTGCGCTGGGATCAAGAATCGGCAGAGTCTCGTGCCGCACGGTGAACGCATTGCGCTCGACGAGGGCGCCCCACGCGAACGCGGCGACCCCTGCCGCAGCTACCGCACCGAGTGCAGTAGCTGCGGGGGAGACGCGTTTACTTACGGGCACGGCGTTGACTGTGCCACGGTGAGGGTGATTGTCGAACTCGTCTTGGCCGCGGTTCCTGCCGACGGGCTCGAGGCGGTTACCTTGCCCTCGCTCGGATCACCGGGGGGCACCAACTCGCAGGCTTGATCAATATTGGAGAAACCTGCACCGTTCAAGATTCCCTGAGCTGTCGCAAAGTCATTCGACTGACCATCAGCGACTGCGTCCGGGATTGCAATCTTGTTTCCCTTGCTGGTGTACACCGTCACGGTCGCGCCGGCTGCGGATTGGACTCCCGCTGCAGGTTCCGTCTTCACAACCTGTCCCGCGGGAAGTTCGGAATCGACTTCGCCACCATCTTTGAACGTGAACCCAAGGCTTGCAAGAACAGATTTGGCTTGCTCCAAGCTCTGCTGGGCAAGATCGGGGACTTCGGTACCGGAACCGACAAGGAGGTCGGAGGCGGGCTCGGGAAGAGCTCCACCCGGATACTTGATGTTCAGCGCAGTGTCCGTTGCTTTGGTGATGTAATGGCGCAATTTGTACCCATCGACACCTTCGTAGTAGAGCTGGCTGATGTTTTGGAACCCGGAAATATTTCCGACCCAGGTCGCCGTGCCGTAGCGAGTCGTTCCGCTGGCCATCCACGTGTGGACAGCGCCGTCGGTGGTTCCCGTCTTACCAAAGATCGGGATGCCATCGTTGGGGTCGGAGTAGGCAGCGTTGCCGCGGTTCAGTACTTCAGTGAGTACAAATGCGGTGGTCGCAGCGACCTCGGGGGAGATTGCCTGGCGGCAGTTCTGCTCCTGACCACCAAGATCGGTGTTGTTCGCGCTGATTGCCTTGTCGATGATGATCGGCTCACACCAGAGTCCGCCAGCGCCGATTGCGGCGTAGGCGGAAGCGATGCTGAGCGGCGTCACATCGTTAGTACCGATGATCGACGACGGGAAGCTCTGCAGCTCGTCACCATCGGCGCGCTCGACGCCCATGCTCGCGGCAACGTCGCGGATGTTGCAGAGGTCAAGCTGGGTCGCCATCGAGAAGAAAATGCCGTTGATCGACTCGGCGGTGCCCTCGGCAACCGTGAAGATTCCGGATTCGTTCGCGTTGTTGCCGAATTCCACCGTTCCGCCGTAGGGGCCGTTGCAACTGTCGAGGAACTCAGAGCCGGGGATGTCGCGAGCGGTACCCTCAAGTCGCTCGTAGATTCCCTTGCCCTGAATCAGCCACTCGATGAGCGTGAAGACCTTGTACGTCGATCCGGGCTGGAAGCCGCTAGATCCGCCGTAGTCGTAGCTTGTGTTGTAGTTCACAGCGGTACTCTCGATGCCGCCACCGTCGAGTGTGTCGTTGAAGATTTTATTTTCGGCCATCACGAGCACTCGCCCGGTGCCTGCCTCGACGGTGGAGGTGGCGCTTCCCAGATTGAGTCCAGTCTCGTCATTGGGCGCGTACGTCCAAGTGGCTCTCTGGGCGGGAATTTGAGCGTCGAGGTCGAGGGTCGTGTAAAGGTCGTAACCGCCCTGCTTCCAGTTATCTTCGCGCTCTTCTACCGTGGCTCCCAAGAATTCGAAGTCGGGCACGCTCTTAACCACGTAGTCGCAGAACCACTTCGCGTACTCGTAGGCCGAGGTGCAACCATTATTTGGCGCAGAGAGGTTGACGGATTCTTCGTCAACCTGAATGGCACGAGCTTCGTCGTACTGTTCGCGGTCGATTGAGCCAACATCGAGCATCGCGGTCAAGATAACGTCGCGACGATCTTGGTTGGCTGCATAGTTTTCAGGATCCGACAGGTTTCGGACGCTGGGCTCTTGAACGATGGCGATCAGGCTTGCTGATTGCTCGAGGGTGAGATCCTTCGCATCAACGCTGTAATAGCGCTGCGCGGCGGCCTGGATGCCGTAAGTAGCATTGCCAAAGTTGGCGATATTGAGGTACGCGGTCAGGATTTCCTTCTTCGTGTACCGCTTCTCAAGACCGATTGCCAGCTTCATTTCCTTGAGCTTGCGGTCGAAGGACTGACTCGTGGCGGCAAGATACGCGGCCGAGCGCTCATCTTCGGTTGGCAGAGATTCTGCTTCTGAGATGAACGTGTTTTTAACGAGCTGCATTGTGAGGGTTGATGCACCACTCTCGATGCCTGACGAAACAACGTTGCCGATGGCAGCACGCACTAGCGATGTGAGGTCGACGCCTCCGTGCTCGAAGAAGCGGCGGTCTTCCCCGGCAACAACTGCGTCGATTGCGTACTGCGAGATCTCGTCGTAGCTGACCTCTTGACGGTTTTGGTCATAGATCGTGGCGATGGGGTAATAGCCATCGACGTTGCCCGAGCCGGTGAACTGGGCGTAGATCGTGTTTCGTTCGGGCTGTTGGTCGATTTCGAGGTAATCGGGGAGCCCATCGAAGATTCCGATGGTGCTAGAAGCGGTGATGCCAGTGACGGCGAGCGCGGGCGCAATCATGGCGGTAACGAGCACGCCGGAGAGTGCGCTGAAGCCGATCAGTCCGGCGATAGCCGAGACGATGCCGCGACGCGGAGTTTTTAGGGCAGACATATGATCAACAGTAGGGGATTATTGATAACGCCATGCTGAACGGGAGCCGCAAATATGCCTAAATGGGAGTACCTGACAACACCGCTGATGGTGCACAATTCCACCGCGATCCTCAATAACTGGGGTTCAGAGGGTTGGGAACTTGTGCAGGTCGGTACCGGCCCCGAAGGGGGCCCGGTCGCTTATTTCAAACGGATCAAGGAAGAGAATAACTAAATGTCGCAGCTCGATGAACGGCTCGCAGAACTCGGCTTGAGCGTCCCAGAAACCTCAAAGCCTCTTGCCGCCTACTTGCCAGCTATGGTTTCGGGAAACTTGGTCTACACGGCCGGCCAACTGCCCATGGTCGACGGCGCTCTTCCTGCCACCGGCAAAGTCGGCGCTGAAGTGGATGCTGCTGATGCCCACGAATACGCCAAGACCTGTGTCTTGAACGGCCTCGCTGCGGCCAAGGGCGCTATCGGGTCTCTCGACCGCATCACGCGCGTCGTGAAGGTTGTCGGTTTCGTTGCTTCCGACCCGAGTTTCACCGGCCAGCCCGGGGTCATCAACGGAGCGTCTGAGCTTCTTGTTGAGATCTTCGGAGAGATCGGTAAGCACGCTCGCAGCGCTGTTGGCGTTGCTGTTTTGCCCCTCGACGCTCCAGTTGAAGTCGAGTTCGTATTCGAGTTCGCGTGATCGAAGTGTGGTCCTCCGGTCAAGCCGGAGAGAACGCGCCGCTGCGCCCGGTCGACCTCGGTCTGTGGGACGCGGCGCACAGCGGAGTAACTCTTCAGGCTCGTCGCCTTGTGCAAGACAGCCGAGAGGCGGGAGCGGATGACGTATTCGTCGCCATTGGTACGAGTGCGTCGTCGGCTCTGCCGTACATTGACGCCGCCCTCGCCCAGGGTGCCGTTGCGGTACTCGTGGACGCGAAGGCCGCCGAGGGCGTTGAGCTCGATGAGCGGGTGTATGCGATTGAGGGCCTGCGCGACGTTGTCGGGGTTCAATCGGATGCCTTTGTGGAACATCCATCCGCCGCCATGGCGATGGTGGGCATCACCGGCACCAACGGCAAAACCTCGACCGCGCACTTGCTCACGCAGGCCTGGGCTGAGCTCGGCATGAGCTCGGCCACGATCGGCACGCTCGGTGCTGGCATCACGGGTGAGCGTCGCATCAACATGGGTATGACGACGCCGCAAGTGACCGCTGTTCACCAGTTCTTGGATGACTTCAACCGTGCCGGCGTGAAGAACGTTGCCATGGAGGTCAGCTCTCACGCGCTCGAACAGCGCCGGGTCGACGGGGTTGCCTTCGACATCGTGGCGTTCACGAACTTCACGCGCGATCACCTCGACTATCACGGGTCGATGGAGGAGTACGCGGCACAGAAGGCCAAGATTTTCGCACTGCCGGGCATCCAGACGGCGCTGTTGAACCTTGACGACGACGCTGCGCTCAACCACTTTCACCACACGGTTCCGGCCGGAGTGCGTGCAATCGGAATGACCTCGCGGGGCCACTCCGAAGCAAGTGTTCGCGCTGACAACGTGCAGCTCACGACCGAGGGACTCGAGTTCGATCTCGTGATTGAGGGCGAGAGTCACCACGTCGCGAGCGGCCTCATCGGGCGATTCAACGTAGACAACCTGCTGACGTGCGCGACGGTGCTGTGGGCGCAAGGTGTCGAGCCGCGAGAGATAGCCGAGGTGTTGGTTCCACTGCAGCCGGTGCTGGGTCGCATGACCCGCATCCGCGAAAACGACCAACTGCCGTTGGTGGTTGTGGATGCTGGCCACACCCCTGATGCCGTGCAACAGGCCGTCACCGCTCTGCGCGAATCGGGTCACGCCCGTATCGTGACCGTTTTCGGTGCTACGGGCGACCGCGATCCGGGCAAGCGTCCGGTCATGGCACGCATCGTGGAAGAAGCCTCCGACGTGATCGTGGTCACGGACGACGACGTGCACAACGAAGACGGCGACCAGATCGTGGCGCACATTCGGGCGGGGTTCGAGCATCCGGAGCGAGTGGTGGAGATCCGCGATCGGGCAACCGCTATTGCCTACGCGATTGACGCCGCGAATCCGGATGACGTGGTGCTCTTGCAGGGCAAGGGTCACGAACCGTACCAAATTGTCGGCAACGAGCGCGTGCCGTTCAGCGACATCGACACCGCCATTCGCTTGCTCAAGGAGCGCGCGAACTAGTGGAACGCAGCACTACTGCGTACCAACGTCGAAGGCCGGGTCCCCGTGGGGGCCCGGCCTTCAGCGTTTCTGCGAGGCCTAGTTGAGCTTGTCGGAGATGATCTGCATCACCGTGGTGTCGGCGAGCGTGGTGGTGTCACCGATCTCGCGGCCCTCCGCGACATCCTGAAGCAAGCGGCGCATGATCTTGCCCGACCGCGTCTTGGGCAGCTCCGAGACGATGAAGATTTCCCGGGGGCGTGCGATCGCGCCGATCTCTTTCGCGACGTGCTGACGCAGCAGCGAACTAGCCTCCGCTGCAGTCTGAGCATGCTCCTGGTTCGACTTTATGATGACGAACGCCACGACCGCTTGACCGGTCGCCTCATCCGCCGCTCCCACCACGGCAGCTTCTGCCACGATGGGGTTCGAGACGAGAGCCGACTCGATTTCGGTGGTCGACAAGCGGTGGCCGGAGACATTCATGACGTCATCGACCCGGCCGAGCAGCCAGATGTCGCCATCCTCGTCAACATGGGCGCCGTCGCCGGCGAAGTACTGTTCGCCATCGAGCTGCGGAAATTTCGACCAGTACGTCTCCTTGAAGCGCTCTGGGTCACCCCAGATGCCGCGCAGCATGGCAGGCCATGGCTCGGAAACAACCAGCAGTCCACCGTTAGGAGGGTCAACGCGCGTGCCATCTTCGCCCAGGATGTCGATCTTGATTCCCGGGATAGGAACTTGTGCCGAACCCGGCTTCAACGTCGTGAGTCCGGGCAGCGCCGCAACCATGATGGCGCCGGTTTCGGTCTGCCACCACGTGTCAACGATGGGAGCTGAGCCGCCGCCGATCACATCGCGGTACCAAATCCACGCTTCGGGGTTGATGGGCTCGCCCACCGAACCCAGCACGCGAATCGAACTGAGGTCGTACTGCTCCGGAATCTGACGCCCTGCCTTCATAAACGAACGGATGGCGGTGGGTGCCGTGTAGAAAATGCTCACCCCAAACTTCTGGATGATCTCCCACCAGCGGCCCGGGTTCGGGGCGTCAGGAGTTCCCTCGTACAGCACCTGAGTGGCACCATTCGCGAGAGGACCGTAGGTCACGTAGGTGTGGCCGGTGATCCAGCCGACGTCTGCCGTGCACCAGTACACGTCGGTTTCCGGCTTGAGGTCGAAGACGTTCTTGTGGGTGAACGCCGCTTGCGTGAGGTAGCCACCGCTGGTGTGGAGGATCCCCTTCGGCTTGCCCGTCGTGCCCGAGGTGTAGAGCACAAAGAGCGGGTTCTCGGCGGGGAACGCTTGCGCCTCGTGCTCAGGCTCCGCTGCCTCGATCTGATCGTGCCACCACAGGTCGCGACCCTCGGTCCACTCCACATCGTTCTCGCCGCGCTTGACGACCAACACATTCGTAACGGTGGATTCCCCGGTGGCGAGTGCGGCATCCACTGCTGCTTTGAGGGGGAAGACTTTGCCCTTGCGCCAACCGCCATCAGCGGTGACAACGAGTTTGGCGCTGGCGTCGTCGATGCGGCTGCGGAGGCTTTCGGCGCTGAAGCCGCCGAAGACGACGGAGTGCGCTGCACCGAGGCGTACCGTCGCGAGCATCGCAATGACAGCCTCGGGAACGAGCGGCATGTAAATGGCGACGACGTCACCCTGGCCGACTCCGAGGGCAGCCATGGCGTTGGCCGCGCGCTTGACCTCTGCGGTCAATTCGGCGTAGGTGATGCTGCGGCTATCGCCGGGCTCACCCTCCCAGTGGATAGCGACGCGGTCACCGTTGCCAGCGAGCACGTGGCGGTCGAGGCAGTTGTACGCCACGTTGAGTTCACCGTCGGCAAACCACTTCGCAAAGGGAGGGGTAGACCAATCGAGTGTTTCTGTGAACGGCTTGTGCCAGTGAACATACTCGCGCGCTTTATCGGCCCAGAACTCAACTCGGTCTGCTTTAGCCGAGGAGTAGAGGTCTGCGCTCGCTTCGGAGCGGGAAGAAAAGGCCTCTGACGGGGCAAAACGTCGTGATTCGTGCAGAAGACTGTCAATGGAATTACTGGGCATTTGATCCTCTTCGATCGTGTGATTGCATTTCTTGACCACGTGCTTTCTGAAAGTATTCCACCGATTCTAAAACCTCCGTTGCGCGCCCATACCGTTGCGTTACACTGAAAGTCGCTGGGCGCAAGTTCAGCAAGTGGCCAATACGATTCCCCCCCAATCGTCGGCCGCTGTGGCGGCGCCCTTTCCCCCCACTGGGCGCCGCCCCTCTCTCTTTAACGGGACCTTCTCCTGTGGCGGGACCTTCCCGGGGCACGCTTCGGCGTGTGCTCTTCTTCTGTTGCCGGTTCTGTCGACCAGCTCTTTTCGCATTGCTTTGTGCACAAAGTCTTTGTGTGCAAAGCTTGAAGAATGGATGACGATCAGAGCGCGGACGAGCAAGGCCCCTCCGCTCTCGACAGCATGCTCTGCTTCGGGCTCTACGCAGCGGCCCGCGCCATGAATCGTCGGTACACAACGCTGCTAGCGCCGTGGGGTCTCACATATCCGCAGTATCTGGTTCTCATCGTGCTGTGGGAACAGCGCTCGGCGACGATCAGTGACATTGCGGACCGGCTGATGCTCGACCTCGGCACCACGTCGCCTCTCGTCAAACGACTCGACGAGCGCGGCTTTCTTTCCCGAGAGCGGTCCATTTCAGACGAGCGCCGTGTAGTCGTCCGCGCCACGGAACAGGGCCTCGCCATGCGCGAGCAACTGGCGCACATTCCCGCGTGCATCGCTGACGCCACGAACATCACTTTTCCCGAATTTACTTCGACGTTATCGACGCTGCACAGCGTCACCTCACACCTCTCCACCGCATCCGCGGCTGGAGCCGATGTCATTGAAAGGCAGAACTAATGGAAGCTCTCTACACCGCAGAAGCACTCTCGACCGGCGCAGGCCGTAACGGACACGTGAAGACAACATCCGGCAACGTCGACCTCGACCTCGCCATGCCCACCGCGATGGGTGGATCGGGCAACGGCTCGAACCCCGAGGAACTGTTCGCCGCCGGTTACGCTGCGTGCTTCCACTCGGCACTTCAGCTCGTCGCCCGCAACCAGAAGGTGGCCATCGAGCACTCCTCCGTGGGCAGCGCAGTTCACTTGCTTCCCACCGAGGACGGCGGTTTCAAGCTCGCCGTTGATCTCGAAGTGATCATCCCCGACCTCGCCGCCGAGCAGGCTCAGGCGCTCGCGGATGCAGCCCACCAGGTGTGCCCGTACTCCAACGCCACGCGCGGCAACATCGAGGTAAAAATCACGGTCGCTCAGGACTAGCGTGCGGTGGCCCCCGTGTGATCGCTCGGCGGTCGCGGGGGTCTCGCGTTAACCCAGCACTCCTCCTCCCCAACGGCGAGGGGGAGTGCTTTGTTGTAGGCATCGCAGCTTCCTCGATCCCGGCGCGGAGGAGTCTCTAGCGTGGCGGGGTGACTGACACTTCGCGCTTGCCTACCCCTGTACCTGCCCCTGTTCCTTTCGTCGCCCGTCGATTACTTACCGCTGAACCCGACAGCGTTGAAAGCGCGCGACACCGCAGCGGCGTTGGGGCGGGGGCGGCGGTGCTGCGGTCTGCAGCGGCGTCGGGCGCAGCCGCCGTGTCTGCCAGTGCACTGCACGACTTCGGGCCACTAGCGCCCTACGTGGGCCGCCCCAACACCACCGACGTCTTCGTCAACGGCGCTCACAATGTCTGGATCGACCGCGGCGGTGGGCTTGAACCCGTCGGGGACGTCGGCATGACCGAGGCCGACCTGCGCGCGCTCGCCGTCCGTCTCATCAGCCTCGGTGGCCGACACATCGACGAAGCGACCCCGTGTGTGGATGTTCGGCTCACCGGTGGGGTGCGGGTGCACGCCGTGCTGCCTCCCATCTCCGCAAACGGCACCTTGCTCTCGATCCGAGTTCCCAGTCGCGAACCGTTCGGGCTTGCTGAGTTGGATTTCGCCGGGTTCTTCAACGACGTGCCTCGCGAACGCATTCAATCGCTCATCGACCGGCGCGAGAACGTGCTTATCTCCGGTGCTTCAGGGGCAGGAAAAACAACCTTCCTCGGAGCCTTCCTCGCTGCGGCGTCCCTCACCGAACGCATCGTCGCCATCGAAGACGTCGCCGAGCTTCGGGTCGACCATCCCCACTTTGTCTCCCTCGAAGCGCGCCAAGCCAACCTCGAAGGCGCCGGCGGCTATGGGCTCCCCACCCTCGTGCGCGAAGCCCTCCGAATGCGTCCCGACCGCCTCGTCGTCGGCGAATGTCGGGGCGCCGAAATTCGCGAACTTCTCAGCGCCCTCAACACCGGCCACGACGGCGGCGCGGGAACGCTGCACGCGAACTCGCTGCGTGATGTGCCCAGCCGCCTCGAAGCGCTCGGGGCGCTCGCCGGACTCGACGCGAACGCCATCGCCCGCCAAGCCGTGAGCGCCATCGGCGCCGTACTGCACATCGACCGCGTAGACGGTCGCCGCAGACTCACCCACCTCGGCCGCCTCCAACTCGATGCCAACGACCGCCTCACGATCGCCGAAATCGAATGAAAGCCCCACTCTCGCAGCTGCCGGACGTTGCCAGCACCACCCAGCGCCTGGCTGTACTGCTGCACGCAGGCTTGACTCCCACTTCGGCATGGCAGCACGTTGCGCGCGGCCGCGCCGAGAGCAACGTAGCCGCGGCGGTAGCGGTGGAAAGCGGCGAACCGGGAGGGGCGCCAGAACGCATCTTTCGGGCATCCGCGGGGCTTGCAGCGCTTGATCGGCAAGCGTGGAATTCTCTCGCTGCAGCGTGGTTTGTGGCTGCGCAAGTGGGAGCGCCGTTGGCTGGCGCGCTGCGTACTCAGGCGAGGGCATTGCGGATGCTCGTGCACAGCCAGCGCGAAGTGGCCACTGCGCTGGCTGCTCCGGTTTCGACCGCACGAATGGTTCTCGCGTTGCCCGCTGTGGGGCTCGTGTTTGGAGCGTTACTGGGGTTCGACACTCTGGGCGTGCTGTTTACGACGCCTATCGGCTGGGGCTGTCTCGTCGTAGGCGGCGGACTGATTCTTGTGGCCGTGCGATGGAACCGCAGGCTCGTTCGATCGGCGACACCGGAGCGCGCGGCTCCGGGGCTCGAGTGCGAGCTGATGGCTGTCGCGGTCTCTGGCGGGGGCTCGCTTGTTCCGGCGCGCGCCATCGTAACGGAGGCGCTCGAGCGCTTCTCATTGCCCGGCGATGGCGATCACCTAGACGAGGTGCTGCAGCTTTCCCACGAGGCGGGCGTGCCCGCGGCCGAACTGCTGCGTGCCGAAGCTGACGAGCTGCGCCTGACGGCAGATGCGGATGCCCGTACCGCCGCCGCTGCGCTCTCAGTGCAGCTCATGCTCCCGCTCGGGCTATGCGTGCTTCCCGCGTTCATGGTGCTCGGGGTGCTGCCGCTCATGGTGGCGGTTATCTCGTCCACCGTGGAGGGGTTCTAGCGTCGCCCCAACAATTCAGCTTCGATCGCGTCGAGAGCAGCACGTCGTCGACGCTGGTGCAGCAGGAAGGCGCGTATTCCGACAGCGATCAAGGTAGTGCTCAGCACCCCCGCAATCGCCGTGGTGGCGAACTGCCACCATGTCGCGGCGTCGGCAAGAAGAGTGGCCGTTAGTCCGGCCGCTGCGAGCCCAAACAAGAGGCTTCCCCATGCTGTCGCTAGTGATTCTTTCTCATTACTGTTCGACATGCGTTCGAGTATACGCAGGCGAGACTTTTCGGCAGCGAGAGTGTCGAGCTTCGGCCTGCATAGTATCCGTCATCTTGTCCACCGCTCCTAGGTTCTCCAGAAGTTGCACACATCGGGTACCTCCGCGTCGCGCGGGCGCCGTTGTCGGCAGGCTTGAATCACTCGGCCGCAGACGGCGCACAGCGCACGAAGGAGTACCTCATGAACGACCCACATCTCATTAGCTTTTCTGCCCTCGAACCGGGGCGCACCCGTCCCTCGCGACTTGGCACTACAACCGCGCTCTCACGGCGACTCCGCCTTCGTCTCCGGTCTGAGCGCGGTGCCGCCACCGCCGAATATGCCATCACTACGCTCGCCGCGGTCGGGTTTGCTGGCTTGCTCGTGGTCGTGCTGCGCTCAGGAGAAGTGCGCGGCATGCTTACCGACATCGTGCGCAGTGCGCTTTCTATCCCTGCCTGAGCGCGGGCACCGCCACACGCGACAGCGAGCGGCGGAGCGAGGGTTGTCTTTGTGGTCGACGCCCGCGCTGCACGCGGAGCGAGGCAGCGTCACCGCAGAATTCGCGTTGGCGATGCCCGCCGTGGCTTTGGTGCTGGTCTGCTGCCTCAGCGGGGTGCAGCTCGCTGGGCTGCAAATTCGATTGCAAGATGCGGCAGCCGCGTCGGCGCGCAGCCTGGCACGAGACGAAAGCTCCGGCACGGTCGCCGCCACCGCATCCGCCCTGGTCTCCTCAGCACGGCTCAGCTCCCACCAGCGGGATAACCTCGTGTGCGCCACCGTCACGGCTCCCGCGCGCAACGCGCTGCTGGGGCTCTTGCCCATCAGCCTCAGTGCCAGCAGCTGTGCGCTCGCGGGAGGCAAATAGTGGATACCGTGCACCACCGGGCGACCGGCTCGGGACGGTCGCTGGGGCTCCGCCTGCGCAACGACGAAGGCGCAGGAACCCTGCTGATGGTCGTTCTCGTCGCGACCGTCATCGCGATCACCGCACTTGTCGGTCCCCTCTATTGGGCACTCAGCGTTCGTCACGCCCTCGCCGCGGCAACGGATGCTGCAGCGCTCGCCGCCGCCGATACCGCGAGCGGGCTCGTGGCAGGCTACCCCTGCGACAACGCTGAATTGCTCGCAGGCGTAAATGACGCCCATATAAAGGAGTGCACTGTAGATGGGCGTATCGTGACAGTTACCGCCAGTCGCCACATCCTCGGCATACTGGTCACAACGAGCGCCACAGCAGGCCCACCCCCAACCGGGGCGAATTAGGCAAGTGAGCGGTCGGTGTGTGTATTGTGTCGCTGACGGTGGCGCTGCCACCGGTCTAGTGCGTCATCATCCAAGGAGTCCCGTGTCTGGCACCAAAAAACTTGTCATCGTTGAGTCGCCCACCAAGGCCAAAACGATCTCAAAGTACCTCGGTGACGACTACGACGTGCTCTCCTCGGTCGGCCACATCCGCGACCTCGTCGAGCCGCGCAATCTGCCGGCCGAGCTCAAAAAGGGTTCGCTCGGCAAGTTCTCAGTTGACGTCGACAACGGCTTCGAGCCCTACTACGTCGTCTCTGACGCCAAGAAGAAAACCGTCAGCGAACTGAAGAAAGCGCTCAGCGGCGCGAACGAACTCTTTCTCGCAACTGATGAGGACCGCGAGGGTGAGGCCATCGCGTGGCACCTGCTTCAAGTGCTGAAGCCCAAGGTTCCCGTCAAGCGCATGGTGTTCCACGAGATCACCGAAGACGCCATCGAAGCGGCCATCAACAACACCCGCGACGTCGACACCGCGCTCGTTGACGCCCAGGAAACCCGCCGCATCCTCGACCGTCTCTACGGTTACGAAATCTCGCCAGTGCTCTGGCGCAAGGTCGGCCCCGGGCTCTCCGCTGGCCGCGTGCAGTCCGCCGCGACTCGCCTTGTTGTCGAGCGTGAACGCGAACGTCTCGCCTTCATCACCGCCAACTACTGGGACCTCATTGCCCAGCTTTCGCCCGACAGCGAAACCAACGGATTCGAATCCAAGCTCGTACGCCTCGACGGCAAGCGCGTTGCTGCCGGTCGCGACTTTGACGACCGCGGAAACCTCAAGGGCGAAGCAGTAGCCCTCGATGAGAAAGCCGCTCAAACACTCGCAGACGCCCTGCGGATGCCGAGCACCACCATCACCGTAAAAACGGTCGAGACCAAGCCCTACACGCGCCGCCCCGCAGCACCCTTCACCACCTCGACGCTGCAGCAGGAGGCCGGCCGCAAGCTGCGCTACTCCGCTCGGCAGACGATGAGCGTTGCGCAGTCGCTGTACGAAAACGGTTACATCACCTATATGCGAACCGACTCCTCGTCGCTTTCGCAGCAGGCCATCTCCGCCGCCCGCACCCAAGCCGTTGCGCTCTACGGTGCTGACGCTGTGCCCGACAAGGCCCGCGTCTACGCCAGCAAGAGCAAGAACGCTCAAGAGGCCCACGAAGCTATCCGTCCCTCGGGTGACACCTTCCGTACGCCGAGCGAACTTCAGTCGACACTGCGCGGAAACGACTTCAAGCTCTACGAACTCATCTGGAAGCGCACCGTCGCCTCGCAGATGGCTGACGCTAAGGGTTCAACGGCATCGATCACGATCGCTGCCGGCGAAGCTCCCGTTGCCGAATTCTCGGCCAGCGGAACCATCATCACCTTCCGCGGCTTCATGCAGGCCTACGAAGAGGGCCAAGACGAAGAGCGCAACGCCACCGCTGAGCCCAAGGAAGCGAAACTGCCTCCGCTCAAGGAAGGCCAGACCCTCACGCTTCTCGACATCGAAGCCAAGGGCCACGAGACCAGCCCGCCTCCGCGCTACACCGAAGCCAGCCTCGTCAAGAAGCTTGAAGAGCTCGGCATCGGTCGCCCGTCGACCTACGCCTCGATTATCTCGACGATCATCGACCGCGGGTACATCACGCCACGCGGCCAGGCACTCGCGCCCAACTGGATTGCATTCTCCGTGATCCGTTTGCTCGAAGAGTACTTCGGCGACCTCGTGCAGTACGACTTCACTGCCGGTATGGAAGACGACCTCGACCGCATCGCGGGAGGAACCCAGAACCGCGTGGAGTGGCTGCAGTCGTTCTACTTCGGCGACGACAAGTACAGGGGCCTGCGCACCGTCATCGACAACCTCGGCGAGATCGATGCCAAGGAAATTAACTCGATGAAGCTGTCGGATGACGTAACCCTGCGCATCGGAAAGTACGGCCCGTACCTAGAGACCCCCAGCGACGACCCGGAGAAGCCGCGCCGCGTCAACATTCCCGAAGCGCTTGCGCCCGACGAACTCACCCTCGCCAAGGCGATCGAACTCATCGAAGCGCCCGTTATCGGCGACCGCGTCATCGGAGTAAACCCGGAAAACGGTAAAGAGATCGTCGCGAAGGACGGCCGCTTCGGCCCCTACGTGACCGAGCTCGAACCAGAACCCGAGCCCGTTCCGGAGCCCGTCGAAGAGATCGACCCCAAGACCGGCGAAGTGAAGAAGGCCAAGAAGCCGAAGAAGGTTGCCGCGGTCAAGCCGCGTACGGCATCCATTTTCAAAACGATGGACCTCGACACTGTCGACCTCGACACCGCCCTCAAGCTGCTCAGCTTGCCGCGCGTGGTGGGCGTTGACCCCGAGTCTGGCGCTGAAATCACGGCCCAAAACGGTCGCTACGGCCCCTACTTGAAGAAGGGCACCGACACCCGGTCGCTCACGAGCGAAGACCTTATCTTCGACATCGATGTAGCCGGAGCCGTCGAGCTCTACGCCCAGCCCAAGTACGGCAACCGCGCAGCATCCAGTGCTCTGAAAGAGTTCGACGCTGACCCGGTGAGCGAAAAGCCGATCAAGATCAAGGATGGCCGCTTCGGTGCGTACGTAACCGACGGCACCACCAACGCCACCATCCCGCGCGGCGAGACCGTGGAAGACGTGGACTTCGAGCGCGCCGTTCAACTGCTCGCTGACAAGCGCGCCAAGGGACCGGTCAAGCGCAAGACGGCAGCGAAGAAGCCTGCTGCCAAGAAGCCGGCAGCCAAGAAACCCGCAGCCAAGAAGCCTGCTGCCAAGAAGCCAGCTGCCAAGAAGCCAGCTGCCAAGAAGCCAGCCGCCAAGACCACGGCAGCCAAGACGACGGCAACTAAGGCCACGGCAGCCAAGAAGCCCGCAGCAAAGAAGCCGGCAGCAGCCAAGCCTGCGGCAAAGGCTGCTGCGTCTGCCGCTCCCGAAGCGGAGTAGCGTGCCCGGGCTCTTCATTACTCTCGAGGGCGGCGACGGCGTGGGTAAGACCACGCAGTCGCAGCTTCTTGTCGATTGGCTTACCGAAGCGGGGCACACCGTTGTGGTGACCCGTGAACCGGGTGGCTCCGATCTCGGGCTCGAACTTCGCGAGATCGTGTTGCATCGCCGGGGCGATATGGACCCGCGCGCAGAGGCCCTCATCTACGCGGCCGACCGCGCGCATCACATCGCCACCGTCGTGCGCCCCGCGCTCGAACGCGGCGAGATCGTCGTGCAGGATCGCTACATCGACTCCTCGGAGGCGTATCAGGGTGCCGGGCGAGTTCTTGGCTCCGACGAAGTGCGCGAGCTGTCCCTCTGGGCAACCGAAGGGCTTCTTCCCGACGTAACGGTGTTGCTCGACCTTGATCCCACCGACTCCCGCAAGCGGCTCGACAGCGCTCGCACTCGCTACGATCGCCTCGAAGCGGAGAAGCAAGAATTCCACGTTCGAGTGCGCGACGCGTTCCTCGGACGTGCCGCCAAAGAGCCCGAACGTATCTTGGTGGTGGATGCCGCCCGCGAGATTAGCGAGATAGCTACGGCGATCCGTGAGCGCATCCAAAACCACCTCCCGCAACCCGCCTAGACTGAGCGCATGTCGTTGTGGGAAGGCCTGACGGGCCAAGCTGAAGCGATCGCCGTTCTTGAGGCTGCGGCCTCCTCGTCGGCGTTGGGCAGCTCAGAACAATCGTCCATGACGCACTCGTGGTTGATCACGGGGCCTCCTGGTTCGGGCCGCTCCAACATCGCCTATGCCTTCGCCGCTGCACTGCTCGGCACGCGTGGTGACGAGACCGAGGAGTCGGTCTACAAGCAGGTCGTTGCTCGCACGCATCCCGACCTCAGCGTGCTCAGCACCGAACGCGTCATCATCTCGATCGACGAAGTGCGTAAGCTCGTCGCGTCGTCACAGTTCTCGCCCTCGGTCGGCCACTACCGCGTCATGATTATTGAGGATGCCGATCGCATGGTCGAGCGCACCTCCAACGTTCTCTTGAAAGCGCTCGAAGAGCCGCCGCCGCGCACCGTGTGGATTCTTTGCGCGCCCAGTGAAGCAGACCTCATCCCCACGATCCGCTCGCGCGTGCGCAGCGTTCGCCTGCGCACCCCCGCCATCGAAGACGTGGCCCAGTTGCTGCAGGACCGCGATGGAGTTGCCCCCGATATTGCCTTGCGTGCCGCGCGAGAAGCGCAAAGCCACATCGGCATGGCGCACCGTCTTGCCACCAATGCGGAGGCCCGCGAACGACGCGAACGGGCCCTCACGACCGTGCTCAACATCCGCACGGTTTCTGACGCCGTGATCGCAGCGACGTCGCTGCTTGAACTGTCGAAGGCGGATGCCGCAGCCATCACCGAAGAGAAAGATGCGCAGGAACGCGAAAGCGCCCTTCGCTCGCTCGGTGTCGCGCCCGGCGGAACAGTTCCTCCCGCTCTGCGCGTGCAGCTCAAGAACCTCGAAGAAGACCAGAAGCGCCGCGCTACGCGAAGCCTGCGTGATGGCATTGACCGCATCATGGTCGACCTGTTGTCGCTGTATCGCGACATTTTGTTGACCCAGATTGGCGCCCCGGGAGAGCTCATTAACCTCAGCATTGTCAACAATCTCACAGCGGTCGCGAACCGCACGACGGCCCCAGCGACGCTGGCCATCATGGATGGTATCGCCGAGGCGCGTCGCCGCATCGAGAGCAATGTCGCCCCGGCACTCGCGCTCGAAGCGATGCTCGTCAAGGTGGCTGTGTCGGGGCGTGGCGCATGAACCGGCGCCGCACTCGCACTCGCACTACCGCGGTAATTGCCACGGCGCTGGCAACCTCGCTGCTGCTGAGCGGCTGTGTGTCATGGTTCTTCCCGCCCGAGTCATCGACCACATCGACGCCAACGGAAGAGGCCGTTGCGCCGAACCTTGAGAAGTTCTATCAGCAGGTGTTGGAGTGGAACAGCTGCGGTGACAACCTGCAGTGCGCCACCGCGATTGCGCCCGTTGATTGGGATGCTCCCGAGGGCGACACGATCGACCTAGCCCTGGTGCGTCAGACCGCGCGAGGCAACGATCGCATCGGCTCATTGCTGGTAAACCCCGGTGGCCCTGGCGGGTCCGGTTTCGACTTCATCGCGGACAGCGTGGATTACGCCACGAGTGAGGCGCTGCAGGCGCAATTCGACGTGGTCGGTTTCGACCCTCGTGGGGTCAACCGTTCAACGCCGGTGTCGTGTTACTCCGACCCTGCTGAACTTGATGAGTACATTTACGGCATCACGCCGGGGGAGAAGGGCAGCGACGAGTGGATCGCCGCCGCCACCGAAGCCTCCGCTCAGTTCGCCCAACGCTGCAGCGAAGAGACGGGCCCGCTCCTGGGCTTTGTTGATACCCCGAGCGCCGCTCGTGACCTCGACATGCTGCGTGCCGTTCTCGGCGATGCGACGCTCAACTATTTGGGCTACTCCTACGGCACCCTGCTCGGCCAGGTCTACGCCGAATTGTTCCCCGAGAAGACGGGACGACTCGTTCTCGATGGAGCGGTCGACCCCGCGGCATCCGAATTTGAAGCAACAAAGGCGCAGGCTCAAGGCTTTGAAGGTGCACTGGATGCGTTCCTCGAGGATTGCGCTGGCGCCAGCGATTGCCCCTTCACCGGGTCTGTCGATGAATCGCGCACCACAATCCGCACTCTGCTCGACCGGCTCGACAAGAGCCCGCTCACAAACGCTGACGGCCGCAAGCTCGGCAGCAGCACCATGTTCACGGCGATCATCCTGCCGCTCTACAGCCAATCCAATTGGGCGTACCTGCGCCAGCTCTTCACGACCGTGATGCAAGGTGATGCGTCGATCGCGTTCGACCTTGCCGACAATTACAACGGCCGTACTGCCGATGGCACGTATGCCGAGAACCAAACCGAAGCGTTCATTGCCATCAACTGTCTGGATGCCCGCGAGCCCGCCGACAACGAGCGCATGCGTGAGCAGGCTGCCGAGCTGGCGCTCGCGGCTCCCATCTTTGGCCCGCAGATGTCGTATGGCGACCCCGGTTGCGCCAACTGGCCGGTGGAGGCGAAGCGTGACCGCACCGCGATCGCGGCTCCGGGTGCCGCAGACATGCTCGTGATCGGCACCACAAACGACCCCGCAACGCCGTACGAATGGGCGGTGACGGTGGCTGACAACCTCGATACTGGCCACCTCATCACCTACAACGGTGAGGGTCACACGGCGTACAACAAGTCCAACGAGTGCGTGAATAGCGCGGTGGAGGACTTTCTCCTCAAGGGGGAGGTTCCGGCCAACGACCCGAACTGCTAACCGCTAGGCTCGGGCCGTGAACTCCATCGTTGCTGCCCCCGCTTCTCGCGCTCGCAGGCTCGCCCTCGTGGTGCCGGCTCTCGCTCTCACTCTCCTGCTCAGCGGCTGTGTGAACCTGCTGAACAACTTTCTAGGCGAGCGTTCAGAGCCGACGGGGGAGACCGTTGCGGCCGAACTCGCGCCCTACTATGAGCAGATTCTGACGTGGGTTGACTGCGGCAATGGCGCTCAGTGCGCCACGGCGATCGCTCCGATGGACTGGGCGAACCCGTCATCGGAGACCGATATCGAAATCGTCATGGCTCGACATGAGGCCACCGGAGAGAGCCTGGGGTCGTTGTTTGTGAACCCCGGTGGGCCGGGTGCCTCTGGCTTCGATCTCATCCACGATGATGTCGATTTTGCGGTGAGCTCGAATCTCCGCGAGAACTACGACGTGATCGGGTGGGACCCTCGCGGTGTTGGTCGTTCGACTCCCGTCACGTGCCTCGATGATGATGGTCTCGATGAGTTCATCTTCGGCATTCCGGAAGCCGCCGTTGGTAGCGATGAGTGGCTCGCCACGAGCGAGCAGGCGGCCATAGACTTCGGCCAGGCGTGCCTTGAGAACACTGGACCGGTGCTGCAGTTCATCGATACGCAGAGCACTGTGCACGACCTTGACATGCTGCGTGCGATCGTCGGCGATGAAAAGCTGCAGTATCTGGGTTACTCCTATGGCAGCGACATCGGTTCGTATTACATCGAAAACTTTCCCCAGAATGTGGGCCGCATTGTGCTCGACGGTGCGACCGATTCTTCTATCTCAGTATTCGAGGTAGGGCTGGTTCAGTCGGCGGGATTCCAGCGCGCTCTGGAGAACTACCTCGCGGCGTGCCCCGAGATTTTCGACAATTGCCCGTTCACTGGTGGGGTGGATGCTGCTCTCGCGACTATTCGAGAACTGTACGACTTTTATGACGCCAACCCCATCCCGGGCGCCGACGGTCGCATGATGGATGCTGGCGTGCTCGACATCGCCATGAGCACGGCTCTCTACTCTCAGGATTCGTGGCCGTTCCTCAACGACCTTTATTCCGAAGCGGCACGCGGCGAGACCGACACCGCGTTCTTCCTTGCTGACTTCTACTACAGCCGGGATGTCGACGGAACTTATGCCGACAACTCGCTCGAGGCGTTTATCGCTATCTATTGCGTTGACTACCCCGTAGAGACTGATCCAGCAGTGCTCATCGAGCAGCAGAAGCTGATGCAGGCGGCCTCGCCGGCGACCTACCGTGACTTCCCGCCGACCGGTGACCTCACGTGCATCAATTGGCCGTACCAATACATTGGGCCGGAGATCACTGAGCTCACGGGAGAGGGCGCTCCGCCTGTTCTCATCATCTCCACGACCGGTGACCCGGCAACACCCTACGAGTGGGGCGTCGCGCTCAGCGAACAGCTGCAGAGCGCCCAGCTAATCACTTACAACGGTGAGGGCCACACTGCCTACAACGGTGGTGTGGGCTGTGTGGATGGCGCGGTTGACGCGTATTTCATCAATGGAGTGGTGCCCAATGACGACCCGAATTGCGGCGCATAAGCCTGAGTTCGTCGAGTGGGTCATAGAACCCCAAAACTTCGGCTAAGCTTTCATGCTGTGCCTCATGAAAATGTGGCCGGCCGCCTTAGCTCAGTCGGTAGAGCATCTCACTCGTAATGAGAAGGTCATCAGTTCGATTCTGATAGGCGGCTCCGTTCTCCGCATGCGTCTCGCCAACGCCTTCTTCGCAGACTCCGGTCTAGTTACTCGCCAGGGTCAACGGTGCGCTTGTTGGCAATCATCGTGACGATCAGGCCGACAGTGAATGACCCGAGAGCGATGCCAATTACGAGCAATAGGTCTGCGCCGATGACGTGGGCGACGGTGCCGGCGGCGATCGACAGCACGAAGATAGTGCTGTACTGATCGGTTGTAAGCTCCGGCACCACGACCCCCAAAGAGTTAGATTTTCTCAAGTATCGACCTCTTGATGGGGATATGCAAACGCCCTGCAGCGGGGGTCATTGGGGTCCGTGGATGCGATCCTCTCGAAGGTTCGAAAATCTCACTTTCGGGCCACAGGGGTGTCCCCCAAACAGAGGATAGACCCGTCACCCAGACCCCCCATTAACGGGTATTTCCGCATGTTTCCGGGGTTTTTCCCTTGTATAACTGTGATTTCGCCCTTAGTTTTGGCAGCAGGAAGCAGAGGGGTCTGCATCCTATTCATTCGTCTGGGGGGCGATTTTTTCATGGGGAGAGTTCCGTTTTTAACGGCCTTAGTAACCGTTGTAATAGTCGGAGTAGTACCGTTCGTCGGGGGAGGCGGACCAGGGCTCACCGAGAGCGCAACCGCTAACGCGGCCGCACGTTCACCATTATTCGCATCGACGGCCACAGGCCCGATCGAAGAAGAGCCCGACGTGGTGGCTGTCGCCAGCGTCGAACGCATCACAGAAGAATCGCTTGCGGCCGAGTTGAAGGCTCAAGCGAAAGCGCTCACGACTGACTCCGAGCACTTGGCTCAGAAGGCCGTGCCCAAGCCGAAGCCGATTGTTGTTGAATCGGTGACCGGTGGATCGGCATCCGTCGAGCAGATTCGCGCTGCGTATGCGTCTGCCGGGCAAGCGTGCCCCAGCAACGTCGGCGGTGCAGTTCCCGGCGCACCGAGCCGCAGCTCTTCGCAGGGCGTTGCCGGAACCACCTCGGCTGACCTCTCATCGTTCGCCTACGCGTACAACGCGATTCGCGTCGCCAACTGCCTGCAGCCGATTCCCCTCTCGAACTTCCGCTACGACTCCTGCATGGAAGAACGCCTCTTCTGGATGGCAGAATCGCCCAGCTCAAATCCTCTCGACGGTTGGGGCCACAACGGCACCACTCGCTCCGATGGCGTTGCCGCTCGCGGCTGCGACGGAAACCTCGCTGGTGGTTCAGGAAATAGCGGAGCCACCGTGGCATCCAAGTGGTGGGAATCCAGTGCACATCGCGCATCGCTCTACCAGCCCGGTGCCAGCACCGGCGGCGTGTGCATCGCCTTCGCCATGACCCACGGCGGAATCGATGAGCCCTATAGCTTTACCCGCGCTGCAGCACGTTGGACGTACTGCTAGGCCGCATGCGGGCACTGAGTCGAGGCATCCGGGTACTATAACCGGGTGACTGATTCAGCCAGCAGCGAGCCGAAAGCGCCGGGAGGAATACGCGCGTTTATTGCCAAGCACCCCACCGCATCCACGGTGACGGTCGCAGCGGTTCTCTTCGCACTACTCGCAGGAGTAGCAGTATTCGCCGGAATTTCGGTTGGCTCCGCTAGTTCGGCAGTTGATGTCACCCCAGACGAAGTCACTGTTGAACAGCGGAGCCAACCGGATGTTACCCCCGGTTCGGTCTCTGTGCGCACGTGTTCTGTAGATCCGTTAGCAACTGTCGCGGCCTTCCCGTCGCTCGTTGGTGTTGTGACGGATGTCGCTAGCGGCGATGTTCTCTGGGACCGTTCGGCAGAAGACGCCTCGAGCCCCGCCCACATTGTGACCGCGTTCACGGCGGCCGCCGCACTGCAAACGTTGGGCGCCGATACTCGCATCAGTACGAAAGTCATTGATGGCTCGCAGCCGGGAGTGATCGTCTTGGTCGGCGGGGGAGACCCGACGCTGGCGACCACAAATGCCTCGTACTACCGGGATGCACCGCAGATCTCTGAGCTCGCGTCGCAGGCCATGACGCGGTACGAAGAACTTCACCCCGGGGTTCCGATCACCGAAATCGTGCTCGACTCCACCTTGTGGACCACTGCTGACGCGTGGGATCCCAACTGGCCCGAGCGCGAACGTACCGGCGGCTACCACTCCTATGTCACTGCTCTGATGGTGAACGGCGACCGCGCTGATCCCACGACTGCCATCAGCCCTCGTGGTACCGATCCCGTGAAGTCGGCAGGGGAAGCCTTTGCCCAAGCGGCTGGTCTGCCCGGTGTCACGTTCTCGAACGGTGCCGCAGTCGGCACCACCGTGCTTGCTGAGGTGAAATCGCAGCCGGTCAGCGTGCTGGTCGAGCAGATGCTCAACAGCGGCGATGATTCTCTCGCCGAGTCGTTGGCTCGCCTCGTCTCCAAGAAACTGGGCCTCAGCGGCGCAGCGAGTACCCTCACTCAAGCAATGCAGAGTGCTTTGTCGGATGCCGGCCTCGACGACGCCGCATCCATCACCATCACCGATGGCTCGGGCCTCAGCCCCAAGAACCAGGTGTCCCCGCTCTTCGCTGCCCAGTTCATGGCTCTGGGTGCCGCGGGCAGTGGTGCCGTGGGCACCGTCTACGGGATGCTTCCGGTCGGGGGCAAAAGCGGCGACCTGTACAGCCGATTTGAAGGGGATGCCGCTGCGGCATCCGGAAACGTGGCAGCGAAGTCGGGCTGGACCGACCAGGAACATTCACTCGCTGGCGTGGTCAATGCCGAGGACGGCACTCAGCTAGCGTTCGCGTTCTACTCGATCGGGGAAGGCATCTCGACCGATGCCCGCACCGCGATCGACAACCTTGTCGCGGGCGTGTATTCCTGTGGAAGTAACCTCTCTAACTACTGACGTTGTGACGCCGGCGCTGTGGGTGGATGCTGCCGCGACTTAGACTGGCAGCGTGGTTGCTGCACTCTTCATCATCGATGTCCAGAATGATTTCACCGAAGGTGGCGCTTTAGGCGTCGACGGCGGTGCCGCTGTGGCGGCCGGAATCACCGACTATCTGCGAGCGAACCCCGACCGCTACGACGTCGTGATTGCTTCTCGCGACTGGCACGATGCTGACAACAGCAACGGTGGCCACTTTGCGACGGATGCCGCCCCCAACTTCGTCGACACGTGGCCGGTTCACTGTGTGGCCGGCACGCCCGGCGCGGAGTACCACCCCGCCCTCGATACCTCGCTCCTGAACGTGCACGTACGCAAGGGCCAAGGCGTTCCGGCCTATTCCATCTTTGAGGGCACGACCGACGACGATGAGACGCTCCCGGCTCTGCTGGCGCGACTCGGCGTTGACGCGATTGATGTCGCTGGCATCGCCACCGACTACTGCGTGCTTGCCTCTGCACTGGATGCCGCCGGCAGTGGGCGCGAAGTGTCGGTGCTGACAGAGCTGGTGGCTGGTGTCGCCCCGGAGTCGAGCACGGCCGCGCTCGCGACGATGGCGGAGTCGGGCATCACGCTCGTCTCTCCCGAAGCGTGATCCTGGGATGACAGATTCTCCCGAAGAGCTTCACCTTCCCGGCTTCATCGCCGAGTCTGAAGTTCTCCCGCCCGGCAAAGGTTTAGGTTGGCGGTTGCTGGCCCTGCTCGTCGGTCTCGGGCTCGTCATCGGGATCGCCGTGGCCGGTGGTGCCGCCCTGTTCACTGCTATCTGGCCCACGACAGCAACCCTGTGCGATGTATCCTCCGATGCCTCCGACACCTCCGACGGAACCTGCAGCGATGTGTCTCTCGAACAGATCGCCGAGTTCTCGAAGATCGTCCTTCCCGCAGAAACCGAAGTTGAGAGCGTGCAATATGCCACGGTCGAAGGCTCCTTCGGGCTGCTGTATGCCACCGCAGTGTTGCCGGAGAGTGCTGTCGACCCGTTGCGTTCGGGCGACTACCGGGTGGTGCCGACACTGTCCTGGGCAGCCGAAGCGGATGCGCTTGGGCTCGACAACCTCGTGCTCTTTCAGGGCATCGAGTCTGTCACCGGTCCCGGCTTCGAGGCTGCAAGCGGTCAGCGTGCAGACGGCCGCACCGTGATCCTCATTCGCGTGAGCCGGGAGCTGTAGCGTGCCCGTCATCCCTGTCACCGAGCTCAGCGATCCGCGGCTCGCTGACTATTCGCACCAGACCGATGTGGCGCTGCGCAAAGCGCAGGGTACCGAGCACGGTCTCTACCTTGCCGAATCGACGCTCGTACTGCAGCGCGCCCTACGCTCCGGTCACCGCGTGCGTTCGGTTCTCGCGCTCGGCACCTCGGTTGACGAGATTGTCGAGCTCGTCGGCGACGACGTTCCCATCTTCACGGGCGACGGCTCACTGCTCGCGGAGCTCACCGGCTACGTGCTGCACCGCGGCGTGATCGCGTCGATGCACCGCCCGCCGCTGCCGACGCCCGAAACTCTGTTGGCGGATGCTCGCCGCATCGTCATCCTCGAAAACGTCGTTGATCCCACCAACGTGGGCGCGATCTTCCGCTCCGTCGCCGGGATCGGGGCAGATACCGTGCTCGTCACCGAGCAGTGCTCCGACCCGTTTTACCGGCGCGCTATCCGCGTCTCGATGGGAACGGTGCTGCAGGTGCCGTGGACTCGCATCGGCAACTGGACAGACACGCGTGAACTGCTCACGGCATCCGGCTTTCAGATCGCGGCACTCGCCCTCGAGGATGGTGCGGTGTCGCTGCGCGACTATGCGGCGGATGCGCCCGAGAAGGTTGCGCTCGTGCTTGGCACCGAGGGCCACGGCCTCACCCGCGAGGCTATCGACGCTGCCGACACGATTGTGCAGATTCCGATGCGGCACGGCATCGACTCGCTCAACGTTGCGGCGACGGCTGCGGTCGCGATGTTCGCGCTCGCGGTCGAGTAACGGCGCCAGCGCAGCGCGGCAGGAGCGGCACAGAGCCCCGCAGTAGCTGCAGGGCTGCATAAGGGATGCATCAGTGCTGCACAGCAGCGGTAGCGGCCCGCGCACGGGTGCACGGGCGCACTGCCGCTGCAGCGCACCCGCGACCCGCTAGACGAGCAGCTGGTGCTTGGCGAGGTCCTTGTAGAGCGGGGTCGAATTCACGAGCTCGGAGTGGGTTCCAACGCCCACGACCTTGCCCTTGTCGAGCACCACGATCTGGTCGGAGTCGACGACGGTCGAGAGCCGGTGCGCGATCACGATGAGCGTGCGGTTCTCAGCCACGGCGTCGATGGCTTCGCGGAGCATTTGCTCGTTGAGGCCATCGAGGCTGGAGGTCGATTCGTCGAGCAGCAGAATCGGGGGAGCCGCGAGCAGGGTGCGGGCGATCGCGAGACGCTGACGCTCACCACCGGAGAGCATCACGCCGTCTTCGCCGACGGCGGCATCCAAACCGGCAGGGTTGCGTTCGAGTACACCCGTGAGGTTCACCGACGCAAGCACCGCGATGCACTCGTCATCGGTCGCGGTGGGGGCGCCGATGAGGAGGTTTTGGCGCAGCGTGCCGGCGAGCACGGGAGCGTCTTGCTCGACGTAGCCGATCTGGGCTCGGAGTTCTTCACGATTGAGGGCGCGAAGGTCGTCGCCGCCCAAGCGCAGCACGCCCGCCGTCGGGTCATAGAAGCGCTCGATGAGGGCGAGAATGGTGCTCTTGCCGGCACCGGAGGGTCCGACGATGGCGGTGCGCTCGCCGCGCTTCACGGTGAAGCTGACGCCGCGAAGCACAGTGAGGTCGATTTCGTCTGCGGCAGCTTCTGCGCCGCCGTGCTTGAGTTCGGCCAATTCGGTTTCGACCTTCACGAGAACGGAATCGTCGGGGTAGGAGAACTCGACGTTGTCGAACGTGATCGCGGCATCCGATTCGATGCTCGGAACGGCAACGACGTTGACGTCCGATTCGAGCTCGCTGGGCAGCTTGATGATCTCTTGGATGCGGCCGAGTGCACCGAGTGCCTGATTGACCGCGGTGACCGCACCGAAGGCTTGGCCGAGCGGCATGATCATGAGGAACAGGAAGAGGATGAACGCGACGAGGTCGGCGATCTCGATGGCGCCACTAGCGACGCGGTAGCCGCCGACGCCGAGCACGACGAGGAACGAGACCTGCAGGGCGATTCCGGCAATCGGAACAACCAGCGCCGAGATCTTGGCGACGCTGATGCCCATCTTCCAGGCACCGAGAGCGTCTTCGTTCACGGCCTCGATTTCACGCTCGGTGGCGTTGGATGCTCGCAGCGTGCGCACGGCGGAGATCGCCCGTTCCACGGCGGCGGCTAGGTCGCCGACCTTGCGCTGAGCGCGTTGGCTGGCCACACGGATGCGCTTCGAGAGCGTCGTGACGGTGACGACCGCGATGGCGATCACGAGCACCGTGAGACCGAGCAGCACAGGGTCGATAATGAGCATCGCGATGAGCGCACCGATGAAGGTGATCGAGCCACCGATTGCTTCGACGAGGCCCTGCGTCAGCACCGCGCGCAGCAGGGTGGTGTCGCTGCCGACACGGGAGACGAGGTCGCCGGTGCGACGACGGTCGAACTCCGAGATGGGGAGGTTGAGCATCCGGCTTACCAGACGACGACGGCTGGAGAGCACAACGCCCTCACCGGTGCGCTGCAGGAGGTAGTGCTGGTAGCCGCTGATGAGGCCCGAGATAACGACGAGGCCGATGAGCAGCCACACGAGGGTGCCGAGCGAATCTCCGGCCTCGACGATCGTAATGACCTGACTGACGAGCAGCGGCTGGGCGAGAGAAGCGCCCGCGCCGAGGATGCTGAGGATGATCACGAAGATCATGACCTTGCGGTGCTCGAAGAGGTAGGGGAGCAGCTCGCTGAACTTAGCGCGGGGGCCGTCGTCGGGGTTGTCGCGTGATCCGGAACGCCCGCGACGAGGTGCAGCGGTGTGTGAAGTCGAGCTCATGAAGTTTCTCGTTGTCCCAAAACTGGAGGGCGAAGGTGCCGCGAGTGTTCAGCGGCATCGGCATCAGCAATCAGCCTCTAAAACACTAAGCCTTCTGTCTGGATGCTGCGTACAACATCCGGTGTATCTGTGTGCGGACGCTGCTACGCCGTTGGGCGGAGGGGGCACGCTTCGTCGGGCAAGTTCTCTGTGCGCGGGTGCGTGCGGAGCGCGATGCGCGATGCGCGATGCGCGATGCGCAATGCGCGGTAGGTCGAGCCCGCTACGGCTGAAGCGTCGCGACGATACCGAGTGCAGCGAATACCGCGCCAACGACGGCGAGCACGAAGACGGCAAGCGCCCACAGGAACAGTGGCGCCGCACTTGTCAGTCGAATGCGATCGGTGGACGCCTGCACCAGTTTCGTATGCACGGTGCGGTATCGGCGGTGCCCGACCCAGAACAGCACGGCGGTCATGATGAGGCCGAGAGCGGCAACGGCGTAGCTGCCGATGCTGACGGTGTTGAGTAGGAGCCGGGCAGAGACCAGCGCTGCAATGGCAAACGACAGCACGGTGCGCTGCCAGGCGAGGGCGGTGCGTTCCGCTTGTAGGCCGGCATCGAAAGGGCGGTCGAAGTCGCGCGTCACTGGAGGAGGATACCGACCGCGAGCAGCAGCCCGGCCACAACAACGCCGCCACCAATGGGGCCTGCAAGGTTAGGGGAGGGCAGCGGGCGTCCGAGCCGCAACGACTGCTCGGCCTTCATCCAGCCCAACCACGCCTGAATCGGGGCGAGCACGCCCAACAGAATCAGCAGAACGGATGCCCCGAGTCTGAACCCGGGAGCGATCGGCAACACGAATGCCTCCAGCGCGACACCCGCAGCGATCAGTGCGAGGGCGGTGCGGATCCACGCCAAGAACGTGCGCTCGTTCGCCAGGCTGAAGCGGGCATCCGGCTCAGTGCCGACGCCATAGACGCGGCGCGGAAAGCGGCGAGGAGGCGGCTGTACTGGTTCGGTCACGAGCGATCCTTCATGCCCCGATCCTATCGGGGCTGGCTCCGCCGTTACTCCCCGCGAAGCTGCCGCAACAGCACCGCGGTCGCGATAGCAGCGTTGGCGGCTTCTTCACCCTTGTCCTCTTTCGAGCCCTCTAGCCCGGCTCGATCGAGGCCCTGCTGTTCATCGTCGAGCGTGAGCACGCCGAAGCCCACCGGTTTGCCGGTCAGGATCGACACCTGCGTGAGACCGCTGGTGGCGGCATCCGACACGTATTCAAAGTGGGGTGTTCCGCCACGGATGATGACGCCGAGAGCAACAACGGCATCCGCCCCAGCATCGAGGGCTGCCTTGCTCGCGACGGGCAGCTCGAAGCTGCCGGGAACCCGCACCTCAGTCACCTCGGCATTCGCCGCCTTGAGGGCGCGGTGGGCGCCGGCGAGAAGCCCGTTGGTGATGACCTCGTGCCACTGCCCGGCGATGATCGTGACCTTGAGGCCGGTTGCGTCGGTAACAATTTCGGGGGATCCTGCGCCACTCATCAGAGGCCTTTCGCGGTAAGTCGTGCTTCATCAAGCACGGCGGTGGTGGGGAGTTGGTGACCCATGCGGTCACGCTTGGTTTCGAGGTAACCCTCGTTGCTGGCGCCAACGCCCACAACGAGCGGCACGAGTTCGCCGACGATCACGCCACGCTCTTCGAGCTGACGCTTCTTTTCAGGGTTGTTGCTGAGCAGGCTGACCGACGAGATTCCGAGATCCTTGAGGATGCCGACGGCAGCCCCGTAGTCGCGGGAGTCAGCAGGCAGGCCGAGAGCCAGATTCGCGTCGAGGGTGTCGAGCCCGTCTTCTTGCAGACGGTACGCGCGCAGCTTGTTGATAAGCCCGATACCACGACCTTCGTGGCCGCGGAGGTAAATCACGGCGCCACCATCGCGGTGCACCGTCTCGAGCGCAGCATCGAGTTGAGGGCCGCACTCGCACTTCAGCGAACCAAACGCTTCTCCCGTGAGGCACTCCGAGTGCACGCGCACCAGAGTAGGGCCCTCGGCGGTGTGGTCAAGCGTTCCCGGCGCGATGAACGCCACGTGATCGGCGCCCGTCGCGTTGTCGCGGTAAGCCCGCACGGTGAAGGATCCGTGCACGGTCGGGATCGTGGTTTCAACCTCGAACTGCACGCGACTCATCTCGGGAATCGGCTCAATCGGTGCCGGGATGGTGTCGCAGCGGTTCTCTTCGAGCCAGTGCATGAGGTCCAGAATCGTGATCACGAGAACGTCTTCGCGAGCACCGAATTCGATCAGCTCGGGGAGGCGCATCATCTCGCCCGAGTCGAGCACGATCTCCGAGATCGCCGCAACGGGGTGCAACCCGGCGAGCTTCATCAGATCGACAGATGCTTCGGTGTGACCGTCGCGCTCACGCACTCCACCATCGACCGCGCGCAGCGGCATGATGTGACCCGGACGGTGCAGACTCGCTGGCATCGAGAGGGGATCGGCGAGCACCCGCAGAGTGTGGGCCCGATCGGAGGCGCTGATGCCGGTGCTGAGACGGTTGGCGGCATCCACCGACACGGTGTACGCCGTGCCGCGAGGGTCTTCGTTGTGAGTAACCATCGGCGGCAGCGCGAGGGCGTCAGCGATCTCGTTGGTCATCGGGGCGCAGATGAAGCCGGACGAGTGGCGCACCATCCACGCAATCCACTCTTGGCTGGCGAGCTCGGCGGAAATGATGACGTCGCCTTCGTTCTCGCGGCCCTCATCGTCGGCAACAATCACGGGGCGGCCAGCGCGCAACGCTTCAACGGCCTGGGGGATGGTGGCGAGGCTCATGACCCGCTCCTTTCGTGACGCTGATCAGCGTCGGTGAACTCGGCCATCCGGGCCACATGGCGGGCGAGGATGTCGGTTTCGATGTTGACGGAGTCGCCCACAGCGAGCGCTCCCAACGTTGTAGCGGTGAGGGTTTCGGGAATCAGCGAAACCTCAAACCAGTCGCGGCCGACAGCACTCACCGTGAGCGAGACGCCGTGCACCGCGATCGAACCCTTGCGGGCGACGAGCGGTGCGAGTTCTGCGGTGAGGCTGAAACGCAGGATGCTCCAGCTGCCCTCATCGGTGACGCTCAGAACCGTGCTCGTGCCGTCGATGTGACCCTGCACGATGTGACCGCCGAGACGATCGCCAACCTGCATGGCGCGTTCGATGTTCACCCGGGCGCCGGCAGCGAGCGACCCGAGCGTGCTCATGTCGAGGGTGACGCCCATGACGTCGGCCGTGAACCAGTCGGGGCCCTGATCGACAACGGTGAGGCACACACCGCTCACGCTGATCGAGTCACCGTGGCCGGCATCCGACACCGCTTGCGGGGCGCGAACCGTGAGGCGAGCGCCATCATCGGTCGCGGCCAGCTCGACGACATCGCCGAGCTCTTCAATGATTCCGGTAAACATGGTTACGCTCTCGTTTCTGTCGCCGGGCGGGCGACAATCAGTACGTCGTTGCCCAGCGGGCGAAGTTCAGTGATGCTGAGGTCTTTCGCCTCAGCCATGGTCGATACCCCGAGCTCGCCGAGCGCTACCTTGGGGCCGCCCAACAGCTTCGGAGCCAGGTAGATGAGCAGTTCATCCGCAAGCCCCGCAGCGATGAAGGCGCTCGCGATAGTCGGGCCGCCTTCAACGAAGACGCGACGGATGCCCGCCTCAAACAGTTCGCTCAGTGCGGCGTCGAGGTCGCGCCCGTCAAACTGACGCAGTTGCTCGGGGTGCTGGCGCAGTTGGGCATCCGCCGGAATCTCGCGCCGACCGAGCACCACCGGCTGCGGTTGCGACTCGAGTAGTTCGCCGGCGTCGCCCCGCGCGGTCAGGCTCGGGTCATCGGCGAGCACTGTGCCTGTGCCGACAACGATCGCATCGGCGCGCGCTCGTTGCTCGTGCACGTGCTGGCGGGCGGCGGTGCCGGTGATCCACTGGCTCGTGCCATCGGCGGCTGCAGCACGCCCGTCGAGGGTGGATGCCCACTTCACGGTGACGTGGGGACGCTGCAGTCGAGCAGCGGTCAGCCACGAGTGCAAAAATTCTTCGGCCTCGGCCTGAGCGATGCCGGCGATCACTTCGACGCCACCAGTGCGGAGGCGTTCGGCTCCGCCAGCGGAATGCGGCCCAGGATCAGACACCGCGTAGACGACGCGGCTCACGCCAGCATCGAGCAGGGCTTGAGCGCAGGGGCCGGTACGGCCGTGGTGGTTGCAGGGCTCGAGGGTGACGATGGCGGTGAGGCCGGCGGCGTTGCCACCAAGTTTGGCGAGAGCATCCACCTCAGCGTGCGGAGTGCCCGCGCCGTGGTGCCAACCCTCAGCCACTATCTGGCCGTCGGCATCCACGAGCACGCAACCCACTTGAGGGTTGCCGCCGGTGATCGGCCCGTGGCTCGCCAACGACAGCGCATGGCGCATCAGCTTCTCCAGCTGTGCCTGCTGTTCTGGGGTGGTCATCCGGGCTCTCGTCTCGTGGGACGCGCTCCGGGAATGTGGGTTCGAAAAACCCGCCGGTCCATTCTGGGCGCCCATATTTCGGGCACTACAGATGCTTCGGCTCGTGCTTCCTCTTATCCGGACTGAGAAGTCTTGCGACTTCATTACCGTCGGTCCCGGAGTTTCACCAGGTCAACCGTTTCGAAGTTTTCACTTCGGCGCGGGTCGCGGACTATAACCGCCGGTTCGGATTCTCACCGAGCCCCGGAGCACGTTTTGCTTTGCTTAGTCTACTCAACGCGTTTCGCCGCAAACTATTCCCGCCCCAACTTCTCAGTTTGTTACGCGGTGCATTCGGGCGTGCGCGCAGTACTGTCTCAGTCGAGCAGCGCCACCAATTCATCAAGCGAGTGGATGACGCTGACGCCGGCCGCCCGAGCTTCGTCGAGTTGGTCGGTGGTTGCGCTGCGCTCGCGGTCGAGCCACACTCCGGTGAGTCCGGCATTCGCGGCTCCCAGCGCATCCGTCGCTAGCCGGTCGCCGATGTAGACCGCGTTGGCGGGCTCGACGCCGAAGAGTTCGCAGGTGTGGTGAAAGATCCGTGGGTCGGGTTTGGTGTGCCCGAATTCGCCGCTCGCGACGAGATGCTCAACCCGGTTGGTGAGGCCGACTCTCTCAACTTTGCGCGTCTGAAAGTCGAGTTCGCCGTTGGTGATGATGCCGATGCGGGTGGCGGGGGAGCGAGCCTCGAGTGCGTCGAGGCAGGCGAGGGCGTCGTCGTGCAGGTGCCATGCTGCGCGGTACGCCTCGAAGTAGGTGTCGAACCACTGGCTGGATTCGGCATCGTTGAGCATCACGCCGTAGGGCTCGACGAAACCGCGGGCGCGCGCTTGGCGTTGACCTTCGAATGTCAGTTCGCCGCCGAGGTAGCGGTGGTAGTGGTGTTCTTCGAGCGCGGTCCAGCGCACACTCTCCGCCGCATCGTCGGGCCACACCGTGCTGCCGTCGGCGCTGGGTCCGGCAGCAAACGCGGCGCCCAACGAACGTCGGTGATTGCGAATACCAAGGTCGACGGATGCCCGATGGGCAAACAGGGTGTCGTCAAGGTCAAAGAGGGCGACGGTAATGGTCAATGCACGTCCGTTTCGGCGTTGGTGGGTTCGGTCCAGGCAGGAAGAGACTTCTAAAAGAGTGTGTCAAAGATCATCACGACGCATCCGATTGCGATCAGCGCCGCGAAGAGGCCTAGGTGAACCCAAGTCGGGCGATGCGCTGTCCAATCGTTCTTCTCAGCGGCATACCCGCGAAGCGCAAGGTAGATAAGCGGCAGCGGGAGAGCCCAGAGTGGTGACGGTATTCGCGAAAACCCGCGATGCTCGAGTTCGGTACGATCTGCCCACGCCAGAACGCAAGACAGTACCGCTCCGACACCCATGGTGAAGCCCAAGAACAGCCAGGTTGTCGTTCCGCGCATTCCGATCACGTGCGCTGTCACGATCAGAGCCTGCGCAATCGGCATCAACACGATCAGTCGCACAGCGGAAGTGTTGGCAACCAGAGGCACAGGAGTGCTCGTCATGAGTTGCTCTGGTTCGACGAATCCTGCCATCGGGAAGTACCCGGTGGGTTCAGGGGGCTCGGAGTCGATGCCGGTCATGGGATTACGATATCGCCTCAGTTTGATCAGAGCGCTAGGCCGGCCACGGCAGCGCTGTGGCTGCCGGTTCCGTGGCCGCAGTGCTAGTCGCAGCGCGGTCGGTGCTGCGGCGAGCGTGCCAGCACAGCGGGCGAGTGTCGTCGCGGAATCGCCCCAGGGCGGGCGCCGTGCCGGTGTACTCGAAGCCGACCTTCTGAGCAACGCGCGCCGACGCAACATTTCCCACGACCGCCTCCCAATGCAACTCAGCGTGCCCCACGGAGTGAAGCCATTTCGCGGCAGCGGCGACTGCTTCGGGCATAAAACCTTTACCGCGGTGGGTAGCGCCCAGCCAATATCCGATCGCGGCGCTCTTTACGTTGAATCCAACGACACCGAGCAGCAGCGGGTCGCCCGCGCGACGAATAGCCCACGTGAATTCGGAGCCCTCCGTCCACCACTGAGGTGCAAGTTCATTGATGAACCCATCCGCGTGCTCACGCTCGTAGGGCCACGGGATGGGAACCGCATCTTTGAGCACGGTGTCTTGGCAATACGAGGTCATCACGTCGACATCGGCGTCTGTGAGCGCGTCGAGAGTGAGTCGTTCGGTCGTCAGGACAACGGGCTGCATGTGGTGCTCGCTAGACCGGCCACTGCTGGCCGGACTCGACCTCATAGGTGGGGTTCTCATCCGGAGCAGTGAGCGTTGCCCACCACGAGGGCGGATGCGTGCCGCCGCGGTATTCGCTCGACGCGGGCTCGATGCCGGTGTAGATGAAGCCGAGGCTCTTGGCGATGGCGGCGGAGGCTTTGTTGCCCACGAGGGCTTCCCAGCGCACTTCGGGGCGGCCGGTGGAGAACACCCAGCGGCTGACCTCAGCGACGGCTTCTTTCATGAAGCCCTTGCCGCGGTGCGGTTCGCCCATCCAGTAGCCGATGGTGTCGTTGTAGAGGCGAAAGCTGATGACGCCGAGCAGTTCAGGCTTGCCGGTTTCGCGGATCGCCCAGGTGTATTCGTCGTCATCTTCCCACCACTGCGCCACCAGGTTGTTGATGAAGAATTCGGCGTCTGACTTCACGTACGGCCACGGGATCGTGAGCGTGTGCTCGAAGATCGGGTCTTGGCAGTAGGCGGTCATCAGCTCGACATCGTCGCCGGTGAGGGCGTCGAGAGTGAGGCGCTCGCTCGAGAGATTAAAGACCTGCATTAGCGCACCCGCGGCAAGAAGCCGATGCGGTCATAAACGCGGTCGAGCGTCTTCTGAGCCATCTCGTTGGCGCGCTCGGCGTTCTTGCTGAGCATGCGGTCGAGCTCGGCCGGGTCGGCAAGCAGCTCAAGGGTGCGCTCACGCACGGGCGCGAACTCTGACACCACAACCTCGGCAACTTCCTTCTTGAGATCGCCGTAGCCTTTGCCCTCGAACTGCGCTTCGAGGTCGGCAACGGATGTTCCACTAAACGTCGAGTGCAGCGTGAGCAGGTTCGAGACGCCCGGCTTCTCGCCGCGGTCGAAACGGATCTCGCGGTCAGCATCTGTCACGGCCGATTTGATCTTCTTAGCCGTCTTGTTCGGCTCGTCGAGCAACCACAGCACGCCAGCATCCGTCGTCGCTGACTTGCTCATCTTCGACTCGGGGTTCTGCAGGTCGTAAATCTTGGCCGTGGCCTTCTGAATCTGCGGCTCCGGCATCACAAAGGTGTCGCCAAACCGCGAATTGAAGCGGGTGGCGAGGTCGCGCGTGAGCTCGATGTGCTGACGCTGATCCTCGCCCACCGGCACAATCGCGGTGTCGTAGAGCAGGATGTCGGCGGCCATCAGCACGGGGTAGGTGAAGAGGCCAACGGAGGCGGCATCCGATCCCTGCTTGGCTGACTTGTCTTTGAACTGGGTCATGCGCGACGCTTCACCGAAGCCGGTGATGGTGTTCAACACCCAGGCGAGTTCGGCGTGCGCCGGAACCTGCGACTGAACAAAGAGCACTGAGTGCTCGGGGTCGATACCGCCGGCAATGTACTGCGCTGCGGTGCGACGGGTCTGAGCGCGCAGCAGCTCTGGCTCCTGCGGAACAGTGATGGCGTGCATGTCAACAACGCAGAAGACGGCGTCGTAGTTCTGCTGCATCTCGCGCCACTGCATGAGCGCGCCAATGTAGTTGCCCACGTGGAGCGAATCGGCAGACGGCTGCATGCCTGAAAACAGGCGAGGTGTGGTGCTCATGGGCTAATTCTTTCAGATCGAATAGTCAACAACGACGGGAGCGTGATCGCTCCAGCGCTCATCCCAGGCGCCGGCCTTGTCGATGCGGTAATCCGCAACGGTGGCTGCAAGCGCGGGGGTGGCGACGTGGTAGTCGATACGCCAACCAGTGTCGGTGTCGAAAGCTTGGCCGCGCTGCGACCACCAGGTGTACGGACCGTCGACGTCACCGGCGAACTGGCGGCCGACATCCACCCAACCGAGGCCGGGTGCGGTCGTGCCATCGACACATTCGATGGTTTCGCCAGCGGTGCCGAAGAAGCGGTCGAAGTAGGCGCGCTCCTCGAGCAAGAAGCCGGCTTTCTTGCGGTTGCCGCGCCAGTTCTTGATGTCGAGTTCGCGGTGACCAACGTTGAGGTCGCCGACGATCAGGGCGTGGTCGCTGTGGGCGGCAAGCTCGGGCAGGCGCACGAGCATGGCCTCTAAGAACTTGTACTTCTCTACTTGCTTGGGAGTGTCAACGACGCCCGAGTGAACGTAGGTGCTGACAACCGTGACGGTCGTACCGTTGACGTCAAAGTCGGCTTCGAGCCAGCGACCGGCGCTGTCGAAATCGTCGGCGCCGAGCGCTACGCGGTGAGCAAGAGGGGCGGATGCCGCAGACCCCTTGCGCGAGGCCAGCGCGACTCCCGCGCGACCCTTTGCTGTCGCAGCGTCGTGCAGGATGCTCCAGCCGTCGCCGAGCAACCCTTCGATATCGGCGTCGGCGGCGCGAACCTCTTGCAGCGCCAGAATGTCGATGTCCCGGGCATCCAGCCAGTCGCCCATGCCCTTGCGGTAGGCGGCGCGAACACCATTGACATTGACGGATGCGATGCGAAGACGTGTTGCCATGCCTCAAGACTACCGACGCGCACCGACTGCGCGGCACCCCGAACTGATTGCGGAGCGCACTGCAGCGGGTGCTACTTCTTCTTGTTGCGCTTCATCATTCGAGAGAAGGTGCGCTTGAACTTCTTTTCATTGGCTCGGCCGCGCTCGCGGGCATCGTCATCCGTCACTGTTGCTGTCGTCGACTGAGATGAGCGGGCGGAATCGCGCTGCGGTCGCCCTTCGGCTTTTTGCGCCTTGTTCGCCTTTGCATCTTCGGTGGCTTTCGTTGATGTGACCGCACGCGGAGCATCTTCATCACGCTTAGCACCGCTGATGTCGAGATCCGCGTCATCGGCAGCCACGGCGATCCAAGCAGCGCCAATCAGGATGATCTGGCAAATGAAGTTGAACCAAATCAACAGACCGATGATGACCGCGAAGGAAGCGAGGAGAGGGTTGCGGGTTGCGCCTTCAAGCAAGAAGCCACCACCAAATTTGAGCGCACCCAGGGCGACGGCGGCGATGATGGTGCCCTGAGCGAGCATCCGGAACGGGATCTTGATGCCAGAAACGACGCGGTAGAAGATGCCGAGTGTTGCCGTGTCGAGAACAAGGACGATAACGAGGGCGACTCCGCGAGTCGCGATCACCCCGGCGGTCGAGTTTTCACCGATCGACACGAGGCCGAGAATCCAGTTGAGCGCGGCGGAACTGAGCACCGATACGCCGGCCGAGATGAGCACGGCGAGGCCGAAGCCGATTGCAAGCCCGGCATCCTTGAGCTTCAGAATAAGAAAGTTTGTTTCGGAGCTTTCCAGCCCAAACATTGAGCGCACAGCGTCACGACCCGACGCAATCCAGCCCAGAGCCGTAAATGCCAAACCGAATGCAGCGATGACACCGGTGATACCCAGAACGCTGGTGTCGGCGAGGGTCTCGCGGCTGATTGCCCCATTGCCGCTGCCGTCACCGATGAGCCCCGGGATGTTGGTAGAGATGAAGTTGTAGACCGCATCGAGCAAAACGGGATCGCCTTGCACAATGAAGCCCGCGACAGCGAAACCAACCCAGATTGCGGCGAAGACGGCGAAGATCGCTTGGTAGGAAAGTCCCGATGAGAGGAGTGGTCCTAATTTGTCCGCGTAGTGCATGAAGACGCGCACTGGCCGTAGCTGGAGTACCCACTCAATGGCTGGTTTCAGTCGTTGCGCAAGTTGCATCCTCCCAGAGTAGCTAGGCTGTCTGTGCGTAACTCAGAGGAGAGGTCTTTTCACATGGAACTTCAGGGTGTTGGAGTCGGACGATCGGTCGCCGTCGGGAAAGTCGTGCGAATGCCCGACCCCCTTCCGGAACCGAAGGATACTCGTCATTCCGGCGATGCCGCAGCAGAGAAAGAAGCCGCAGCATCAGCGTTGACATTTGTGGCTGCCGATCTGCGCGCACGCGCCGAGAAAGCGGACGCTGAAGCCAACGAGGTTCTCACCGCTACAGCCCTAATGGCTGAAGACCCCTCGATTCTCGACAGCGTGAACGAACTGATCGATGGCGGTAAGGCAGCCGAGCGCGCAGTATTTGAGGCTTTCGCTTCGTTCCGTGAGATGTTGATTTCGCTGGGCGGCATGATGGCCGAACGTGCCACCGACCTCAGTGACGTGAGCCAGCGCGTTGTTGCTCGTCTACGCGGCGTTGAAGCGCCTGGCGTTCCGCAGCGCGATGAGCCGTTTGTGCTCGTTGCCGACGACCTCGCGCCAGCAGATACCGCCCTGCTCGAGCTCGACAAGGTTCTCGCTCTCGTCACCCGCCAGGGTGGACCAACCAGCCACACCGCAATTCTTGCTCGCTCGAAGGCGATCCCCGCCATCATGGGCGTTGCCGAAGCGCTTGAGCTTGCCGACGAGACGCTCGTGATTGTGGATGCCGGTGCCGGCACCATCACGACGGAGCCCACCGCTGAGCAAGTCTCCGCAGCAGAAGCCCGCATCGCTGAGCTGGCCGCCGCAGCAAACGCTCCCATCACTGATGGAGCTCTCGCAGACGGAACCCTCGTTCCGCTCCTCGCCAACTTGGGCACTCCCTCGGAGGCTGCGCAGGCAGTCGAGCTCGGCGCGGAAGGTGTTGGCCTGTTCCGCACCGAGCTCATGTTCCTCGATGCCACGTCGGCCCCCACGGTCGAAGAGCAGACCAAGGAGTACACCGCGATGCTGCAACACTTCCCCGGCAAGAAGGTTGTCGTTCGCGCCCTCGACGCCGGTGCCGACAAACCGCTGAGCTTCATGGACATGGGCGAAGAAGTAAACCCCGCCCTCGGCCAGCGTGGCCTCCGCTCGCTTCGTGTCAACGAGAACATCCTGCGCGACCAGCTCACCGCGCTCGTGAACGCTCAGAACGCGACCGACGCCGACCTTTGGGTCATGGCCCCGATGGTGTCGGATGCCGAAGAGACCGAATACTTCGTCGCCCTGGGCCGCGAACTTGGCCTCAACACCGTGGGTGTCATGGCCGAGGTTCCCTCGCTCGCCGTTCTCGCCGACCAGGTTGCCGAGCGCAGTGACTTTGTCTCGATCGGCTCCAACGACCTCACCCAGTACACGCTGGCGGCAGACCGGATGCTCGGCACCCTCGCCAAGTTCCAAGACCCGTGGCACCCTGCCGTGCTTCGCATGGTGAAGATGCTCGGAGACGCTGGTGCTGCTGCGGGCAAACCCGTTGGGGTCTGTGGTGAAGCTGCTGCAGATCCGCAGCTCGCCATCGTTCTTGTCGGCCTCGGAGTCACGAGCCTCTCGATGACGCCCGCGGCGCTCGCCGACGTGCGCGCCGAGCTCCTGACGGTCACGCTCGAGCAGGCTAAGGCTCGCGCTGCTGCTGCCATCAACGCGACGACCGGCCCAACTGCTCGTGAAGCTGCTGCACAGGCTGCCTAAGACCTAGAACACACGAAGTGCCGCCACCCCAAAACGGGTGGCGGCACTTCGTCGTTAACGGAGTTCACGCTGGCGCTACGGGCGCGCTGTCATGGGCCTAGTGCCGTGAAGTGGTCCAGCCTGAAGGCGTATTCCGGGGGCAAAATCCTGCATGCGGTCTCGGAGTTGACGCCTTCTCGGCAACCCGCATAAGCAAAGCGGGGTACAAGGAGGTCTGCAGAATGGTTCTTCCCGTCTTCCCGCAATCCGGCCCTGACCGGCAAAAGTGGTCGTGGCTAAAGAGTGCGCAATTCGTGCGTGATACCTCTCTGTCGTCGCCCCGTGCCGGCGGGGGAGAGCGCTCTCACCGAGTTCAGGTGGTCTAGTTCGGGAGGCAATGCGTCGGCGTGCGCCGCTAGTCTGAAAACCGCTAAAACGCGGCACTGTTCGGGTCAGAACGATCTGTTCCCCCCTAGTGGGGGCACAAATTTTTCAGAAAAGTCGATAGTCTGCGTCATAGAGAACGGGTTACTCGGTCTCTTTGGGTAAGAAGGTTATTTCTCTATAGCCTTCACTCCAAAGGGACAAAGAGAGGCCCGGGAAATGGATCAGGGGGATGAGCGGAATCGTGGCTTCGAAGCTAACCACTTCGGACGAGCAGCTGCTGGCACAGGCGCGTACGGGGGTACAAAACGCCTTTGCCGAGCTCTGGAGTCGCCACTACCGCTCGGGTATATGTGTTGCCCGTCAGTACACGTCGATAGACGCGGACGATCTCGTGTCTGAGTCGTTCGCGCGTATTTACCAGCGTGTGCTGGCGGGTGGCGGCCCGCAGGGAGCCTTTCGCCCTTACCTCTATACGACCATTCGCAACCTCGCTTCGACCTGGGGTGCTGCGTCGCGCGAAGTGCAAGTGGATGAGATCGCCGACTTCGAAGACCCCAGCACTCTTGACGATCCGATTGCGATCGCCCTCGACCACACCCTTACCGCCAAGGCCTTCCGCGAACTGCCGGAACGCTGGCAGTCGGTGCTCTGGTACACCGAAGTAGAGGGCATGGATCCTCACGAAGTGGCTCCGCTGTTAGGGATGAGCGCCAACAGTGTCGCTGCGCTGTCGTACCGTGCGCGTGAAGGCCTTCGTAAAGCGTGGTTGCAGGCTCACATCAACGATGCAACGGCATCCGGTGATTGCCAATGGGCGATGTCTAAATTTGGCGAGCATGCTCGCAAGAGTCTCAGCGGGCGAGACGCCAAGAAGATTGAGGCTCACCTCGAGTCATGCGCGCGCTGCGCGATCGTATGTGAAGAAGTCGATGAAGTTGGTTCACGCCTAGCACTCGTGATGATCCCGATGCTGCTGGGCGGCGTTGCTGGCGGAGGCTTCCTGAGTGCTTTCGGGCAGGGTGGCGCCGCGTCGCTCACAGCTGCAGCAGCGCCGGCCATGCCAGCAGCCGTCGTCGCGTCATCCCACTTGGCCGGAGCAACCGCTGTTACTGCTGTGGGCGGCGCGAGTGCAGGCGCGATTCCCGTCACGATCGCGGGTACCGTTGCCGCCGCCATCGCGATCACCGGATCGTTTATTGCGCTGGCACCAGTGGGTCCGGAATCCACAACGGCCGACGGCACCTCATCAAGCCAATTGATCGATTCCTCCGACAGCTCCACTTCAGCCGCGGCAAGTGTCAACGACAACCTCGGTGGCGACCGCACAGACCCCAGCAACCTTACGATTCCTACAGTGCCCTCGATTGACTCTGCGACGGTCGCAGGAGAATCAGCTGACGGCGGTCTCGGAACTAGCCTGGGCGGCGTCGTAGACGGCGTTGGCGGTGTCGTAGACGGCGTTGGCGGGGCAGTGGGCGGACTCGTGGATGCTGTCGTCGGCACGGTCACCGGGGGAGCACCCCCGGAAGGGCACACCGCTCCCGGCGGAGTCGTCGCCGCTGATATCGACCTCAACCTCGTAGGCACTGCGACACCCGGTGCCCACCTATCTCTTCAAGCCGGTGGACTCGTCTACGCGACAACTACCGTGTCGAGCAACGGAACCTTCGTTCTCAACGTCACGGGTATTCCCGGAGGTCTCTCGTCACTCGATCTCGTGCAGACGGTCGATCGCGACTACCTCGGCGGCCTCGTGGGCAATGGTGGGCTGCTCGGAAACCTTCTGGGAGCAGTTGATGGGCTCATCAACGACCTCATCAAGCCACTCAACTTGTCGTCGGGCAACAACCAGGGCGTCAACATTCGTCTCTTGAGTTAAACCCCAGTTCGGGGGTGTTCGGCCCGTTTTGCCGTCATAACGTGCCGGTAAACCAGTCTCTTTGAGTGAGTAACCCGAATACTCAGTGTGGGCGGTCGCCGTGGGTGACGGCCGCTCACAAACAAATCGCCCCTGTCGCTACCGAGGTAGTGACAGGGGTGATCTTGTTTAACGCGGGTGAGCCGTTACGGCTTGCCCTTAATGATGGCTTGCTTCACTTCGGCGATCGCCTGCGTGACCTGGATGCCACGGGGGCAGGCGTCGGTGCAGTTGAAGGTGGTGCGGCAACGCCACACGCCTTCTTTGTCGTTGAGGATGTCGAGGCGAACCTGCGAGCCCTCATCGCGGGAGTCGAAGATGAAGCGGTGAGCGTTCACGATGGCGGCCGGGCCGAAGTACTGGCCGTCGGTCCAGAACACGGGGCAGCTCGACGTGCACGCAGCGCACAGGATGCACTTGGTTGTGTCGTCGAAGCGAGCGCGTTCTACGGGGCTCTGCTTGCGTTCCTTGCCGCCCTTGGTGGCGCCAGCCATCAGGAACGGGTTGATCTCCTTGTAGGAGTCGAAGAACGGCTCCATGTCGACGATCAAGTCCTTCTCTAGCGGCAGGCCCTTGATGGCTTCCACGTAGATGGGCTTGGTGATGTCGAGATCCTTGATCAGGGTCTTGCAGGCCAGGCGGTTGCGGCCGTTGATGCGCATGGCATCCGAACCACAAATACCGTGCGCGCACGAGCGGCGGAAGGTCAGTGACCCATCCTGCTCCCACTTGATCTTGTGCAGGGCGTCGAGCACGCGGTCAGTGGCGTACAGTTCGACGTCAAAGTCTTCCCAACGCGGCTCTTCGTCAACATCCGGGTCAAAACGACGGATGATGAGCGTTGCAGTGAAGGTAGGAATCTCTTCGGCTGCGGCAGGCTTCTTGTCAGCGACGGCAGTGCTCATTAGTATTTTCTCTCCATCGGCGGGTAGTTAGTGATCACTACCGGCTTCCAGTCGAGACGGATGTGCTCACCCGCCTCCTCTGATTCTGGGTCGCCGGTGAGGTACGCCATCGTGTGCACGAGGAAGTTCTCGTCGTCACGGTTGGGGTAGTCCTCACGCATGTGGCCTCCACGGCTTTCCTTGCGCGACCGAGCTGAGAATACGAGTACTTCAGCAAGGTCAAGCAAGAAGCCAAGCTCAACGGCTTCGAGCAGGTCGGTGTTGAACCGCTTGCCCTTGTCGTGGAGCTGAATGTTCTTGTAGCGTGCACGCAGCTTCTGGATGAGCTGGGTAACCTCTTCGAGGCTTTCATCCGTACGGAAGATCTGTGCGTTGCGGTCCATCGAGTCTTGCAACTCTTTACGGATCACAGCGATGCGCTCGGTGCCATCACCAGAGCGAACCATGTCGAGGATGCGCTTGACGCCTCCGGCAGGGTCCTTCGGCAGCGGAACGAAGTCCGCAGTCTTCACGTACTCAACGGCCGACTTTCCGGCGCGCTTTCCGAAGACGTTGATGTCGAGCAGCGAGTTGGTGCCCAGACGGTTAGAGCCGTGAACGGAAACACATGCGCACTCGCCAGCGGCGTAGAGGCCCTTGACGACATCCGTGTTGTTGCGCAGAACTTCAGCTTCAACGTTGGTCGGGATGCCACCCATGGCGTAGTGCGCGGTGGGCAGTACGGGAACCGGCTCGGTGTACGGCTCAACACCAAGGTAGGTGCGGGCGAACTCCGTGATGTCTGGCAGCTTCTCGTCGATAACCGCAGGCTCAAGGTGAGTGATGTCGAGGAACAGGTAGTCCTTGTCGGGACCAGCTCCACGGCCTTCACGAATCTCGGTGGCCATCGAGCGCGCAACGATGTCTCGCGGGGCGAGGTCCTTGAGCGTCGGCGTGTAGCGCTCCATGAAGCGCTCACCCTCGGCGTTACGCAGGATCGCGCCTTCGCCTCGAGCAGCCTCAGAGAGCAGGATGCCCAGCCCAGCCAACCCGGTGGGGTGGAACTGGAAGAACTCCATGTCTTCGAGCGGAAGACCCTTGCGCCAGATGATTCCGACGCCATCACCGGTGAGGGTGTGAGCGTTGGATGTCGTCTTGAAGATCTTGCCGAATCCACCGGTGGCGAAGATGATCGCCTTCGACTGGAACACGTGCAGCTCGCCGGTAGCGAGTTCGTAGGCAACAACGCCGGAGGGTTCTTCGACGCCGTCGACCTCGGTCATGACCAGGTCGAGAACATAGAACTCGTTGAAGAAGTTGATACCGAGCTTGACGCAGTTTTGGTACAGCGTCTGAAGGATCATGTGACCCGTGCGGTCGGCGGCGTAGCAGGCGCGGCGAACCGGAGCCTTGCCGTGCTCGCGAGTGTGACCGCCGAAGCGGCGCTGGTCGATCTTGCCGTCTTCGGTGCGGTTGAAGGGCAGGCCCATGTTTTCGAGGTCGATGACCGCGTCAATGGCCTCTTTAGCGAGGATCTCGGCAGCGTCTTGGTCGACGAGGTAGTCGCCACCCTTGACGGTGTCGTAGGTGTGCCATTCCCAGTTGTCGTCCTCGACGTTGGCGAGGGCCGCAGCCATACCGCCCTGCGCCGCACCGGTGTGCGAGCGCGTGGGGTAGAGCTTGGAGATCACCGCGGTCTTGGCGTGCGGGCCGGCTTCAATAGCGGCACGCATACCGGCGCCGCCGGCGCCCACGATCACGATGTCGAACTGGTGGTAGTGGACTCCGTCAATAACGGTTCCGTCGGCGATGTCGCCGGTGTTGATCGTAGACAATTAAAGCGCCTCACAGAAGCTTGCAAGCAGGGCTGGGTCAGCACCGGCTGGGCAGGGGTCGAAGGTGGTGATCACGAGGGTTCCCAGCGCGATCAGGATGATGGTCGATACGGCGATTCCGGCAAGCAGAACCGTGCGCACCTTCGGGTTGGTCGCGTAGTCATTCACGATTGTGCGCATACCGTTGGCACCGTGGATGAGGGCGAGCCACAGCATCAGGCCGTCCCAGACTTGCCAGAACGGGTCGGAGAGCTTTCCGCCGACGAACGCGAAGTCGATTGCCTTAACGCCCTCGCCCAGGAACATGTTGACGAGAAGGTGGCCGAAGATGAGAACGACAAGAACTACGCCGGAGGCGCGCATGTAGATCCATCCCCATTTTTCCCAGTTGATGCCGCCAGTGCGGCGACCACGGGTAGGAGTGCGGGGGGCTTCGATGAGACTCATGCTCAACCTCCGAAGACGTGCATTAGCTGGCGGGGGATGAATCCGGCAAGCAGCACCAGCCAGATACCGATGACGACCCAGAAGAGGGTGCGCTGGTGCTTGGCGCCGAAGGCCCAGAAGTCGATCAGGATGATGCGCAGCCCGTTGATGGCATGGAACCCGATTGCCGCAACAAGACCGATCTCAGCAAGACCCATGAGCGGTGTCTTGTAGGACTCGATGACGATGTTGTATGCCTCAGGGCTTACGCGAACGAGTGCTGTGTCCAAGATGTGCACGAGCAGGAAGAAGTAGATGGACACACCGGTAATACGGTGCAACACCCACGACCACATTCCCTCGTTACCCCGGTACAGGGTGCCAGCAGGTCTCTTGGGTGAGCGAATCTTGGGCGGCGACTGCGGCTCCGCCACTAGGTTGCTCGCCGACTTCTCTGGCACGAGGACCCTCCTTGCGGTCTTGGGTCGCGTCCACCGCGACCGATGAGTGTCCGCACAGCGGACCTATTCATTCTATTCCCGCTGAGAGACGGCCGCTTCCCAGTCGACCCTAAATAGCAAGAAATCGCGAAGGTTTTCGTGAATATTGCTGAACTTAAGGAGCACCAATGAGCGGTCGCCCCAAAAATTACCCTGTGGCGGCAGCAGGTGAAGAGTTTTTCGAGCAACGCGCCTGCCGAGGACTCCGTCTCGTCGCGAGCTGCGCGATGCCTAGCGCGTGAGCTGCGCTGGCACCGCCGCGATGGCGTCGTTGTAGTGCGCGACGAGTTCAGCGCAAATGCCGCTCCACGACTTGTTCAGCACTGTTCGCCGGCCGGCCTCGCCCATGCGTGCACGAAGCGCCGGGTCAAGGCAGAGCGCCTCTATATAGGCACGCAACTCATCCTCGTTATCCGGTTCGAAAAGAAAACCATTCGTGCCGTGCGTGATCAGGTCGATTGGCCCGCCCGCGCGGGGAGCCACTACCGGCAATCCGGCTGCATGAGCTTCCTGAAGCGTTTGGCCGAAGGTCTCCTCCGTGCCCGTGTGAGCGAACACGTCGAAAGCCGCATACGCCGTGGCCAACTCTTCGCCGCCCAGCTTGCCAAGCCAAGTGACCGGGATGCCGGCAAGCTCCTTCTTAACGAGAGGTACCGATGAGCCGTCTCCCACGATCGCCACGCGCACTCCGGTGAGGCCGCGAAGCGCTCGCAGGCGTTCCACTTGTTTCTCGGGAGCGATGCGTCCGACGTAGCCGACAACCACTTCGCCGCGAGGGGCGAGCCGTTTGCGCAGCCGAGCGGTAGCGGGGGAGAGCTTCTTGGCGGGGTGATACATCGCCAGATCAACGCCGCGACCCCAGCGCTCGAGCTTCGTCAGGCCGATGGCCTGCAGGTCGGCCATGGCTGTGCTCGAGGGAGCGAGAGTTAGTTGCGCGCCATCGTGGATCCAGCGCACGATGCGCCAGGCCAGCTTCGTGGCCTGACCGAGGTGGTGGCGGCGCGCGTAGCCGGCGACATCCGTCTGAAAAATGGCAACAGTGGGAATGCCGAGTCGGTTGGCCGAGGAGATCGCCTGTGCGCCGAGAAGGAACGGGGCGGCTACGTGAACAACATCGGGCCGAAAGTCGGCGATCAGCTTGTGTACCTGCGGATTGGGGAGCCCGACAGGGAATTGGCGATAAGCCAGAGCAGGTACCGCGTGAACCGGAAACCCTGCGTAGGTTTTCGGCGCGCCCGCCGAAGGACAAATCACAATCGCATCGTGGCCTTCGGCACTCAAATAGTCGAGCACTTTGAGCACACTGTTCGTGACTCCGTTGACAGTGGGAAGAAAGCTTTCGCTCACAATGACGACTCGCACAATCAGCACCTCAATCGGTCTCGTACTGCTGACGGTACGAGGCGCGGATAACCGGCGAGTTAACGGGTGCTGAAGTCTAAGGTGGAGGCATGAGCCAACATGAGGCATCGTTCGACAACTTCTACAGCGTGATCCCTGCCGGTGGCATTGGATCACGGCTCTGGCCGCTTTCGCGTGCGGATGCTCCCAAGTTTCTGCACGACCTCACCGGGTCGGGGCAAACACTGCTGCGCGATACGTGGGATCGGCTCGCACCGCTCTCTGGGCCTGACCGCATCATGGTCGTCACCGGGCGAGCGCATCGCGCTGCGGTTGAAAAGCAGCTTCCCGAACTCAGCGACCCCAACGTCGTGCTCGAAAGTGAACCCAAAGACTCTTCGGCTGCCATCGGGCTTGCGGCCGCGATCCTGCTCAAGCGCGACCCCAACGTCATTATTGGATCGTTTGCTGCTGACCATGTAATTCGCGACATCCGTGGGTTTAGGCGCAGCGTGCGGGAATCAATCGCCGTCGCCAACGCCGGATTCATCGCGGCCATCGGTATCACGCCCACCGAGCCGGCGATCGGCTTTGGCTACATTCACTGCGGCGCCGCACTCGACATCGAGGGTGCTCCGAGCGCGATCGGCGCCAAATCGTTCGTAGAGAAGCCCAACTTCGCAACCGCGCAGTCGTATGTTGCCAGCGGCGATTACCTGTGGAACGGCGGCATGTTCATTTCCCGAGCGGATGTACTGCTCGAGCAATTAGGCAAGGCCGAGCCCGAACTGCTCGCGGGCCTGACTGAACTCGCCGAAGCGTGGGATACCCCACAGCGTGGTGCCGTAGTGGACGCCGTCTGGCCCCACCTCACCAAGATCGCCATCGACTACACCGTGGCAGAGCCCGCAGCGGCGGAGGGCAAGCTCGTCGTCGTGCCCGGCGACTTCGATTGGGACGATGTCGGAGACTTCGCGTCCATCGCCAAACTGCACTCGGGCGGTCGCAAATCCGACCTCGCGATCTTGGGTGAGAACGCTCGAGTCTTGGCCGACAAGTCGACCGGAGTAGTCATTAGCCAGACTGACCGGCTTATTTCCCTAATTGGGGTAAACAACATTGTCGTGGTCGACACCCCCGACGCTTTGCTGGTTACAACAACTGCAAACGCTCAGCGCGTGAAATCTGTGGTGGATGCTCTAAAAGTCTCCGGACGTAATGATGTGTTGTGACAACCGTATTTCGCGTTTGTAACCATTCGGCTTCGGCGCTCATATTCGCACAATGGAACTCCTGATTCTTCGGTAGCGTAGGTTCACTATGTTTCGACAAATTCTGTCGAACAGCATCTTGGAGGACACCTTGAGAATCAGCACTCACGGCCGCGCACTCAGCGGCATGGCGCTCGTTGCCACCAGCGCACTCGTACTTGCCGGTTGCGCAGCAGCACCCGAAGAGACCGACGCCGGATCAGGCGAAGCGCTTGACTACCTTCCCTGCATGGTTTCTGACTCGGGCGGATTCGACGACAAGTCGTTCAACCAGCTTGGTTACGAAGGTATCGAAGCCGCAGCAGACGCACTCGGTGTCGAGTTCAACGCTGTTGAGTCGACCAGCGACGCCGACTACGCACCCAACATCGAGAGCCTCGTAGCCGAAGGCTGCGACCTGATCGTTACTGTCGGATTCAACCTCTCCGCAGCAACCGTCGAGTTTGCCCTCGCCAACCCCGACATCAACTTCGCCATCGTCGATGACGCAGCTGACAACGACTTCGACGGAGAGATTGACGCTCCGAACATCAAGCCGATCCTCTTCGACACCGCCGGTGCTGCATTCCTCGCCGGTTACGCCGCAGCAAGCTACTCGGAGACCGGCGTTGTCGGAATGTACGGCGGAATGAACTTCCCCACCGTTTCGATCTTCCTCGACGGAACCGCTCAGGGCATCGAGTACTACAACTCCGAAAAGGGAACCGACGTTACGGTTCGTGGTTGGGACATCGCAGCGCAGGACGGAACCTTCATCGGTACCTTCGCTCCCGGAACCGACTCGCGTGCAGCAGCTCAGAACCTGATCGACCAGGGTGCAGACGTTCTGCTTCCCGCCGGTGGACCCATCTTCCAGAGCGCGGTTGAGGCAATCCGCGACTCCGGCAAGGACATCGCAATGATCGGCGTCGACGCTGACCTCACCCAGACCGAGACCGCAGCTGCGGACTTGTTCCTCACCTCGATCCTCAAGCAGATCGGTGTCGCTGTTGAAGACGTCGTGACTGAGGCATCGACTGGATCGCTCGACTACACCCCGTACATCGGAACGCTCGAGAACGGTGGAGTTGGCATCGCGCCGTTCCACGAGTTCGAGTCGAAGGTTGACGGAGAGCTCGAAGCTGAGCTCATCGCAGTCAAGGACGGCATCATCTCCGGCGACATCGCCGTGACGTCGTACCTCAACTAGTTAGATAGCACTGAGGGGGGCTGGCTCGAGAGGGTCAGCCCCCTTCGTTTTGGATTAGTCTTCTGAGGCTAATCTTGTGAACCCCACGATGGCGAGGACGCCGTCACAGTAATGAGGAGAGATTGTGAAGCTCGAGCTGCGAGGTATAACCAAGCGCTTCGGTGACCTGATCGCGAATGATCATATTGATCTCACTGTCGAAGAGGGCGAAATCCACTGCCTCCTCGGCGAGAACGGCGCGGGCAAGTCAACGTTGATGAATGTGCTCTACGGCCTGTATCAGGCTGAAGAGGGCGATATTCTCATCGACGATGAAGTCCGCCACTTCGCGGGCCCCGGTGACGCTATGCGCTCCGGAATCGGCATGGTCCACCAGCATTTCATGCTGATCCCTGTCTTCACCGTCGCTGAGAACGTGGCGCTCGGCCACGAACAGGTTTACGGACCTGGACTACTGAACTTGGATGCCGCCCGCACCCTCGTGCGTGATATTTCCGCACGATTCGGCTTCGACATCGATCCCGATGCTCTCGTCGAGGACCTTCCCGTTGGTGTGCAGCAGCGCGTCGAGATCGTCAAGGCGCTCTCTCGCGAAGCCAAGGTGCTTGTGTTCGATGAGCCCACCGCGGTACTGACCCCGCAAGAGACTGACGAGTTCATGGCAATCATGCGTCAGCTCAAGAGCGAGGGAACCTCCATCGTCTTCATCACGCACAAGCTGCGTGAGGTCCGCGAAGTCGCCGACCGCATCACCGTTATTCGCCTCGGCAAGGTTGTCGGCGAAGCCGACCCCAATGCGGGCAAGGAAGAACTGGCATCGCTCATGGTCGGCCGCGCTGTTGACTTGACGATCGACAAGGCGCCAGCGCAGCTCACCGACAACTCCCTCGTTATCGACACGCTGTCGATCGCGGATGAGACGGGCCACCGTTCCGTACGAGAGCTCAGCGTTACCGTTCAGGGCGGCGAGATTCTCGCCATCGCCGGTGTACAGGGCAACGGTCAGACCGAGCTCGCCGAAGCACTGCTCGGAATGCAAGAGCGCGCATCCGGCTCGATCACGCTCAACGGCACCGAACTGCTCGGGCTCAACGCCCGCCAGATTCTCGACGCCGGTGTCGGCTATGTTCCGGAAGACCGCACGGTCGACGGCCTGGTCGGTGGCTTCAGCGTTGCCGAGAACCTCATGCTCGACCGCAGCGACGGGGAACCGTTCGTGAAGTTCGGCACTCTGCAGACTGACGTGCTCAACGAGTTCGCGACCGAGAAGCTCGAGTCGTACGACATTCGTTCGCAGAGCATCCACGAGCACGTTTCGAAGCTTTCGGGTGGTAACCAGCAGAAGGTTGTGCTGGCCCGCGAAATGAGCCGCGAACTTTCACTGCTCGTGGTCTCGCAGCCGACTCGTGGACTCGACGTCGGCTCGATCGAGTTCGTGCACGAGCAAATCGTGGGTGTACGTGATCGTGGTGTTCCCGTGATCGTCGTCTCTACCGAGCTTGATGAAGTCGTGTCCTTGGCTGACCGCATTGCGGTCATGTACAAGGGCCAAATTGTAGGAATTGTGCCTGCGGATACCCCCCGCGAAAAACTCGGCCTCATGATGGCTGGCGAACGCATTACGGAGGCGGCAGCATGAGCGAGCCAACACCCCAGAAACCCGAAGATCAGAACTCTGACGAGGCTGTTGTAGCTGAGACTGCCAAGAACTCTGAGACGAACCAAGACACTGTTCGGTGGACAAACGCGTTCCGCGAGATCACCTCGGGTAACGCAGTCTTGTCACTGCTCGCCGTTGTTTTGGCCATCCTGATCGGTGGAGTGCTCATTGCGTTCACCGATTCTGATGTGCAGGAAACGGCCGGATACTTCTTCGCGCGTCCTGGCGACTTCTTCGCCGCGATTGGCTCCGCTGTGGGTGGCGCCTACCTCGCGCTCTTTCAAGGCTCCATTTACGACTTCCGTCGTGATGACTTTCTCTCGGCCATTAAGCCGCTGACCCAGACGCTCGTCTTCGCGACACCGCTTATCGCGGCTGGTCTCGGCGTAGCAATCGCTTTCCGCGTTGGCCTGTTCAACATTGGTGGCCGCGGTCAGATCATCGTCGGTGCCGCATTCGCTGGATACGCCAGCTTCGCTTGGGACCTTCCCATCGTCATCCACGTTGTCGTTGCAGTTCTCATGGGAATCCTCGGCGGTGCCCTGTGGGGTGCTATCGCCGGACTTCTGAAGGCCCGCACCGGTGCGCACGAGGTGATCGTGACGATCATGCTCAACTACGTTGCCTACTACCTGATCAGCTTCTTGCTGCGCACTGACCTGTTGAAGAACCCGGGATCGAACAACCCGAAGACGCCGCCGGCATCGGAGACCGCAATTCTGCAGCCGATCTTCGGCGACGGCTTTAAGCTCCACTGGGGCTTCGTGCTCGTGGTCGCTGCGACAGTCTTGGCTTGGTGGTTGATTGACCGCTCGAGTCTGGGCTTCAAGTTCCGCGCCGTCGGCCTCAACCCGCACGCGGCTCGCGTTGCGGGTGTCAAGGTAGAGCGCATCTACATTTACGTCATGCTGATCGCCGGTGGCTACGCCGGTCTCGCGGCAAGCACCGAGGTTCTCGGAACGACCACGAGCGGATTCACTTCTGGAGTAGACGCCGGTATCGGCTTCGACGCCATCACCGTTGCTCTCCTCGGCCGTTCGACGCCGTGGGGAACCTTCGCAGCAGGCCTCCTCTTTGGAGCCTTCAAGGCTGGTGGCTTCACCATGCAGGCGTCGCAGGGCATCCCGATTGACATCGTTCTCGTTGTGCAGTCCCTCATCGTTCTGTTTATTGCAGCGCCGCCACTCGTGCGTGCTGTATTCCGCTTGCCGCAACCCGGCGCACGCGCAAAGAAGGTGGTCAGCTAATGACTCTCACCAAAACTTCTGAAGGCAAGAGCCTGACAGGAACGAAGATCGATCGTCGTAGTTGGAAGCTTCCGATTGCGTTCGCGATTGTGTCGGTCATCTCTGGTGTTCTCTTCGTCGGCTTTGCTGAGGATGCTCCCACGGGATTCAACCTCTCCACGGGTACCGACCTCATCCAGCTGCCGGTCGTTCACCTGCCGGCACTCGCCACCGGAATCGTCGTTACAATCCTGACCGCCCTTATTGCGCTCGGTTCGGCGTTCATGATTTCTCAGGACCGCACGGTTCCCAAGTGGATTCCGATCGTGGGTGCGATTCTCGCTCTCACCGGCTTCCTCACTTGGGCTGCTGCTGACGAGACCCTCCGCGTTCCTGAACTGCTGGCTGGTTCACTCGTGCTGGCTGTTCCGCTCGTATTCGGTGCCCTCGGTGGCGTCATCTCCGAGCGCGTTGGTGTTGTGAACATCGCGATCGAAGCCCAGCTGCTTGCCGGTGCGTTCGTTTCTGCGGTCGTAGGAACGCTGACCGGTTCTGCATTCGCAGGCTTGTTCGCCGCCGCCGTTGCCGGAATGCTCGTGTCGTTCTTGCTCTCGGTATTTGCGATCAAGTACCTCGTCAACCAGATCATCGTCGGTGTTGTCATCAACGTTCTGGTCTCGGGTCTTACTGGCTTCCTGTACTCGACCTGGCTAACCGACAACCCCGAGCAGCTGAACAACCCCGAAGGGTTCTCGACGCTGGCGATTCCGATCTTGAGCGGCATCCCGATCATCGGACCGGTTTTGTTCAAGCAGACCCTGATCGTGTACCTGCTGTACATCATCGTTGCGGCTGTGGCCTTCGCGCTGTACCGTACTCGCTGGGGGCTGCGCCTGCGCGCCGTCGGCGAGCACCCCAAGGCTGCAGACACTGTCGGCATCAACGTGACGCTTACCCGTTTCTGGAACGTCGCCCTTGCCGGTGCGATCGCCGGACTGGGTGGAGCCTTCATCACGCTGAGCCAGACGGGTCAGTTCGGCAAGGACGTCACGGCGGGCGCCGGCTTCATCGCCCTCGCCGCGGTGATCTTCGGTCGCTGGGACCCGATCAAGGCCACGCTCGCTGCACTGCTCTTCGGCTTTGCCAGCAACCTGCAGAACGCGCTCAGCGTTGTTGGTTCGCCGGTGCCGAGCGAGTTCATGCTCATGCTGCCGTACGTCGTGACAATCATCGCCGTTGCCGGTCTGGTCGGAAAGTCTCGGCCGCCAGCAGCATCCGGAACACCGTACATCAAGGGGTAACGCTATGACGATCGAGCCGCAATCAATTGACTGGGATGCGCTGAGGCTCGTCGCCAAAGAAGCCCTCGCTCACGCCTACGTTCCCTATTCGAAGTTCCCGGTCGGCGTCGCCGCAATCGTCGACGACGGCCGGGTAATTTCGGGCGCGAACGTGGAGAACGCCTCCTATGGCCTCACTCTCTGTGGTGAGTGCACTCTGGTCTCTGCCCTGCACATGACCGGTGGCGGAAAGCTCGTTGCTTTCACGTGCGTCGATGGCAAGGGCAACGCCCTCATGCCGTGCGGCCGCTGTCGCCAGCTGCTCTTTGAGCACTCCGCTGACGGCATGCTCCTCGACACGGTGTCGGGAATCAAAACAATTGACGAAGTAATTCCCGACGCGTTCGGGCCACGCACCCTCGAGGAGTACCGCGGTGAATAACAGCGCAGCAGAATCCGGCATCGAGCGTTTCGACGCCGTCGACCTTATCCACACCAAGCGTGACAGGGGCGTGCTGAGCACCGACCAGATCAACTGGCTGGTGGATGCGTACACTCGCGGTTACGTCGGCGACGAGCAGATGGCTGCCATGACAATGGCCATCTTCATCAACGGCATGGAGCGCGAAGAGATCCGCGACCTCACGCTCGCGATGATCGCCAGCGGCGAGACCCTGAGCTTTGAGGGCCTCGGCAAGCCGACGACCGACAAGCACTCCACGGGTGGCGTCGGTGACAAGATCACCCTGCCGCTCGCCCCTCTCGTGGCGTCCTTTGGCGTTGCCGTTCCGCAGCTTTCGGGCCGTGGCCTCGGCCACACCGGCGGAACGCTCGACAAGCTCGAGAGCATCCCCGGCTGGCGTGCCGATCTCACCAACGAAGAGTTCTACGCGCAGTTGCGTGGCGTTGGTGGCGTTATCTGTGCCGCCGGCTCAGGTCTCGCTCCGGCCGATAAGAAGTTGTATGCCCTTCGCGACATCACCGGAACCGTTGAAGCGATCCCGCTGATCGCATCCTCGATCATGAGCAAGAAGATCGCGGAAGGCACTTCGGCTCTCGTGCTCGATGTGAAGTTTGGTTCGGGCGCGTTTATGAAGGACGCGGACCGTAGCCGCGAGCTTGCCGAGACCATGGTTCGCTTGGGTAAGGATGCCGGCGTCAAGACAGTTGCCCTGCTCACGAACATGAATGTGCCGCTCGGACTTGCCATCGGTAACGCCAACGAAGTGCGCGAATCTGTAGAGGTCCTGGCTGGCGGCGGCCCCGCCGATGTGCGCGAGCTGACGATTGCTCTCGCCCGCGAAATGCTGGCTCAGGTCGGTCACGAAGATGCCGATGTTGCGGCTGCTCTCGACAACGGACAGGCAATGGATGCCTGGCGCGGCATGATCAGCGCGCAAGGCGGAGACCCGGATGCTGCCCTGCCGCAGCCGAAGGAAAGCCAGGTCGTTCTGGCTGACCGCGACGGCGTTCTCGTTGAACAAGAAGCGCTGCCGTTCGGCATCGCCGCGTGGCGTCTGGGTGCCGGTCGTGCTCGCAAGCAGGACCCCGTGCAGCACGCTGCCGGTATCGACCTGCACGCGAAGCCCGGTGACACCGTACGCAAGGGTGAGCCGCTCTTCACGATGCACGCTGACGAACCTGCTCGTTTTGAGCGCGCACTCGAGTCTCTCGAGGGCGCTTACCGCATCGGTGATGCGGGCGAAACGGTGCACGATGGTGGTCCGCTGATCGCCGGACGCATCGACTAACAGCTCTACTGACGACGCGACTCTGCGTCTGAACGAGGGGTCTCATCCGCTGACGTACAGTTGTTGAAATGACGACAGCGGATGAGACCGTTCCCAGCGCTGACCCAGCGCGGAACGCTGCCGGGCGCACCACCCCTGCCCCCGGCGACACAGACATCGACCACTCCACTAAATGGCGCGCCTTCTGGGTATGCGTTGTGGTCGCAGCCATCACGATTCTCGACCTGTCGAAGGTCAACGTGGCGCTGCCCTCGATTGAAGACGCCCTCGGCGCATCCTCAACCCAACTGCAACTGATCGTCTCGGGCTATGTGCTGACCTTCGGTTTGATTCTCGTGCCGGCTGGGCGTTTCGGCGACCAGCGTTCGCGCAAAACCCTGTTCCTGATCGGGCTGACGGTGTTTACCGTCGCCAGTATCGCGTGTGCCCTCGCGCCGAATGCGGCCATGTTGCTGGTCTTCCGTTTGCTGCAGGGGGTCGCGGCCGGCATCCAGATGCCTCAGGTGATTGGTTTGATCCAGCAGCTGTTCCAAGGTCCGGAACGCGGGCGAGCCTTTGGTCTGTTCGGTGCCATGATCGGCATCTCAACCGCCTTCGGACCTACGCTCGGCGGTCTCATGATCGCTCTCGGCGGTGCCCAAGACGGCTGGCGCTACATCTTCTGGATGAACGTTCCGCTCGGCATCATCGCTCTCGTGTTGGCCTGGCGCATCCTGCCCTCGACCGCCAAGACCACCTACGCTCGTCTCGACCTCGACCCGGCGGGGATTGTTATCTTCGGCGTCACGGTGTTGGCGCTCATGTGGCCCTTCCTTTTCACAACCGGTGCGCCGACGGATGACCCCAACCGCTGGTGGCTGCTGGTGCTGTTTGTGCTTTCTGCTGCGGCTTTCATCTGGTGGGAGCGCCGCTACGCGGCCGGCGGACGCGCGCCTCTCGTGCCGCTCACACTTTTTCGCATCAGCTCGTTCCGCAACGGCACCCTGCTCGCGACCGTGTACTTCGCGGCGATGCCCGCAATGTTCCTCTTGACCACGCTGTACCTGCAACTGGGCTTGGGGCTTGAGCCTGTCTTCGCTGGCATGGTGACGATTGGCTTTGCCTTGACGAGCGCGTTCTCCTCGTGGCGCGGCGGCATCCTCGTCGAGCGCTACGGTCGCTCACTCGTGGTCGTGGGGCTCGCGATTCTGATGATTGGGATCGGCGTTCTCATGGCGGCGGCGATTCTTACTCCACCGGCGCTCACACCGTTCGTGATGGCGGCGGCGATGTTCATTGGCGGCGCGGGTGGCGGCCTTGTGATCTCGCCCAACCAGACGCTAACGCTGCACGACATTCCGCCGCTCGAAGGCGGCTTGGCGGGATCCGTAGGCCAACTAGGGCAACGCATCGGCACCGCGATCGGCACCGCCGTAGCGCTCTCACTGTTTTACTCAACGCTCTATAACGAGCGCAACAGCGGCGAAAGCACCGTTGAGCTTTACCACCACGCGTACGGCATGGGCATGATCGCGACGACGGTGTTCTTTGCCATCGCTATGCTCATTGGAGTCGTTGACCTCGGCGCCCGCAAGCGGCGCAAACGAACGCTCGCAACCGCGTAGAGCACGTCTGAAACGACGAATGCGGCGAACCGAAGTCGGTCGCCGCATCCGTTACGCTCACGCGAATTAGAGCTTCGGGTCGCCGATGCGCTCGAGGGCGTCCACGATCATTCCCCAGAACTTGGGAACGTCGATGCTGCGTGCAACCTGCGTCGTGCAGTCGGCGGGAGCCGGCGCGCGGAAATCAGCCACAGTCATACCGAGGGTGATGGAACCGGTGAGTTCGACATCCAGCGGCACCTTGGCGGTTTCCATGACGGTGGGGTCGATAAGGTAGGCCACGGCGCAGGGGTCGTGCACGGGAGGGTGTTCGAAACCTTGAGCTTCAAGGTAGGTGGCGCCGAAGAATTCGAGCAGCTCACCCACGAAACGGGCGGGGCCGGTGCCGACAGCGGCGATGCTTGCGGCTACTTCTTCGGTAGCGAGAGCATCGTGGGTGACGTCGATGCCGACCATGGTGAGCGGCCAGCTCTCGTTGATCACGATGTGCGCAGCTTCGGGGTCAATGACGATGTTGAACTCGCTCGTCGCGTTCCAGTTGCCGACGTTGACTCCACCACCCATCATGACGACTTGCTTGACGCGTTGAGCGATGCGGGGTTCTTTGCGCACGGCGAGGGCGAGGTTGGTGAGAGCGCCGGTGGGAACGAGCGAGATGGTTCCCGGCTCGTTCGACATCACCGTGTCGATGATGAAGTCGACCGCGTGACGAGAGTCGAGTTCAATCGCGGGCTCGGGCAGTACGGGGCCGTCGAGGCCGGACTCGCCGTGGATCGACTCCGCGACCTCTACCTCGCGAACGAGCGGGCGGTGGGCACCACGAGCGAAAGGAACATCGGTCATGCCGATGACGCGCGCAACAGCAAGGGCGTTGCGGGTGACTTTCTCGATGGTCTGGTTGCCCACCACGGTGGTCACGCCGAGCAGTTCGATGTTGGGGCTGCCGTGGGCGAGCAGGATCGCAATCGCGTCGTCGTGCCCGGGGTCGCAGTCGAGAATAATTTTTTCAGCCATAGCAAAAAGCATATATGAAAAGTGTCTTCATATATGTAGAGTGACGATATGACTGACGAACTGATCGCTCGCGCCGCTGCCCGCTTGACGTGGATTCGCTCTCGCATGGCCCTGCTCGCCGACGTGCGCGAACGGTTCGCCGCGAGCCAGCCCTTCGCCGGCCACCGCATCGGAATGTCGCTTCACTTGGAGCCCAAGACAGCCGTACTGCTCGAAACCCTCGCCGCCGGGGGAGCCGAGATCGTGGCCACCGGCAACCACGGTTCAACCCAAGACGACATCGTCGCCTTCTTGCGCGACCAGGGGATGACCATCTTTGGTGCGCGCGATGACACCCTTGAGCAGCACCACGCCAACGTTGCCAGCGTTGTGGCCGCTGAGCCGGACATCCTGCTCGACAACGGCGCTGACCTCGTCGCGGGCATTGTTGCTGCCGGCCGCGGCGCGCAAATCGTGGGTGGTACCGAAGAAACCACCTCGGGCGGTTACCGCCTGCGCGACGAACTTGCTGATCAGGTTCCCTATCCCGTCATTGTGATCAACGACAGCCCTCTGAAAGCAATTGGCGAGAACAAGCACGCCGTCGGTCAATCGGTGGTGGAAAGCTTCATGCGCATCACCAACCTCATGGTGCCCGGTCGCCGCTTCGTGGTCGCCGGTTACGGCTGGTGCGGTCGCGGAGTCGCCCACTACCTGCGGGCACTCGGCGGCAAAGTTGCGATCGTCGAAGTCGATGAGATCAAGGCCTTCGAGGCCGCGCTTGACGGCTACCGCGTGGCAAACATGCTCGACCTTGCCGACTGGGGCGAGGTGTTCATCACGGCGACAGGGCATCCGCAAATTCTGGGCGCCGAGTTCTTTAACCGGGTCGCCGACGGAGCCATGCTCGTGAACTGCGGTCACTTCCCGTGGGAGATCGACGTTCCCGCTCTGCGGGCGCTGGCTACCGGCAGCACCGAAATCGACACTGCTATTGAGCGCATCGATCTGCCGGGTGAGCGTCACGTCACGCTCATTGCCGACGGGCGCATGATGAACCTTGCTGGCCGCGAGCCCAAGGGCAACTCGATCGAATCGATGGATCTTGGCTTCCTGCTGCAAGTGCTCTCGCTCGAGCAGGTTGCCATCGCCACTGACACGTTGGTCGCCGGCGCGCAGCCCGTGCCCGACTCGATCAACCGTGAGATTGCCCGGCGGATGCTCGCCACGATGAAGGCGGATCGCTAGTGTCAAAGGCGCCCGAATACACCGCTCCCGCCCTCGACAAGGGGTTGGACATCCTGGAACTTCTCGCCGCGACCTCCGGCTCGCTGAGCCAGTCTGAAATCGCCGAAGCTACCGGTCGTAGCACCGGCCAGATCTTCCGCGTGCTCGCGACGCTCGAGCGACGCGGCTACGTGTTTCGCGACAAGCAGTCGGGGCTCTATGTGCTGGCGATGAAGCTCTTTGAGCTGGCTCACCGGCATCCGCCGTTGCGCGGTCTCATTAGCGTTGCGCTGCCGATCATGCAGGGGCTGGCTGAAGCCGCGCGCCAGTCGTGCAACCTGTCGGTCATCGATGGCACCGAAGTGCGGGTCATCGCTCAGGTTGAATCGCCGGCAGACTTTGGGTTCCGGGTGCGCGTCGGAGCCGGCTTCGGTATCGCGACGACCGCTACAGGTGGGGTGCTCTCGGCACCCGCCGGCCAACGCCCCGAAGCCTCCGTGCACGCCGACAGTTTGCAGCCAGGAATTACGGATGTCGTCGCGCCGATCATTGGAGCCAACGGGCTCGTCGTCGCAGCTCTCACGGTGCCGTACGTCGCAACGACCTTCAGCGAGGTCGATCCGGAAAGCGTGCGCGAGCTGACCACAGCGGCGGTAAAAGAGATCTCGAATTTGCTCAGCGAAGAAGCTTTCACGGAATCGTAACGTCATCCAGCGAAGCCACAGGGCGCTTTCAGCGATCGGCACGGTAGATTTGTAGGTATGAACGCCGCTGTTGAGAATTTCGTAATGCCCGGAGGCGGCGCCAGCATCACTGCGCTACCCAAGATCTCCCTGCATGATCACCTTGATGGCGGGCTGCGTCCCCAGACAATCGTGGAGCTGGCCGACGAAATCGGTTACCAGCTGCCCGAGAATGACGCTGCGAAACTCACCTCGTGGTTCTCGAGTCAGGCCGACTCCGGTTCTCTCGTCGACTACCTCAAAACGTTCGACGTCACCATCGCCGTCATGCAAACAACTGAGGGCCTCAAGCGCGTTGCGAGCGAGTTCGTTCACGACCTCGCCGCCGACGGCGTCATCTACGGTGAAATCCGTTGGGCACCCGAGCAGCACCTGCAGAAGGGGCTCGACCTCGATCAGGTCGTCAGCGCCGTGCAGCAGGGCCTCGAAGAGGGAGTGGATGCCGTGCGCTCAAGCGGCCGCAGCATCCGCGTTGGTCAGCTTCTCAGTTCTATGCGCCAGACCGAGCGTGGCACCGATATCGCCGAGCTCGCGATTCGTCACCGCGACCGCGGCGTCATCGGCTTCGACATCGCCGGCCCCGAAGCGGGATTCCCGCCCAGCCGCATGCGTGGAGCTTTCGACCTGCTCGCGCACAACTACATGCCCGCCACCGTGCACGCGGGTGAAGCGGATGGCCTTGACAGCATCCGCAGCGCCCTCTTTGACGGTCGCGCGCTTCGCCTCGGCCACGGTGTTCGCTTGGCCGAAGACATCACGATCGCCAACGAAGACGACGAGAACACCTACGTCACGCTCGGCGATTTGGCGCAGTGGGTCAAGGATCGCGAGATCGCGCTCGAATTGAGCCCGTCGTCGAACCTGCAGACCGGGTCCATTGAGCAGTGGGGCGACGAAATGGTCGACCACCCCTTCGACCTGTTGTACCAGCTCGGATTCCGCGTGACGGTCAACACCGACAACCGCCTCATGAGCGCCACAACCCTCAGCCGCGAACTCGCGTTGCTCACCGAAGCCTTCGGGTACGACCTCACCGACCTTGAGGTCTTCCAGATCAACGCCGCTGCGGCAGCGTTCCTGCCCATCGAGGAACGCGAAGAGCTTTCCGAGGCAATCAGCGTCGGTTTCGAGAGAGCATAGTTATGTCACTTCCCCCGCTGCCCGAATCAGCGATTGAAATTGGTGTGAGTGCCAAGGACTGGCGCGCTGCCGTTGCGCTGTCTGGCGAAGCACTGACGCGTTCCGGAGCGGCTCATCCCGGGTACGCCCACGAGATGATCCGCATGATCGAGGACCACGGCCCCTACGTTGTGATCGCACCGGGCCTGGCCTTGGCGCACGCGCGCCCCGGCCCGCAAGTAATTACGAATGGTCTGTCGATCATCACGCTCAAGGAGCCCGTACGCTTCGGGCACGCACACAACGACCCGGTTCGTGTCGTTCTCGGCCTGGCGATCACTGAAGCCGGTGCTCATCTGGCCGCTGTGGCCGCCGTAGCGAACATCTTCAACGACTCCTCGGCAATCGACCAGTTGGCTGCCGCAACATCCCCCGCCGAAGTTCAGCGCATCATGGGAGTGACCCCCGAATGAAGATCGTGACCATCTGTGGTGCTGGTATCGGCAGTTCCGGTGTTCTCAAGATCAACGCGGAACGTGCCCTCAAGGCTCTTGACCTCGAAGCGACCGTGGTCGCCGCCGACGTCAGCACCGTGCGCACTGTTGCCGCTGATGCCCAGATCATCCTCACCAGCCAAGAATTCGTTGAGGCGATCGGCAAGACAAACGCCGACGTCATCGTGATCGTGAATCTCTTCGACACGTCTGAGCTGGCACAAAAACTCGAGGACGCCCTCGGTTAGACCAAGGACGCCCTCTGAGAGTGTCTGATTGTGCGTAAGCGCTCGCTCTTGCGCTTGCGCTAGCGCTAGCTGAGAAGCTCGCGCATACCTGCCTCAAGCTGGCTCGCGACGGCCTCTGCGGCAGCCTGCCGCTCGGCACCATCGCCTGCCGTGCTGGAGGCATCCACATAGAACTTGAGCTTGGGCTCGGTGCCGCTGGGGCGCACAATGACGCGAGCACCGCCTTCAATCTGCAAGCGGATGATGTTGCTGGGGGCGAACCCGTCGACGCCATTCTCGAAGTCATCGAACGACTCGACCGCGAGGCCGCCAACACTGCTGGGTGCCGCGGCACGTAAGCGGGTCATGGTGTCGCCAATCTCTGAGATCTGCGTGAAGCGCAGCGAGACTTGGCGTGAGGCGAAAGCTCCGAAGCGTGCGGTGAAGGCGTCGAGGCGATCGAGGATCGTCGAGCCTGAGGCCTTGAGCTCTGCCGCCATCGAGAGGAAGTCGACCGAGGCCGAAATGCCGTCTTTGTCGCGAACCTTGTCGGGGTCGACGAGGTAGCCGAGGGCTTCTTCGTAGCCGAAGATCAGCCCATCGATGCGAGAGATCCACTTGAAACCGGTGAGGGTGTCGGAGTAGTCGAGGCCGTAATCGGCGGCAATGGCGCGCAGGGCAGGAGACGAGACGATGGACGCGGCGAGCTTTCCCGTTCCGTTCGAGCGCTCCGCGGCGCGCCAGCCGAGCAGCATGCCCACTTCGTTTCCGCTCAACCGACGCCACTCGCCGTCGCGACCGGGAACGGCGACGGCAAGGCGGTCGGCATCCGGGTCGTGAGCGATGGCCAAATCGGCACCAACTTCGCGAGCCTTCGCGAAGCTGAGATCCATGGCTCCCGGCTCTTCAGGGTTGGGGAAGGCGACGGTGGGGAACGCGGCGTCGGGCTGAGCCTGTTCCTCCACGAGCGCGGGAGCGGGCAGGCCGGCCTTGGCGTACACAGCCTGAGTGGTCTCCCACCCGACACCGTGCATGGCGGTGTAGGTGTAAGTGATGTCTTTGACCGGGCCTGCGAGAGCTGCCGTGCGCGCGATGTACTCATCGACAACGCCGTCGTCGGTCGTGACGAAATCGGTCGAGCGCGGCAGGTCGGCAATCGATCCCTTGGCCACAACATCAATCGCGTGAGCGATGTCGGCGTCGGCGGGAGTCACAATCTGCGAGCCGTGGTTGTCGCCACCCAGATAGACCTTGTACCCGTTGTCGATCGCCGGGTTGTGGCTAGCCGTGACCATCACGCCAGCGCTCACGTTGAGGTGGCGAACAGCGAACGCCAGCACGGGCGTCGGAAGCAAGCGCGGCAACAGAATCGCGCGCACGCCGGCGCCCGCCATGATCGTGGCGGTATCGCGGGCAAAAACCTCGGAGTTCACGCGACCGTCGTAGCCGATCACGATGCTGGGGCTCAGCTCGTGGGTGAGTAGGTAGGCGGCAAGTCCCGCAGCCGCCTGAGTGACCAGCACCCGGTTCATGCGGTTCGGGCCGGCACCCAATTCGCCGCGCAACCCGGCCGTGCCGAAGGCGAGCCGCGCATCAAAGCGGTCATGGAGGCCAGCGATAGCGGCCTCGTCACCCTGGGTGGCATCCGTAATCAACGCTTCGAGCTCGGTGTGCGTGACCGCGTCAGGGTCTTGCTCCAGCCAGGCGTTAGCGGCGGCGATCAGCTCATCGGTGCCGAGGGGCTCTGAACTCATAGGGCGCTCACAATCTGGGCGAGAAGGCTGCTGATCTGCACTTCAGCATCTTTGCCTGCCTGAATCACTTCTTCGTGGCTGAGGGGAGTGGTTTGGATGCCGGCGGCCAGGTTGGTGATGAGCGACATCCCCAAGATTTCCATGCCTGCCTGGCGCGCAGCGATCGCTTCGAGCGCCGTGGACATTCCCACGATGTGGCCGCCCATGGTCTTAGCCATCTGAACTTCGGCGGGAGTCTCGTAGTGCGGGCCGCGGAACTGCGTGTACACACCCTCGTCGAGGCTCGAGTCGATCGACTTCGCGATCTCTCGCAGGCGCTTGCTGTACAGGTCGGTGAGGTCGATGAAGGTTGCGCCTTCAAGGGGTGAGTCGGCCGTGAGGTTGAGGTGATCGCTGATGAGCACGGGGGTTCCGGGCTTCCACGTCTCCTTGATGCCGCCGGCACCGTTGGTGAGAATCATGGTCGTGGCGCCGGTAGCAGCAGCGGTGCGCACCGAGTGAACGACGCGGCGAACGCCGTGGTTTTCGTAGTAGTGGGTGCGTGCGCCGATGACGAGGGCGCGCTTGCCGCTCGGCAACAGGATCGAGCGCAGAGTGCCGACGTGGCCTTCAAGCGCCGGCTTGGAGAAGCCGGGGATGTCGGAGGCGGGGATCGTCGCGGTGGTTTCACCGATCAGATCGGCGGCTTTGCCCCAGCCGCTACCGAGCGTGAGGGCAATGTCGTGCTTCTCGACTCCGGTCGCGGCTGCGATTGCGGCCGCGGCTTCCTGAGCGACCTCAAACGGGTCTGCAGTGGGGTCGTCGAGGGGGTTTGTGAGGGGCGACTGTGACATGGCATCCACTCTAAGTGCTGGGGCAGTTAACTCGCCGAGCGATGGGGCGCGAATGTGAGCAGCCAAGCGCGCGTGTCGCTGCTGCTGAAGCGCCAAGTATCACCGTACGCACATCGGTGCGTCGGCGGTTTGTTGCTGGGGCAGAACCGCGCGAGAATAAGGGCATGGCCTATGAGTTTGAGCGCACCCAACGAATTGCAGTACTCGGTGGTGGCCCCGGTGGCTACGAAGCAGCCCTTGCGGGTGCCCAGTTGGGAGCCGAAGTAACTCTTGTTGAGCGCGCCGGCGTCGGCGGCTCAGCAGTGCTCACCGATGTTGTGCCCTCCAAAACGCTGATCGCAACGGCAGAAGCGACGAACGCGATTCGGGATGCGGCCGACCTGGGCGTGCAGTTCTACTCACGCTCCGACTCCGGCCGGGCCGTTCGCCCCGACATCACCGTCAACCTTGCGGCGGTCAACGCGCGCCTCATGCGCCTTGCCCAGCAGCAGTCAGACGACATGAAGTCGCAACTGATCAAGGCCGGCGTCCGCATCATTGAGGGTGAGGGGCGTCTCGATGGCCCCCAGCGCCTCGTTGTCTCGACCGGCAAGGGTAAGTCCGGCACCGACTTCGACGAAGTGGATGCTGACACCGTCATCGTCTCCGTGGGTGCCCGCCCGCGCGTGCTCGACTCCGCTATGCCTGATGGCAAGCGCATCCTCACCTGGACGCAGCTTTACACACTCGACGAAACCCCCAAGCACCTCATCGTGGTGGGTTCGGGCGTCACCGGTGCGGAGTTCGCTTCGGCCTACACCGCGCTCGGTGCCAAAGTCACTCTGATCTCCTCGCGTGATCGCGTACTCCCAGGAGAAGACGAAGACGCCGCCCGCGTGATTGAAGACGTCTTCAAGCGCAACGGTATGACCGTTCTTTCCAAGTCGCGCGCCGAATCCGTGAAGACCACCAAAGATGGCGTCATCGCCACGCTCAGCGACGGACGCACCGTGGAAGGCTCGCACTGCCTCATGGCCGTCGGCTCACTGCCGAACACCGAAGGTCTTGGGCTCGAAGAGGCAGGCGTACAACTGACCGAGTCTGGCCACATCCGCGTCAACCGCGTTGCGCGCACCTCGATGCCGTCGATCTATGCGGCCGGTGACTGCTCTGATTTCTTCCCGCTCGCCTCCGTCGCCTCGATGCAGGGGCGTACCGCGGTGTTCCACGCGATGGGCGACGGCGTCACGCCGATCGAACTGCGCAATGTGGCATCCAACATCTTCACTCAGCCCGAGATCGCCACCGTCGGCTGGTCGCAAAAGCAGATCGAAGACGGCCTTGCCCAGGGCACTATCTACAAGTTGCCGCTGGCTTCTAACCCGCGCGCCAAGATGATGGGCATCAAGGATGGCTTCGTGAAGCTGTTCGCCCGCACCGGCTCCGGCACGGTTATTGGTGGCGTGGTCGTGGCACCGAATGCTTCAGAGCTCATCATCTCGATGGCGCTCGCGGTAGAACACCGCCTCACGGTCGACCAGATCGCTCGTGCTTTCTCGGTGTACCCGTCACTGACGGGCAGCATTACGGATGCCGCACGCGCCATGCACGTCGTCCACTAGACCGCAGTCACTAGCCAACAGTCGCAGGCGCTGCTGCAGGCGCTGTCGCGCTCTGTCCAGCATCGCTCCGCTCGACGTTAATCTCCTCGGCGTCATTCTGGCGGTCTTGGAAGGCCAACTCCTCCGCTGACGCCGCTCCCTCTTTGAGCTCCATGACGTGTTCGACGAGCTTCGTGGCGGTCTGTTCGTCGATCACGAGGTCGGTGATGACGCCCGCCCGCAGCGCTGCGAGCAGCGGAACGACCTTGTTGTCGCCGGCCACACCACAGATGCGGCGGGGGATCGCGCGCAGTTCTGCCGGGGTGGGGCCGGTTGCACGTGCGTTCATTGAGAGGTCTTCGTAGCTGCCATCTTCGCGAAGGAAGATGGTGCACACGTCGCCCACGATGCCCTCGCTGTCGAGCGTTTCGATGTCGCCCGCCTCCAAATAGCCGGCGGAGTAGACGTGGCTGGGCACTTCACCGGCGATCGCACCGATCGAGAAGAGCGCAATATCGGCGCGACGTTGGTACTCAAGCACGCGCACAATTGACCGCTCCGACCACATGGCGTTGCGTGTTTCTGCGTAATCGAAGAACGCGGGCACTGGGAATAAGTGCACTTGGGCATCGAAAGCATCGCCGAAGTTGGCGATCAGGTTGCCGGCATATTCCACGCCCGAGGTGCGCACGTTGGCCGCTCCATTGAGCTGCACGACGGCACTTCCGCGAGTGGGTTTCTTGCCCAAATGGCGCGAGATTGCGGCCAACGTGGTGCCCCAGGCCACGCCCATGATCATGTCGGAATCGAACCAGCCGGTGACCATTCGAGCGGTGGCTTTCGCTACCTGCTCGAGCCGTTCTGCCTCGTCGGCAAGGTCAGCGACGGGCACGACATGGGTGGCGATTCCGAAACACGTTTCGATCTTTTTGGCCAGACCCGGGCCCCGGGTGGGAGTGGGGCGAAGAGTGATTTCCACGAGGCCGCTATCGCGGGCATCCCGCAGCAATCGAGACACGCTCGAGCGGGACATGTGCAGGTGGTTCGCAATGGTGTCCATCTTGATGTCTTGCAGGTAGTACATCGACGATGCGGCCAGCATTGCCTCTTCGCGTTCCATAACGTCCATCCTTGCACGTTCGTGCAGATGTGCTGCTCAGTTTGTCATTGACCCCGGCTAGCGTAATACGCTGCTGAGCAGTGGATCATCCCAGAAGATTCACAGCCGCTTCGGCGGTAACCACCACCACACGATAGAAGAGCAGTGTTCATGGCTGACCAGTCCCTCACCCGCGAAACCCGCGACAGCGCCATCCAGCGTCTTATGGAGAGCGCAGAGCCGGGGCGTGAACTCGACGTTCTCGTTATCGGTGGTGGAATCACCGGAGCAGGAATTGCTCTGGATGCCGCCACGCGTGGACTCGACACCGTCGTTGTCGAATCCCAAGACTGGGCCGCCGGCTCTTCCAGCCGCGCCAGCAAGCTCATTCACGGCGGACTCCGCTACCTGCAGATGCTCGACTTCAAGCTCGTGCACGAAGCGCTTACCGAGCGCGACCTGCTGCTGAACAACGTGGCACCGCACCTCGTGCGTCCGCTGCCGTTCCTGTACCCGCTGCGTCACCACGTGTGGGAGCGCGCCTTCGTTGGCGCCGGAATTGCTCTCTACGACTTCCTCGCTTCGGTCACCGTCAAGAGCACCTCGGGCAAGCGCAGTGTTCCGTGGCACCGCCACATGTCGCGCAAGCAGCTCGCTGCTCGCTTCCCCGGCCTCGCTCACGACGCCGCTGTCGGCGCGATCGAATACTGGGACGCCAACGTCGATGATGCTCGCTACGTCGTGAGCGTCATCCGCACCGCTTCGGCTCACGGCGCTGGCGCTGCTACCCGCATGCAGGTCGTCGAGATCACGAAGAACGATGAGGGTGTCGTCAACGGCGCCGTCATGGTCGACCTCGAAACGGGAAAGACCTTCCCCGTGCGTGCCAAAGCCGTTATCAACTCCACCGGCGTCTGGACCGGCGAGACTCAAGCTCTCGCCAACGAAAGCGGCGGGCTCAAGGTTCTGGCCTCCAAGGGCATCCACATTGTTGTTCCTCGCGAACGCATCAAGGGTGAAGCTGGCTTGATCCTGCAAACTTCCAAGAGCGTGCTCTTCGTGATTCCCTGGTCACGCTATTGGGTCATCGGCACTACTGACACCCCGTGGAAAGAGAACCTTCTCAACCCTGCGGCAACCGCCGATGACATTGACTACGTCATTGCAGAAGCCAACGCAGTGCTCGCAAACCCCATCGACCGCACCGACGTCATCGGCACCTGGGCGGGACTTCGCCCCTTGCTGCAGCCGGGCACGATGGAGGGCACAAACTCGGCCAAGGTGTCGCGTGAGCACACTGTTGCGTCGCCCATTCCGGGCCTCACGGTTATCGCTGGCGGAAAGTTCACCACATACCGCGTGATGGCGAAGGATGCTGTTGACTTCGCGATCGGTAAGGACGCAGCGAAGGCCAACCCTTCCACCACCGAAACCGTCGCGCTGTTGGGCGCTGAAGGACTCGCGGAAGCAACCGCCGGTGCCGCGGCTCTCGGCGCGAAGTTCGGCTGGAGCGATCAGATGATCGACCACCTGCTGCACCGTTACGGGGCGAAGATCTCCGAAATCGCCGCCATTGCTGAGGCCGAGCCTGAGATGGCCAAGCCGCTGGCCCAGGCCTCCGCTTACCTCCGTGCCGAAATCGCCTACGCGATCACCCACGAGGGTGCCCTGCACCTCGAAGACCTCATGGTTCGTCGTACCCGCATGAACTACGAGTACCTCAACGAGGCAATGGCCGCTGTACCCGAAGTGGCAGAAATTGCCGCGAAGCTTCTCGGCTGGGATGAGCAGACCACCGCTCACGAAGTCGCTGTCTACACCCAGATGGCGGAGGCCGTAGCAGCTGCTGCGCTCACCCGCGATGACGAAAGCGCATCTGACGTGCGCGAAGCAGCACCGCAGATCGTGCCGCTTGTTACCCCCGCAGCACTCGAAGCAAAATAACCGAACTACTGGATTTGGGTGCGCAAGCGCCTCACGAAATACAGACGATCAATGGAGATACGCCGACGATGACACAGTACATACTGTCGATTGACCAAGGAACGACGAGCTCACGCTCGATCATCTTTGATCACGACGCGCGTATCGTTTCCAGCGGTCAGCTTGAGCACGAACAGATTTTCCCTCGTGCTGGCTGGGTCGAACACGACCCGATGGAGATCTGGGACAACGTTCGAGAGACCGTCGGGCTGTCGCTCTCGCGGGCCAACCTGACGTACCAAGACATCGCTGCCGTAGGCATTACCAACCAGCGCGAAACGACGGTCGTCTGGAACAAGACCACCGGTATCCCGGTCACGAACGCGATCGTCTGGCAAGACACGCGTACCCAGCACATCATTACCGAGCTTGCGGGCTCCGAGGGTCTCGAAAAGTACAAGGCCATCACGGGCCTGCCGCTTGCTCCGTACTTTGCTGGCCCCAAGGTGACCTGGATTCTGCGCTACATCGACGGTGCTCAAGAAGCCGCTGACCGCGGCGAGCTGCTCTTCGGCACGATTGATACCTGGCTGCTCTGGAACCTCACCGGCGGTGTCGACGGGGGAGTGCACGCGACTGACGTGACTAACGCCTCCCGCACGATGCTCATGGATCTCGACACTCTCCAGTGGCGCGAAGACATCGCAGCAGACATGGGCATCCCCATGTCGATGCTGCCCGAGATTCGCTCCTCCAGCGAGATCTTCGGCCACTGCCGCGACCACGGTTCGCTGCCCGGAGTGCCCATCGCGGGCATCCTCGGCGACCAGCAGGCGGCGACGTTCGGCCAGGCCTGCTTTAGCGAGGGAATGGCTAAGAACACCTACGGCACCGGCAACTTCTTGCTGTTGAACACCGGCAACAAGCGCGTTCACAGCAACAACGGCCTGCTCACCACTGTCTGCTACAAGATTGGTGACGCCGCGCCCGTTTACGCCCTCGAGGGATCGATCGCTGTCACAGGCTCGCTCATTCAGTGGCTGCGGGACAACCTCGGCATGTTCTCCGATGCTCCCGACGTTGAGCGCCTCGCTCTCGAAGTCGAAGACAACGGTGGTGCCTACTTTGTGCCCGCCTTTTCCGGGCTTTTCGCCCCCTACTGGCGACCGGATGCTCGGGGAGCTCTCCTCGGACTCACCCGTTACGTCACCAAGAACCACATCGCTCGTGCAGCGCTCGAAGCCACCGCGTACCAAACGCGCGAGGTCATGGACGCCATGAATGCGGATGCCGGAGTCGACCTCGCGGAACTCCGCGTCGACGGCGGCATGGTGGCCAACGAACTTCTCATGCAGTTTCAGGCTGATCAGTTGGGCGTGGATGTCATCCGCCCCCGCATCACCGAAACCACCGCTCTCGGCGCAGCATTCGCAGCCGGCATCGCGGTCGAGTTTTGGGGCAGCGAGCACGACGTGCTCTCAACCTGGAACGAAGACAAGAGGTGGAAGCCGCAAATGGCTCGCCTCGAGAGAGATCAGCTTTACCGCAACTGGAAAAAAGCGGTAACCAAGACCATGGGCTGGGTTGATGAGGACGTGGAGACCTGATCTGCCTGATTTACCCATGACGGACGTGCTGTCAGTCACGTCCATAACCACACAGCAATCGATACCCACGAAGGGGTAGGGAATCAATGAAAACCTCGTTAGTTAAGAGGAACAGCTTCTGGCTCGTTCTCTCGCTAGTCATGATGTTGGTCACATCCATCGGTGCGTCCATCGTTCAAACCGGTGCAGGCTCAATCAGCGTCAAGGACATGAACTGGGAGACCTCGTCGGGCCAGATGATGAGCGCGCTGCTCTTCAAGCCTGACAGTGCAACCGTCGACAACAAGGCTCCGGTCATCGTGGTGAGCCACGGTTGGTGGAACAACCGCGAAATGCAAGACGCTAACTACGTTGAGCTTGCACGTCGCGGCTACGTTGTTGTGTCGATCGACATGTACGGTCACGGTAACTCCTCGCCGTTGACCACCGATGTCACCCTCGGTGGAACCGGCATGTACGACGCTGTAAAGCTCGTCGCTGACTTCCCGTACGTTGACACCGACAAGATTGGTGTGAGCGGACACTCGAACGGTGCGCGCGCAGCAAACTTCTCGACCGTGCTCGACAACGCCGCTGACGAACAGCTCATCTCGGCCATCCTGCTCGTCGACAACGACGCTGTCTACACGGATGCCGAAGCTGAGAACGCGTACTTCAACCTCTACGGTGCCCGCGATGTCGGAATCGTTGCTGACCAGTACGACGAGTTCTTCTTCCGCAGCTACAGCCCCGAGGGTGAAGTTCTCACCCCGCCGCGCGACTACATTGGAACCCCGAACGCACAGTCGTTCCTCCACTTCGGTGCAAACCCGGAAGAGGTTTCCTCTGACGTTCGCGAAGCGAGCGAGTTCTACACCGACTCTGTCGATGGTGAGGATGCTCTCCGCATCGTGTACACGCCAGCAGAGAACCACCCGTGGGGAACCATCTCCATGACGACGGTTGCTAGCCAGATCGAGTTCTTTGAAGAAGCGTTCGGCGCTCCCAATGAGATCGCTTCAGGTTCGCAGGTGTGGCAGGTCAAGGAGACCTTCACGCTCTTCGGACTGATCGGCTTCGGAATCTTCCTCGTCGCCTTCACGCGTGCACTGCTCTCGACCCGCGCCTTCGCTGGACTGCGCGCTCCTGCCGCAGCAGTAGTACCCGCCACCCGTAAGGGACTCGCCTGGTTCTGGGGTGGACTGGTTGTTTCGGCAATCATCTCCGGTTGGAGCTGGTTGATCCTCGCTAACACCCCGTGGATGGGCGCGATCGCGTTCAACGCTGTGTCGTTCTTCATGCCTCAGGGTGCTGTGTTCTTCGTAGCCTTCTGGGCCGCGGTCAACGCGATTGCCGCGATCATCATCATGGTGATCTCGTACCTCCTCTTCGGACGCAAGAACGGTCTCGACCTTCGCGCATCCGGAGTGCTGCCTGGCTGGAAGAAGTTCTTCCACGGCCTCGGTCTGTCGTTCGTCGTCGTTGTGTCGGCCTACGCGATCGTCTTCGTGCTCGACTACTTCTTGAAGACAGACTTCCGCTGGTGGGTTGTCGCTGTGAAGGCGTTCACGCCTGACAAGGTCGGCATTGCGCTCATGTACCTGCCGCTCTTCGCGATCTACTTTGTGGCCAACTCGGTCGCGGTCAACGCCTTCAACCGCTTCTCCATCCGCGGCAAGGAGTGGATCAACACGGCACTGCTCGCGTTCTTCAACGCTCTGGCACCCATCGTTCTCGTCGTTGCTCAGTACACCAACTTCTTCACCACGGGGTACACGATCGACGGCTTCGGCGGAATCTTCAGCATCTGGCTCTACCCGGTCATCGTGATCTTGGCCGTAACTGCAGTCATCTCGCGCAAGATCTACCGTGAGACGAACAACCCGTACATCGCCGGCTTCATCAACGCGGCAATCGTTACCCTCATCTCGGTAACGAACACGCTCACCGCAGCGTAAGTACGCCCTCTCCGATCAACTGATCGGCTCCAGCAGCGCCCCGGTCTACACCCAGACCGGGGCGCTGTTGTGTGTGGAGCGACTCGGTCTAGCTCACCGCGGCCGCGAGCCCCGCATCCGCCCCACCGCCATCTGGCGGGTGCCTGCCCCGGAATCGTGGAATAGCGGATGCCCGGCTACGGTTTGGCCTACAGACGCGATCGGCGTCTCAGCGAAAGGGAGCTCGTGAATCAGCAGGTTCAGTTTGGACTCGGCACATTTGGCGACGTCACGGTAGACGAGAATGGTGCGCCGCTTAGCCAAGCGCAGGTCATCCGCAATGTCGTGGCCGAGGGAGTGCTGGCCGACAAGCTCGGCGTTGACTACTTCGGTGTGGGCGAGCACCACCGCGACGACTTCGCGATCACTGCTCCCGAGACAGTCTTGGGGGCGCTCGCTGCTGCGACCACGAACATCCAGCTGGGCTCGGCCGTCACGGTCTTGAGCTCGGATGACCCCGTGCGCGTCTACGAACGCTTTGCCACCGTGGATGCTCTGTCGAACGGCCGCGCGGAGATTATCCTCGGTCGCGGCTCTTTCACCGAGTCGTTCCCGCTCTTTGGCTACAACCTTGCCGATTACGAAACGCTATTCTCGGAGAAGCTCGACCTGTTCTCCGAGCTCATCAAAGAGGAACCGGTGACCTGGTCAGGCACTCTTCGCGCCGGCCTGAAGAACCAAGAAGTCTTCCCGCGCACCGAATCTGGCTCACTCAAGACCTGGATCGGCGTCGGCGGAAGCCCCGAATCTGTCGTGCGCGCCGCTCGCTACGGCATGCCGTTGGTACTGGCCATCATCGGCGGCCAGCCTGAACGGTTTGCGCCCTACGCGCAGCTCTTCCACAACGCCTTGGCCGAATTGGGGCAGCCCGACCTGCCCATCGCTGTTCACTCGCCCGGCTACATCACCGACTCCGACGACAAGGTAGTCGAGGAGATGTGGCCGCACTACAAGACCATGCGTGACCGCATCGGGCGCGACCGTGGCTGGCCCGAGTCGAGCGTTGACGAGTTCATCGGCGAAGTGAAGCATGGCTCCATGTACGCCGGATCGCCGGAGACCGTGGCGCAGAAGATCGCAAACACTATTTCTGCCCTCGGCATCCAGCGATTCGACATGAAGTACAGCGCAGGAACCCTGCCTCACGAACGCATGATGCGCAGTATTGAGTTGTACGCCACCGAGGTCATTCCTCGGGTGCGAGAGTTGCTGGCTGAGAAGGCCTAGTCGGCCTTCGGCTCCTCGGGGGTAGTGGTGGTGGCTGCGTCGACGTGTGTCGTCGCTGTCTCAACCGGGGCGGATGTCGCGGCCGAAGCTGCGGAGGCCGAACGTCGGCCTGAGCGCAGTGCCGTTCGCACGATCAGTACGATGACACCGCCGACGATCGCGAGAAGAACGAGCCACGGCAGCAGCACTCCGAGCAGCACGAGAAGGCCGGAGAAGAACGCAACGAGCCCGGCCCACCCGGCAGCGAGTCCGTCAAGGAACGTGTCGGGTTCGGTGGTGGGGGCATCCGCTTCGGAGACGAGGCTGAGCGTGAGCGTTGACATCGCAACCTGATCATCGAAGTAACGCTTTTGCGACTTCAAGCTCTCGAGTTCACCCTGGCGGCTAGAGATTGCGGTCTCCAGTTGGATCAAAGTTTCGGTGTCGCTTGCCTTCGTGAGCAGAGCGAGCAAGCGATCGACGGAGGCGTCGAGGGCGGTAATGCGAGCCTCAAGGTCGCGCGACTGCATCGTGACGTCTTGCGCCGAGATCGAGACCTCTTGCAGTTCTCCCAGTCCTTTGAACTTGTCGAGCGTGGCGGTGAGGTCGGATGCCGGAATGCGCAGCGTAAGGGTGGAGCTGCCCCGGTTGCCTTCCGACGGCGCATACTCGTTGCGGCCGTCGACGCGACCGCCCACAGACTCGGTGATGCGGATGGCCTCAGCGGTGGACTCATCAGGGCTCACTACCGTCACGGCCATGTAGCCCGTCGTGATGACGTCGCGGCTGATGTCGGACTCATTCGCGAGAGCGCCGTCGGCTGCGGGGGCGCCAAGTTCTTGAACGTCGCCGCTGCCACCTTCCACGGAGTCGCCGATCACGTATTCCGCCGATTCGCTTGTGGACGTGTCGCTCGTTCCCGCTGAGCATCCGGCGAGTGCCAGAGCGGAAAGAGCCAGTGCTGTGGTGATCTTTAGTGTGCGCCTCATGTTGTCAATCGTGGGCTGTGTGGTTCAGGAAAACTACCCAACGTTTGTCACGATTCGGGCGTCACCGCCTGATCGTTATCGTTCGTAGGCTCCCCGCGCGGTGGGGGTGAGCTTGATGTTTTCTGAAAGCCCTCTTGGCGTTCCATGGAAAATTCGATGTGGTTACCGCCCCACGGATATCGTGAAATGGTGCCTCGATACGAGGCGCTGCAAGACACGGATTACTTACACAAGGAGGAATCATGGGTCTCATCGATAACGCAAAGGATGCCGGCGAAGCGACCGCGAAGAAGGTCGGAGAGTTCGTCGACGACACGAAGGAGCGCGTCAGCGACGCGGCCGATCAGGCCGAAGCTGACGCCGAGGTGGCGAAGGCAGAAGCCGACCTCGAGCGAGCAAAGGCGGAGAGCGAAGCCACCGAGGCGAAGAACGAGTACAAAGAGAACCTTCGCTAAATTGGTTCGCTAACTCAGCATCCACCCGTCTGGGACTGGGATACTGAGTACATGGGTTTATGGACGGCGCTTCGACGGTGGGTTACCCCGTCGAAAGCGCCGCTGCTGAATATCGCTGCAGATGACGGCGAAGGCCCCGTGATTATTTTTCTTCACGGAATCGCCTCATCTGCGGCGACGTTCTCCCATGTCATCCCGCAGCTCTCAGATCACTACCGCTGCATCTCGTTTGATCTGCTGGGCTTTGGCGAATCACCCAGCCCCGCGGATGCCACTTTTACAATCGAAGAGCACGTCGATTCCATCCGTGCCACGATCAATTCACTGAAGCTCGACGCCCCGTTCATTCTTGTGGGCCACTCTCTGGGCAGCCTTCTCGCTGCGCGCTACACGGCAATGCATCCCAGCAAGGTCAGCCGTCTTGTGTTGGTGAGCCCGCCCATTTACGTACCGCCAAACCAGATCGGTGATCCGCTCGTGCGTGCTCGAGTCGGTGCGTACATGCGCGCCTATGAGTTCTTGCGTGACAACAAAGACTTCACGATGGCGACCGTTGACACCCTGCGCCGCCTGTTCCAACTCGAAGACATTCTCGACGTATCCGAACACAACTGGCAGGCCTTCGTGATGAGCCTCAAAAACTGCATCGAAACCCAAACCACGGTGAGTGACATCGCCTCCGTGCGGGTGCCGATAGACGTGGTGTACGGCTCTCTCGACCAGTTCATCGCACCGGGAACGATGCGCATCGTCGGGCAGATGCGGCAAGTGACGATGCATCGCGTCGAAGCGAACGACCACCTCGTGCGCAAGCGCCTGGCCAAGCGACTGGTCTCCGTGATCGATAGCGGCGCCGAACTGGCGCAGAAGACCCGCTAGCCGCGAGCGTTAGCCCCCGCGAGCGGCAACCGCAGCGTGCGGCAGGAGTAGCGTGGAGCCAACGGAGGGAACTCTCATGGCCCAGCAACTCGACACCACCGTCTGCATTGCAGGGGGAGGCCCGGCCGGAATCGTGGCTGGCCTTATTCTGGCTCGCGCCGGCATCGATGTCATCGTCCTCGAAAAGCATGCTGACTTCTTGCGCGACTTTCGGGGTGACACGGTTCACCCGTCCACGCTGAATCTGCTTGACCAGCTTGGCTTGGGCAAGGCAGCGGCGACGATCGACCACAGCGAGCTTTCTGTTCTTGATGCGGTGATTGACGGCATCCGTCTGCATGCTGTCGACTTCACGACACTGCCACCGCCGCACCGCTACGTGACGCTCATGCCGCAGTGGGATCTGTTGAACATGCTGGTGGAAGAAGCCCAGCGGCAACCCACATTTCGCTTGGTGCTCGAGGCGACTGCCCATTCGGAAATTCAGGAAAACGGACGCGTTGTCGGAATTGAAGCGACGACGCCCGACGGGCCGCTTCGCGTGAACGCGGCGCTCTCGGTGGCCGCCGATGGACGCGCTTCAGCTGTTCGCGATGCCCTCGGCTTAGTGCCGGCAGACTATGGCGTTCCCATTGATGTGCTGTGGTTTCGGGTGCCGCGCCCCACGAAACCGATGCGCGACACTCTTGCCAACATTCGTGGCGGTTCCGCTCTCGTCACCATCCCTCGACCCGGCTATTTTCAGTGCGGGCTTCTCATTCGAAAAGGCAGTTTTCCTGAATTTCAGATGGCGGGCATCGAAGCGTTCCGCGACACGATTGCGAGAACCGCACCGCGCCTGAGCGAAGTAACTCACGAGATCGCGAGCTTCGACGACGTGAAGCTCCTGTCGGTGCAGATTAATCGCCTTCACGAATGGTCGGTTCCCGGCGCGATCTGCATTGGCGATGCCGCCCACGCGATGTCGCCAGCGTTCGGCGTGGGCATCAACTACGCGATTCAAGACGCCGTTGCCCTCGCGAATACTCTCGTTCCCGTACTGAGAAAGAAGGGGACGGATGCCGCAGCAATCGATGCCGCGTGCGCCGCGGTGCAGCGTCGCCGCACCCTGCCCACGGTGCTCATGCAGCGCATGCAACGAGTGGCGCACCGGCTCATCAATCGCGCCACAAGTGGAGTCGTTCTGCACAACCCACCGCGCCTGCGCGAGCGCTTCGTGATCGCGGTGGTGTTGCCGCGCGTGCGACCGATTCTGGCGCGGATTGTGGGATACGGCTTCCGGCCGGAACGCATCGCTCCGGGCATCCTGAAGCCGCGCGCCTAGGCCGAACAGTTCACCCTAGCCAGCCCGCTGCGAGAACCGAAAGCCTCACCAGCCCGCCGCGCTTAGTACGTCTCGAGCACCATCGTGACGGCCCAGACGACGCTCGCGCCGATGAGGGCGGCGAAGACGAGGAGCCAGAACACCGAGGGAATTCCGGTGCGCTTGAAGAGGAGATAGGCGTCGGAGGTGCTCAGCTGGTCGCGGCGGCGAGTGTGCACGCCGATCACGGTGGCGAGGCCGCGCACGCTTCCCACAAGCAGGGCGATCGCGATGACGAGGAGCACGTAGCTCTGCTGCTCGGGCGTTGCCCATACCCAGAGGGCGGCGCTCGCGGCGGCGGAGACAGCGACGACAAGAAAGCCGAAGAGATTGCGAATCACGAGCAGCGTGAGCACGAGAATGATGCCGCCGATGAACAGTGCCATGGCGGTGTAGCCCTGGGTAACGCACCAGAGTTGCACGGCTCCGACGATAGCCGGCGCGGGGTAGCCGAGCGATCCGCTGATCACAGAGCCGAGTTTGCCGCGGCCGCTACTGACGGCCTCGCCCGAGTGGTTCATCCGAATCTTCATTCCGTGCACGAAGCGACCGGTGAGAATCGCGCCCACAGCATGGCCGAGTTCGTGCACGAGGGTCGTGAAGAGTCCGAACCATTTCCAGATCGGTTGCGGGATGCTCAGCACGGCCGCTGCAGCCACGATCACGATCAGCAGGGTCGGCGAGATGTCGACCGGGGTCGTGCGGGCGAGCGAGTCGAGAAGGGCATCCATTCGGGAATTGTCTCACCTCGAAGCCGCGAGTGACGTCTTTTGGGTACTCCCACGCCGCGTCGGGATCGTTCATAGAAAGTCCATAGAGTTCTCGGGCTCAATGGGGACCAGCGTGAAAGCACGACCACACTTCGTAACAACTTTGGAGCCCCGCAATGAGCCAACTCACCATGATCGCCCTCGACCTTGTCGCCGTCGGTCTTCTCACTTTTGCTCTGTACTTTGCGCGCCACCGCCGCCGCGACCTCCTCGTCGCCTACCTCATCGTGAACGTCGGCGTCATGGCCGTCACGGTCATGTTGGCCGATAGTGCCGTCGGCGTTGGCCTTGGTCTCGGCCTGTTCGGAGTTCTCTCGATCATTCGTCTCCGTTCCTCGGAGATCGCGCAGCACGAAGTGGCGTACTACTTCGCCTCACTCGCCCTCGGCCTCATCGCGGGCCTTGGCGCTGCCGGTGTCGCCAGCGAGAACACCTCGGTGGTCTCGGTCTACGTGGCCCCGGCCCTCATGGCCATGATCTTGCTCGTGATGACCTTCGGCGACCACCCGCGACTGTTCCGCGCCTACCGTCAGCAGACGGTGACTTTGGATGCCGCGATCGCCGACGAGCCCACCCTACGTGGGCGTCTCGAAAACTTGCTGGGCGCTCGCGTTCACTCGCTTACGGTCGTCAAGCTCGACCTCGTCAACGACACGACGGTGGTGGATGTTCGCTACCGCCTCGTTGAGGGCGCTCGCTCGGCCCGCAACGCCGCAACCGCTACGCCCACCGCCGCCGTCAACGGTGCGCACGACAACCTTGAGGCAGCACAGCGATGAACACGCCAAACACCACCCGCTTCGCATCCAACTCGCTCGAGGAGCTGGCCGAACGCGCCTCGCTGCTGACGCGGGTTGACCGTAAGTACTTGGTGCCGGCATCCGACCTGGAAGCGTTGCTCGCTGAGCTGGAGTCTCAGGCTCGAGTGCTCGAGATCAACGGGCAACAGCACTTCGACTACGAGTCGGTGTACTTCGATACTCCGGAGGCGGCGAGTTACCTGTTGGCCGCGCATCCGCGACGCCGTCGCTTCAAGGCCCGCACTCGCAGCTATATGGACACGGGGGATTGCTACCTCGAAGTGAAGACGAAGGGCTCGCGCGGCACGACCGCCAAGCAGCGTCTGCCGTACAGCTTCGATGAGCGCGACCGTCTCACGGCCGAGGGTCGCGAATACATCGACGAACTGCTGCACGATGCCTCGGTGGTCGGTATCAACTCCGACACCATGGAGCCGGTACTCACGACGCGCTACACCCGCACGACTCTGTTCTTGCCGGGCAGCGGCAGTCGGTGCACGATCGACAGTGCTCTCGCCTGGGAGTGTGACGACGACGCGCTTCGTTTCGAAGACACTGTCATCGTCGAAACCAAGTCGTCGGGCCAGGCCTGCGAGGTCGACCGCCTTCTCTGGAAGAGGGGGCACCGTCCCGATCGCATCTCCAAGTTCGCGACCGGCCTTGCCGCCCTTCGCCCCGAACTGCCGCACAACCGGTGGTCGCGGGTGCTTCGTCAACACTTCGCTCCGGCGCTCGAGGGCGTCGCCGCCTAACCACCACAAGTACGTCGCCCGTTCGTGACCGCCCTCACGGACGGGCGACGTTTGTTGCGTGGTCGAACTTTGTCGCCGCGGAGGCGTAGCGTTAGGGCATGGACATTCGCACTCTGGGCCGCACCGGCCGTTCTGTTTCCACAATCGGTCTTGGCACGTGGCAGTTGGGCGCCAATTGGGGCGATGTGAGCGAGGCGGATGCGCGTAGCGTCTTGGTCGCCGCGGTTGAGGGCGGAATAACCTTCTTTGACACCGCTGATGTGTATGGCGATGGTCGCAGCGAGAAATTTATCGGCAGCTTTCTCGCCGACAACCCAGAGCTCGACATCACTGTCGCTACCAAGATGGGGCGCCGTGAAGAGCAAGACCCCGCCAACTTCACTCTGGCTAAGTTTCGCGAATGGACCGACCGCTCACGCCACAACCTCGGCACAGACACCCTCGATCTCGTGCAGCTGCACTGCCCTCCCACCGCGGTTTACAGTATGGATGCCGTCTACGATGACCTCGACACTCTCGTCGCTGAGGGCGCTATGGCCGCCTACGGAGTGAGTGTGCAGACGACGGCCGAGGCGCTCACCGCTATTGCTCGCCCGAACGTTGCCAGCGTGCAGATCATCTTCAACGCCTTCCGTCTCAAGCCCCTCGAGGCCGTGCTTCCGGCCGCTCTCGACGCCGGCGTTGGGATCATCGCTCGTGTTCCGCTGGCCTCCGGTCTGCTCAGCGGCAAGTACCGCCTTGACACCACGTTCGCCGAGAACGACCACCGCACGTACAACCGCGACGGCGCAGTCATGGATATCGGGGAGACGTTTTCGGGGGTCGACTTTGAAACTGGTGTAGCCGCTGCTCAGGAGTTCGCGGCACTGCTGGCGGCCGAGCCTGCGGTGGCGGACTTCTCAACTTCGCAGGTCGCGCTCGCGTGGATTACCCAGCAACCGGGGGTAACTGCGGCGATTCCGGGAGCACGCAACGTGGCGCAGGCTCAGTCCAACGCCGGTGCCGGCGAGGTACCTGCCCTGAGCGACGGCTTCATGGCCGGGGTGCGCGACATTTACGATCGCCACTTTCGCGCTGCCGTGCATCCACGCTGGTAATCACACACGGGTAGAGCGATCGCGTCATACCTCTGAGGGCGAGACGCGGGCGTCTTTCGCGATCGCTGCAGGCGCAGAACTTGCTGGTGCAGGACTTGCCTGCAGGGTAGCTGTTTGTGGACGCTACTGGCGCAGGGTGCTGATCGGTTCAGTGTCGGGGATGGGGCTGGCGTCTTTGCCGCGCAGGTCGGGGTGCCAGCCGCGCAGCAGCGTGGGCACGAGAACTCCGAGCGCGGCAATAATGGTCGCTGCCCAGAAGCCGCCGATGGGGCCATAGGCGTCGATGAGGAATCCGGCGACGGCCGAGCCAAGTGCGGCACCGATGAGCTGGCCGGTGCCGACCCAGCCGTAAGCCTCAGCGGTGTCGCTGAACTTCACGCTGGCCGATACGATCGCAAAAATTACGGCGAACGCAGGAGCGATACCGATACCGGCGATGAGCAGCATGATGGCCAGCCACCAGAAGTCGAGGTAGATCATCGCCAACGCCATGCCCACGAACACGATGAACATGCGGCGTGCGAGAGCCCACGGCCCGATGGGGAGGTGGCCCAAGAGCAATCCGCCGAAGAGTGACCCGATGGCCCAGATGCCGAGCACGATACCGGCTTGCGGGCCGCCGTGACCGAAGACCGCGACGACGGATGCTTCGACTGCCGAAGCGGCACCCACGAGCAGGAAGCCCGTGATGGTCGCGAGCAAGACGGGCGGGCGGCGCAGCACGGTTCCGAAGGAGCGCTTGCTGCGCGGGATGCGCACTTGGCCAACTTCGGGACTAGCGATGAACCAGATGCCGCCCAAGATGAGGAAGGTGCCGGCGACGACGATCGCGAGCGTTGTGGAGATCTGTACCGCAATGAACGTCGCGGCGACGGGGCCGGCAACCCAGATGATTTCTTGAGCGGAAGCATCCAGCGAGAACAGCGGCGTCAACTGCTTGGAGTTGACCATCTTCGGGTAGATCGTGCGAACCGCGGGCTGGACTGGAGGGTTGCTCAGGCCAGCAACCAAGCCGACGACCATGAACATGCCGACGCTGAGTGGCGCGAGCGCGATTGTAAAGATGGCGGCGGCAGAAACCACGAGGGTGAGAATGAGAACTTTGCGCATTCCCCACACGCCCATCCACCGGCTCGTCAGCGGGCCGGCAACAGCTTGACCGACACTCGTGGCAGCGAGCACCAGGCCAGCAGCGCCGTAGGAATCGTGAATCTGCTCGACGTGCAGAAGGATCGCCAATGAGAGCATTCCGCTCGGAAGCCGGGCAGTGAGCTGCGCGGCGATAATCCTGGCGATGCCCGGAGTTTTCAACAGGTCGATGTATGCGTTCACAAGGACTCCAGCTTAGCTGCCGAATTGGGCCAGTTTTCGGCGCTCAGAGGCCGGTTCTCTGCGGGTTTTCCGGGTGTCAGTGGTTATCCATAGGCTGTGGAAAACCCCGCGAAGTTATCCACACCTGTGGAGGACACGCCCACTACATCTAGGGTTGGCGGCCGGTGGCACCCACGATATATAGTGGTGGAACCGCTTGACCGGGGGTCGCGGTTTTGAGTGTTTTATGGGGATTTTAGGGAGTATTTGTGGCAATCACAGTCGTCAAGCGCAACGGTCAGCGAGAGCCGTACGATGCGAACAAGATCAACATCGCAATTGAAGAAGCCGCAGCCGGCCTCGACGAGAACATCACGTGGGTCACTCAGATCGCTTCTGAGCTCGAATTGACGCTGTTTGACGGCATCACCACGCAGCAGCTCGACGAAGCTGTTATTCAGGTCGCCCTCCAAAATGTGAAAGATGACCCGGCCTTCGACACTGTCGCCGCCCGTCTTCTCCTCAAGACGATTTACAAGCGCGTTCTCGGTGACTACACCGACGCTGCTGACCTCAAGCGCCTGCACAAAGAACACTTCGCCACCAACGTCAGCCGTGGCGTAGAAGAGGGACTCCTCGACCCTCGCCTCACGAGCATGTTCGACTTGGATGCTCTCGCCGAGCACCTTGAGCCCGCTCACGACGAGCTGCTCAAGTACATCGGTGTTGTCACGCTCAACAACCGCTACGGCATCAAGGGTCGCAACGGCGATGCCCTCGAGGTTCCGCAGTACTTCTGGATGCGTATCGCCATGGGCCTCTCGCTCAACGAAGCGAACCCCAACGAGGCAGCACTCAAGTTCTACGAGAAGATGTCCAGCCTCGAGTACCTGGCTGCTGGCTCCACTCTCGTGAACGCGGGAACGATCTACCCCCAGCTCGCCAACTGCTTCGTCATGGAAATGCAAGACGACATGGAGCACATCGCTAAGACCACGCGCGATGTCATGTGGCTCACCAAGGGCACCGGTGGAATTGGCCTCTCGGTCACCAAGCTGCGCGCCCAGGGTTCGCCCATCCGCTCGAACAACACGACGTCCACCGGCCCCATCCCGTTCATGCACACGATCGACTCGATCCTTCGTGCCGTGAGCCGTGGTGGCAAGAAGTTCGGCGCGCTGTGCTTCTACATGGAGAACTGGCACATGGACTTCCCGGAGTTCCTCGAACTCCGCAGCAACTCCGGTGACCCTTACCGCCGCACCCGCACCGCCAACACGGCCGTGTGGATCAGCGACGAGTTCATGAAGCGCGTTCAGAACGACGAGCCGTGGTACCTCTTCGACCCGCTCGAAGTCGCTGACCTCAACGAGCTCTACGGCCAGGCTTTCTCCACGCGCTACAACGAATATGTCGCCATGGCCGAAGCCGGCGAAATGCACATGTTCAAGAAGATCGGTGCTCGCGAGCAGTTCAAGTCGATCCTCATCTCGTTGCAGACCACCAGCCACCCGTGGTTGACCTTCAAAGACACGATCAATAACCGTGCGCTCAACAACAACACGGGCACGATCCACCTCTCCAACCTCTGCACCGAAATCACGCTGCCGCAGGATGAAGACAACGTCTCCGTCTGCAACCTTGCGTCGATCAACCTCTCGCGTCACCTTCTGCCCGAAGGCGGCGTTGACTTCGTGAAGATCGCCGAGAGCGCTCGACTGGCCGTTCGCCAGCTCGACAACCTCATCGACATCACGCGCTCCAGCGTGAAAGAAGCGGACTTCTCCAACGAACAGAACCGCGCCGTCGGTCTGGGCGTCATGGGCTTCACCGACATCATCGAGAAGCTCGGCTATAGCTACGAGAGCGAAGAGGCCTACGACCTCATCGACGAAATCATGGAGCACGTGTCGTACGCCGCGATCGACGCCAGCACCGAGCTTGCCAAAGAGCGTGGCTCGTACACGAACTTCGAAGGCAGCCGTTGGTCAGAGGGCCTCGTGCCGCTCGACTCCATCGCGCTCACCGAAGCCGACCGTGGCATGGAGATCAAGGTCAACCGCAAGACGCGTCTCGACTGGGATGCCATGCGCGAGAAGGTCAAGGGCGGTATGCGTAACGCAACCCTCATGGCGATCGCTCCCACCGCATCCATTGGTCTCGTCGCCGGCACCACGCCCGGTCTCGACCCGCAGTTCTCGCAGATCTTCAGCCGCTCGACCTCGAACGGTAAGTTCCTCGAAGTGAACCGCAACCTCGTTGCGACTCTTCAAGAAAAGGGACTCTGGGAACAGAACCGTGAAGCGATTTTGCGCAGCCAGGGTGACGTGCAGAACGTTGCTGGCATCCCCGACGACATCAAGGCCGTATTCAAGACGAGCTTCCAGCTCTCGCCGTATGCGTTCCTTGAAGTTGCCGCTCGTGCCCAGAAGTGGATCGACCAGGCCATCAGCCGCAACATGTACCTCGAGACGCGTGACCTCGGCGACATGATGGACATCTACCATGACGCGTGGTCTCGCGGCGTCAAGACCACCTACTACCTGCACATGAAGCCTCGCCACCAGGCGGAGCAGTCCACGGTGAAGGTCAACAAGGCAGAAGAAATTTCGTCGACCAAGGCTGCAACGGCCTCGACATCCACATCAACAGCGGGCGCAGCTCCCGCACGCCGAGGTTTCGGCGGATTCGCAAAGAAGGCAGAGTAATTATGAACCGCGAAAACACCGTTGAGGACTACTTCGTACCGGTCGACCCGATGGACGACCTGCAGTGCGACAGCTGCCAGTAAGAGCAGCTACTCACTAACCTCCCCCGGGGAACACGACACCACACCGTCGTGTTCCCCATCACACACATCGAGCACCAATCGAGAAAGAAGAAGTCACCGGAATGGGAATTCTAGGTACAGGCCTGCAAGACGGCCTCCTGCTGAAGCCAATTAAGTACCAATGGGCGATGGACCTGTACGACCAGGCCGTTGCCAACACCTGGTTCCCTAACGAGATCCAGCTGGGCGAAGACATCGCCGACTTCAAGAAGATGACTGATGAAGAGCGTCACGCGGTGACCTTCCTCATGAGCTACTTCAACCCGAATGAGCTGCTCGTCAACAAGGCACTCGCCTTCGGCGTATACCCCTACGTTTCTGCCGCAGAGTGCTCGCTGTACCTCGCGAAGCAAATGTGGGAAGAAGCCAACCACTGCATGAGCTTCGAGTACGTTCTCGAAACCTTCCCCATCGACCGTGAAGCGGCCTACAACTCTCACGTTGATGTGCCGTCCATGGCGCGCAAGGAAGAGTTCGAAATGAAGTACATCCGTCGCATGACGGAGCAAACCCTCGACATCAACACCATCGAAGGCAAGCAAGACTTCATCCGCAACCTCGTGGCCTACAACGTGGTGCTCGAAGGCATCTGGTTCTACTCGGGCTTCATGGTTGCCCTGTCGTTCCGCCAGCGCAACCTGCTGCGCAACTTCGGTTCGCTCATGGACTGGGTTGTTCGCGACGAGAGCCTGCACCTCAAGTTTGGCATCAACCTGATCCTCACGGTGCTCGAAGAGAACCCCGAGATTCAGACCGAAGAGTTCGCTGACGAAATTCGCCAGATGATCTTGGATGCTGTGGAGATGGAAGAGGCTTACAACCACGACCTGCTCCCCGGTGGCATCCTCGGCCTCAACGCCAACTACATCAACCAGTACGTGAAGTACCTGGCTGACCGTCGCCTTGAAGAGCTCGGCTTCGAGCCGCACTACAAGGTCTCGAACCCGGCCAAGTGGATGGCAACAGCCAACGACACTCTCGAGCTCGTCAACTTCTTTGAGTCGACCAACACCTCGTACGAGGCCAACGCGTCGGCAACCACCAAAGTAAAAGCGGAGTGAGCCTGACCGTTGAGTGGGTCGACTGGCTCGACCCACGAGCGGTAAACCAGCGCGAACTGATGACGGTCGAGACGACGGCGATGTATGCCGATCGTCAGGCCGCCCTCGACGAGGCAGGCCGCAACGCAGTGAATGCTGCGTTGACGGTCGCGCCCGAGGACATCAGTCACACGCTGTTGGTGCTCGACGGCGAGACCGTCATCGGTCACGCCGCGCTTCGTCCCTTCGGGCAATCGCTCGAAGTGAAGAAGGTCTTCGTCGATTCGCGTCATCGAGGCAAGGGCGCTGCCCGCCGCCTCATGAACGAACTCGAAGCGGTCGCGCGTGAGGCATCCGCTCACTCGCTTGTTCTTCAGACGGGTCACGCTCAGTTGCCCGCAATGGCCCTCTACGAAAGCCTCGGCTACGCCCACATCGAGGCTTTTGGCGAGTACGCCAACATCCCGTACGGCATTTGCTACGAGAAAACCCTGTAGTTCATTCAGCTACGGACTCTAAGCTTCACCGGATGGGGGATACCCTTCGTCCACTTAACTCGAAACAATTGCACTGTGAGACTTTTCCGGCGGCGCCCGCGCCTTAACTTGGGCAAATTTACGGCGCCCGAGCCGGTAGAAGAAGCACCCATCGAACGCGTCGTCGAAGAGGGTGTTCTTATCGCGCGCAATGCGGTGCGCATGGCGGTCAAAAATCGCATCATTGTCGACGCCGCGCGCGACCACCTCGACTACGACGACGGTGCGCTTGCGGGCCTCGTTCACGTGGAGTTCGACCACCTGGCCGACCAAGCCGAGCGCCTGCTCAAGGTCACGCGCACCGATCGCAACCGCGCCGTCCAAGAGGGCCTCACCGAGGGACTTCGGCAGGCATCCATGGATGGCGAGTTGATCTCGAACATCATCGACGAAGCACGCGAACTCGCCTGGAGCGAGATCGGCACGGCGATCATCGCGAAGCTGCGCGATGCCTACATGCCCGAGGCCGACCCGCAGTATGAAAAGAACCGCGAAATCCGGCTGCGGGAGCTGCGCAACATCAACTTTGCCGAGCTACAAGCGGCGAACGAAGCCGAGTACTAACTGCTGCCTAACCGTCGCGCTCGAAAGCTCGACGAGCGCGCCGCCGCCACACCTTTTCTTTGCCTCTCGCACGATCCTCGCGACAAGGTCGCAATGGATACCGGATCGTTTCTCACCAAACGATGAACTCTGAGCAGCCGGGGGTAGGCTTCCTTGGTCGGCGTTGAAGCGAGGCGCATCCGTTCTGGATCCGGTCCTCGTAACCGACGCCGCTATTCATCGGGAAATAGAGAAGGTTGAACCATGAGAATCAAGTACGTGACTCCGGCACTGGTTGTTGCCGCAGCGCTCATGCTGTCGGGTTGTGTCGACAACAGCACGGGCACCGAAACCACCACCGGGGGCAACACTCCTGACGTAGGAGTCAACGAAGCTGCTGCCGCTCTGCTGCCTGATGACATCAAGGAAGCCGGCGTGCTTGTGATCGGTATCGACCCGACCTACGCTCCTAACGAGTACAAGGACGACGCCGGAAACCCTATCGGGTGGGAGGTTGACCTCGCCAACGCGATGGCTGCCACTCTTGGCCTCGAGACCCAGTACGAGCCCTCCAGCTTCGACAAGATCATCCCCAGCGTCACTGGCGGAAGCTACGACATCGGTTTCTCCTCGTTCACCGACAACGCTGAGCGCGAGAAGGTCGTCGACTTCGTGAACTACTACGAAGCGGGCATCCAGTGGGCACAAGTACTCGGCGGCGACGTTGATCCCGCCAACGCGTGTGGCCTGACCGTCACCGTTCAGACCGGAACTTACGAAGAGACCGACGAGCTTCCTGCGAAGTCGCAAGAGTGCGTGGATGCCGGCAACGAGCCCATCAACATCCTCAAGTTCGACACGCAAGACGAAGCAACGAACGCTCTCGCGCTGGGCCGAGCCGACGCCATGAGCGCCGACTCGCCCATCACGCAGTACGCCGTGAGCCAGGTCGACGACAAGATTGAGCTCGCGGGCGACTCCTTCGACACCGCGCCCTACGGAATCGCCGTCGCTAAGGACTCGGAGCTTCCTGCCGCTCTTCAGGCTGCACTGCAGTCGATGATCGACGACGGAACCTACAAGTCGATCCTCGATGACTGGGGAGTCTTCAGCGGTGCTGTCGACGCCATCACCATCAACGCGGCGACCGCTAGCTAAGTAGATGGCTGCATCAGGCTCTAACCGTTCGGCGACACCTGACATGGTGTCGCCGAACGGCGCCGATCAAGCGGAAGCTATCAAGGCAATTCGCCTTCGCCACCCCTGGCGCAATGTTGTCGCCGTCGTTCTCGTCGCGATGCTCGTGCTCTTTGTGCTGGATGCCGCGCAGCGTGATGCCTACAGCTGGGAGAACTTCGCCAAATACATCTTCGATCAGCGCATTTCACAGGCAGCGGGCTACACGCTGCTGTTGACGGTCTACTCGATGGTCATCGCTATCATCTTGGGCGTCACTCTCGCAGTTATGCGGCTCTCGGACAACCCGGTTGTCAAGGGCATCGCTTGGCTGTACCTCTGGGTCTTCCGCGGCACTCCCGTGTATGTGCAGCTCGTGTTTTGGGGTCTCTTCGCCACGATCTACTCCACGATCGACATCGGCATTCCGTTCACGGAGCCGTGGCTTTCGTTCGAGACCAACGACCTGATCAGCGTGTTCTGGTTGGCCGTCATCGGCCTCGCGCTCAACGAATCTGCGTACATGGCAGAGATTGTGCGTGCCGGCATCCTTTCGGTCGACAAAGGCCAGGACGAAGCTGCCACCGCGCTCGGAATGTCGTGGATGCAGACCATGACTCGCGTCGTGATTCCGCAGGCCATGCGCATCATCATTCCGCCCACGGGCAACGAAGTTATCTCGATGCTCAAGACCACCTCGCTGGTCACAGCCATCCCGTTCAGCTTGGAGCTCTACGGTCGTTCGCGCGACATCTCCGTCGTGATCTTCGACCCGATTCCGCTGTTGCTCGTCGCTTCCGCGTGGTACCTGCTGTTCACCTCGATCCTGATGGTGGGCCAGTACTTCTTGGAGAAGCGCTTCTCGCGCGGTGTCGGTCAGGCTCGCCCCGATAAGACAGGCACCGAGACAGGAACAATCACGCTGAAGACGGGTGTCATCTCGACGCCGGGTGCGGCATCCGCTGCCGACGGCGACGCCGGTTCTGATGCCAGTACCGACCCTTCCGGAAAGGAGCACCAATGATGAACGCGGCTAACAGCAGCGTGCCCATGGTGCACGCCGATCGTGTCTCGAAGAGCTTCGGTTCTAATGAAGTACTCAAGAGCATTTCGCTGTCGGTGCCGCAGGGCGAAGTGATGTGTTTGGTCGGACCGAGTGGTTCGGGCAAGTCAACCTTCTTGCGCTGCATCAACCACCTTGAACGAGTGGATGCCGGTCGACTCAGTGTCGAAGGCGTTCTGGTCGGATACGAAGAGCGAGGCGACAAGCTCTATGAGCTCAAGCCGCGCGAAGCTGCTCGCCAGCGTCGGGATATCGGCATGGTGTTTCAGCGCTTCAATCTGTTCCCGCACATGACGGCCCTCGAAAACATCATTGAGGCGCCCATCCGAGTAAACAAGGTCAAGAAAGAGGCCGCGGTCGCGCATGCTCAAGAGCTGCTTGCTCGGGTTGGTCTTGCGGGCAAGGCGGATGCCTACCCGGCTCACTTGTCGGGTGGTCAGCAGCAGCGTGTGGCTATCGCGCGCGCTCTCGCCATGGAGCCCAAGCTCATGCTGTTCGATGAGCCGACGTCGGCGCTCGACCCGGAGCTCGTGGGCGAAGTGCTCGATGTCATGAAGGGTCTCGCCGAATCGGGCATGACCATGATTGTTGTCACTCACGAGATGGGGTTCGCGCGCGAAGTCGCCGACCAACTCGTGTTTATGGATGGCGGCGTTGTCGTGGAGTCGGGTGACCCCGACCAGGTGCTGGGCAATCCCCAGCACGAACGTACGAAAGCGTTCCTCTCGAAGGTTCTCTAACCTTCCAGCGGTTCTCCGCGGCAGCGAGAACGTTAGTTCTGACTAGTGTTCTCGCTGCGGCCGATCTGGGTGCTGCTGCTAGCGCGGTTGCATCCGGATCGCACCGTCGAGCCGAATCACTTCGCCGTTGAGCATGGGGTTCTCAACGATGTGCTGCACGAGCGCGGCATACTCCGCCGGTCGTCCGAGGCGGGACGGATGCGGCACTTGCGCACCGAGAGAATCTTGCGCTTCTTGCGGCAGGCCCGCCATCATCGGCGTCTCAAAGATTCCCGGAGCGATCGTCATCACGCGCAGCAAGCTCGCCGCGAACTCGCGGGCGAGCGGCAGGGTCATCCCAGCAACGCCCGCCTTGGAGGCGGCGTACGCGGGTTGGCCGATCTGGCCATCAAAGGCGGCGACGGATGCCGTGTTCACGATCACGCCACGTTCGCCATCGATGGGCTCGGTTTCGACCATCGCGGCCGCAGCGAGCCGGATGACGTTGAACGTGCCCACAAGGTTGATGCCGATCACGGTCTCGAAGGTTTCCAAAGGCAGCACGCCCTTGCGGCCGAGGGTCTTGCCCGGCGTCGCGACGCCAGCGCAGTTCACGACGATGCGCAGGGGAGCAACGGAACTTGCCAGATCGACGGCAGCCTGGACATCCGCCTCGGAGCGCACATCGGTGTGAGCGAACCGGAAGCCGTGTTCGGCGGCGATGTCGACTCCGCGGGAGCTGGGCAGGTCGGCGATGGTGACCTGTGCACCCTGCGCGGCGAGGGCGCGAGCGGTGGCCAAGCCGAGGCCACTGGCGCCGCCGGTGATGAGGGCTGCGGCATCCTGAATTTTCATTAAAGCCTTTCGATGAGGGTTGCGTTGGCCATGCCGCCGCCTTCGCACATGACTTGGAGTCCGAAGCGGCCGCCGCTGGCGTCGAGATTGTTGACGAGGGTGGTGAGCAGGCGCGTGCCGGAGGAACCGAGGGCGTGGCCAAGGGCGATCGCGCCGCCGCGGGGGTTCACGATGGTGGGATCGACGGGAAACTCTTGCAGCCACGCGAGGGCGACCGAGGCGAAGGCTTCGTTGACCTCGATGCTGTCGAGTTGGTCGAGACGGATGCCGCTGCGGTCGAGAATGCGATGCGTGGCGGGGATGATGCCGGTCAGCATCTCGATGGGGTCGGAGCCGACCACCGCAAAGGAATGGAAGCGCGCGCGCGGCGTGAGCCCGAGGGCGGCAGCCCGCTCTTCGCTCATGATGAGCGCCGCCGAGGCACCATCGGTGAGCGGCGAGGAGTTGCCGGCGGTCACGCGCCACTGGATTTCGGGAAAACGACCGGCGATCTTGGCGTCGTAGAAGACGGGGGAGAGCCCCGAAAGCTTCTCGGCGGTGGTGTCGGGGCGCACGGTTTCGTCGCGATCGAGCCCTGCGAGCGACAGAATCTCCGAGCTGAAATCGGCGGCGCCAGCGCGAGCGTGCGAGAGGGCAGCATAAACGTCGAGGTCGTCGCGTTCGAGACCCCAGCGTGCAGCAATCAGCTCAGCCGAGATGCCCTGAGTAACGAAACCTTCGGGGTACCGATTGCGGATCAAGCGACTCATGCCGCCCTGCCCCAGCGTTGCCTGACCGATGGGATGCGTACTCATGAGTTCGACTCCGCAGGCGATCACGATGTCGTTGACGCCGGCCATGATCGACTGCGCGGCAAAGTGCGCTGCCTGCTGGCTCGAGCCACACTGACGGTCGATCGTGGTGGCGGGCACCGACTCGGGGAATCCTGCAGCGAGAACCGCACTGCGTGTGACGTTGGCGGCTTGCCGGCCGGATTGCGTGACGCAGCCACCCATCACATCGTCGATCATGGCCGGGTCGAGATCATGGCGATCGACCAAACTGCGCAAGACCACGGCCAGAAGATCGACCGGATGCTCGCTCGAGAGCGCCCCACCGGGTTTTCCCCGGCCCGAAGGCGTTCGAATTGCGTCAACAATGACTGCCGTTGTCATGGCTCAACCCTAACCGCGGGTGCGGGTGCGGGGAAGAGCCACGACAGTGACAGCTTTAGGCGGGTTCGACACCAAACGCGCGAGCCAGCTTGTCGATCTTTTGGGCACGACCGAGGCGGGGTAGGTCGCTGCCGTCGCGGATGACGCGGCCACGAGCTTCGAAGTCTTCCAAGAAATCGCGAGCCCACGCCACGTCGGAACGGGTGGGGCTGATGACCTCATTGATGATCGGGAGTTGCTCGATGTCGAGGCAGAGCTTGCCGGTCATCCCGAGCGAGACGGCCATGTCGCCCTGCTCGCGCAGAACGGGGTGGCTCGTGCCGACGGTCGGGCCATCGATCGGGCCGGGCAGGTTGCCGACGCGGCTCGCGATGACCAAGCGTGAGCGAGGGTAGGCCATAGCGAGGTCGTCAGCGCTGGCGCCCGTGTCGCGACGGTAGTCGCCACTGCCGAAAGCGAGGCGGTACGCGCCGCGGGCGCGGGCGATCGAGACGGCCTCTTCAATTCCGAGAGCGGACTCGACGAGAGCAATCACCGGGGTCACGCCCTTGAGGCGGTCGAAGGTTTCGGAGACGTGAGCCGCGGCTTCAGCCTTGGCCAGCATGACGCCGCGCAAGCCGGGAAGGCCAGCGAGGGCATCCACGTCGTCTGACCAGAAGTCAGAGGCGCGGTCGTTGATGCGAACCCAACCGCTGCCGCCATTGCTCAGCCACTCGACAACCGCGTCGCGGGCGCTCGGCTTGAGGCGCGGGTCAACAGCGTCTTCAACGTCGAGGATGATCTGGTCGGCGCGCGAACGCTCTGCGGCATCGAAGTCTTCGGGGCGGGTCGCCGCAACCAGAAGCCACGACCGCGCAATCTCGGCGGAAACCTCGGGGGTGGTCGGGTGGTCGGTGGTGCTTTCGGACACGCGTGCACTGCTTTCTTTCAGAAGAGAGGCCACGTTTTCGTGCCACTCGCAGCCTCAAGAGTAGCCGGTGGGGGAGGCCTGCGGCTGAAAATGAGGGGTTAGGAAGCGAGCACCTTCGCGATGCGCTGGAGGCTCACCGATTCGGCAGTTCCCAAGTGCTGAGCGAAGAGGCTCAAGCGCAGTTCTTCGAGCATCCACCGGGCCCGCACGATCTGCGGTTCGGGATGCTGCTCCAGCGGTAGCGTGCCGCCCGCGTCCTTGTAGCGGCGGGTTGCCAACTCGACTTCAGACATCCACCCGCGGTCACGACCGGGGTTCTCGGTGAGTTTCGTGACGCGGTGCTCGATGCCCTTGAGATAGACGGGGAGGCGGCGCAGCTGAGTGAGCCCGGTAGCCGAAACGAAGCCGGGGTAGACGAGCGCATCGAGCTGTTCGCGCGCATCGCCGAGCGGCGCAATCAAGTGCATGCTTGTTGCGGCACGAATTGCCTTATCGGCTAAGCGAACGCCCGAGACAATGGATGCCACGAGCGAGACAGTCGCAAAGAGCGAGTCGACCAGCCCTGCCGAAATTTCGTTGCGCAGCGCCTCGAACTCGGTCTGCTCGAACACCTCGCGGTCTCCCATTACGGAGTCAACACAGGCGCGCAAGCAGTCGTCAAACAGGGCATTCGTTGACCGGTACGGGCTCTGCGCGAGCACGAGCTTTTCATTGCCCGTGAGATGTTCATTGATGTACCCGAGCGGCGACGGAATCGCCAACAGCAGCAGGCGACGCACTCCACCCTGGTGGGCGATGGCCTGATCGTGCGGGGTCGACATAAGGCGAAGAGAGACCGAGTCGCCGTCATCCACGAGCGCGGGGTAGGCGCGAATCGTGTTCCCGCCATGCTTGGTGTCGCGCGAGCGATCGAGCGTGCCGAAATCCCAGGCGGTGATGCCGGAACGTTCGAGGGTGTTTACCGAACGCTCGGGCGATCGCCCAGCGGCGCCTTCAACAGCACGTGCCACACTTTCGCGGGCGGCGGGCTTCAAGCTTGCCTGCAGGCTGCGCAGTGACTTGTTGGCGCCGACCTTCTTGCCGCGCTCGTTAATCACCGCGAAGGTGACCTTGAGATGCGCAGGCACTCTGTCGAGATCGAAATCGGATGCCGCCACTTTCACATAGGTCAGGCGAGCGATCTCTTTGGCGAGATAGTCAGTGATGCCGGGGCCATCGTCGAGGGCGGCAGCAGCGGGATCAGCCGGCGCCTCCTCGAGCAGGCGGCGAGCCCAGTCGGCGGCGGGCACGACGTTGCGGCGAATCGGTTTCGGCAGTGACTTGATGAGTGCGGTGACAAGTTCTTCGCGCAGGCCGGGAACCTGCCAGTCGAAGCCTTCGGGGCGCAGGCCGGCGAGTAGCGGGAGCGGCACGGCGACGGTGACACCGTCATCGTCGGTTCCGGGTTCGAAGCGGTAGGTGAGGCTCAGCGTCTGATCGCCGCGCACCCAGGTCGTGGGGAAGGCGGTCTCGTCGACTTCAGCGTCATCCGCATTCTCGAGGAGGTCGTTGGTGGTGAGCGTGAGCAGGTCGGGGGAGTCGTGGCGTGCCTTTTTCCACCAGCCCTCAAAGTCGCGAACCGAGGCGACGGTGGCGGGGATGCGCTTGTCGTAGAACTCGAAGATGGTTTCATCGTCGTGCAGAATGTCGCGACGACGGCTGCGTTCTTCGAGCTGTTCGAGGTCGCGGCGCAGCGCGCGGTTGGAGGCGTCGAAACCCCACACCCGCTTGTCACGCTTGGTGAGGTCGTCTTCGCCCTCCACGAGAGCGTGACGAATGAACAGCTCGCGAGCGGCGGGCAAATCCACGCGCGAGAATTGGATGCGCCGACGAGCGGCAAGCGTTACGCCGTAGAGCGTCACGCGTTCGAACGCGACCGCAGCGCCCTGCTTCTTTTCCCAGTGCGGTTCGGAATAGCTGCGCTTCACGAGGTCGCCCGCGAGCTTTTCGGCCCAGACGGGGTCAATCGCGGCGTTGGTGCGCGCGAAGAGCCTGCTCGTTTCCACGAGCTCGGCGCTCATGATCGCGTTGGGTTGTTTCTTGGCGAGGGCCGAGCCGGGGAAGATGACAAAGCGCGTCTGACGGGCGCCAATGTAGTCGCGCTTCGCGACATCCTTGAGACCAATGTGGCTGAGCAGACCGGCCAGCAGCGAGCGGTGGATGCCGTCGGGGTTTGAGTGCGCGTCGCCAATAACCAGCCCAAGCGGCTTCGCCATGCGGCTCAGCTGGCGGTAAACATCGTGCCATTCGCGCACCCGCAAATAGTTGAGGTATTCGTTCTTGCACAGGCGCCGGAACTGGTTGCCCGAGAGTTCTTTCTGCTTCTCTTCGAGATAGTTCCAGAGATTCAGCAGGGTGAGAAAGTCGCTCGTGGGGTCGATGAAGCGAGCGTGCTGCTGGTCGGCTTGCGGGCGCTTATCGAGGGGGCGCTCGCGGGGGTCTTGAATGCTGAGCGCGGCGACGATCGCCATGACCTCGCGCGTGGTGCCGTGCTGCTTCGATTCGATCACCATGCGGGCGAGGCGAGGGTCGATGGGCAACTGCGTGAGCTGCTTGCCGATGCGGGTGATGCGCGGGGCGGCAGCGCTACCGGCACTGCCGCCCGCGCGCGGACCGTTCACGCTCGACGACGTTTTCGTGGTGCGGATGCCGGCGGTGTTCTCGACTGCGCCAAGCTCGGTCAGCAGGTCGAGACCGTCTTTGATGCCGCGCGAATCAGGTGGCTGCAAGAAGGGGAACTCAGCGATGTTGCCGAGCCCGAGCGACACCATCTGCAGAATGACCGCCGCGAGGTTGGTGCGCAGAATCTCGGGTTCCATGAACTCGGGCCGCGAATTGAAGTCCTCTTCGGAGTACAGGCGAATCGCAATACCGTTGCTCGTTCGCCCGGAACGTCCGGAGCGCTGGTTGGCGCTGGCCTGGCTGATCGCTTCGATTGGCAGGCGCTGAATTTTGGCGCGGGTGCTGTAGCGGCTGATGCGCGCGGTTCCCGCATCAATCACATAGCGGATGCCGGGCACGGTCAGGCTGGTTTCGGCCACGTTGGTGGCCAGCACGATACGCCGCCGCGTGCCGGGAGTGCGGCGTGACTCGAAGACGCGGTGTTGCTCGGCAGCGCTCAGACGGCCGTAGAGGGGGAGTACCTCGGTGCCTTCGTGCAGCCCGCCGCCGCTGATGCGGCCGCGGATGGCCTCTTCGGCATCCCGAATCTCGGTTTCGCCCGAGAGGAACACAAGCACGTCGCCGTCGCTCTCGCGGGCGAGCTCGTCGAGCGCGTCATTGATGCCCTGTAGGTAGTCGCGGTCGGCACGGTTGGCTGCCTCTTCTTCCGCATCCTCCGCCTCCAGCTCTTCGGCGACGAGGGGACGGTAGCGAATCTCGACGGGATAGGTGCGACCAGACACCTCAATGATCGGAGCGTTATCGAAGTGCTTGGAAAAGCTCTCGGGGTCGATCGTGGCACTCGTGATGATGATGCTGAGATCGGGGCGCCGGGCGCGCAGCTGCTTGAGGTAGCCGAGCAGGAAGTCGACGGTGAGGCTGCGTTCGTGCGCCTCGTCGATGATGATCGCGTCGTACTTTTTGAGGTCGCGGTCGCGGTGGATTTCGTTGAGCAGGATGCCGTCGGTCATGAGCTTCACGCGCGTGTTTTTGCCCACGCGGTCGGTGAAACGCACTTGGTAACCGACGAGGTCACCCATCTCGGTGCCGAGCTCTTCGGCGATGCGCTCCGCTACCGTGCGCGCGGCAATCCGTCGCGGCTGTGTGTGCCCAATGGATGTCTTACCCAGTTCCAGCAAAATCTTGGGCAGCTGGGTGGTTTTTCCGCTACCGGTCGCTCCGGCGATGATCACGACCTGGTTGTCACGGATGGCCGCCAGAATGTCATCTTTGCGCTGGCTGACGGGCAGCTCGGGCGGGTACGTCACGACCACGTCAGCGGGCAGCGTGGCTGCCTTGCTGGCGGAGTGAACTTCGGAGGCAGACATAACAGTCCAGCTTAAGGCCGTCGACCATGCCGTGAGAATCAGAGCATTGATCATTGTTTTGCAAAGTACTTTGTGTTACAAAGTAGATAGCGAAACGAGACACCGAACCGGGGCTTCTTGGTCGCAACACAAAGGAGTTCACTATGGCGAACAATGACGGCACTCCGATTTCTGTAGAAGTGGCTGGTGTCGACCACGATGAGTCGGCGCTCTCACCGGAGCAGATGCTCAAGCTGGTCGACGACCAACAAAGTGTGATGGTGCGCCAACAGCTTTCGCCTATTCCGTGGATGCTGGGCGTGTGGGGAATCGCGTGGCTGATCGGTTTCGGATTGCTGTGGGCAGCGGCGCAGAGCGGCAGCTCATGGATCTCGGTGCCCTTGGTTCCCGCTCGCGTCACGTTCGCTGTGCTCATCGGCGGCGCCATCGTGATCTCAACGATTCTCGGCATCCGGATCAGCACAGGAGTGCAGGGCAACTCCACGTTTGCGGGCACCGTTTACGGAGTCTCGTGGCTGGTGGCAAGCACTGGATTCAGCACCGTTGGTGCTGGGCTCATTCAGAACGGGTTGTCCCCAGAGCTTGCTTCCCTCTATTTTCCCGCGGTGTTCGGAATCATGGCGGGAATGATCTATTTCTTGGGCGCCGCCCTCTGGCAAGAGAAAAGCCAACTGGTGTTGGGTAGCATCTTGCTGGTGGCTGGGGCGATCTCTCCCTTCTTCGGAGCACCAACTAATAACCTCTTAATGGCATTCGTGGGCGGTGGAGGCCTGCTGATGGCTGCCGTTGTGTTCGCGTTGCAACTCCGCAGACTGGCCTAAAACAATGGATGAACTTGATCCCGTTATCCACGCTTCCGCGCGTTTGCGCATCACCGCGGCGCTCGCCACTCTCGCCTCCGGTGATCGCCTCGCCTTCTCTCGGCTGCAGCAACTGCTCGAAATGACGCCGGGCAACCTCTCCACTCACCTCAGAAAACTGGAGGATGCCGGCTATGTCGAGGTCACCAAAGCCCATCAGGGCCGAAGCCCGGTCACCTATCTCAACCTCACGTCGCCTGGCCGTGCGGCGTTCGACAACTACACCGCGAGTCTCAAAAAATTGCTGGGGTAGGGCGCTCGCTTAGCTAGTCGGCGTCAGCCAGCGCCGCAGCATCCGTGTCACTCCGGGCAGCAGCAGGTACGTCATGATCGGCGTCAGACAGAGGGTCATGAGCAGCACGCGCAACACGACGGGCAGAGCATCCCAGCCGGGCACCAGCATCGTGACGAGCACTGTGAAGAGAAGGTTGAGCGGGAAGAAACCCAGCCAGATGGTGACGGCTTGCTTCCAGCGCGGGGGAGCGGCGGGCACGGGCGAGACGAGCCCGGCGTGCTCCACCGTGATCTCGGTGGGCTCGTCGAACCAGCCTTCGATCCCGGTGCGGCGTTCGGTGCGTTGATCGTGCACAAAACCGCTGCCGCTCTGCAGCCACCACGCACGTTCGGGGGATTGCTCCCAGTGCAAGAGTGCTGCGTCATCCGCAAATCGGTACAGCATGTGCCATGTGGTGCTGGTGGTGCCGGCTCGCACCCAACCTGAGCCAAGGAAGCCGGGATAACTGGTGGCAAGGTTGATACCGGTTTGCATCCAGGCGGTGGCTTCGGCGATGCGGGCCGGGTCGACGGTGCGTTCGATCGAGATCGTGATCGGGGCATTTTCGGGCGACATGAGCGCACTCCTTCTCTGTTGTCCAGCGGCAACAGTGACGGCCGGTGTGGGCTTCGCTGGCTTCAAGTCTAAGTTGGATGCCGCGAGCCCACACTGCTCTGATGTGTAAATTTCTTGTGTCACCACTTTCATTCGCCGAGTCGGCGATTTCGCGCGCAAGGGCCGCGCGGCCACATTGCGGGGCACCCCCGCGGAGGCCACATATGCTGTGGCCTCTCACCCTTCGCTCATCCGCGCATCACCCCCGCTGTGGGGTAGACACAGTAATCCGCGCAGGATTGTGTCGTTCTTGTTGCGAATTGTGCGAATCGTCAGTTTCTATTGCCTTGACGTTCAGCAATACGGTGTAATGGCCGCCATGGGATTGGTCTACACCGTCCCTTCGACCACCTTTCTACTGGAGGAAAGATGAAGAAGAAGCGCGTCTCAGCTGCCATAGCTGTGCTCGCGGCTGGAGCCCTCGCCCTAACAGGGTGTACTCCGCCGTATGAATCAGAAGTTATTGCCGACACCGAAATCACGGTGGCGTGGAATGACCTGATCGATAACTTCAACGGAAGCAGCGCAGCGGGCAACAACACCGCTAACGCCGTTGTGTTGTACATGATGAACTCGTCGTTCCTCTACTACAACAGCGAGCCTGCTCTCGTGCGTAACACCGACTTCGGTTCGTTCGAAAAGACGAGCGATGACCCGCTGACGGTCAAGTACACGCTCAACGACAACGTCACCTGGTCCGATGGAACCCCCATCGACTCCGCTGACTTGCTGCTCGCGTGGACCACCATCTTCGCCGGTGTTGAGGATGCTGAGGGCGCTCCGCTCTTCACCCACGCCAACCCGCGTGGTGACCTCGCTTCGGCTCTGCCGGAGATCGACGACAAGAGCATCACGATCGTGTACGACAAGGCCTACGTTGACTGGGAGATCCAGTATGACCTCGGTGTTGCCGCTCACGGTGTCGTGTCGCTTGCTTACCCCGAGATCACCGATCCCGAGGAGGCAAAGGAAATGTTCGTCGAGGCAGTTCAGAACGACGACGTTGAATGGCTGACCCCGGTAGCGAAGGCGTGGAACGACGCTTACCAAGCGCCGAGCACTCCGGACAACCCCCTCGTCGCTCTCTCGAGCGGTGCCTACGTTCTCGACGAGCTCGTAGAAAACGAGTACGTCGCGCTCAAGGCCAACGAGCTCTACACGTGGGGTCCCTCGCCCAAGTACGAACGCATCATTGTTCGTCAGATCGAGGACTCGACCGCTCAGGTTCAGGCCATCGAGAACGGTGACGTTCAGATTGCAGCCGGCCAGCCGACTCCCGACGTGCTTGAGCTCGTCAAGGGACTCGACAACGCTGACTATGTAACCGCGGATGAAGCGACGTACGAGCACGTTGACCTCACGTTCAACAACGGTGGTCCCTTCGACCCCGCCACCTACGGCGGAGACGAAGACACGGCCAAGGCAGTTCGCCAGGCATTCCTGAAGGTCATTCCTCGTCAGGAGATCCTCGACAAGCTGATCGTGCCGTTGAACGAAAACGCCAGTCTGCGTGACTCGGTACTCCAGATTCCTGGTGCTCCCGGCTATGACGAGATCGCTTCCACCAACGGTTCGGCTGACTACGCCGAGGTCGACATCGAAGGCGCTAAGCAGCTGCTTGCTGACGCCGGAGTAACTACTCCCGTTGAGGTCAAGTTCTGGTACCCCGAGGGCAACGTCCGTCGTGCATCAGAGTTCGAGTTCATCCAGCAGTCGGCTGCTCTTGCCGGCTTCACGGTTGTTGACGACTCGGAGCCCACCTGGGCCTTCACCGACAAGGAAGCACTGCCGATCAACCCGCACGATGCGGTTATTTTCGCCTGGCAGTCGACGAGCCTCGCGCTCACCGGCTCTGACCAGTACCTCGGTACCGGCCAGCCCAGCAACTTCGGTGGATACTCCAACACCGAGGTAGACGGACTCCTCAAGGACCTCGAGACCGAGCTGGACCCCGCCGTCCAGACCGAGATCCAGGTTGAGGTCGAGAAGCTGGTATGGGAAGACGCCTACGGCGTCACCATCTTCCAGTTCCCCGGAATCACCGTCTGGAACAACTCAGTAACGAACGTGGACCCGAGTCCGCTGTCGCCGACCTACTTCTGGAACTTCTGGGAGTGGGCACCGACCGACTCCGAGTAATCACTCGGTAGCGCTCACGAGTGGGTCGGGCTATACGTCCGGCCCACTTGCGCACGTTCTTGCCGCGCCCGCGGCGCTGTTTTTGTTCCGTTTTGCATGCCCCCGAAATGAGGATCTCCGGTGCTGACCTTTGTCGCCAGGCGCCTTGTGGCCACTCTCTTAGTTCTGCTTGTGGCCTCATTCATCGTCTATGTACTAACCGCCAATTCCGGTGATCCGCTTCGAGATCTTCGTGGCAGTCGAGATCCCAGCGCTCAAGATCAAATTGCGTACTTGAGTGGGCTGCTCAATCTTGACCAGCCACCCGTGCTTCGCTATTTCTCCTGGCTAGGAGGAGTCGGGGCCTGTTTCATTGGTCAGTGTGACCTCGGTATTTCGGTGGCCCGCGGCCAACAACCCGTCATCGAAGCCATTGGTGGAGCACTCGGCTCCACGCTTCAACTGGTACTCGCCGCAACGATTCTCGCGATCGTTATCGGTGTCGCCATCGGAATGACAACCGCGCTTCGTCAGTACAGCGGTTACGACTACGTCGTCACGTTCCTCACCTTCGTCTTTTACTCGCTGCCCATCTTCTGGGTCGCGGTGCTCCTCAAAGAGTTCGGCGCCATTCAGTTCAATTCGTTCCTCGGCGACCCCGTCATACCGTGGTGGTCGATCCTCATCATTGGCATCGTGATGGGCTTCATCGCCTCGTCCGTCGTTGGCGGCGAGCTGCGAACACGAGTCATTTCTTTCGTGAGCGTCGGCGGCGGCGTTGCCGCGTTGCTCATCCTTCTCGATGTCACGCGCTGGTTCGAAAGCCCCTCCATCGGCTTCGTCGGAATTGCGCTGATGTCGGTAGCGACGGGCGCGGTCGTGCTCTTCACTTCCACCGGCTTCCAGAACCGTCGTGCTCTGCTCGCGGTCGGAATCATCGTTGTTCTCACTGTCATCTTGAGCTGGCCATTCCAGTTCCTCTTCTACTACGTCAATAGCCCGTGGACGGTGCTGCTCGTGCTCGCCATCTTGGTGGGGCTCGGTCTGCTCGTCGGGTTCTTCGTCGGAGGTGATGGCAAGGCTGTCGTCGCTCGTACCGCCGCCATCGTCGGTGGCTTGGGCGTGCTTCCACTCGTGCTCGACCAGATGTTCATCCGCTGGGATGAGTACGTTGCGCGTATCCCGCTCAGCAACGGTGTGATTGCGACGATCGGTGCCTCGACTCCCGCCATCCGCCGCGTGGATGACACGTGGCTGAACATGCTCGACTCGCTGACCCACATGCTGCTGCCCACGATCGCGCTCATGATCATCTCGCTGGCGGCCTACACGCGCTACGCTCGCGCCAGCCTGCTCGACGTGATGAACCAGGACTACGTGCGCACTGCTCGCGCCAAGGGACTCGGCGAACGAACCGTCGTGATGCGTCACGCCTTCCGCAACGCCATGATCCCGATCGCGACCATCATTGCGCTCGACTTCGGGGCGGTGATCGGTGGTGCCGTCATCACAGAAAGAGTCTTCGCCTGGCAGGCGATGGGCTCCCTCTTCAACGAGGGACTTCAGCGCATCGACGTGAACCTGGTGATGGGCTTCTTCCTCGTCACGGGCATCCTCGCCGTAATCTTCAACGTTATTGCCGACCTCTTGTACTCGGCACTCGACCCCAGAATTCGGGTGAGCTGATCATGACCGACAAGAAGCCCGTAGTCGACGAACAGTCGGTGGGCCAAGAACTCAGCATTGAACAGCGCGCCACGGTAGGTCTCAGTCAGGGCGCGATCGTGCGCCGCCGCTTCCTGCAGCACCGCGGTGCTGTTGTCTCCGTGTTCGTGTTGCTCTTCCTCGTGCTGCTCGCGTTCACCTCGGTGGGCACCGTCATCGGCGGAACCGGAAAACTCACGCCAGACCCCACCGGTACTCGCCTCATCGTCGACGGTTTCCGCATCCCCGGATGGTGGGGGTTCACCTGGTGGGAACGCTACGACATCGTGCTCCCCGGCGGTGCGCCGACCTTTACGTGGTGGCCGTTCAGCTTCGGCGAGCACCCTTTCGGGCAAGACAACACCGGTAAGGATGTCTTCGCTCGCGTGATGCGCGGCATGCAGCAATCGCTCAACGTTGTCTTCATCGTCGGAGTCATCTCGACCGTCATTGGCGTTGTTCTCGGAGCCCTCGCGGGGTACTACCGCGGCTGGGTTGACCAGGTCATCATGCGTATCACCGACGTGATCATCATCGTGCCGCTGCTCATCCTCGGTGCCGTTCTCGGCCAGACGATCGGTGGCGACGCGTTCCTGTTGGCCGTCATGATCGGCCTCATCGCGTGGACGGGAATGGCACGACTCGTGCGCGCCGAGTTCTTGAGCCTGCGCGAGCGCGAGTTCGTGGATGCGGCCCGAGTGGCTGGAGCGAGCGACTTCCGCATCATCTTCCGCCACATCCTGCCCAACACGGTGGGCGTTATCGTGGTCAGTGCGACGCTGCTGATGAGCGCCGTCATTCTGCTCGAGACCTCGCTGAGCTTCCTCGGCTTCGGCATCACCGATCCCGATATTTCCCTCGGCCAGATCATTAGCCAATACAACGAGGCGTTCAAGACACGACCGTGGCTGTTCTGGTGGCCAGGACTCTTCATCGTGATTATCGCGCTGTGCATCAACTTCATCGGTGATGGTCTGCGCGACGCCTTCGACCCGCGCCAGAAGCGCGTACCGCGTCAGCGTAGCCTGGGCTCCGAGATCGGTACCTTCTTCAAGGCCTACGTTCCTGGAGCACGCCCCGGTGCGCGTCCCGGCGATGGAACGTCGAACAAGTGATCGCGGTGCAGCTAGCCGAACGTCGTGAGCATGCTGAGCAGAATCAGCGCCACGAGAGCCGCGATGGTGCGCCAGTGCCACGCGACTCGCAGCTTCGTGAACTCGCTCGTGGCGTCATCCAGATGTCCAGCATCGCGCAACTGCTCCCAGTGCTTGCGGATGACGTATGCAGCCTGACCGGAATCCGACGTGATGAGGTCGCCGGGTCGCACCGTGCCCGCAAGGTAGCTCGATTCGGGCAGGTTCTTGCCGTCTTGGCGCACAGCGCTGAACACGGCATGGCGGCCAGGAGCGGGCGCAGCCCACGCCGTGACGGTGCCGTGCGCGGTCTCGAGGGTGAGAGCGTATTTGGTGTCGATGCGGCGAATTTCGGGCCACGCGACCTCGATGGTGCGCAGCACGTTGCGCAGGGTGACACCCGACGCCGTGACGCGCACATTGGGGCGCCAGAACATGCCCCACGTGAGCAGGCTGAGCAGTCCGAAGACGGGCGCGACCTGCAGAGCATCCAGCCACCGGCCTTGAAAAGCTGTAACAAGAAGTCCCGCTGCGAAGGCAGCAATGACAACAATCGAAAGTACGCGCCCGAATCGCGAGTGCAGGGTGAAGTTTGGCGACACGGAACCATGTTCCCACGAGAGCCACGCATCCAGGGTGAAAGGCGAGACTCCTGATGACTGAATCAGCTACTACCGAGGCAACCGCGAAGGTTCCCGCGATCCAGGTCACTGACCTCGGTGTCGACTTTTGGGTCGAGGGCGAATGGGTCACCGCCGCCAAAAACGTGAGCTACACGCTGCAGGGTGGCGAAGTGCTCGCCATCGTGGGCGAATCTGGCTCGGGCAAGAGCACGAGCGCCATGGGTCTGCTCGGACTTCTGCCAGAAAACGGCCGCATCTCGGGCAGCGTGAAGTTGGCCGGTGAAGAACTGGTCGGGGCATCTCTGCACCGTCTGCGCCAATTGCGCGGTGCCGGTATCGCCGTGATCTTCCAAGAGCCCATGACCGCTCTGAACCCCGTGTACACGATCGGGTTCCAGATCGTGGAGGCGCTTCAAGTGCACAACCCCGGCATGCTGCGGGTGGATGCCAAGAAGCGCGCCCTTGAACTGCTCGCGATGGTGGAGCTTCCCGACCCGCAAAAGGCGTTCGACTCGTACCCGCACCAGTTGTCGGGAGGTCAGCGCCAACGTGCCATGATCGCTCAGTCGATCTCGTGCGATCCCCGCGTGCTCATCGCTGACGAGCCAACGACGGCGCTCGACGTGACCGTGCAGGCCGAGATCTTGGAGCTACTGCACCACTTGCGCTCCAAACTCGACAGCGCGATCATCCTCATCACCCACGACATGGGGGTCGTCGCCGACCTCGCCGACCGCGTGATGGTGATGAAGGACGGCGAAGTTGTGGAGACGGGAACAGCAGACTCGCTGTTCGCCGGAGCCACGCATCCGTACACTCAGGCCCTGCTCGCAGCGGTTCCTCACCTCGGTGAAGCCGGCGAAGCATCGGTCTCAAAGGATGATCGCGAAGTGGTCGTGACGATGACCAACGTCGCGATCGAATACCCCAAGCGTGGGCGGGTGCCAGCGTTCCGCGCTGCGGATGACATCAACCTCACCATTCGCCAGGGCGAAGTTCTTGGTCTGGTGGGGGAGTCTGGCTCAGGCAAGACGACCATTGGGCGTGCCGTCGTGGGACTACTTCCTGCTGTGGAGGGCACCCTCGACATCGTCGGCACCAACATGGTCGGGATTAATAAGAACGACTTGCGCGCTGTTCGACGCGACATCGGCATCGTCTTTCAAGACCCGGGGTCTTCTTTGAACCCTCGGATGCCGATCGGCGAGAGCATCGGAGAACCGCTGCGCCTCGGCGGCGGCTTCAGTCGTAAAGATGAAGAAGCTCGCGTGAGCATGCTGCTCGATCGTGTGCAGCTCTCGGCCCACATGCGTAACCGTTACCCGCACGAGCTTTCGGGCGGTCAGCGTCAGCGCGTCGGCATCGCCCGTGCGCTCGCGCTCAGCCCCAAGCTGCTCGTGGCCGACGAGCCGACATCCGCACTCGACGTGTCGGTGCAGGCGAAGGTTCTCGAGCTCTTTCAAGAGCTGCAGAAGGAGTTGGGCTTCGCCTGCCTATTCGTGACCCACGACCTGGCCGTCATCGACATTCTTGCCGACCGCATTGCTGTGATGCATCGCGGGAAGATCGTCGAGCAGGGCACGCGCGACCAAGTATTGCGCAACCCTCAAGAGGCATACACGCAACGCCTCATCGCCGCGGTACCGCTGCCCGATCCCGAAGAGCAGCGCCGACGTCGAACAGAACGCGAAGCGGCTAGCCTCTAGCGGCTGCCGGTCGAAGCGTATTGCGGAGGCAACAGGGCGGCGACGAACCCGAGTCTCGCCGCCCTGCCTCCCGTACCCAACCGAGCTGAGAACGAGAAATTCATCGTTCTGTGCTGGCTGGAGCTAAAGCGGATGCTGGTTCTGCAGCATCCGGATCGGAGACCGCTTTGATCTCCTCAGTGGTGAGCGGAATCCACGGGGTGCCGTCGGGATCTGACGAGAACGCTGCCGGGCTGTCGCCCTGATTCCACCACTTGGATTCGTAGGGGACTCCGTCGAACAGCACGCGGTCGCCCTCTTCGTAGACCAAGGTTCCATCCCAGGCGGGGTAGGTTCCTTCGGGCAGTGTGGGCACTTCCACCGGGGTTTCCCCCTCAAGCACGGGCCCGACGAGGGTCCACGGAGTCTCCCACGCGTTCAGCACGGGGTTGTCGGGAAGGTCGCCGCGCGTCCACCACTTGGCTTGGTAAACGTTGTGGTGCCAAACGACTTTGGTGCCCTCGAGGTAGGTGGCTTCTTCTGCCCAGATCGCATAGGGGCTCGTCGCCGGGTCGTCGATCAGGTCCGAAGGATCGGAGGGTTCTTCGGTGGTGATGGTCTTGGCTGAACTCGCGACGTGGCCGTCGAAGCCCTCAGCAAGAACATCGGCGAAGAACAGATCGCCCTGCGCAACGCCACTGCACGAGTCGGAGACGCGCGTGACGTCGGCGTAGTTGGGGCCACACGTGGTGTCGCGGTTGAGAGACCACATCGACATGCGACCGAGACCCTGTTCGAGAGCAAACTCGTTGAGGGTCGCGGCGTCGTCCATCGTGAAGACTTCAGCCTCGTTGTCGTTCTGGCCGATCATCGGGGTAGCGCCGAGCTTCGTCCACGGGGTGGCATCCGTCAGTTCGATCCCGGCTTGTTCGTAGAGCACACCGAGCTGGCGGTGCGTCTCCTGAAGCGAACGAATGGATGCTTCTCCGCTCGTTTCTCCATCGGCAAGGCTCTGACCGAAGTTCATCGTCATGATGTTGACGCCCGATATGTCTACGCCGGCCTCGAGCATCTGGGCGACGGCGGTCGTGCCTTCCTCGGTAAGGCCGAAGGTGGCAGCGGGGAGCGTGAGCCAGACCGCGAGGTCGTCGCCAGCGGCACGACGCGACTGCTGAAGGCTCGCGATGGCTGCTGCGCGGCGCTCACCGGCTGCGGTATCGCTGAGGTTCTCACCCTCGATATCGAGGTCGATCGTCGTGGACGCGTAGCGGTCAAGCACGGAACTATAGGCAGCGACGAGGGCGTCGTGATCGGTGCATCCGGTCGCCAGTTCATCGTTGAGAAGCCCGCCGAAGGAGACCGCAACGTCGCCACCCTGTTGCTGTAGGCGAGCGATGCGACGGTCGAGGTCGAGCGAAACGGCCGCCTCATCCATCGTGTAGGCGGTGCCCCACGTGGGGGTGCAGGCATCGTCGGTAGCGGCGACGATGAACGAGAGCATGACCTCTTGACCGCTTTCCTTGGTCGCGGCTTCGAATTCATAGGTGGGCGTGGCCGTGACGTCCACGTACGCAGCGAACCACGGGTCGGGCGCCGGAGCAGCCTGCGTGGATGCCCACGCTTGGTAGGCAAACAAGCCTCCGGAGGCGACAGCGATCGCTACGATCGCAGCGATAACTAGTCGCCAGAAGGAGAGTCGGTGGGTTGCGGAACTCATGATCGCACCTCTCTTGCTTCGTCAACGGGCGGGAGCATTTCGGCGAAAACAATCGAGTCGCGCACCTTGGAGTGCACTCCGCTGTCATCGCCGTAGTACAGGATCGAGCGCCAGTCGAGCGTTGTCGGCTCGGGGACAGCGCTCTCGTTCTTCTTCGACTTCTTGGGGCCGCGCTCGACGAACAGCGGGCGTGTGACACCCAGCCAGATGTCGACCACGGTGTTCCAGATGCCGATGTAGGAGACGAGTGCGAGGCCGGCGAGAATCGTGTTGAAGGCGGCGAACGCGGCGTTGCCCCAGTTCTCGGCATTGAGGTCACGCCAAAACGTGAAGGCCGAGAAGCCGATGATGATGAGGGGCGAGATCACGTAGAGCAGGGGCGTCGCGGTGCGGTTACGCACCTTCGGGGTGCGGGCGAAGGGAATCTTCTTGCTCGTGATCGCTTGCTCAATGGACTTGATGACACCGGCCAGGTTCACGGGCAACAGAATCAGGTTGAAGCCATAGATGCGGAAGATGTCAGTGAACTTGTACCCGCAGTAGCGAAGGTCTGCTCCCATTGACAAGAAATAGGGAACAGCGGCAAGCAGCACGACCGGGCTGAGCAGACGGCTGTCGTAGGGGTACGCGAGCAGGAACACGAGGCCGAAGCTGGCCCACGCGATCGAGGTCATGTAGTTCACGCGGAGGAAGAATTCGGTCCACTGCACGGTTTCGCCCCGAGCGCGACGCTCGCGCATTTGGCGCAGGAGCTTCGGCATGATCAGCAATCCACCGTTCGCCCAGCGACGACGTTGCACGACGAGCGAGCCGAAGTCGGGCGGAGTCGCGCTGTAGCTGAGGCGCTCGGGGTAGTTCACGAGCGTCCATCCGTGAGCTCCGAGGTCGATGCTCGATTCGGTGTCTTCGATGACCGTGCGGTCTTGAACGAAGCGCTTGACGGTGAAGCCGCCCTCGGTTTCGGTCTCGACAATGTCATCCAGAGCAGCCTTGCGGATGACGGCGTTAGCGCCCACCCAGAAGGTAGCGCCGTAGTACGACTTGCCCTGATGCAGGATGTGCTGCAGGTCTGTCGTTGCCCCGGCAAGACGTTCGATTCGTGTGCTTGCGCCTCGGAAGGAGGAGTACGGGGTCTGGGTGACGGCAACGCGAGCGTTGTCCTTCTGCTCGAGCAGGTAGACGAGACGCAGGCAGTAGTCGCGGAGCAACAACGAGTCGGCGTCGAGCGTGAGGAGGTATTCCGAATCGGGAATAGAGAGGTCGCCAGCTTCGGCGCGTGCGACGGGGCGCAGCACCGTTCCATCGGGAGTTTCTTCGGGGCGGTAGTTGCCGCCCATGAGCCCGATGTAGGCGTTGAGGTTCATCGCCTTATTCGCTTCGTGCGAGACCGAGGCGTAAAGCTTGCGCTCGAATGTCGAGAGCGTGGCGTCGAAGGTGCGTGCGAGGCGGCGGTACAGCTCGTGCAATCGCGCTGCCGGCGGAACCATGCGCTCGTCGAGTGCTGCACCCAGAGCATCCGCGGTGAGCTGCAGCTCGTCCGCAAGCCCCAACAGAACCTGCGATACGAAGAACTCATCGACGTGGTCGATGCGCTGCTCGTTCGCGGCCTTGGTCTGGAGCCAGGTGGCGGCCCAGCGATACTCGTCAGCAAGATCGTCGACCTCGGAGAGGCCCAGGGGCCGCTTCTGTTCGAGACGCTGCTCGAAGGCCGAGAGCGCCCCGATAAAACGTGCACGCGGTACTGCGAGCTCCGACTGGATCTGTTCTGTCAGCAACCGTGACTTCGACAACTGTGCTGCGGCATCCGGATCGCTGGGGAAGGGCGGGTCGTCGAGCAAGAGCACCACGCTGAGGCTCGGGTACTCCTGGAGACAGGCCGACCAAAGGGTGGCGCGAACGACATCCGGCTCTTCGCTGTAGCTGGGAACCAGCACGGTGATCGAGCCCTGGTTGTCGGCGAAGTGGCGGTCGAGCTCGGCGCGCGGCACTCGAGCGTGCGCCCGGAAGCGCTGGTAGGCGCCGTGGCGCGCAATCAAATACATGAGCGCGGAGAACGTCAAGAACGTCACCACGATCAGGTACGACACTGCTTCGGCGGTGAAGCGGAAGCTCTCGGTGCCGTTGTTGATGAACTGGCGCAGGATCGTATAGATCACGTACGTCAACCAGAACAGCACAGTGGCGACTATGGCGAGGCGAGCGAGCGCGATGGTGCGATCGCTCGGCGCGGGATGAACAGTGGGCAGCGGTTCGAGGCGCGATTCAGCACCCCATTGGCGACGCCGGGCAGGCGCAACCGTAGGATTTTTGGGCATGATGGTTAGGTCCCCTTGTGCAAGATCGGCGATTTTCGGGTCATCGCCGTCGGGTATCTTGCACGCCCAGTATTAGCACTGGGTTCGGTTCGTGCAACAAAAAGCCTACGCCCCGACTAATTGGTCTACTCGCCAGATGCGGTCTAGTAAGCTGCGGAAACGCCTTGAATAACGTTGTTCACCCGGGAGGAATGGATGCCTCGAACCATCGCCATTATTGGCGCTGGTCCTTCGGGACTTGCTACTGCCCGCGCTCTCGACAAGGCAGGCATCGCGTATGTCGGCTTCGAATCTGCCGCCGACGTCGGAGGCCTCTGGAACATCGATAACCCGCGCAGCACCATGTACGAATCGGCGCATCTAATTTCGTCACGCACGACGACGGAGTTTCGTGAGTTGCCGATGCAGTCGACAGCCGACTACCCCAGCCATCGAGAGCTGCGAAAGTACTTTCGGGCGTACAGCGATCGCTTCGACCTCGGTGAGAAGTTTCTCTTCAACACCACGGTAGAGCGCCTCGAGCCCACCGACGATGGCGGCTGGGATGTCACGAGCGTTACCCGAGGCTATGTGCCGCGAACGAAACGTTTCGATGGCGTCATCCTGGCCAACGGCACGCTCGCCCATGCCAGCATCCCGCAGTTCGAGGGTGAATTTGCTGGTCAGATTATTCATTCGAGTGAGTACAAGAAGGCACGCATTTTCGAAGGCAAGCGCGTGCTGGTCGTGGGCGCGGGCAACAGTGGCTGCGATATCGCGGTGGATGCTGTGCACCACGCCGACAGCATCGATCTGAGCGTGCGGCGGGGCTACTACTTTGTGCCGCGGTACCTGTTCGGCAAACCAGCGGACACCTTGAACCAGGGCCGACCGCTGCCGGCGAAGATTAAGCAGTTCGTCGACACGCGAGTGTTGAAGGCCTTCACTGGCGACCCCGTGAAATTCGGCTTTCCGCCCGCGGACTACAAGATCTATGAGTCGCACCCCATTGTGAACACGCTGGTGCTGGGGCACCTCGGTCAGGGCGACCTGCGAGTGGTGCCCGCGCCGGAGCGCTTTGACGGTAATACCGTGCACTTTACGGATGGCACGGAAGCCGATTATGACCTCATTGTCTTGGCTACCGGTTACTCCTTGGACTACCCCTTCGTTGATCGCGAACACCTTAATTGGTCTTCCCTCGCCCCCGAGCTCTATCTCAATATCTTCCCGCCAAGCTTCAATGGTCTTTATGTCATGGGAATGATTGAGGCCAGCGGCATCGGGTGGCAGGGCCGGTACGAACAAGCAGAACTGCTCGCGGCCTACCTCGCCGCTCAAGACGACGCTCCCCGGGCCGCGGCCCACTTTCGCGCGCAGGTTGAACAACCGTGGCCCGATCTCACCGGCGGCTACAAGTACTTGGCGCTGGAACGCATGTCGTACTACGTCAATAAGGATGCCTACCGGCGCGCAGTGCGGCGCGCTCGTGAGGCCCTCACCCGTAAGGCGCGCGATATTAAGGAACAGTCATGACCATCGATGATGCGCTGCTCAACTTCAGTCCGGGCTCGCTCATCGCGCTGAGCATTGTGCTCGGCCTCATCATGTTCGGTATCGCCCTCGATACGCGCATCGACGACTTTCGAGCGGTACTGAAAGCTCCCCGCGCCTTCGCGATCTCCCTCGTTGCTCAACTCGTGCTCTTACCCGCCGTCACTTTCGGGCTCACGCTACTGCTGCAGGTCGGGCCATCTATTGCGCTCGGGATGATTCTGGTCGCGTGTTGTCCACCGGGAAATATTTCCCAGGTTCTCACCTATCGAGCGCGGGGCAACGTTGCTCTCTCGGTCTCGATGACGGCGGTCACCAACGTGATTTACATCGTCATGTTGCCGGTGAACCTGTCGTTGTGGGGAGGCTGGCACCCCACAGCATCCGCGATTCTTGAAAATGTCAGTCTCAACGGTGGGCAGATGCTGCTGGAGATCGTACTGATTATTGGGCTGCCGTTCGTGCTCGGTTTTGCAATCAAGAACCGCTGGCCAGCATTCGCCAAGAAGGTTCAGCCCACCGTGAAATGGATCAGCCTGCTGGCGCTGCTGGGGTTCATTATTGCGGCGCTCGCCGGCAACTTCCAGTTCTTCATTGCCTATGTCGGCGTTGTTCTTCTTGCCGTGTTCTTGCACGATGCGGTCGCGCTCGGCCTCGGCTATGCCAGCGCGCGCCTCGGCGGGCTGGCGCTCTACGAAGCTAAAGCGGTGACGTTCGAAGTGGGAATTCGCAACGCGGGTCTCGGGTTGGGATTGGTGTTCACCTTCTTTGGGGGACTTGGCGGAATGGCCGTTGTTGCGGGATGGTGGGGTATCTGGGACATCATCGCCGGGCTCGCACTGGCGACCTGGTGGGGCCGCCGCAAGGCACGGGGTGCCACAGACAGCTCGGGGCCGAATTCCGGTAGCTCAGCAAACGAAGCGGAGGCACACGCGTGAGTCGAGTTCTTGTGACGGGTGGCACCGGATTCTTGGGCACCTCGGTAGTGGCAGGGTTGGCTGCATCCGACGCCATTGAATGCGTGGTCAGCGCCGATATTCGAACTCCCAGCCCCGGCGTGCGACTGCCGGGTGTGCTGTACGAGCGCGTTGATGTGACGGATGCCCCCAATCTGCCCGAGCTGCTGCGTCGCCACGAGATCGACACGGTCGTTCACCTGGCTTCCATCGTCAACCCGGGCAAGAGCACCACAGTCACTCAAGAATTTGCGGTCGACGTTGAGGGTTCGCGCGCCGTGTTCGACGCCTGCGTCGCGGCCGGGGTTGAGCGCGTGGTCGTGTCGTCGAGTGGTGCGGCTTACGGTTACCACCCGAATAATGCCGAGTGGATTGTTGAGAGCGACCCCATTCGTGGCAACGATGATTTTCCGTATAGCCGTCACAAGCGGATGGTCGAAGAGATGCTGGCCGAGTTGCGCGAAACGGCCCCGCAACTGACGCAGACCGTGTTTCGTATCGGCACGATCTTGGGCCCGGCGGTCGACAATCAGATCACTGCGCTCTGGGAGGGAAAGCGGCTGCTGAAGCTCGCTGGCTCAGACAGCCCGTTTGTGTTCGTCTGGGTGGATGACGTCGTCGAGGTCATGGTGCGTGCCGCCAGTGGTGGCCCGGCCGGAATTTTCAATGTCGCGGGAAACGGCAAGATGACGGTCGCGGAGATCGCGAGCGCGCTCGGCAAGAAGATGTTTGTGATTCCGCCGTGGTTGTTCACTGTGGCGTTGGGTGTTGGCCACGCCCTCAAACTCACGCCCCACAAGCCTGCTCAGGTCAACTTTCTGTTGTATCGGCCTGTGCTCGACAACGCTGCGCTCAAGAGCACCTTCGGCTTCACCCCGAGTAAAACGAGTCGGGAAGCATTCGCCGCCTACCTCGAGGCTCGCGCACTGCGCTGATCTGTATACAGTTCACCGAGAATTTCGCTTGATTTCTCTTGAATCAGGCCTAGACTGAAGTTCTTGTATACAAACTCGCGTTTTGGGGCTCTTGCCCTGCGCTGAGTTCGCTGGCTCAGGAGGTGCGCATGGCAACACCACTCAGAGCTAGCGAGCGCGCCTACCAAGCGTTGCGCGACGACATCGTTGAATGGCGACTCGCTCCCGGCACGATCCTGGGCGAAGTCGAGCAAGCGGCGCGGCTTGGGGTGTCTCGCACCCCGCTGCGCGAAGCGCTGTCGCGGCTTATGGCGGATGGGCTGGTGGCAAGCCAATCCGGTCGGGGACTTGTGGTCACCGACGTGTCGGTCAACAACATCCGCGAACTTTTCGATGTGCGCAGGGCGCTGGAAGTGAAGGCCGTGCGCTTAGCTGCTGAGCACCACACCGGCAGAACCTTTGCTGACCTCGAGCGCGAGTTCGAGGCCGTGCCCCAGATGTTGGCGCGCGACGATAGCGACCGCAGCGCATACTTCGATCTCGTGCGCCGTTTCGATAGCGCCGTGGACGATGCGGTGGCTAACGACTACCTCACGGGCGCGCTGAACTCACTACGCACCCATCTGGTGCGCGTGCGTCGCCTCGCCAAAGACAACCCCGAGCGGCTGGCTGCTGCCGCTCGCGAACACCTTCTTATCGTGCACGCCATCGTCGCTCGCGACGCTGAGCTTGCCGCTCACGCCACTCATGTTCACCTCCATAATGCGCTCACGAGCGCATTAGCCATGGCCGCAGAATCTCCGCTGCGCGCCGCCAATTGAAAGGCTCCACTGTGAAAGACCATGCCCTCCGCGTTTACCGCAGCGACGAGAACCTTGCTCGCGAAGATCAGCTCGCCCACAAGATTGCGGCCATCGCTGCAGAACAGCTCGAACCCACGGATGCCGTGACCGACATGGTCATCAACCGGGTGATTGACAACGCTGCTGTTGCCACCGCATCCCTCACCCGCGCGCCGGTGGTCTCCGCTCGCGCGCAGGCCGAGCGCCATCCCTTTACCCCCGGAGCCACGGTTTTCGGTTCCGACGAGCGCGTCAGCCCGGAGTGGGCTGCATGGGCCAACGGTGTTGCCGTTCGTGAACTCGACTACCACGACACCTTCTTGGCGGCCGACTACTCGCACCCCGGCGACAACATCCCGCCGATCTTGGCGGTTGCTCAGCACACGGGCCGCACCGGCGCTGACCTGCTGCGAGGCATCGTCACCGGTTACGAAATTCAGATCGATCTTGTGAAGGCAATCTGCCTGCACAAGCACAAGATCGACCACGTTGCCCACCTCGGCCCGAGCGCCGCCGCCGGCATCGGAACCCTCCTCGGACTCGACACCGAAACCATCTTCCAGGCTGTCGGCCAAGCGCTCCACACGACCACCGCCACGCGCCAGTCGCGCAAGGGTGAGATCTCCACGTGGAAGGCACACGCTCCCGCCTTCGCCGGCAAGATGGCCGTTGAAGCAGTTGACCGTGCCATGCGCGGGCAGACCAGCCCCACCCCGATTTACGAAGGCGAAGACGGCGTTATTGCGTGGATGCTCGATGGTCCCGACGCGCACTACGAGGTTCCGCTGCCCGAGCTGGGGGAGCCGCGCACCGCGATTCTCGACTCGTACACGAAGGAGCACTCGGCCGAGTACCAAGCGCAGGCGTGGATCGACCTCGCCCGCAAGCTGGGGCGTGAGCATCCTGAACTGGTCGAAGAGAATATCAATCGCATCGTGCTGCACACGAGCCACCACACGCACTACGTGATCGGCTCGGGCGCCAACGACCCGCAGAAGTACGACCCCAATGCGAGCCGCGAAACGCTCGACCACTCCATCCCGTACATCTTCACGGTTGCCCTGCAGGATCAGGCATGGCACCACGTTGACAGCTACGCGCCCGAGCGTGCCAACCGTGCAGACACGGTTGCTCTGTGGAAGCGCGTCACCACGGCCGAAGATGCCGAATGGACGCGTCGCTACCACTCGATCGACCCTGCCGAGAAGGCCTTCGGTGGTCGTGTTGAGATCGAAATGACCGACGGCAGCCGCATCGTTGAAGAAATCGCGGTTGCGGATGCTCACCCGCTCGGTGCTCGCCCCTTCGCCCGCGATCAGTACGTGAACAAGTTCCGCATTCTGGCGGATGGCGTGCTCGCGAGTGATGAAATCGAGCGTTTCTTGGACGTCGCTCAGCGCTTGCCGCAGCTGACGGCATCCGAACTGGGCGAGCTGACCGTACGCGGCAACTTCCCCGCCACCACTGCTAAAGGAATCTTCTGATGTTGTACGCCCAAACAGATCCAGCAACCAAGCGTGCCCAGTTTCGCGAGCGCCTCGCGAGCGGTGAACTGTTGCGCGTACCCGGCGCGTTCAACCCGCTGAGCGCTCGCCTCATTCAAGACAAAGGCTTCGACGGCGTCTACATTTCGGGGGCTGTCATCAGCGCCGACCTAGGGCTGCCCGATATCGGTCTGACAACCCTCACCGAGGTGGCTGGTCGTTCGCAGCAGATTTCGCGGATGACCGACCTCCCGTCTCTCGTTGACGCCGACACCGGATTCGGCGAGCCCATGAACGTGGCTCGCACCGTGCAAACTCTCGAAGACGCGGGAGTCTCCGGGCTGCACATCGAAGACCAGGTCAACCCGAAGCGCTGCGGACACCTCGACGGCAAGGCGGTTGTTGACACCGACACTGCCCTCAAGCGCATCCGCGCGGCCGTCGATGCACGCCGCGACCCGAACCTGTTGATTATGGCTCGCACCGACATCCGCGCCGTTGATGGCATGGATGTGGCGATGGACCGCGCCAAGCAGCTCGTTGATGCGGGCGCCGATGCGATCTTCCCCGAGGCGATGAAAGACCTTGGCGAATTCGAGGCGATGCGTAATGCCGTGGATGTTCCGATCCTTGCGAACATGACAGAGTTCGGAAAAAGCGAACTCTTCACGACAACGCAATTGAGCAATATCGGCGTAAACATTGTTATTTATCCCGTAACCCTGTTGCGTAGTGCCATGGGTGCTGCAGAGCGCACTCTCGATGCAATCAACGCCGACGGCACTCAGCAGTCTGTTGTCGGTGAGATGCAGACGAGGGCCCGGCTCTATGAACTCCTCGACTACGAGAGCTACAACTCTTTCGATTCGTCGGTGTTCAACTTCACTCTCGACAACCACTTTTAGTCGACTGTTTTCACCATTCTTGACTCGATAGACACAACCGAGGAGCGACATGACTGACTCACCCGCAACGCCCGCCGCCGAAATTCGCAAGGGACTCGCCGGCGTTGTTGCCGACACCACCGCGATCTCCAAGGTCAATCCCGAAACCAACTCGCTGCTCTACCGCGGTTACCCCGTGCAAGAACTGGCCGAGAAGTGCACGTTCGAAGAAGTTGCTTACCTGCTGTGGCACGGCGAGCTGCCGAACGGTGAGCAGCTTGAGGCATTCCAAGCCTCCGAACGGGCGCAGCGTCACCTCGACGCGCACACCAAGCGTGTCATCGACGAGTTGCCGCTCACCGCGCATCCGATGGATGTCGTTCGCAGCGCTGTCAGCGTGATCGGTGCCATGGATGACACCCTCACCGACCCCGCCAGCATGGTTGACGAAGAACTCAACCAGCAGCGCTCGCTGACTCTCTTGGCAAAGTTGCCGGCGATCATCGCGTACGACCAGCGTCGCCGTCGCGACCAGGAGCTCGTGGAGCCGCGCGATGATCTGAGCTATTCGGCCAACTTCTTGCACATGACCTTCGGCGAGGTTCCTGACCTCGTTGTTGTGAATGCGTTCGATGTGTCGATGATTCTGTACGCCGAGCACTCCTTCAATGCCTCGACCTTCACCGCTCGCGTTGTCACGAGCACGATGAGCGATCTCTACAGTGCGGTCACTGCGGCAATCGGTGCGCTCAAGGGACAGCTCCACGGTGGCGCGAACGAGGCCGTCATGCACGTCTTCGATGAGATCGGCTCTGCTGCTAATGCCGAGCAGTGGCTCGAGACGGCGCTCGCCGAGAAGCGCAAGATCATGGGCTTCGGTCACCGCGTGTACAAGAACGGTGACTCGCGAGTGCCCACCATGAAGGCAGCGCTCGAAACTCTCATTGCGGAGTACGACCGCCCCGACATGATGGAACTCTACGAAACCCTCGAAACGGCCATGACGAGCCGCAAGAACATCAAGCCGAACCTCGACTACCCGAGTGGCCCGGCGTACAACCTCATGGGCTTCGACACCGACATGTTCACGCCGCTGTTCGTCGCAGCGCGAATCACCGGCTGGACCGCGCACGTGATGGAACAGGCTGCGGCTAACGCGCTCATCCGTCCGCTCGCTGCCTACTCGGGAGTGGACGAGCGCCACATCGGCTAGAAGTTTGCACGTTCGCTAGGAGCTTGAGCCGCGGGGGTGGAATCGTCAGTCGTGAGTGGCAAGATGGGGAAATGACTGTTCCCCAGATTGAACTCAACGACGGCAATTCCATCCCGCAGCTCGGGTTCGGAGTCTTCAAGGTTGACCCCGCAGAAACCGAGCGCATCGTCACCGACGCGCTCGAGGTTGGCTACCGCCACCTCGACACCGCCATGATTTACGGCAACGAGCAGGGCGTTGGCAACGCCATCAGGGCCTCGGGCATCCCGCGTGACGAACTCTTCATCACGACGAAGCTGTGGAACAGCGACCAGGGCACAGACTCTGCTCGCGATGCCATGGATCTCAGCCTCGAAAAGCTGGGCCTTGACTACGTGGATCTCTACCTCATCCACTGGCCTCGCCCCGACCTCGACCGCTACCTCGAGACATGGCTCGCGATGGAAGGCATCAAGGCTGAAGGTAAGACGCGCTCGATTGGTGTCAGCAACTTCCACCGCCCGCACCTCGAGAAGATTCTTGCGGGCAGTGAAACGGTTCCCGCAGTGAACCAGATCGAACTTCACCCCGCTTTCGCTCAGCGCGAGCTGCGCGCCTATGGTGCCGAGCTTGGTATCCACACTGAGGCGTGGGGCCCGCTGGGGCAGGGCAAGTACGACCTGTTCAGCGAGACAGCACTGCAGACTGCCGCCGCAGCACACGGCGTTTCACCGGCTCAGGTTGCGATCCGTTGGCACCTGCAGAGTGGCATCATCGTGTTCCCGAAGTCGAACTCGCGTGAGCGTATGGCTGAAAACTTCGACGTCTTCGGGTTTGAACTGTCGGCGGATGAGATGGCTTCTATCGATGCGATCGACCGCGACCAGCGCGTCGGTTCCAACCCCGATGAGGCTACTTTCTAAGACTCGCTTCGCGCTTCGTACAGGGGCCGGCATCCCTACTCACTTCGATGTGTGGATGCCGGCCTCTGTCGTTGAGGCGCTGGTACGCTAGACGCTCACAGAGTGTTGCTCGGCCTATTTCATCCGGGTGCTACAAAACACATCGAGCGGCGAGGACCAGAGTCATGACAAACCCCGGTCTCTATCAGGCCCCCACTGAGGGGTGGGCGTTTGTTCCGTTTCTGGGTGCGATAGCGACTTTTGGCGTCGCTGTGATCGCGGTGCTGTACTGGTTTGCCGGCCCCGGCCGCAAGTTTCGGCTCCGGGCGTTGGGGCTCACGGTGCTGGCGATTGTCGCCGGCACGGCAAGTGCGCTTGGCCTAGTGGCCTCTGCGGAAAGCTTCGAGGAGCGTCATTCAGCGGCGTTCGCGGAATACAGCACCGCAGTGCAGAGCTGGGCTGCTGACGAATACGGTGTCACCCTCACTGAAGATGATGTGCTCGACATGGCTCAGGGGCGGCCCGTCGTTATAAAACGCAATGGTGGCGACTGGCGTGTGCTTCTTGAAGTCGTGTCTGCGAACGGCGATGTCGAACTGCACCAGGCTCCGGAACTGCCGGCTCAATAGCGCCTTCACGAAAGAGGCAGCATGGACCGGACCTTTCTCCTCACGCTCCTCTAAGAGCTGGCGGCATCGACTGACGGCGTCCACGCCGAGGTCGGTATTGGGGGAGTGCACCCGCGCGACGAGACTTTTCTGCAGCTCACCTCGCTGTCGAACCGCGATGAGTACGCGATTGTTTCCGTGGGGACGGGCGGTTGGTTCCAGTTGGAGATCCCGGGCAGGCTGGCGCATGTTGTAGCGGATGACTTGGCCACTAATGATGCTGCTGGCGAGTATCTGGAGAAGTATGTCGGCGCTGCGTTGGCGTACTTTTCTGGCCACTGGAGTGCTCGAGCATCGCGACTGTTCGGGCTGCCGTCTGTTGTCATCGACACTGGCGATGGCTCGATACCGCTCCCTCTCTCGCTCTCGGTCGATGAATCGTGGAGGCGGGTGTTCCGGCGTCGGGCGGTTCCGGCGGCCGACGCCGGCACGTCGACGTTCCTTCCTGTGAGCGACGGCGATCGAATGAGGTTCCCTATTCCATTGCTTCTCACGGTGGGCGTCTGTCGCGCCGGCAAGTATCGAGGGCAGTACGTTTTTTCCAATCTGGTCAAGCTCTTTCCCCGCGCTGAGCGCATGTGGGAGATCGGCATTGCGGGTGGAGGCCCTGATGGCGAAGACAAAGTTTTTGTAGCCCAAGACGCCTTCGGAGTCGCAACCGTTCGCGACTTCGACATCGAGTGGGCTCCGCCGCACCCGCAGAATGTTGCCCGCCGCAAGTTGTTCCACAGGCTCAGGATTGATGTACCCATTCAGCATCCCTCGGGGTGGGAGAGCGATGGCGGCCAACCCCACATTGCCTCGCGCGTTGCCGCGGACGGCCCGTGGGCTCGTCTTGAGCAGCCCGCATAAGCACACCAGAGAGGGTGGCGGTGATTCACGCCTCCGGATACTTCGCGCTGGACGCTGCTGCCGCTACATTGAGTGAATGATCCGCGGAATCCGACGAACGCTCAACGTAGGCCCGTGGGTCGTTGCGCTCTACGGAGCGCTGTTCGGGGCAGCAGCCGGCCTTCTTCTTGGGTTCGCGATGATCGTCCCAAGCTGGGGCTCAGAGATGTTCGGAATCTTCGGACTGATTTTATTGATCGCCGCCCCAATCGGTGGCGGCGTCGTTGGACTTGTGTCGGTCGGCTCGGGGCTTGGCTGCCGGGCTCTTGCCGTTGCAATTGGTGGTGGACGTCTGGGAGGTTCTCCTGTAGCCGTCGTGTCTGGAGCAGTTCTTCTAGCGGTCGCGCTACTGCTGATTTGGATTGCGAGCGCGCCACTTGCTCTTACATCCTTAGTGTGGCTGCCGATCACCTCAGCAATTGTTGGTGTCGTGTGGTTCGGCTTCTGGTCGCGGATGCGGTCCTCACAAGCCACCGCAACTCAACCAAAGTTTGTCAGACCTTCGCCGGAAAGCTATCGATCCCCGACCGAGGCAGAGCTACGGCTTTTGCGTGTTTTGATCGAACGAGCCCCGCGGTTCTCGGGTTCGCCTGCCGTCTTCACAGAACTGACCGTTGCCGCAATGAACGATGGCGGTATGGGCAGCTTGGCAATCGGTCCTCCTTCGCTCGAACGACGTTTCGAGGATCAAGTAGCGGAGGTAACTTTCTTTGATGTTGACGGCATGTGTGTTTCCGCCACGCTGAACGTCGATCAGTTCGGTGAGCTGTTTGAGCTCGACGTGTTCAAAGGGGATTTTTCGCCACTGCGAGAAATCCCCCAAACGTTTCGGTGAGAGGCCATCCGGGACGCTTAGTGTCACAAGGTTCGAAGGTGTCGAGCGAGCGTTCAGATTAACGGAGACAACGCTGGAGTAGCTCTAGAAGTTGATCGGCTTTGGTTGCACGGGGGTATCGCTTTTTCGGTCGGCAAGTATCGCGGTCACCATTGATATCGCTCGGGGGTCGAGGCTGTCACCCGGGTAGAAATCCTCATACAACTCGTCAGCGTCCTCGAGCGAGCTGATCTCGCACAAGCTCAGAAGCAGTCGGATGTCGCGGGTGTCGCGACCGGGGCGGTTGGCGCGCAGTTTCATCGCCAAGAGTGGTTGCCACGACTACACGCTCTCGAACGTGTCACGCCACGCAAGAACGCCGCGACACCAGCTGGGCGTGCTCGCCTTCCCTATATGGTGAAGGCGGCGGAGCGGTAGGTGGCGGCGTAGGATGTTCTATAGGAGTGGGATGGTCATGGACCGACTAACGCTAGCTGCTGGGGCTCCCATACCGGCAACCAATGCCCAAGGGTTTCTCTTTCTTGGTGTGATACTTCTGATCGTCGCCACATACACTTGGACCCAGCGAAAAACTTACGCGCGCAAGAGTCGCGAGCGTTTCGAGAAATTGGGTTGGACGTGGTTCGCGCGCCGGATGCCCGACCGTAGGTGGCACCGGATATCCGTTGTCTTCGCGGTGGTCGGGGGCGCGTTGGGGATCCTGTCGCTCATGGTCGGCGTGGTGTTTGTCTTCTTGGGCATCTAGCGAGGGCTACCGCGACGAGTTAAGCAGGACGTCGCTATTCGACCGGCGAAAGCTCTATCCCCACCGCAACACCCGGCGGCGTCTCCACGAGCAACCCCGTCCCCGCGAACGCAGCATCGAGGTCCGCGCGGGTTTCGGTGAAGTGTTCCCAGCCCTCGGTGTGGAGGCCGACCACATGGTGAACGCCCAAGATGCGGGCGGCTTCTGTGGCATCCGCTGATGTCAAAGTGAGAGGGCCGTTGACGGCGGAGATGCGGGCAGCACCCGCGAAGAGCACCGCGATGTTGATGTCGGGGAAGCGGTCGGCGATTTGCTGCACGAGTGGCAGGGAGGCGTTATCGCCACTGACGTAGATGGTGGGTTCGCCCTCGGCCTGCAACACAAAACCGGTGACCGGGCCGAGCCGGGCCTCGGAACCGGGAGGGCCATGAAGGGCCGGCACGGCGGTGACGGTCACGGCACCGACTTCGCGGGATTCCCACGAGTCGAGGCCGACAACGCCGCCGCCGAAGAGGTCTGAGCCCGCCTTCATGGTGCTGATCGTCAGCACGCCCGTGGCGAGAAGTTCGAGTCCCTCGTAGTCGAGGTTGTCTTGATGCTCGTGATGCGACAGCAACACGAGATCGACAGCGCCGACATCCGCTCGGCTCAGAGCCGGACCCGCCGTCTTGGTGAGCGGCACGCCGCCCTCGTCGGGGTAGAGCTGCGGGGCATCAAATGTGGGATCAGTCACGATGCGCAATCCCGCATACTCGAGCAACGCGGTGGGGCCGCCAATGTAGGTCACGGTCAACTTCGACATACTCTGAGACTATGCCCAATCGTCTGGAAACTGCTGCGAGCCCGTACCTGAGATCACACGCCACCAATCCGGTGGACTGGTGGGAGTGGTCTGCCGAAGCTTTTGCCGAAGCGGAACGCCGAGATGTGCCCGTGCTCGTCTCCATCGGCTACTCCACCTGTCACTGGTGTCACGTGATGGCGCGCGAATCGTTCAGCGACCCCGTGCTGGCCGCCTACCTCAACGAAAACTTTGTCGCGATCAAAGTCGACCGCGAAGAACACGCCGAAGTGGACTCCACCTACCTGGCGGCGGCATCCGCCTTCACGCCCAATCTAGGTTGGCCCCTCAACGTGTTCGTCACGCCCGCGGGGCGAGCGTTCTTTGCCGGCACCTACTGGCCGCCGACCGCGGTGGGGCAGCATCCGGCATTTCGGCAAGTGCTCGAATCGGTGACGGATGCGTGGACCGTGCGGCGTGAGCAAGTGGAGACCAGCGGGGCTGCGATTGCCCAGGCGCTCGCCCAGAGCCGTGCTGTCGAGAGTGAGCTCGTCGCCGACTTCGCGCCCGTAATCGATGCGCTCGCTGCTGCCGAAGATCTCGAGCATGGCGGATTCGGTGACGCCCCCAAATTTCCGGTCACGCCGGTGCTGCGGTTCCTTCTCGATCGCGGTGCCCGCTCCGCCGAACACTCGCCCGAGGCAGCCGGCCTCGCTGACCGCACGCTGAAGGCGATGGCGGCATCCGCGCTGCGTGACCCGGTCGATGGCGGCTTCTTCCGCTACTCCACTCAGGCCGACTGGACCGACCCGCACTACGAACGCATGCTCTATGACAACGCCCAACTGCTTGCCGCCTACGCGCTCGCCGATTCGGCTGAGATCGCCACGGGCGTCGCCGAGTTCTTGCGCGACAAGCTGCTGCTGCCCTCGGGAGCTTTCGCTTCAGGCCTCGATTCCGAAAGCACCGTCGACGGCAAACGCGTCGAAGGCTTCTACTATTCGCTGGATGCCGCGAGCCGCGCCCGCGTCGAAGCCCCGCCCCGCGACGACAAGATCCTCACCGGCTGGAATGGTCTCGCCATCGAGGCTCTCGCTCTCGCCGGCGCTCGTCATGGCAACGCCGAGTGGATCGCGCTGGCTCGCGGTGCCGCTGACTTTCTGCTCGCTGAGCATGTGCGTGGTGGCGGTGCGGGGGAGCGGCTCGTGCGCACCTCGATCGACGGCATCCTCTCCGATGCGGCCGCAACCCTCGAAGACAGCGGAATGCTCGCCCAAGGCCTGCTCGAACTCTCGATCGCCACCGGCGAGGTTCGCTACGCGCTCGCCGCCCGCGACCTCGTCGACGGGGCGCTCGCCGCCGGAGCCGCAGGTTCGGGAAGCTCACCCTTCGGCCTCCCCGGCGGCAGTGACTCCGTGCTCGCCGCGCAGGGTCTCTCGACCGAAGCTGACATCAGCGACGGAGCCCACCCGAGCGGCCTCAGCGCCATGGCCGCCGCAGCGCACACTCTCTTCGCCCTCACCGGCGACGCCCAGTACCGGGATGCCGCCGAGGCGTCCATGAAACTGGTCGGCCAACTCGCAGCCCAGCAACCGATCTCGTTCGGAACCGCCCTCACCCTCATGTCGGAGCTCGGTGCGCCGCTGCGCCAGCTCGTCGTGGTGACCGGCGATGGGGCAGGCGCGGCTACCTCCGGTGATGCTGCCGGTGCGGCTGGCGGCACCTCCGCCGGAAGCGCCGCAACGGGCGGCGAGCTCACGAGTCTGGCCCGCACGCTGCACCGCGCTGGCGGCATTGGTGTTGCGGTCTCGCAGGCTCAGGCCGACGCTTTTGCGAAATCCGGTTTCGAGCTGTTTGCTGCCCGCACCGCAACCGGCGGCGAAGCAACGGCGTATCTGTGTGAAGAGTTTGTGTGCCGGCTTCCGCTTACTGATGCGCCTGCGCTGCGAGCATTGCTGGGCGCGAACTAGCGTTCGTAGACGTCGCGCCGATGCCGGAGGGTGACGACAACGACGAGCAGCACCGCATCCTGAATTGTGTAGACGATTCGGTAGTCGCCGATGCGCACGCGAAAACCGGGTCGCCCCTGAAGTGCCTTAGCGCCGGGAGGCCGCGGGTCGTGGCCGAGCAGCGCTATGGCCCCACGAATTCTGTCGCGATGCTGGTGATCGACTCGTTTGAGAGCGCGCGCCGCGGCGGGCGTGATCTCAATGCGATAAGCCACTACCAGCCCAGATCTGCCTTGACTTGATCCCAGGGAATGTTCGGGCCTTCATCGGCCATCGCTTCGTCAAAGGCAGCAACGTCTTCAGCATCTTCTAGCGCATCCATCATGCGCTCATACTGCTCTGGGCTTACGACAACGGCCGCGCGCTGCCCACGGCGCTCGATGAAAACTGCTTCGCGCTCTGACGTGGCGATGACCTCGGAGAAGTTCTTGCGGGCATCCGCGATGCTGGTGGTCGACATTTGTCGATTGTACGTTTAGGGCCTTGAAGTGTACATAAGTGCGTTCTGCGCAACCGCGAGGGCAACCGCGCTGGCGAGCTACAGAATCCCGAGCGCCTGCCGCACGTGCACGTATTGCGTGAGGAAGGCACGTTCGTCGAGGCGCTTGCGGCGCATCCACGACGTCACTTCGCTGTTGCTTTTGCTTGCGTTGCAGGAGCCGCAGGCGGGAACGACGTTGCCGACGGTATAGCTGCCGCCACGGGAAATGGGTTGAACGCAGTCTTTCTGCAGGGTGGAGTCAGCAGCGGTGCAGTACGCGCAGCCGCCCCACTCGCGCTTGAGCTCTTCCCACTGCGGGGCGGTGAGGTCGTTGTCGGCGGCATCCACGCGACGTTTGCGGCGTCGGGCAGCACGCGCGCGTCGAGTCTGAGCCACAGCCATACGGCTAAGTTACTGCACGCGTATCCACTGCTCGCGACCGCCGTGCTTCGCCACCCGGATTCTCGAGAGTTCCCGGAGTCATTAGCAGCAGTGCCACGCCACCGACCACGGCGGAGGCGACGAGCAGCACGATCAGGGGCAGCGTCCAGTTGTCTGAGATGGCGTGCACGACGCCGACCGATAGCGGTCCGAGGGCACCCAGCACGTAGCCGACTCCCTGCACGAAGCCGCTGAGAGCGATTGAGCCCTCGTAGGTGAGGGTGCGCAGGTTGACGAGCAGCAGGCTTAGCGGAAAGATCAGCGTGCCGATTCCGAGGATGGATACCCACAGCCACGTCAGGGTCGCCGGTGCGACGATGAGACCGAGATAACCGACAACGAAGGCAGCGATTCCCGGGTAGACGAGGTGCAGGGGCTCGCGCATCCGATTTGCAATGATGGGCACAAAGATCGCGGCAGGGATGCCGATGGTCGCGAACAGTGAGAGAAGTTGCCCCGCTTCGGTCTCGGTGCTTCCCGCGGTGGAGACCAGCATCGGCGGCATCCACGCGAACATGGCGTAGCCGTTGAAGCTGGAGATAGCGAAGATGAGTGAAACACCCCACGCGATCCGCGATTTCCAGAGACCGCCGATGTGTGGTGTCGGAATGGTGGAGACGGCATTGCCGGTGCCGCGGCTGCGGCGAGCGATGACCATCGCCACCCAGGGGATGATCGCCAGCATTCCAATGACTGCCCACGAGCCGAGCGACTCACGCCATCCCATCGCCTGCTCGAGAGGCACCGCCAGCAGCGGCGGTACGAGCGCGCCAACGGAGATCAGCGTCACGTACAGCGACGTGACGAGCCCGATGCGGCGCGGAAAGTACTTCTTGACGAGCGGCGGCAGCAGTACGTTTGCGACCCCCATGCCGAGAAAGGCGAAGATACCGCCCACGAGCAGCCCCGCGAATGAAAAGCTGCCGGCGCGCACGAGCTGACCGCCGACAATCGCCACGAGCGCTCCGAGCAAGACCCATTCGGCATGGAGGCGCCGACTGACTACATGCATTGTGAGACCCGCGACAGCGAAACATGCCGGAGCGAGCATGCCTAGGATGCCGAGAGCAACGCTGTCCAGTGAGATGTCTCTCTGCACCGCGACAACGATGGGCGACAGGGAGGCAACCGCGGGGCGAAGATTCAGGGCAACAAGCAGGATGCCAGCCAGGGCAATGGGGCCACCCCAGCGTTTATTCACAGCGGCCAAGCTGGGCTGGCACTGTTCGGGCGGGTCTGCTCGTACCAGTGGCTGGCGCGCATCACTTCGAGGTCGTCGTAGCGACGCCCAGCAATCTGCAATCCGATCGGGCGACCGTCGGCGGTGAAGCCGCAGTTGAGCGTCGATGCGGGTTGCTCGGAGAAGTTATATGGCGCCGTGTATGCGATGTGATGCAGCGAAGTCGCGGCGTCGTTGCTGGGCATCGGCCACTCAGCAGGGAACGCCGCAACAGGGGACGCCGCCGAGAGCACCAGATCGTAGGGCGCGGTGGAACGCACCGTGCTGTCGCGCATCGACTGGATGGTTTGGTAGTGCCGCAGCGACTCGACGCCCGTGACTCCCTGACCGGCGAGCACCCAATCTTGGATGAACGGCAGCACCATCGCTTGGCGCTCGGGGCTCAGCGCTTCAAAGTCTCCAAGCGAACGCACCCGCAAGAACATGTCGAGGTCATCGAGATACTCCTCGGTCATCGGCGCAGCGATCTCGGTGATCTCGGCACCGGCGGCAGCAAAGTGGCTGACGGCATCCTGAATCGCCGCAGCGACCTCGGGGTCCGTGGGCAAGCCTGCGCCACCCTCAAGGTGGAAGGCGACTTTCTTGCCGCGCATCGCAGAATCGAGATCGGAATAGTGGATGTCGTTCCAGTCCAAATCTTGCTGGCCGAGGCTCGTGTAGTCACGAATATCCGGTCGCGTCATGACGCTCATCATGAGCGCGGCATCATCGACGGTGCGGGTGAGGGGGCCGGCGACGCGACCCATGTAAGGAGGGTCAACGGCCACGCGGCCAGCACTCGGCTTGAGCGTGACAAGCCCGAGCCAGGTCGCCGGAAGGCGCAGTGATCCGCCGATATCGGAACCGGAGTGCAGCGGACCGACGCTCGCTGCTGCGGCAGCACCGGCTCCACCACTGGAGCCGCCGACCGTCCACGCGGGGTTCCAGGGGCTGCGGGTGATGCCATGCAAGGACGAGACACCCGAGGAGAGCATCCCGTAGTCGGGCATCACGGTGATGCCGAAAATAACGCTCCCTGCTTCTTTGAGGCGAGCGGCAAGAGGGCCGTCAGCAGTGGCCGGAGGTGCGTCGAACTTGGCCGCCGTGCCCGAAGGCTGGCTGAAACCGGCCAAAGCCACGTTCTCTTTGATCGTCGCCGGAACGCCATCAAGGGGACCGAGAGCTTCGCCGGCAGCCCAGCGCTTCTCGCTAGCCTCCGCTGCAGCAGTCGCCCCCGCGGTGTCGATGGCATAAAAACAATTCAGCTGCGCCTGCTTGGCCTCGGCGCGCTCAAGAACGGCACGGGTGACCTCGACGGGCGAGATCGCCCGGGTAGCGAAAAGAGAACCGAGTTCGGTAGCCGTCAGCGTTGCCAACGACGCGGTGCTGCCAGTGGGGGTGACGGTCATGCGAGGACGCTCCAGTCGAGGTCAGTGGGGAGGGGGAAACGTTCGAGGGTGACGACCGAAGTAGTCACGGTACGAGCCGAGTCAATGGCATCCAGAATGGCGAGACGCGTGGCTTCCGCTGCTGCGGTCTGCAGCGCGAAGAGCGAAGCAACGCGACCGCTACGATCATCGCCGGCCAGTTCCTGCTTCGCTGTGGCGAGCATAAAAATAGTGTCGCCATCGGTGAGGGTGTGCACGGGATTGAGTACTCGGGCAAACCCGTCATGGGCGGTTGTCGCCGTGCGCGATGCTTCCGCCGGATCAAGAATCGCGTTCGTCGCGACGACCGCGATCGTCGTGTTGAGTCCCTGCGGCGGCGATGCCGATCGCACCGGATCGACCCCGGCCGCCGCGGCAGCAGCCTTACCACCTGCGGTCGTTGACGCTGTCGTCTGAGGAAGCCACGGCATCCCGACCGCATTCACAACCACGATGGCGCCCACGACAATTCCGGCGTTATCTCCCGTGAGGGTGACCGAGGCAGTGCCCACGCCACCCTTGTAGAGTCCGCCAAGTGCGCCGCCGGTTCCCGCGCCCACGTTGCCACGCTCGACAGCGCTAAACGGAATGCTTGCCGCGGCCGCCGCGGTGGCGTCGTAGCCCATTTGCTCGGTGGGGCGATTGCCGAACTCGCCACCGCGCCCGAGGTCAAAAATCGCGGCAGCCGGAACAATCGGCACTACCTCGTGCGGCAGCGTGCCGACGAGGATGCCGCGCTCATCTTCTTCACACCAGCGCTGAGCACCCTGGGCCGTCGCCAGCCCAAAAGCGCTTCCGCCAGTCAGTACCACAGCGTCGACCGTAGGCACGAGAGTGCGCGGGTCGAGGGCATCGGTCTCGTGGGTTCCCGGGCCGCCGCCGCGCACATCAACGCCACCGATCGTGTCGGCGTCGGGTAGCACGACGGTCACCCCACTGAGCCAGCCATCGCCTACGCGGTTGACCTGCCCAACGCGGATGCCGTCGACATCAGTAATGGAGCCAACGTCGCGACGCGAGGTCGTCTCTTTCTCGCTCATGCGCGGGCCTTTCCGGCGAGCTCAGCGATCGACGGCGTCGCGCTCACGAGCTTCTGGGTGTACGGGTGGAGAGGGTTGTCGTAGACGTCATCGGTCGGTCCGCACTCGACGATGCGGCCATCCGACAGCACTGCCACGGTGTCGCACGAGTGCCGGATCACGCCGAGGTCGTGCGAGACGAACAGCAACGTGAGGGCGTACTCATCGACCAGATCGGAGAGCAAGTTGAGCACCTGCGCGCGCACCGAGACGTCCAGAGCGCTCACGGCCTCGTCTGCCACCAACACGCGAGGGCGAGTGATGAGAGCCCGCGCGATGGAAATGCGCTGGCGTTGACCACCCGAGAACTGGTGCGGATGACGGTGCATGACATCCTCTTCAAGACCGACAGATTCGAGCTGAGCAATCACTCGCTCGCGCGCCTCATCGCGGCTGACACCACGCAGCGGCTCGGCCACGATCTGCTCAACCTTCATGCGTGGATCAAGCGATCCCATGGGGTCTTGGAACACGATCTGCACCTGGCTGCGGAAGTCGCGCAGGTCGCGCTCTTTCGCACCCGCCAGCTCCTGACCGGAGACCGTGATGCTGCCCCCGGTTGGCTCATCGAGCGCACACATCAGTCGCATCAGAGTCGACTTTCCCGACCCCGATTCGCCGACGATGCCGAAACGTTGACCCTTAGCCACATCGAAGTCGAGCCCACGCAAACCGTGAACGACGGGCGCCTTGCCAAAGAGTTTGCTTCCGCCCCGGCGCTTGTACTGGCGCGTGAGGTCTCGCACCCGAATGAGCGGCTCACCCGCGATCTCGTTGAAGATGATCCGTTCGTCGGGATCGGTGCGGCGCTGGTGCGGGATAACGAAGTCGAGGCTGCGGGCGGACTGGGCAGCAGCCGGCACAGGTTCCGCCGGGGCCTTCGTTGCGGCAGGTTCCGCCACTGCCGCCGCAAGCTCGGCCGCGGTGGGAAGCGTGATCGCGCTCGTAGCAATCGTGTGCAGGCGACCCCGCTCATCCACGACAGAGAGGTTCGAGGCCGCGATGAGTGCTTTCGTATACGGATGCTGTGGGTTGGTGATGACCTGCTCGACCGTGCCATCTTCGACGATGTCGCCCTTGTACATGACGAGCACGCGCTCGCAGACCTCTGCGACAACGCCGATGTCGTGGGTGATGAAGAGTAGCGAGGTGCCGCGTTCGGTCACCAGACCTTCAATCAGGCGCAGCACTTCGGCCTGCACGGTGACATCCAGAGCGGTTGTGGGTTCGTCGCAGAGCAGAAGCTGGGGGTCGTTAGCCATCGCCATGGCGAGCATGACGCGTTGGCGCTGGCCGCCAGAGAGCTGGTGAGGGAACGCGAGGGCCGCTTCGGCAGGGTTCGGCAGTTTTACCTGAGCGAGCAACTCAACGGCGCGAGCGGCGGCCGCTTTGCCGGCGGGAACGGTGCGGTGTTGGGTCATGATTTCGGCAACCTGCGCACCGACCTTCATGAGCGGGTTCAGCGCGGTCATGGGCTCCTGAAAGACCATGGCCATCGTGTTGCCGCGCAATTCACTGAGCTTCGTCTCCGAGGCGTGCACGAGGTCGCCGTGTCCGCCAGCAAGGTGAATTTCACCGTTGGCCGCAAGCGTTTCGGGCAAGAGTCCCATGACGGAGGTTGCCGTCAAGGATTTGCCGGAACCGGATTCTCCGATGAGCCCGACGCGCTCGCCGGGGGCAATGTCAAAGCTGATGCCGTGCAGTAGCTCGGCGTAGGCCGAGTTGACGGTGAGGTTGCGAACGCTGAGCGTCGGCTCGATGGGGGAGTCGGTCGTAGTCATCGTTTTACCTGCATTCTGGGGTCGAGCCGGTCGCGTAATCCGTCGCCAAGGAGGTTGAAGCCGAGCACGGCAATGGCGATCGCGATGCCGGGCCAGACCACGAGGAGCGGTTGAACGTAGAGGTAGCCCTGGGCGTCTTGCAGCATGCGCCCCCACGACGGTGTTGGTGGTGTGGTTCCGAGGCCGAGGTACGAGAGGGCAGCTTCGGCCAGCACGGCGATACCGAAGGAGACGGATGCTTGCACGATCAGAATTCCGGAGATGTTGGGCAGCACGTGTCGCACGCCAACGAACCAGCCGTTCTTTCCGGATGCTTTTGACGCCTGCACGTATTCGCGGCTCATTACCTGCTGGGTGCCGCTGCGGGCGATGGAGGCGAAGGAAGGTGCTGAACCAATGCCGAGGGCGATCATCGCGGTCGTGGTGTTGGCTCCGAAGACGGCACCGAAGATGATCGCGAGCAGCAGGGCGGGGAAGGCGAGAAGGATGTCGTTGCCACGCATCATGAATTGGTCGAGTCGCCCGGGGTTCATGCCGGCGACGATTCCGAAGGGAACTCCCAGTACGGCGGCGATGCCGACAGCGACCACTCCGACGATCAAGGAGATCTGAGCGCCGCGCAGGATGGAGCTGAGAACGTCACGACCGAAGTTGTCGGTGCCGAGAAGGTGCTCGCCTCCGGGGGGAAGCAGCAACTCGCTGGGAAAGACCCCTTCCGGGTCGAACGGTGTCCAGAACGCGGAGAGCACCGCGGCGAAGACAATGAGTCCGATGAGAACTAGCCCGACGATCAGGTTGCCATTGCGGCGCTTGCCCGAAGGGGTGGCATTTCGACGCACGCGCGAAGCCGCGGCAGAAGGAGTTGTTGTCGTCATGATGCGCTCCGAAGTCGGGGGTCAACAATGGTGTAAGCGATGTCGATGAGGAGATTGAGCAGCAAGACCAGGGCGACAAGAACCATCACGATTCCTTGGATGCTGGGCAGGTCGCGCAGGGCCACCTTGTCGAGGAGCAGGCTGCCGAGGCCGGGGATGGCAAAGACGCGTTCGATAACAACGGCTCCGATCAACAGCGAGGCAATTTGAAGGCCGAGCACGGTCATGACGGGGATCGCGGCGTTGCGAAGACCGTGGCGCATGAGCGCGCGGTTGGGGGTGAGGCCTTTGGCGCGAGCGGTGCGGAGAAAGTCTTCGCGCATTACTTCGAGAACCGAGGAGCGTACATAGCGGCTGAGTACGGCGCCCTGCACCGAGCCGAGCGCGATGGCCGGGAGGATGAGGTGTTCGAGAAATCCGACGAAGTCTTCGCCGGGGTCATCCCAGCCTCCCGCGGGCAGCCATTTGAGTTTCACGGCGAAGAGCGCCACGAGAAGGATTCCGAAGAGGAAGCCGGGGATCGAGATGCCGACCTGACTGATGCCGGAGATGATCACGCCATCGGCCTTGTTCTGGCGCACGGCCGAGAGGATGCCCATGGGAATGGCGAAGAGGAGGGCGAGCAGCACGCTCGAGATCACGAGCACTCCGGTGATGGCCAGAGCGTCACCGATCTGCGGCCCGATTTCTTGACCCGACACGGTAGAGGTGCCGAAGTCGCCGATCACGAGGTGGCCGAACCAGTCGAAGAACTGGATGTAGAGGGGGCGGTCGAGGCCCATGAGCTGCTCTTGAGCGGCGACTTGGGCTTCGGTTGCTTCGATGCCGAGAGCGACTCGGGCAGCGTTGCCGGGAAGGATCGACAACATCAAGAACGTGATGATGGATGCCGCCACCAGTGTCGCGGCAAAGATGCCGATCCGGCGGGCGATGGTCAACAGCATGTTAGGGCCTTCTCGCAGTGATGGGACTGGGGCCTGTCGGACGGAGCCGGTGCGCCGAAGATGGCGACGCCCGACTCCGCCCGTCAGGGGAGTAGTGCTGGTGAAGCGGTTGTTAGCGTGCGATCGTCGTCAGGTCGAATGACAACGTCGGCGCGTTCAGCGGAACCCCGGTGAGGTCAGCGTCTGCTGCCGTCACGTTCGGGTTGAGGAAGAGCCAGTCGGCCGCGGCTTCTTCGGCCATGGTCGCGCTAGCTTCTTTCATCAACTCGACGAAGGTTGCTTCATCGCTTGCATCTGCTTCAGCGAACAGGGCCATTACTTCGGGGTTGTCGTAACCCGCGTAGTAGGTCGGCGCTGCAAACGCGCTGATGTCACGCGGTTCCGTGTGGGCGATGATCGAGATGTCGTAATCGTGGTTGGTGAAGACCTCATCGAGCCAGACTGCGGGGAACTCCAGCGTGGTGACGTCGGCGGTGATGCCGACCTGAGCGAGCTGATCCTTGACGACCTGGCCGGCATCCATGGCGTACGGCAGGTTGGGCAACTTCATCGAGACGGTGAGGTCGCTGACGCCTGCTTCGGCCAGAAGAGCTTCGGCCTTGGCCGGGTCGTAGGGGTAGAGCTCCACAAGCGAGTCGTCGAACCACGGGTCGGTCGGCGGAACCATCGAACCGATGAGTGAACCGTAACCGCTGTTCACCGTGTCCAGCACGGCTTGGCGGTCAACGGCATACATGACGGCTTGACGAACGCGAACGTCGCTGAACGCGTCGCTCTGGTTGTTTAGCGTCATGGTGGTCTCGCCAGTGGAGGTTCCTTCGTAGACGGTGAAGTCGTCATCCGATTCGAACTGACCGATGAGCTGGTAAGCAGTGAGCGCGGAGATGAGGTCGATGTCTCCACCCAGGAGAGCATTCGTCTGGGCGGTGGCGTCGGCGTAGTAGTTGAACGTGACATCGGTCATGAAGGGAGCGTCGCCCCAGTAGTCTTCACGTTCGGTCAGCTCGAGGCTGGTACCGGAGGTGAACTCGCTCACGTCGTATGGGCCGGTTCCGACTGGATCGGTGGCGAGATCATCGATGCCGTCGGGGCTGAACATCGTTCCAACCGGGCCGGCCATGTTGAAGAGCCAGCTATTGCTCGGGGTGCTGAGCGTGATGGTCACTTCGGTGTCTGACACCACGTCAACGGAGGCGATGGGATCGAGGTAGCCGGGGCCGTTGGCGGTCCAGTTGTCGGCAACGCGTTCGAGGCTGAATTTGACGCTCTCGGCGGTGAAGGGTGAGCCGTTGGAGAAGGTCACGCCCTCGTGCAACAGGAACGTGTAGACGAGTCCATCATCACTGACCGTGTAGGACTCGGCGAGCAGCGGTTGGATGTCGCCGGCGTTGTCGATTTTGACGAGACCTTCGTAGACGTTGTAGAGCAGCGCCTGCGGGATCGCGGCACCACCGGTGGTGGAGAAGTCGAGGCTTGCCGGGGATGCGAGCAGACCGACGACGAGTTCGGTGCTGGCGGCGGCATCGCTGGAATCGTCAGCGGCTGAACATCCGACGAGTGCGAGAGAAGCAACCATTGCGGTTGCGGTGATGGCGAGGGATTTCCGCCGGGTAAAGGACCTCATGTCTAGACAATCTCCTTGGTTTGTTTCCGAATTATTGCGGGAATGAAGCGGTGCGAAACGGGGGTGAAATGTGCTGGATAACGACCTGAAACAACTGGTCTGACCAGTACACTTAGGACGTGTCCGATAGTGTGGCACGGTCGTTGAAGGTCGTCAACGTGGGGCGCGAAATGATCGAAAACCGGCAACAATGATGTGCAAAAGGAAAGTAGATGACTGACAAAACTGAGTTCGTCGCCGTCAAGCCTGTGCGCGCCTACGAAGCAATCGTGGAGCAGATCGAACAAGCGATTGCGACGCGTCAGCTCAATCCCGGGGACCGTTTGCCGAGTGAGCGGGACCTCATGGGTACCTTTGCAGTAAGCCGTGCGACCGTGCGCGAAGCCCTCCGCGTGCTCGAAAGTGGCGGGCTTGTTCGCTCGCGCCCCGGAGATCCGCGTGGACCCGAAATTCTTCAAGCGTCGCCGGCAACGTTGCACAAAGCGATGAACCGGCTGGTTCGCAGTGGCACGATCAAGCTCTCTGAGCTGGTCGAATTCCGCGTCATGCTCGAAGGGGCGTCCTGCACCCTTGCCGCCGAACATCGAACGCCCGAGCAGCTCGAAGAAATGCGCGCTGCCGTCGAAGCAATGGAATCGAGCATCGCCGGCGGGTCAGCGGCATTTAGCCAAGCAGACGTTGATTTTCACGCCACCGTGTGGGAGGCAAGCCACAACCAACTCATGCAGATTTGCGGTGATGCGGCTCGCGGCGCACTCGTTGACTTGGTCAATGACCGCATCGACAGCGCTCCTGACTCCGGTGCGCAGATGAAGCTCTCGCTCGCCCACGACTACGAAATCTTCAACGCCATCGAAGCCCAGGACGGCGCTCGGGCTGGGCAACTCGCCCGCACCTTCGTTATTGAGTATTACGGCGAAATGATCGAGCACGGCGATCGCAACGGCCTTGCCCTGCTGGGAGTACCGAGTGAGTAACGCCCCGCTCGCCTAGCGCCCCGCGCGACGCGAGGAGATAACCCCGGTGTCGAAGCCCATGAGGTTGAGCCCGCCGTTGAAGCGGGCGTGCTCCACCTTGAGGCAGCGGTCCATGACCACCGTGAGCCCCTGCGATTCGCCGTAGACGGCGGCTTCTTCGTTCCAGATGCCGAGCTGCACCCACACAGCCTTCGCACCGATGGCGAGCACATCGTCGATCACGCTCGGGATGTCGCTGGCTTTGCGAAAGACATCCACAATGTCGGGCACTTCGGGCAACGATGCCAGATCGGGATACGCCTTCTCGCCGAGGATCGTATCGGCGTTGGGGTTCACGAAATACACCGTGTAGTTGGTCGACTGCAGCAGGTAGGTGCCCACGAAATAGCTCGACCGCGAGGGATTCGGCGAGGCGCCGACGATCGCAATTGACTTCGCACCGCGCAGGATTGCGGCACGCTTCTTGGCATCCGGCCCGACCCAGGTTCGCTGCGACTTGAGCAGTTTGGCGAGCGGCGAGCTGGCGGGCAGGTCGCACGTGAGCCCGTTGCTGAGCTGGGTGGTCTGGAGTTCTTCGGTCGACATCGTTAGCCCTTCGTCGCTGCGGTCAGCGCCTGGTCGAGGTCGGCGATGATGTCTTCGGGGTCTTCAATTCCCACGCTGATGCGAACGACACCGGGCAGTACGCCTGCATCGGTGAGCTGCTGCTCGGTGAGCTGCGCGTGCGTTGTCGATGCGGGATGAATCACGAGCGTTTTCGCGTCACCAATGTTGGCGAGGTGGCTGGCTAGCTCCACGCTCTCGATGAACTTTTGCCCGACAGCCCGGCTGTTCTGGGTTGCTGATCCGCGAACCTCGAACGAGAACACCGAGCCGGCGCCCTTCGGCAGGTACTTCTGCGCACGCTCGAAGTGCGGATGCCCCGGCAGCCCCGCCCAGTACACGGTCTCGACTCGCGAATCGGCTTCGAGCCACTCGGCGACGGTGCGCGCGTTGTCGACGTGGGCTTGCATCCGGAAGGGAAGGGTTTCGACTCCGGTCGCGAGCAACCAGGCCGAGTGCGGCGACAGGGCGGGCCCGATGTCGCGTAGCTGCTCAGCGCGCAAGCGAGTGAGGAAGGCGTACTCGCCAAAGTTGCCGCTCCAGTTGAGGCCGCCATAGCTTGGCACAGGCTCATCGAAAAGGGGGAAGCGGTCGGTGGCCCAGTCGAAGCGACCGCTCTCCACCACTACGCCGCCGAGGGTCGTGCCCGCGCCACCCAAGAACTTCGTAGCCGAGTGCGTGACGACATCGGCGCCCCACTCAATCGGGCGGTTCAGGTACGGTGTCGCGACCGTCGAGTCGATGATGAGCGGCAGATTGTGAGCATGAGCAACCTCCGCCAAACCCTCAATATCGGCAATCTCGCCCGACGGGTTCGCGATGGTCTCCGCGAAAATCAGCTTGGTCTTGTCAGTGATGGCCGCCGCATAGTCCTCGGGGTCGGCGGAGCGCACGAACGTGGTCTCCACCCCAAAACGACGCAGCGTGACATCCAACTGAGTGATGGACCCGCCATAGAGATTTGCGCTCGACACAATGTGATCGCCGGCACCGGCGAGCGACGCGAAGGTAATGAACTGCGCGCTCAGCCCACTGCCGGTAGCAACGGCGCCGAGTCCGCCCTCGAGCGACGCAACTCGTTCCTCGAAACTCGCGACCGTCGGGTTGGCAAGCCGGGAATAGATGTTGCCGTACTTCTGCAGCGCAAAGCGGGCCGCGGCATCCGCGGTGTCATCAAAGACGTACGCGCTCGTCTGGTAAATCGGCAGGGCGCGAGAGCCCGTTGTCGCATCGGGGATGTTGCCCGCGTGAATTGCGCGCGTGCGAAAACCATAGTTGCGGTCGGAACCACTCTGATCAGCCATAGCCACAGGCTACCCAAGCGGATGCCGCCTACAGATTTGTGACGTAACAGAACGCCACGAAACGGCTGGCCTAGATCCAGGTCGGCAACCACCAGCGCAGGCGCAGCAGGTCGTAGTCAATGACCTGACCGGTCCAGAGCGGCCAGAAGAACACGCTGACCGCGATCACGACGACCACGAACACTGCGACGACCCCGAGGCCGCTCGTTCGTCGATAACGGTCGTCGTCGCGGCTGCCGAGGATCACCCCGAGCGCCGCCACGAGCGCCAAAATCAGGTACGGCTCGAACACGATCGTGTAGAACTGAAAAACGGTGCGGTTCAGGTACAACAACCACGGCAAGTAGCCGGCGGCGACGCCCATCAGAATGAAGCCGGTCTGCCACTGGCGGTACCGAACCAAGCGATACACGAGGTACAGCATGGCGGCGGTCGCAGCCCACCAGATGATCGGGTTGGCGATTCCAGAGATGGAGGCGCCGCAGGCATCCGCGAAACAGCCGTCGTCGCCGCGGGAGAGATTCTCGTAGAACATGCTCGTGGGGCGGATGAGCAGCAGCCACGTCAGAGGGTTCGCTTGGTAGGGGTGCGGTCGGGTTTCGCCCACGTGATAGCTGTACACGCTCGACTGAAAGTGCCACAGGCTTTGCAGGTCGAGAGGCACCCAGCTGAGAGCACCGGTCCAGGCGTTGCCGTCACTTTCGGCCCACGATCGGTCGTAGCCGTCGTCGCTGAGAAACCAGCCCGTCCACGTACTGAGGTACACGAGCAGCGCAACCGGCACGGTCAGCAGGAAGCTCACGGGGGCTTGCTTGAAGAGAGTGCCGGAGCCCCAGAAGCTGATGCCAGCTTGGCGACGAGCGAGGGCATCCACCACCAGGCTGTAGACGGCGAAGGCCGCCAAGAAGTAGAGACCGTTCCATTTGACGGCGGCAGCGAGTCCGAAGGCAACGGCGGCGAGCATGAGCCACGGCCGCCACCACAGCGCCGGGCCCCATTCGGTGCTCGCACCGCGAAGCCCACGGCGACTAATCCACAGCGCCAGTCGGGTGGCCGAATGCTCGCGATCGAGCAGCATCGCGCCGACCCCGAGCAGAGCGAAGATCATGACGAAATTGTCGAGCAAGGCGACGCGGCTCATGACAATCGCGTTGCCATCGATCGCCATCAGCAACCCGGCCAGGGTTGCGAGCAGCGTGGAGCCGAAGAGTTTCTTGGCGATCAGCATGAGCACAACGACCGCGAGAATGCCGACGAGGGCCGTGGCGATGCGCCAGCCGAACGGGTCTTCGCCGCCGCCCGGCAGCATGCCCAAACCAATCAACCACTTGCCGAGCGGAGGATGCACCACAAAGGATGGGTCATTCAGAAAGATGTTGACCTTGCCGCTGTTGAATAAGGCATCCGCTTCGGCCGGCCACTGCGCCTCGTAGCCGAGGTTCACGAGCGTCCACGAATCCTTCACATAGAAGGTCTCATCAAAAACCAGCGATGACGGATGCGCGAGGCCGACCAGTCGCGTGAACGCGGCGATCGCCAGCACGATCGCCGGCCCGGCCCACCCGAGCCAACGTCGGGTCAGTGGACTTCTCGCCGCCCACCAGTCATCGACGCGGGAACCCCCGGCGGTGGCGTAGTGGTGGCCAGCGGTAGAAGGGATCGCGGCAGAATCTGCGCCGGAAGCAGCGGTGGTCTCAGCTGAACTCCCCGGCGAATCGCTTGCCAGAATGGCGTCGAAGTCGTGCGGGTTGCTCTGGCTCACTCGGCAATCGTACTCAGCGTTGAACGTTCGTGGGGCGCGGTGAAGGTCTGCCAGATCCAGTCGGCCGCGGCACGAGCCGGCGGTCGCGGAGTCATAGCGAGCCAGACATCGATAATTCCGAAGGTGGCGCCGGTGACGCTGGCGCTCGCGATGTCGAGGGCGACCCCGTCGGGGGCAGCGGGGTCGTGGTCGAGAATCCCTTGACGCACGATGAGGTTCAGGCGTGCTCGCAGTCGCGATCCCACGAGAGCGGAGCCGCGCGGGCCGAGAGCGCTGGCGTAGATGGCAGCGTTGTCGTCGAGGTGCGAGAGGTAGTTCAGGAGCGCTGGCGGCGGATCGGCGCTGAGGGGATCGAGGTCAACGAGTTGCACTCCCGCATCCTCGGCGGCGGCCTCGATGGCAAAAGCGAGCAGCGTCTCTTTGTCGGCGAAGTGTTGGTAGAAGCTGCTGCGGTTGACGCCGGCACGTTCTACGATCTCGGCGACCGTCACTTCATCGAGTGGTTGCTCTTGGGCGAGCGAAAAGAGAGCCTGTTGCAGGCTTCGCCGGGTTCGTTCTACGCGAGCATCCATCCGTCGATCATTGCAGAGATACCCCGCAAAGGGGTGAGTTTTCCGACAAGTGTTGGAAAACTCAGTGTTGGGGACTTAGGCTGGAGTCTGGCCCGAAGACGTGCTCGTTTTTGTGTTCCCGACGAGAGGTTTTCTTCAGCATGGCTGAACTCCTGTACCGCCTTGGCCGTCTATCGGCCCGCCGCGCTTGGCTCTTTATCGTGAGCTGGATCGCCGTGCTTGGCCTTGCTGGCGGAGCTTTCGCGCTCTTCGGCGGCACCCTGTCGTCAACCATGACGATTCCTGGTACCGAAACCGAACGCGTCGCCGATGAACTCACCGAACAACTCGGCAACGTGGGCGGAATCTCTGCCACGGTTGTGTTCAGCTCAGAAGACGGCAGCGCGCTGAGCGACTCCCAGCAAAGTGAGATCTCGGATGCTCTCGCCGACCTCACCTCGCAGAGCGATGTCAGCGCGGTCATCGACCCCTTCGAGACCGACGCTCAGCGTGAAGAGCAATCGCAACAGCTCGTGGACGGGCGCGAACAGATCGACGCTGCCAACGCGCAACTCGTCGAGGCTCGCGACCAGCTTGACGCCGCCTTCGAGCAATACGAGAACGGGCAGATCCAGCTGGATGCCGCGATCGCCGAAGCTGAGGCTGGTGGTTACTACGAGCTCTCGCAGGCCGAGTTCGATGCTCAGCAGGCACAGCTCGACGCGGTATTCGACGAACTGGGCGTGCAAGAAGACGCGTGGGAAGAAGGTGTCATCGAGCTCGGCAAGCAAGAGCGTGAGCTCGGCTTTGGCGAGCGCCTCATGGATGCAGCCGCCAACATCAGCTTCGTCTCCGACGATGGCGCGACGGCTCTCGGTCTCATCACCTTCGACAGCGAACTTCTCGACCTCTCGGCGGAGACCAAGAGCGAGATCACCGAAAAACTGGACAGTGTCGACATCGAGGGCGTGACGGTCGATTATTCGTCGACGCTGACGCTCTCCACCGATGGCTTGTTGGGCATCGGTGAGATTATCGGCGTGCTGCTGGCTGGCGTCGTTTTGCTCGTGCTGTTCCGCTCCTTCTTACCGGCAACGCTGCCGATCGTGTCGTCAATCATCGGTGTCGGCGTCGGTGTCGCAGGCTCGCTCGCCTTCTCCGGGGTAGTCGAGATGACCTCCGTGACGCCGATTCTGGGTGTGATGCTCGGCCTCGCTGTCGGTATCGACTACACGCTCTTCATCGTGCAGCGTCACCGTCGCCAACTCGCGGCGGGCATGGAACTCCACGAGTCGATCGGTCTCGCCAACGGAACCTCGGGTAACGCGGTGCTGTTCGCCGGGTCGACGGTTCTCGTCGCGCTGCTCGCACTCAATGTGAGCGGCATCCCGTTCCTCGGCGTCATGGGTACGGTCGGCGCTGTCTGCGTTCTCATCTCGGTGCTGATCGCTGTGAGCCTCACTCCGGCCCTGTTGGCGCTGCTCGGCAAGCGCGTGCTTTCTCGCAAGGCCCGCGCCAACATTGGTCACGAGTCGCACGTACTTCCTCCGGCCCGCGCGATGCGCACCAGCCGCGCGGTTGTCATGCTCATTGTGGCAACGCTCGGGCTGCTAATCGTCGCGATTCCGGCGCTGTCGATGCGGTTGGGGCTTCCCGACGGCTCGTCAGAACCCGCAGATTCCACGCAATACCGCACCTATACGACGATCGCCGAAGAGTTCGGGGCGGGCCAAAATGGCACCCTCCTTGTCACGGCGACGCTCCCCACTGGCGTCTCCGAAGACGACGAGCTCGAAACCCAAGCCGATCTCGTTGACCAGCTACTCGCCTTCGATGACGTCGAAGCTGTCGCACCCATCGGCGTCTCTGCTGATCGGGATTACTTCGCGTTCCAGCTCGTTCCTGTGGAAGGGCCCACGAGCGTGTCGACGGGCGAGCTCGTTCACGAGTTGCGCGATAGCTCTCCGCTAGCGGGAGACATCGAGCTCGGAGTTGCTGGCTCGGCCAGCGGAAACATCGACATCTCCGAGAACCTCGCTAACGTGCTGCCGCTGTACCTCGCGGTCGTCGTCGGCCTGTCGCTGATCATCCTGATTCTGGTGTTCCGCTCGCTTCTCGTGCCGGTTATCGCGACCGCGGGCTACGTGCTGTCGCTGCTGGCGGCCTTCGGCGCGATGGTTGCCGTGTACCAGTGGGGTTGGTTGGGCGCGCTCTTCGGCGTCACTGATCCGGGCCCGTTGCTGAACTTCGCCCCGATCATCATCATGGGCGTGCTGTTCGGCCTCGCGATGGACTACCAGCTCTTCCTCGTCTCGGGGATGCGCGAAGCGTACATTCACGGGGTGCCCGCCAGGGCTGCCGTCGTGAGCGGGCTGCGCAGTGGTCGTGCCGTCGTCACCGCCGCCGCCATCATCATGATCGCCGTCTTCGGAGGCTTCGTCTTCTCGCACTTGGCGATCGTTCGCCCGCTCGGCTTCGGCCTCGCCATCGGCGTGCTCTTCGACGCCTTCGTCGTGCGGATGATGTTCGTCCCCGCCCTGATGCACCTGTTCGGCAAGTCGGTGTGGTGGTTGCCTCGCTGGCTCGACCGCATCCTGCCGAGCGTGGATGTCGAGGGAGCCGCGCTCGAGCGCAGCCACCCCATCCACGCCGTTGAACCGGATGACGCGAGCACTTCCTCGGAGGCGGCACCGACCGCTCGCTAGCGGCTGCTTGCTAGCAATCGCACGCCCAGCGTGCCTGCCCGGAGAAGCTTCGCTCTACAGCGGAGTCTCTTCGGGCAGTAGTGCGTTCGGCCCCGCTCCGGGTGCTCCGGGGACGCGGGATGCCGCCCGCACCGCCCCAATAGAGGCTGCGATCACGAGCACTATTCCGACGCCCTGGATGAGCGTGATGCTCTGGCCGAGCACGAAGAATCCCGCACCCGTCGCAATGGCCGGAGCCAGTGCCATGAGCACCGAGAAAGCGGCAGCGGAGATGCGTCGCAACGCAATGAGTTCGAGGGCGTAAGGGATTGCCGAAGAGCAAATAGCCACCGCGAGGCCGCGCACCAGAATTGACGGCTCGAGCAGAGTGCTACCCGCTTGGATGATGCCGAAGGGAAGGCTGATGATCGCGCCGATCGCCATGGCGATGGCGAGGCCATCCAATCCAGCAAAGACTTGCCCAGTCTTGCGTGACGCCAGAATGTAGCCTGCCCACGAGACGGCGGCGGCTAGCGCGAAGGCGACACCGACGGGGTCAAGAGCTCCGATGCTGCCGAGGCTCAGCAGGGCAACGCCGGCGAAGGCGAGCACTGCCCAGAGCCAGGCGCTGGCACGACGAGCCACAATGACGGAAAGAACGAGCGGACCAAGCACCTCGATCGTGACGGTCGCGCCAAGGTCAACGCGCGAGAGGGCTTCGTAGAACAGCAGGTTCATGCCGCCGAGCGAAATACCAAAAATGACGGCCATGATCCACGCGCGCTTCGAGATAGCCCGCAGGTTGGGGCGGGCTATGGCGAGCAAGATTGCCGCCGAGAAAACCAGCCGCAGGGAGACCATTCCGGCAGGCCCCACCTCGGGAAACAGCAACACGGCGACCGAGGCACCCACGTCTTGAAAGATCAGCCCAAAGACCACGAGCATGGCGGCGCCGAGAGGGGTTCCTCTCAAGGGCGGGGGAGTCGACATAGTGCAACACTACGACCTCGGCAGGGGTGCTTTGCGCACGTCAGATTTCGTCGGAATGTACCCGCGCCGCACACAGCGAGAGCGGGTGGGAGAATGGGGGAGTGATCATTCTTGCGGCGACTCCCATCGGCAATCTGGGCGACGCTTCTCAGCGTCTCATCGAGGCACTGACGAACGCCGAGGTGATCGCGAGCGAAGACACGAGAACGACCATCCATCTCATGCGGGCTTTGGGCATTGAGAACCGCCCGCGACTGATTCCGCTGCACGAGCACAACGAGTCGGAGAAGGCGACAGAGATTGTTGAGCTCGCGCGCGACGCTGACGTCGTGGTCCTGAGCGATGCTGGAATGCCCGCCATCAGCGACCCGGGATTCCCGCTCGTTGCGGCGGCGGCCGCCGCCGGGGTCACCGTTACCGCTCTGCCCGGACCGAGTGCCGTGCTCACCGCCCTCGCGGTGTCGGGCTTGCCCACCGACCGCTTCAGCTTCGAAGGTTTCTTGCCCCGCAAGGGACGGGTCGCGTACTTCCGTGGGCTTGCTCGCGAAGAACGTACGATGGTGTTCTTCGAGAGCCCCAATCGGCTGCCGGCGGCGCTCGCCGACCTCGCCACCGCCCTGGGCGATGGCCGTCGCGCTGTCGTGTGCCGCGAACTCACCAAGATGTACGAAGAGGTCGCTCGCGGCACCGCCGCTGAGCTCGCTGAGAAGTTCAAAGACGGAGCCCGGGGCGAGATCTGTCTCGTCGTCGAAGGTGCAGCCCCCGCGACATCCGACCTGCCAACCGCGGTCACCTACGTGCTCTCGCTCGTAGCCGACGGTGCTCGCTTGAAAGAAGCGGCAACCGAAGTGGCCGAGCAGACCGGGCTGAGCAAGCGTGAACTGTACGAAGCGGCGTTGCAGGCTAAGAAAAAGTAGCCCTAGGGTCCGGAGCGACTACGCCTGCGCCTCGCAGGCAACTTTCAACTCGTGGTGGTCCTTCGTGAGCGCCTTTTTGGTCGCTCCCAAAAACACGAGGCCGACGATGCTCATGAGACGTGCGCCGAAGTTCAGGGGCGTCATCGTGAAGCGGTAATCGAGGCGCGTTCCGCCATGACTCGGCATGAAGAGGTACACGCTTTGGTAGTGCATGCCGTGTGACTCGGCGTCGACGGTGTACGACACATCCTCTTCGTACGCGGTGACCCACATCGTTTCGGTGGCCTCCTTGCCAGCAAAAACACGGGTCTCGCGCCACTTGGTGCCCACCTCTAGCTGCGCGGGGCCCTCGAGCACGTCTAGTGCGATGATGCCGCTGACGTTGGTCGGGGCGTTGTCGAGATCGCAGAATGTCTCGAACACTCTCTCCACTGGCGCATCGATATAGACGTTGTCGGTGATCTTCATTGATGCTCCTTGCGCAGTGTCGAGACCGGGCACTCTGCGACTGAGTCGCAGTGCGCCCGGACCCCAGCCTACGACTTTAGGCGGCCACCGGTACCTGAGCGGCGGTGGATGCCACGGGCTCGCTCTTGCGCACGAAGCGCTTGAGGGCGACCACCATCAGTGCCGCAACGATGGTTCCTGCGACAATCGCGACCAGGAACATCGGGAACGGGTTGATCGCGAAGAACACGAACACACCACCGTGAGGTGCCTGCGAGGTGACACCGAACGCCATGATCATGGCACCTGTAACCGCACTACCGATCGCGCTGGCGGGGATCACGCGCAGCGGGTCAGCAGCAGCGAACGGGATGGCGCCCTCGGAGATAAACGAAGCACCGAGCAACCATGCAGCCTTGCCGTTTTCCTTCTCAACGGGCGAGAACAGGCGACGAGCGAGAACGGTGGAGGCGAGAGCCATCGCGAGCGGAGCAACCATTCCGGATGCCATGACAGCGGCCATGATCATCCACGGTCCCTGATTGTCGATCGCACCCGCACCGAGGCCGGCGACGGCGAACGAGTACGCAACCTTGTTGACGGGACCACCGAGGTCGAAGCCCATCATGGCTCCCAGGATGAGACCGAGAACGATGGCGGATGCCCCGTTCAGGCCGTTGAGGAAGTCATTGAGAGCCACGGTAAGCGAAGCGATCGGTCCGCCGAGAATCAGCACCATGAGGCCGGAGGCGAAGATCGACGCGAGCAGCGGAATCACAACAACAGGCATGAGGCCACGGAACCACGCGGCGGTCTTGCGCTGAGCGAGCCAGTGAGCGGCAACACCCGCGAGGAGACCACCGACGATACCGCCGAGGAAGCCGGCACCCATGAGGCCAGCTACCGCACCGGCGGTGAAACCGGGAGCGATACCGGGGCGGTCAGCGATCGCATAGGCGATGTAACCGGCAAGAGCGGGAACGAGGAAGCCCATCGAGGCGGCACCGATCTGGAAGGCCGCGGCGCCGAGGTAGGCAGCAATGCCGCCCTCAGGCAGGTTCCACAGACTGTTCTCCACGATGATGCTTCCCGCGGTTTCGGTGATGAGGTAGCCGCCGAGCAGGAAGCCGAGCGCGATCAACAGACCGCCACCGGCTACGAACGGAATCATGTAGCTCACACCGGTGAGCAGAGCGCGCTTGACGGTCTGGCCGAAGTGCTCGTCGCTCGTGCTGCTGGTGGCTTCGCTGGCTGCTCCGCCCCCGGCAACGCGCGGGGCGTTGGGGTCGCCGCCGGCGGCAAGGGCTTCCGCGATCATCGCATCGGGGGCGTCAATGCCGCGCTTCACGGGCGACTGCACAACAGCCTTGCCGGCGAAGCGAGCCTTGTCGCGAACATCCACATCGACAGCAAAGATGACAGCGGATGCCGCAGCAATCACCGCAGGATCAAGCGGCGTCGACCCCGACGAGCCCTGAGTCTCGACGTGGAGTTCTACGCCAGCACGCTCAGCGGCAGCGGCGAGTGAATCGGCCGCCATGTACGTGTGGGCGATGCCGGTGGGGCACGCGGTGACGGCAATCAGCACGGGGCGAGCGGCGGCGTCCGCGTCTGCACTCGCATCCGGGGAAGAAGTTGCAGAAGCAGTCGCGGCGGCGGGCGCAGCCTTCTCTTCGGGAGCGGTTGCCTGCTCCACGAGGGCCACGATTTCTTCGCGAGTCGCCGCAGCGCGCAGGCTGTCAACGAATTCGGGGTTCACGAGCGAGCGGGCGAGAGCGGAGAGCACCGTGAGGTGTTCTTGGTCGGCACCGGCCGGGGCCGCAATCAAGAAAATGAGGTCGGCGGGAGCATCCGTGGCACCAAAGTCAACGGCAGGCGCGAGGCGTGCCATTACGAGGGTTGCTTCGGTGACGGCTTCGGAACGGCAGTGAGGAATCGCGATACCGCCGGGAACTCCCGTGTCGGTGAGTTGTTCGCGAGCCCAGGCGTCGTCAAAAAGTGATTCTGCAGCGGTGGCCCGACCCTGTTCGGCGACGAGATTCGTCAGCGCGCGAATGACACTTTCGCGGTCGGTGCCGAGATCGGCATCCAACAATACGAGGTCGGGGGTGATGAGTTGCGACATTGCTTTCTCCTTGTAGGCAGCAGTTGGCGTGCTGAGGTTCATGGTGCGGTGGGGCGGCTGAGCAGGTGCACGTCAGCGGCGTCGGGGGTGGTATTTTCTGGGCTCGGCATCGTGCTGCCGGGGAGGGCAGCGGCGGCTGCTCCGTGGGCGACGGCCTGGGCCAGTCGTCGTTCGGGGGCAGCACCGCGTTGGTCGGCGAGAAGGTACCCAGCGAGGGAGGCATCGCCGGCGCCGACGGTGCTTTTGGCCGCGACGGGAGGCATGGTGGCTCGCCAGGTTTCGTCGGCGGTCACGAGGAGCGCTCCGCGTGATCCGAGAGTGGCGAGTACGGCACGGCAGCCGCGAGCGACAAGGCTGAGAGCGGCGGCAGCGGCGGCATCCGGGTCGTCTTCAAAGGTGTCGGCCAGGCCGGTCATTTCGGCGAGCTCTTCAGAGTTGGGCTTGATGAGGTCAACGCCAATGCCTGATTCGATGAGGGCCTGCATCGGGGCACCTGAAGAATCAACGGCGATGCGCGGTCCGTGCCCGTTGGTGGCGGCGCGAATAGCGTGAACCACGCGAACGTAGAAGTCGCTGCTCAGCCCGGGAGGAAGCGAGCCGGCAAGAACAACCCACTCGGCTCGGCGCGCGTGCGAGACCACGAGATCAATCAGTGCGGCATCGTCGTCGGCGGAGAGCTGCGGACCGGGCTCGTTGATCTTGGTGGTCGTGCCATCGGGCTCGGTGATCGTCACGTTAGAGCGCACGCGACCCGCGATCGGCAGCCCAGCGGTCGGAGTGTGCTCGGCGCGCAGGGCGACGAGCATCGGGTCAGAAGTATCGCCGGGAAGCACCGCAATCGTGTCGAGTCCCGACGCGATGAGTGCTCGCGACACGTTGACGCCCTTGCCGCCGGGCTGTTCACTGCTGGCAATCGAACGCTGAACTTCGCCGCGGTCGAGAGCGGAGTCGAGCTCGATCGTGCGATCGAGGCTGGGGTTGGCGGTGACGGTGACGATCATGCGATCACCGTTTCGACATCCGCGCGCTCAAGGGCAAGGGTGAGGTCCTCGTCGGGAGAGTGGTCAGTGATGATCGTGTCGACCTCCGAGAGTGAGGCGAAACTCATGAGGGTTTCGATGCCGAGCTTCGAGGCGTCGACCAGGGCGATGGCGCGACGCGAACCTCGAGTGAGCGCGCTCTTCACGGCCGCTTCGTCAGGGTCGGGCGTGCTGAAGCCGAAGTCGGCATGAACGCCGTTGGCACCGAGGAAAGCAATGTCGGGGCGGATGCCCGAGAGTTGCGTGAGCGTGGCGGAACCAACCGCAGCCCCCGTGATACCGCGCAGGCGACCGCCGATGAGCTGAACCTCAATGTGCGGGTTCTCGCTCACGATCGCCGCGATGGAGATCGAGTTAGTGACGACCGTCAGCGAACCGGCGGATGCCGCGGGCTGCCAGTCGCGCAAGTGCTGAGCCAGGCGGCTGGTCGTGGTGCCCGAGTCGATGCTGATCGCGCCCGTGAAGGTGGACGGAATGAGAGCCATCGCTGCCAGCGCAATGCGCTCTTTAGCATCGGAGTTGCGGTCGGTGCGGGCGGCGACGCTTTCTTCAACGCGACTAATCCGAGCCGCCGAGACCGCGCCCCCGTGCACGCGGCGCAATACGCCTCGTGCTTCAAGCTGATCGAGGTCTCGACGGACCGTTTCGCTCGACACGTCGAACGTGCGAGCGAGGTCGATTACAGCGACGCGGCCAGCTTCAGCAAGTTGTCCCTCTATGTGCTGTTGCCGCTCTTCTGCGTACATCCGTAATCTCCTTTGATTGTCAACGCACCCGACTGCGTTTCTGTGAGACTACGCGGCTTCCTGTGGCAATGCAACGCAAATACAGAAAAAGCCACAAACTCCCACATTCGAGAGTGCGGCATCCGGTGCTCCCAGCGAACGCGGGCACCCCCGGCGTAATCAATCGGCACAGGCGAATAGAATGAAGGCATGTCTGCCGGCGACTCCTTCTACATTGCGACGCCCATCTTCTATGTGAACGACGTTCCCCACATTGGGCACGCGTATACGGAGGTGGCCGCCGACGTTCTTGCGCGCTGGCACCGTCAGCGGGGTGAAGACGCCTGGTTGCTCACGGGCACCGACGAGCACGGCCAGAAGATTCTGCGCACCGCTGTCGCCAACAACACGACACCCCAAGAGTGGGCCGACCGCCTCGTTGCCGACTCCTGGCAGCCGCTGCTCGAGACCATCGACATCGCCAACGACGACTTCATTCGCACGACCGATGAGCGTCACGAGAAAGCCGTTGCCACGTTCTTGCAGCGCCTCTACGACGACGGCCATATTTACGCCGGTGAATACGAGGGCTACTACTGCGTCGGTTGCGAAGAGTACAAGCAGCTCGATGACCTCGTCACCGCCCCCGACGGTGAGTACAAGGGCCAGCTCGTGTGCGCGATTCACTCGCGCCCCGTCGAGATTCTCAAGGAGAAGAACTACTTCTTCCGCATGAGCGACTTCGGGCAGAAGCTGCTCGACCTCTACGAAAGCCAGCCCGACTTCGTGCAGCCCGCGAGCGTGCGCAACGAAATCGTGCAGTTCGTCAAGCAGGGTCTCGACGACCTCTCCATTTCGCGTTCCAGCTTCGACTGGGGTGTCAAGGTTCCCTGGGATGAAACCCACGTCGTGTACGTCTGGTTCGACGCCCTACTCAACTACGTCAGCGCCATCGGCTACGGCGTCGACGACGAACAGTTCGCCAAGCGCTGGCCTGCCGTGCAGCTCGTCGGTAAAGACATTGCCCGCTTCCACGCGGTGATCTGGCCCGCCATGCTCATGGCTGCCGGACTGCCCGTGCCTCGCGCTGTCTTCGGCCACGGCTGGTTGCTCGTGGGTGGCGAAAAGATGTCCAAGTCGAAGCTCACCGGTATTGCTCCGAGCCAGATCACCGACACCTTCGGTTCCGACGCCTTCCGCTACTACTTCATGAGCGCCATCACTTTCGGTCAAGACGGCTCCTTCAGCTGGGAAGACCTGAGCGCGCGCTACCAAGCAGAGCTGGCTAACGGCTTCGGCAACCTTGCCTCGCGCGTCATCGCGATGGTGAATAAGTACTTCGATGGTGAGATTCCGACGCTCGGTGAGCTCACGGCATCCGACGAAGCGATCATCGCGACACAGAAGCGTGCCACCGAGAAGTCGAACGCGCTCATCGACACGTTCGCGATCAACGAAGCACTCTCGTCAGTGTGGCAACTCGTGGATGAACTCAACGGGTACATCACGGAGCAAGAGCCCTGGGCGCTGTCGAAAGACCCCGCCAACCGCGAACGCCTCGGTACCGTGCTGGCCACGACCGTCAACGGACTGGGCACCCTCGCGATCTTGCTGTCGCCGGTGCTGCCTAAGGCAACTGAAAAGCTCTGGACCGCCATCGGTGGTGTCGGTGAACTGCGCGAGCAGCGCATCGACGACGCTCAGAACTGGTCGCACTCCGGTCGCGTCACGGCTCTTGAATCGTCGCTGTTCCCGCGCATCGAAGTGGATGCCGAGAGCGGCACGGCGTGACCGAACCGTTCATCAGGCAGCGTCACCGCAGCGCCGACGAGAAAGCCTCCGAGAAGCTGCAATATCCGCCGCTGCCCGAACCTCTCGAGGGCGTTGTCTACGACAATCACACGCACCTCGAGATCGCTGACGGCGGGCCCGACGGCGCACTCGACTTCACCGAACACCTCGCCCGCGCCGCTTCGGTCGGCGTTCGCGGTGTCGTGCAGGTCGGCACGGATGTCGCCACGAGTCGTTGGTCGGCTGAACTCGCCGCCACCAACCCGCGTGTTCTCGCTGCGGTAGCAATCCACCCAAACGATGCTCCCGAGCTCGCTGCTGCGGGGGAGTTGGATGCTGCGCTCGCCGCCATCGACGAACTCGCCGCGCTTCCGCGAGTGCGCGCTATCGGCGAAACGGGTCTCGACTTCTTCCGCACGGATGACGAGGGTCGCCCCGCGCAATTCCGCTCTTTTGAAGAGCACATTGCGATTGCCAAGCGGCACGGCCTAGCGCTGCAGATTCACGATCGCGACGCTCATGACGAGGTCATCGAGACGCTGTTGCGCGTCGGTGCTCCCGAGCGCACGGTCTTCCACTGCTTCTCGGGTGATGCTGCAATGGCCCGCATCGCCGCCGACAACGGCTGGTTCTTGTCGTTCGCCGGAACAGTGACGTTCAAGAATGCCGCGAACCTGCGCGAAGCGCTTTCCGTGATCGATCTCGATCGCATCATGATCGAGACTGATGCTCCCTATCTCACGCCGCATCCGCTGCGCGGCCGTCCGAATGCGCCGTACCTGATGCCGCACACGGTGCGCGCGATGGCAGCCCACCTCGAAATCAGCGAGCTCGAACTCTCGGCGCAACTCGCGGCCACCACCGAGGCCGTCTATGGTTCGTGGGACACCGAACTCCCCACGGGCATCGAACCGGCGCCGGCACGCGGCGAGACGACCGCTGCATCCGTCTCGAGCGCACAGAATGTAGGCACGCGATGAACACCCTGCTCGGTCCCGCCGAGATCCGCGATCTCGCGGATCTGCTCGGCATCCAGCCCACCAAGAAGCTGGGCCAAAACTTTGTCATTGATCCCAACACGGTGCGCCGCATCGTGAAGGCCGCGCACGTCGTCTCGGGCGAAACAGTGGTCGAGGTTGGACCAGGGCTTGGCTCCTTGACGCTCGGCATTCTGGAGACCGGGGCATCCGTCGTCGCCGTCGAAATCGACAAGCGTCTGGCTGCCCAGTTGCCCATTACGGTGAGCCAGATGCAGCCGGATGCTCAGCTCACGGTCATCACCGAAGACGCTTTGCGCGTCACCGAGTTGCCCAACGAGCCCCGCGTCTTTGTCGCGAACCTGCCGTACAACGTGTCGGTTCCCGTGCTGCTCCATTTCTTGGAGCACTTCGATTCGCTCGACCGCGGTCTCGTGATGGTGCAGGCCGAAGTGGGCAATCGTGTCGCCGCCGGCCCAGGCAGCAAGGTTTACGGTTCGCCGAGCATCAAGGCTGCGTGGTACGGAGAGTTCTCCACCGCCGGTCTCGTTAGCCGTCAGGTCTTCTGGCCTGTTCCCAACGTCGACTCGGTGCTCGTGCGCTTCGAGCGTCGCGAACAACCCGGAACCGTTGAGGAGCGTAAAGCAACGTTCGCTCTCGTGGATGCCGCCTTCCAGCAGCGTCGCAAAATGTTGCGTCAATCGCTCTCCAGCGTGCTGGGCAGCTCAACGGCCGCCTCCGAGCGGCTTGTGGCGGCGGGTATCGCCCCCACCGCCCGCGGCGAGGAACTCACGGTGCTCGATTTCCTTGCTATTGCGCGCGCTGCGTAACTAGCGAGATGCCTTCGCCCGCTGCAGGCTGCGTCAGATCAGCCATTCCGTTTGGTGCCGAACGACGGTAGGTTGGCCTCATGTCGGAAGCAACGAACAACACCCCCAGTGACCGCGACGTTCTGGAAGGAACGGGGCGGCATCCCGATGAGTGGTTCGCGTTTCTCGATATGGCGGGCGCCGGAAAGTGGCAGCACGCAGAATTTCTGAGCTGGTTCAAGGCCAACGCTGCTCATGTGAGCGCCGAGTGGGCGGAGTCAGTAACGGCCCGCTACGCGGCAGTTCGCGGGCTCAATATTTCGAAGTAGTTTCACCAGGGTAACGAGAGCTTCACGATTTTTTGTCGAGGCCCGTTATCCCCACCCTGCGCACAGACCGGTACGTTCCACAAGGTAAGTTTGGATCATGACTACCGTCCCGGCAGCCTCCACAATGGTTCACGCTCGTGCCCCCGGCAAGATCAATGTCTTCCTCAAAGTCGGCTCGCTGCTCGACGATGGATATCACGACGTTGCCATTGCCTATCAGGCTGTTTCACTGTGTGAAGATGTGCGCGCTTTTCACGCCGACGACTTCTCGGTGTCGGTTACCGGCACCGTCGATCTTTCTCGTGTGCCCACCGACGGCTCCAACATCGCCATCATGGCGGCTCGCCTTCTCGCTCGCCGCACTGGCTACCGTGGCGGTGTTCGGCTCGAAATCGACAAGCACGTTCCTGTCACGGGCGGTATGGGCGGCGGCTCGGCGGATGCCGCAGCAACTCTCTTGGCCTGCGATGCGCTCTGGGGCACCAACATCTCTCGCGAAGAAATGCTCGGCCTCGCCAGCGAATTGGGTGCCGACGTGCCCTTCGCGCTCACCGGCGGAACCGCTATCGGAACAGGCCGTGGCGACCAGCTCAGCCCTGCTCTTGCCAAAGGCCAGTTTCAATGGGTTCTCGCTCTCTCCGATGCGGGCCTCTCGACTCCCGAGGTGTACACGGCGCTTGATGAGCACCGCCAGCAGTACTCTCAAGACATCTTCCCGGCCGAGGTTGCCCCGTCGGTTGACGCTGATGTTCTGCAGGCACTGCGTGCCGGCGACCCGCACATGCTTGCCGAGTGCCTCCACAATGACCTGCAGGCCCCCGCGCTCAAAATGGCACCGTCGCTTGCTGGCGTGATCGAACTCGGCGAGAAGAACGGCGCCCTCGCGGGTGTCGTTTCTGGCTCGGGCCCGACGGTTGCCTTCCTCACCGCTGACCTCGATTCGGCCCTCGAATTGCAGATCGCGTTGAGCGCAGCGCAAATGAACGTGGTGCGGGCGACCGGTCCGGTTCACGGCGCGCGAATTATTAGCGACTAACCCGGCTAGGCTTGCCCGAATGGCACACCTTCTTGGCGCTGAGTCCCTTCATCTCGAATTTCCGACCCGCGTAATCTTTGATAATGTCACGATCGGCCTCGACGAGGGCGACCGTATCGGCATCGTCGGTCGCAACGGTGACGGCAAAACTACCCTTATGCGGATGCTTTCGGGCCGACTCGAGCCCGACGAGGGTCGCGTTACGCGCCGCAATGGCGTGCGCCTCGGAATGCTCGATCAGGCCGACGAGCTCGATGGAACCAAGACGGTGCACGAGACCGTCATTGGCGATATCGACGAGCACGTGTGGGCGGGCGACCCCAAGGTTCGCGACGTTATTGCGGGCCTCGCAGCAGATATCCCGTGGGAAGCCAAAATTGGCGACCTCTCTGGTGGCCAGCGTCGTCGTGTTGCTCTTGCGGCTCTGCTGATTGGCGACTGGGACGTCATCTTCTTGGATGAGCCCACTAACCACCTCGACGTCGAAGGCATTTCGTGGCTTGCCGGCCACCTCAAGCGCCGCTGGGGAACTAACGCCGGCGGGCTGCTGGTCGTCACTCACGACCGGTGGTTCCTCGATGAGATCTGTACCGCCACGTGGGAGGTTCACGATCGTCTGATTGAGCCCTTCGAAGGCGGCTACGCGGCCTACATTCTGCAGCGCGTGGAGCGTGACCGCATGGCTGCTGCCTCCGAAGCGAAGCGCCAGAACCTCATGCGCAAAGAGTTGGCCTGGTTGCGCCGCGGTGCGCCCGCGCGCACAACGAAGCCGAAGTTCCGCATCGATGCTGCCAACGAGCTCATCGAAAACGAACCTCCCGCCCGCGACAGCGTGTCGCTGTCGTCGATGGCGATGCAGCGCCTCGGCAAGGATGTTGTTGACCTCGAAGACGTGACCGTCACCTACCAGGTCACTGACCCGGCATCCGGAGCGCAGGGCGAAAAGACCGTACTCAAGGACGTCACGTGGCGCATCGCTCCCGGCGAGCGCACGGGCATCCTCGGTGTCAATGGTGCCGGAAAGTCGACGCTGCTCTCGCTCGTCTCGGGCACCCTGCTGCCGACGGCTGGTCGCGTCAAGCGTGGCAAGACCATCAAGGTCGCGACCCTCACTCAGCAGCTCGCCGAGCTCGATGACGTGTGGGAAGAGCGCGTCAGCACCGTTATCGGCCGCCACAAGAGCACCTATGTCACGGGCGGCAAAGAGATGACGCCGACCCAGATGTTGGAGCGCGTTGGATTCACGAGCACGCAGCTCTCCACCCCGGTGAAAGACCTCTCGGGTGGGCAGAAGCGTCGACTGCAATTGCTGCTCATTTTGCTCTCGGAGCCGAACGTTCTGATTCTCGATGAGCCGACTAACGACCTCGACACCGACATGTTGGCCGCGATCGAAGACCTCCTCGACACGTTCCCCGGCACGCTGCTCGTCGTGAGCCACGACCGGTACTTGCTCGAGCGCGTGACTGACCAGCAGTACGCCGTGATGGAGGGCAACTTCCGTCACCTGCCGCGTGGTGTTGACCAGTACCTCGAGCTTCGTAACCAGCAGCTCAAGGGCTCCTCGGGCAATGCTTCTGGTGCTGCCGCTGGTGCGCCGGATGCCACGGCCGCGAAGGCCAAGCCCAAGCTGGGTGGTGCCGAGCTGCGCAACTCGCAGAAGGAGCACGCTGCTGCCGGTCGCAAGATTGCCAAGCTGCAGGGGCAGATCGCTGAACTTCACCAGCGCATGGCCACGCACGACCAGTCAGACTTCGCTGGTTTGGGTGCTCTCGTTGGCGAACAGCAGGCGCTGCAAGAGGCTCTCGACACCGTCGAGACCCGCTGGCTCGAACTCGACGAACTGCTCTCTTAGAACGCTAGCTAGCGTGCTAGGCCGCGACGGTCGGTAGCGCGACGTTGAGTCGGAACCCCTCGGGGAGCTGCTCGGCGTTCACACCGCCGCCGTGGGCTTCGACGATGCCGCGCACGATCGCGAGGCCGAGTCCGGCGCCGGCCGAACCACTCGACTCCTGCTCGGGAGTGCGCGCTTCGGTGGCGCGCCAACCGATCTCGAACATGTGACTGAGGTCTTCGCTGGCGACCCCGCTGCCTTGATCGAGCACCGACAGCACCAGACTTGACTCATCGCGCTGGTCGGCGCTCACGAGAATCTGCGAGTTCGCTGGCGCGTAGCGGATGCTGTTGGTGAGCAGATTCACGACCACGCGCGTGAGCTCGTGCGGGTCGGCCCAGAGCATCCGCCCCTCCACGCCGGCATGGCTGATCTGGATGCCGCGAGCCGCCGCCAGCTGGCTGACGTCGGCAACGGCATCCGACACAATATCGAGCAGCTCCACGTTCTCGGGCCGCAGCGTGAGGGTGCCGCTTTGGATGAGCGACAGCTCAAAGAGATCGTCGACGAGACGATTCATGGTGCCGACCTGGGCGCGAATCTGGCGCAGGTAGTCGCTCGGGTCTTCCACTACGCCAGCGTCAAGGGCTTCGGCGAGGGCGCTGATGCCGGTCAGGGGAGTGCGGAGGTCGTGCGAGATCCAGGCGAAGAACTGGCGGCGCGAAGCATCGAGGCGAGCAATTTCGTCACGCGCGGCGGCGAGGCGTTCGGAGGCTTCGGAGAGCTGCACCGAGACTTCGGCGACCTCTTTCCACGTGTCGGAATTGGGGGCGACAACATCGCCTGCTCCGACCTGCGCCACGCTTTCGCGCAGCGTGGCAAAGGCCCGGCGAACCGCCCGCCCACTCACGAGGGCGGCGATGAGACTCATCACCGTCGAGATGCCGACGACCCACAGTACGACCTGCAGGTCGTGGGCCGAGAGATACATTTGCGCGGTCGCGACGACGGTAGTCACAGCGATCGAGACGATCGCCGCAATCACGACGACCGTGAACTGGAACGCAATCGAACGCCGACGGCCCCACCGCAAAACGAGCAGCGCGACCAGCATCACGGCGGTCGTGCAGACGGCGGCGGTGGCGAGAATGAACAGCACCTCGCTCGAGTTGAGGATCATGCGGCATCCTTCACGGTGAAGCGGTATCCCTTGCCCCACTCCGTGAGGAGAAAGCGGGGGTAGCGCGGTTCGGGTTCAATCTTTTCGCGCAGTCGGCGCACGTGCACGGTGACGGTAGAGGCCTCGCCAAAGCTCCACCCCCACACCTCACGCAGAATGTCGTCGCGACTCAGCACGCGTTCGGGGTTTTGCAGCAGAAAGAGAAAGAGCTCGTATTCGCGGGTGGTCAATGTCATCTCGTTGCCGTCGAGGAAGATCGTGCGGTGCGCCGGGTCAACGCGAAACTGACCGAGCGTAAACGGTTCGGATGACACATGCGAGCTGCGCGTGCGGCGCACCATCGCGTCGACTCGCAGTTGCAATTCGCGCAACGAGAATGGCTTGGCGATGTAGTCATCGGCGCCGTGTTCGAGACCATCGATGCGTTCTTCTACGGCATCCAGAGCGGTCAGCATGATGATCGGTAGCTGCGGGGATGCCGCGCGCGCCTGTCGGCACAGTTCGTCGCCGCCGACGCCGGGCAGCATTCGATCGAGAATGAGCACGTCGGGTAGCGGGCCGCGCAGGGCATCGCGCGCTTGGATCCCGTCGCTAATGCCCGTAACGGAATATCCCCGCCCGCGCAGGTATTCGGTGACCACCGAGAGCACAGTGGCGTCGTCTTCGACGATCATGACGCTCGGCTGATTTTCCATAGCCCCAGCCTAGATTGGCTGCCCGAGGGAATGCCGGTTTCAATTCTTACGCTCTTGAAACATCCGTCATTTTCGCTGAACCCCCGGCTTAGGTTCGTAACCGTCACCGCGTCATTGACTCGTTGGCGTCCTCCAACAACACACGAACTTAGGAACTCCCTCATGAGAAAATCAGTTATCTCCGGCGCAGCAATCCTCGCTCTCTCGCTCATGCTCAGTGCCTGCAGCGGTGCAGCAACCGACACCACGAGCAGCGAATCCACCGCCCCCGAGTCGTCGCAGTCCGAGACGGTGGCTCCCGTTGACGAAGTAACGCGCACGGGTGAGTTCGCTGGCCAGGGCGACAAGTCGGTCGCCGGTACCGTCACGGTCAGCGACTCAGAAATCGTGCTTTCCGGGTACTCCTCCGACGAGGGCCCCGACCTGCACGTCTACCTCACCAATGGTGACGATGAGGATGCCATTGCCGCCGGCATGCAGATCGACTCTGTTGTCTTCGATGAAGAGACCCAAACCTTCACCTTCGATGCCATGGATGTCTCCGGTTACGACACCGTCGTCATCTACTGCGACAAGGTCAAGGCAATCTTCGGATCCGCACTCCTCTCATGATGAACCGTGCGCTTTCCCTTGTCGCTTCCGTCATCACGGGAGCGGCGAGGGTGGGCCTCGGCATCCTGTGGCTTAACGAAGGTCTGTTCAAGCTGAAGGCAGGATTCGACGGGGCCGACATCGGACTCGTTGTAGACAGCACCGTCTCCAACAATCGCGTGCCCGACTTTTTCGAGGCATTCACCACCACCTTCCTCGGGGGAGCCCCCGGCTTCTTCGGCTGGGCTATTCCCACCCTTGAGGTCGGCCTCGGTATCGCCCTCATCGTCGGAGTGTTCACCCTTCCGGCAGCCTTGATGAGCGCCTTTACGCTGCTCACCTACTGGGCCGCCGACCAACTGATTGACGAGTACCCGATCATGCTGGCGCTCTCGATCGTCACCGCAGTCTTCGTGGTCAGCGCGTCACGACTGTCGGTCACGACAATTGTCGAGAAGCTCGTGCAACGTACGAAGCCGGAAACCCGCTGGTTCTCGGCTCCGGTCCGGCGCTGGCTTTAGCACCTTTACTGATGTCAGCCGCGGGGTCTGGCATCAGCTAACGGCTCTGGCGCTAGCCCAGGGCAGCGACTCCTGCGGCGCGGGCGATTTCCACCGCGCCGTAGGAGAGCAGAGCAATAACGGCCCACGAGATGAGTGCGACCACGAGAGCGCGCCCACCGGTGCGAACGAGGTTGCCAATGCTGATCGAGGCTCCGAGCCCGAAGAGGGCCATGCCGAGTACGAGTTCTTGGCCGTAGGCTGTTGCCTCAAGAAAGCCGTCGGAGAGCGGAACGAAGGTACGCACGAGAACCGCCGCCAAGAAACCAACGACAAACAGGGGCAGGATGGCGGGGCGCTTCACCTCGCCGCGATCAGCAGCAGGCTCGCCAGCGGCAGTCGCGGCAGCAGCCTGCACGCGGTCGGCCCGCGCGGCGACCACGCCCGCCAGCGCCACCATAGGCGCGAGCATCGCGACCCGGGTGAGCTTCACCACAACGGCAACAGCAAGAGCAGTTGCCCCCGCGATTTGAGCCGTAGCGACGACCTGGCCGACATCGTGCACGCTCGCCCCCACCCACATCCCGAACTCAGCGGTGTCGAGACCGAGGAGCGGGCGAAGCGCGGGGAGTAAGGCAATGGCGAGAGTGCCACACAGCGTGACTAGCGCGATCGGGGTGGCGGTGTCGGAGTCCTTCGCGCGCGTGACACCCGCCATCGCGCCGATGGCCGAGGCGCCACAGATTGAGAATCCGGCGGCAATCAACACGGACTGCTGACCGGGCAGGCGCAGCATCCGGCCGATGCCCCAGGTGAAGAAGAATGTGATGACGACGATGGCGACGATCATGCCGAGTACGAGCCAGCCCAGTTCGGCAATGTTCACGAGACTCAGCTTGAAGCCGAGCAAGACAACACCGATGCGCAGCAAACGACGAGCGGCAATCGCGAGCCCCGGCTTCACCGCGGCACGAACCGAACCGCGCCACGGCAGGGCGGCGAATAGGATGCCCAGCACCACACACGCGGTCAGCGTCGGGATTGCCGGCACCAGAAAACTGATGAGTACAGCGAGAGCGAAAGCGGCAAGTGCCAGACCGAGCCCGGGGGAGTTGCGGCGAAAAGCGGTCGGGACTTGCAGGTTATTCACCGTCGAGGCTCAACTTTCTGAGCAGCGAGCTCAATCGTTCTTGTTCCAGCGGAGACATGCGCGCCAGCAGGGCTGTCTCGTCGTGCACGAGCGAAGTGATGGCTTCATCGACGCGTTCGCGCCCACTGGCCGTCATGATCACAATTACGCCGCGACCATCATTGGGGTCGGTGCGACGCTCGACCAGCTTGCGGGCCACCATGCGGTCGATGCGGTTCGTCATCGTGCCGCTCGAAACCATTGTTTGCTGCACGAGAGCCGTCGGGCTCAACTGGTACGGGGCGCCGGCCTTGCGCAGAGCAGACAGCACATCGAACTCCCACGGTTCGACGCCAGCGACAGCAAAAGCGGCCTTACGGGCACGTTCGAGGTGCTTCGCAAGGCGGCCGACACGGCTGAGAACATGCAACGGCGCAAAGTCGAGATCGGGGCGCTCGCGCGACCACGCTTCGACAATTCGGTCGACTTCGTCGCGTTGGGGCATCCGGTTATTATCTCAGCTTCGATCCCCGGATGTGTGCCACAAACGCACCCCAGAACCCCGAAGAAACGTGTGTTAAGGCTCCGAATCGGGCTACGTGCACGACAGACGGCGAATGATCTGGCAGAATTGATGCGCGCCTTCGGGTGCGGTCCGCTTTGGTGTAACGGCAGCACGGCAGCCTTTGGAGCTGTCCAGTCTAGGTTCGAATCCTAGAGGCGGAGCTGTGAGAGATTCTGGAAACCCAAGCGCTCTTATTGTCGAAACCCTTGCGGAAGGGTTGCATGTGGAGGGTTGTGCGACTTCGGCTGAACCCTGAGTTGGGGGCTAGTTGACGTCTGACTGCCGCTGTACTCTCTGGATGATTCCTGACTCGCTATCCGCTTAAAACCGAGAGGCTTTGCCGCCGATGTATCGCCGCTCTGTTGTTGTCCTAGTCGCGGCTGTGCTGGCGCTCGCGGGATGCTCGTCCTATTTCGACATCCACGATGACAATCAACCGCTTCAAGAGCCCCTTCACACTGAAGGCGAAAACTCTGCAGATCAACAACCCGTCGAAAGCGAAGCGAGTGGCGGATGGCGCTGCATCTGGGACCCGACTTACAACGACGACTGGCACGACGACTACGTCTGCTCGAATGGCACAGCCATCGATCGTCCCTACCTGATTCCCGAAGATTCGTTCGTGGAGTCGTGGGAGATGGAAGCCGCGGCTGCTGCCTACGAGGACAACTTGAACGACTAACCGCACTAGCCACAAAGGTTGGGCTGACAGCTTCCCCATTGGTTGACTTAGTCTCGTATGCTTTTGCCCGAGTCGCTTATATTCGCACCATGATCGGCGTCGGCTTTTTGTTTAGCGGCTGAGACCAGTACCGCGGAGGGTGCGAGGCCGTGCGGGTCAATGCAGAAGTCTTTCTGCTGGGCAGAGAGGTCGCTCTGATTGCGTCGATTGCCGCTTTGAGTAATCCGATCGTTAGATGTCCAAAATGCGTTTCTTGGCGGATTCGAACTCCGCGTCAGTGAGCAATCGGTCGAAGCGCAGGTTGGAGATCTGCTTAAGTTTCTCTGCGACCGGCTGGCCTGTATTGGTGAGAATCGTGTCGACCATTGCACGAATGTCTGCTGCTGTAGCGTTCTGCGGTCTAAGCGTCTCCACGTGGGTCGCGAGTTGGTCCACGAGCCTCCGGCCTTCGTTGGCTGCGGCTGGCTTTATTGGTATACCGACTGACCATCCCGCACCAGAGAGTTGTAGCTGGGCAGTTCGCATGTCGTGCTGGGTGTTGACGATCTTGGAGCGTCCCTTTTTGTCTGTGACAGTTGCGGAGGTTACTTGGATTGAGCCGTCCACAAAGACCTGCCCTCTCGTCGAACTGTCGATGTCGTAGGCAGTCTGGCCGTAAATTACCCAGTCCCTGAAGAACTCCACTTGCCCGCCCTGCACGGCATCCACAGAGCCGATGCTTGGCGACTCGAACGAGGCAGCTGAAAGGCCAGCATGTGAGAGATAGTGATTTGCTGCTCCTGCCACATCGGTAGGGTAGTTTTTCTTTGCTGTTTCCCAAAAGTTCCGGAGAGCGACCGCAGCGGCTCCGCCTGAACCGGCTTTGATCAGTGCTGAAGTAGCTTCGTTCATACTCGCAGCAGCGACCTCGGCCTGCCGTTCGCTTGCTGCCTTAGCGCGCTCGGCCGCAGCGGCTTTCCTTTGAGCGATCGCGGGGTTGGTCCCTTGGCCGCGAAGCAGGTAAACCGACCAGACGGAAAGACCCATTCCCACTATTATCGAACCTACGGGGTTCGTGGTTGAGGTGCCTGCGATCGCGGGGACGATTGCTCCGAACCCGCCTATTAAGGTCAAGCCACCCAGTACAGCGAGAGCCATTCCCCACCAACGGTATTCGTACTTGGCGGCGAAGGGGCGTCTATGTGGGGCAGATTCTGCCGGGCGGGGTTCAGTGCTCACGGGCGCAACTCTATCGGCTGGTGTAAATGCAGCCCACCCCACGTTCGCGGGTGCCCGACCTCAGTGGAATGGCCTCAGAGACAGCCGACTGTCGACCAGCGATGGCTATCGAATGAGGCAACGTTGATCGGGCGAGCGTCCGGCTTGGCGACCCTCAGTCGATCTCGACGAGGCGAACGGTGGAAGCTGCATTCATTTGAGTTCTTAGAACCGCTCGGGGATCGTGCTCAGAACGCTGCGATTATCAAGGCGATCATTAATCTTCGGAGTTCCCCGCTCTCTCCGTGTCGTTTGCTGCTTTGGTGAGCGCGTTCTGAGTGCCGCTCATTCAGGGCAGAATAGAACTATGACCGAACACAAACTCGCCGTCATTGTTCTCGCCGCAGGCCAAGGCACTCGCATGAAGTCTGCCAAGCCTAAGGTGCTGCACCGCCTTGCCGGCCGCGAGCTCATTGGGCACGTTGTTGCTTCCGCGCGCGAGCTGAACCCCGACCACGTAATCGCGGTTGTGCGTCACCAGCGTGACGAAGTGGTGGCAACGCTCACCGAACTCATGCCCGACATTCTTATCGTCGACCAGGATGACACCCCCGGAACCGGCCGCGCGGTAGAGGTCGCTGTCGACTCCCTGCCCGCCGACTTCAACGGCGACGTTGTTGTCGTCAGCGGCGATGTGCCGCTCCTCGACTCGGCCACTCTTGCATCGCTGCTCGCGCAGCACCGCACTCAGTCAGCGGCGGCCACCGTGCTCTCAGCCATCCTCGACGACGCCACCGGCTACGGCCGCGTCGTTCGCGATGCTAGCGGCGGCCTTGACCGCATCGTTGAGCAAAAGGATGCCAGCGCCGACGAGATCGCCATCACCGAAATCAACTCAGGCACCTACGTGTTCCAAGTTGGCCCGCTGCGCGAGCAACTCGTGCGCATCACGACCGACAACGCTCAGTCGGAGAAGTACATCACCGACGTTGTCGGCCTCCTTCGCGGAGTCGGTGCCACGGTTGCTGCGATGCCCGTGACCGCCGGCTGGATGGTCGCCGGAGTCAACGACCGCGTTCAGCTGGCCGAAGCTGCTCGCCGCATGAACGAGCTCATCGTGCAGAAGTGGCAGCGCGCGGGCGTCACCATCGAAGACCCCGCCACCACGTGGATCGACGCCGACGTCACCCTTCACGCCGACGTTGAAATTCTCCCCGGTACCCAGCTGAAGGGCGCAACGCTCGTGCAGTCCGGCGCCATCATCGGCCCAGACACCACTCTGGTTGACTGTGAAATTGGCGAGAATGCCGTCGTGAAGCGCACCGATGCCACGCTCAGCGTGATCGGCGCCAACGCCTCCGTTGGCCCATTCGCCTACCTTCGCCCCAACACAAAGTTGGGCGTCAACGGCAAGATCGGTACGTTCGTCGAGACCAAGAACTCCAGCATTGGTGAGGGCAGCAAGGTGCCTCACCTCAGCTACATTGGCGACACCGAAGTGGGCGAGCAGTCCAATGTAGGTGCCGGCACCATCACGGCAAACTACGACGGTGTGAACAAAAACCGAACGGTTGTGGGCGCCCACGTACGCACGGGGTCGCACAACGTCTTCGTCGCTCCGGTTAGGATTGGTGACGGAGCGTACACCGGAGCCGGTTCGGTCATCCGAAAAGATGTACCGGCAGGCTCCTTGGGTATCAACGTCGCTCCACAGCGCAATATCAGTGGCTGGGTTGAAACCAATCGCGCGGGCACTGCAGCGGCTCAAGCAGCTGCCGCAGCAAACGACGATAACGACGCCTGACCGAAGTACGCCGTAACCGCGGCAGAGAGCGAGTCCCCCCGTGGCCAGCATCAAGATCTCCGGTCAAAAGCGACTCGTGCTTGTTTCCGGGCGTGCACACCCGCAACTCGCGATCGACATCGCGACGGAGCTGGGCAGCGAGCTCGTTCCCACTGACGCGCGTACCTTCGCGAACGGTGAAATCTACGCTCGCTACGACGAAAGCGTTCGCGGTTGTGACGCCTTCGTCATCCAGTCGCACACTGAGCCCATCAACGAGTGGCTCATGGAACAACTGATCATGGTAGATGCCCTCAAGCGTGCCTCCGCCAAGCGCATCACCGTTGTCTCGCCCTTCTACCCCTACGCCCGTCAAGACAAGAAGGGCCGTGGCCGCGAGCCGATCAGCGCCCGTCTCATCGCTGACCTGTACAAGGCTGCCGGCGCCGACCGCATCATGAGCGTCGACCTGCACGCTGCTCAGATTCAGGGCTTCTTCGACGGCCCCGTTGACCACCTCTTCGCCATGCCCGTTCTTCTTGAGCACTTCCAGAAGCAGCTTGACCCCGAAACTCTCACCGTGGTCAGCCCCGACATGGGCCGCGTTCGCGTCGCCGACATCTGGAGCGACAAGCTCGGCGCTCCGCTCGCCATTATTCACAAGCGTCGCGACCCGCTGGTTCCCAACCAGGTCACCGTTCACGACATCGTGGGTGACGTCGATGGCCGCGTGTGCCTGCTCGTCGACGACATGATCGACACCGGTGGAACGATCGTCAAGGCTGCAGAGGCGCTCAAGAAAGCTGGCGCCCTCAAGGTCGTTGTTGCGGCAACCCACGCGATCTTCTCCGACCCCGCTCCCACGATTCTGCAGAGCGACTTCATCGACTCCGTAGTTGTTACCGACACCCTGCCCGTGCCGGAACACAAGCGGTTCCCGACGCTGACCATCTTGCCGATCGCTCCGCTGCTGGCTCGCGCCATCCACGAAGTATTCGACGACGGATCGGTCACCTCGATGTTCGACGGTGCCGCCTAAATCTCTCGCGGTTTTTTGGTGCCCGTGGTGTAGTTGGCTGCGCGGTACGCGGCATACAGTTAAGCCATGACTGTGTTGTCCGATCAACCATGGATCTCTCACTACGCCGAGGGCGTTGCCCACGAAATCCCGCTGCCCGAAGGGTCGCTGTACGATCTCGTGGCAGCGACCGTCGCGGAGTATCCGCGTGCTGTCGCGCTCGAATTTTTCGGTAACGAGACCACGTATGCGCAACTCGGCGAGCAGATCGAGCGGGCGGCAGAAGGCCTGCGTTTGCTGGGCGTGCAAAAGGGCGACACCGTTGCTCTCGTGCTACCGAACTGCCCGCAGCACATCGTTGCGTTCTATGCCGTGCTGCGCCTTGGCGCCATCGTGGTCGAGCACAACCCGCTCTACACGCCGCGCGAGCTGCGCCACCAGTTCGAAGACCACGGTGCCCGCGTGGTTATCGCCTGGAACAACGTCGTTGACACTCTTCAGGCGATGCCAGCGGATGCCGCGGCCGAAACAATTATCTCCGTCGACGTCACGCGCGCAATGCCGCTGAAGACGCGTGCGCTGCTGCGCTTGCCCATCGCCAAGGCTCGGGAATCGCGTGCTGCTCTCACGACCGCTGTGCGCGGAACGATTGTGTGGGAAGACCTGCTCAAGTCTGAGCGTATCGACGAACGCATCGTTCGCCCCGACGCGAATGATTTGGCGCTCATCCAGTACACGAGCGGCACGACGGGGCACCCCAAGGGAGCAATGCTCAGTCACCTGAACCTTTCTGTGAATGCCGCTCAAGCGCGAGCATGGGTGCCGGCCGTTCCTCGGGGCAGCGCGGTCGTTTACGCCGTACTGCCGATGTTCCACGCGTATGGGCTCACACTCTGCCTCACCTTTGCAATGAGCATGGGCGCACGCCTTGTGCTCTTCCCCAAGTTCGATCCTGACCTTGTGCTGGCCGTTATCAAGAAGCGACCCGCGACTTTCCTGCCTGCAGTGCCGCCGATCTTCGAACGGCTGACGGCGGCAGCGGATGCCGCTGGGGTGTCGCTGAAAGGTATCGAAATTGCGATTTCGGGGGCAATGCCGTTGTCCCCTTCCGTCGTGCAACCGTGGGAAGCGCGCACGGGTGGCACCCTAGTTGAGGGGTATGGCCTCTCTGAAACCAGCCCCCTTCTCATCTGCAATCCGGTGGGGCCAACGCGGCGTCCCGGCACCATCGGTTTGCCTCTCCCGAGCACCGAGATTCGGGTAGTAGACCCTGAGAATCCCACGGTCGATCGAGCCGCGGGGGAGGAAGGCGAACTCATCGTTCGTGGTCCGCAGGTGTTCTCCGGCTACTGGGATAAGCCAGAGGAGACTGCTGAAGTCTTTGTGAAGGCGACTGATTCTGGCAAAAACTGGTTCCGCACGGGCGACATCGTCACGGTCGACGCGAACGGTTTTGTGACCGTGGTTGACCGCATCAAGGAGCTCATCATCACGGGTGGTTTCAACGTGGCACCGAGCGAGGTCGAGGAGGCCCTCCGGCAGCAGCATGGCATCGCTGATGCTGCGGTTGTCGGTCTACCGAGCGACCACAGCGGCGAGGATGTCGTTGCCGCCGTCGTGCTCGCACCGGGAGCATCCCTCGACGAAAGTGCCACTCGCGAGTCGCTGCGCCGCAACCTCGCGGCCTACAAGGTGCCCAAGCGTGTGGTGGTGGTTGACGAGCTTCCGCGGTCGCTCATCGGCAAGATTCTGCGTCGCCAGGTACGCGAGCAGCTACTCGAAAAAGACTAGGTGTTGTCTGCCGGGCTCGTCGGAAGAAGGGCGGGTCCGGGAATGAGCCCGAGCGAACGCAAGAGCGTTTCGCCACCATTGAACGAGATCGCGTAACACTTCCAGCCGGGGTCGCCGTCGCCCGAGAGCTCGAAGCGCACGTCGTACGACACTGCTTGAGGCGCGAGGTATTCGGTGTAAATGGCGCAGGTGCGATGAGCTGTGCTGTTGGCCGTGCCCGCCGCCGAAACGATACCGGGCACCACGAGGCCGATGAGGCCGAGAACAACAACGACTCGCATCACGGCTTTAAAAGCGCGTGAGCGTAAGGGGCGTTCCCCGTGCGGTACATAGCCGTCGAGTTCGGGGTTTTCGTCAGACAAGCTCATCGTGATGCCATTCTGTCACTGACCGCTGGGGATCGCCTCGCGCGGGCGCCCACAGACAGAAATGGCGGCGAACCGAGGTCCGCCGCCATCTCCATTAGTGCACGTGCTTAGTGCGAGTCAGTCGCTTCGATCTCGCTGCGATCGCCCGACCACAGAGTGTGGAAGGTGCCATCCATGTCGACGCGCTTGTAGGTGTGAGCGCCGAAGAAGTCGCGCTGTCCCTGAACGAGGGCGGCAGGCAGGCGCGGTGCGCGCAGGCTGTCGTAGTATGCGAGCGACGACGAGAACGCGGGGGTCGGGATGCCGGCGGCGGCAGCGCCACCCACAACACGACGCCATGAGTCCTGCGTGCCGGCCATCGCGTCGGTGAAGTATGGAGCGGTCACCAGGGCCACGAGACCGGGGTTCTCGGCGTAGGCCTCAGTGATGCGGTTCAAGAAGCGCGCACGGATGATGCAACCACCGCGCCAGATCTTCGCGATCTCGCCCTTCTTGATGTCCCAGTTGTACTCTTCAGCGCCGGCGACGATCGCGTCGAAGCCCTGGCTGTACGCGATGATCTTCGAAGCGTAGAGAGCCTGGCGAACATCCTCAATGAAGGCTGCCTTGTCTTCGACCGCGGGTACCGAGCTCGGGCCGGGCAGTGCTGCGGATGCCGCACGCTGAGCAGGCTTCGACGAGACGGCGCGAGCGAACACGGCTTCGGCGATGCCCGACACGGGGACTCCGAGGTTGAGCGCAGTTTGCACGGTCCACACGCCGGTTCCCTTGGATCCGGCCTGGTCGAGAATGATGTCCACGAGGGGCTTGTCAGTCTTCGCGTCGACCTGGCGCAGAACCTCGGCGGTGATCTCGATGAGGTAGCTCTCGAGCTCGCCCTTGTTCCACTCGGCGAAGATGTCAGCGATTTCGGCGGGGGTAGCGCCGGTGCCCTGGCGGATGAGGTCGTACGCCTCAGCGATGAGCTGCATGTCGGCGTATTCGATGCCGTTGTGAATCATCTTGACGAAGTGACCTGCACCGTCGGTGCCCACGTGGGTCACGCAGGGCTCGCCTTCAGCAACAGCGGCGATCGACTTGAGGATCGGGCCGAGGGTCTCCCACGCTTCAGCGGAACCGCCGGGCATGATCGACGGGCCGAGCAGCGCGCCCTCTTCGCCGCCGGAGATGCCAGCGCCAACGAAGTTGATGCCGGTCTCGCGTACTGCCTTCTCGCGACGAATGGTGTCGGTGAAGAGCGCGTTGCCGCCATCGACGATGATGTCGCCGGGTTCGAAAGCTTCGGTCAGAGCGTCGATCACGGCATCCGTGCCCTTGCCGGCCTGCACCATGATGATGGCGGTGCGTGGCTTCGACAGCGACGCCGCAAATTCTTCATAGGTGGATGCCGGAACGAAGTTGGCTTCGGGGTGCTCGGTGAGCAGCGTCTCGGTCTTCGAGTAGGAGCGGTTGTAGATGGCAACGGTGTTGCCCTCACGGCTCGCGAGGTTGCGGGCGAGGTTGGAGCCCATAACTGCGAGCCCTACTACGCCAATGTTTGCGGATGCTTGCTCAGCAGCGGTCATATCGTTCACTCCTTGACTCTGGGACAAAGTGGCGGGCCGATGCAGCGCGGCTGGTTGGCCCAATCATCAAGCCTAGGGCACACCGCGCAACGGGCTCGCGGCATCCATTCAGTCTCGCTTCGCCGAGGGCGCTCAGGAAGCGAGGAGTAGCGTGAGGCGCATGACTGAACCTGTGATTGTTACCGCCGTTTTCCGCATCCGCCCCGAAAGCCGGGATGCGGTCGTTGCCGCCTTCGCGCCCGCGTTGACCGCCGTGCATGACGAGCCGGGGTGTGAGCTGTACGCGATGCACGAGGCAGCCGACGGCTCCTTTGTGATGATCGAGAAGTGGGAATCAGAAGCACTGCTCGACGCTCATGGGTCGAGCCCCGCTGTGGCCGCTCTCGTGGGCGAGATCAAAGACCACCTGACCGCCGAGGTCTCGGTGCTGCGCATGACGGCGCTGCCCATGGGCTCACCAGGCAAGGGCGCGCTCTAGAAAGTCGAGATTCGCTAGTCGTGAGCGGCTAGCAGCGCGCAACGACCGGCTGGCACCTAGTAACGTTCGGGCTCTGGCCCGAGCGTGAACCGGCGCCCGGTCACGTCTGTCGGCTTGATTTCTACCCAGACGTATTTGAGCGTCGGGATCAGCGGCGTGAGTGGCAGTTGGTCGGCTTCGTAAATCTCGTCTTGAGATTCGATGATGCGCGCCGTGCCTTTAGCGACAACGCTCCAGGCGGAGTGCGGCCCAACGTAGTCCGTTTCGAAAGCCACTCGATCGTTGATCGTGAGCTTGAGCAATTTGGTGCCCTGCGCTGTACGCAGAAGGAGCCGATTCTTCACGGCGATGAAGTTCACCGGGGTGATCTCAGGCTCTCCTTGAAAGCTGACCGCGATTCTGCCGAGGGTGGCCGTTCGCAGCAATTCCCAGCAGGTCTCCGGTGTCAGTTCTTCGACCGGATCGTTCAGGTTCTCGCTCATAGCAATTCCTTCCCTTGCCTCATCCTCCCACCGCGGTGGTCTCGGCGCTAGGGCATGAGCGGAGCATCCGAAAGCAAGCTTCGGAGATATTTGCTCAACAAGTTTGCATTAAGTCTGCTTTAAGGCACACTGGTCAGATTGATATCAGACGTAACGATGCGTCGAATGTTAGGAAGACCGTGGCTTCACAATTTCCACCCCTCATCGTGATGGGTGTCTCTGGATCAGGTAAGTCGACCGTTGGCGCAGCCCTCGGCACCGAACTGGGCATGCAGTTCATCGACGGTGACGACCTTCACCCTCGTGCCAACAAAGAAAAGATGGCGGCCGGTCACGCCCTCAACGACGAAGACCGCGCCCCGTGGCTGGAGATCATCGCCGAACGCATCGGCGCCGAACTCGCTGACGGCACCCCCATCATCGTCGCCTGCTCATCCCTCAAGCGTTCTTATCGCCGGATGCTCACGGCCTACGCGCCCACCACTGTGTTTGTGCATTTGCGTGGCGAACGCGAAGTCATCGCCGAACGCCAGTCGCACCGCAACCACGAGTACATGCCCAACAGCCTGCTCGATTCTCAGTTCGACACTCTCGAACCGCTCCAGGTCGACGAGCGCGGTGTGCTCGTCGACCTCACCCAGACTCCGGACGAGATCGTCCGGTCCATCAAAAAAGACCTCACCGACACCTTCGTCGACTGAGCTGCACAAAAGAAGTTAGGACAATGATGACCGACCTCCAACTGCTGTGGGAGTTGCCCACGTGGGGCCTTCTCCTGCTGGCCGCAGGCGCGATTGCGCTCTTGCTGCTGCTGATCATCGTGGGCCGCGTTCACGCGTTCCTCTCCCTGATCATTGTCAGCCTCGTGACCGCCGTGGCTGCAGGTATTCCGACGAACCAGATAATCCCGACACTCACATCGGGCTTCGGTGGCACGCTTGCCAGCGTTGCCCTGCTGGTCGGTTTGGGTGCGATGCTCGGGCGGATGCTCGAAATGAGTGGTGGAGCACAGGTGCTCGCCGACTCGCTGATCCGCCGCTTTGGTGAGAAGCGTGCGCCGCTCGCTCTTGCTGTTGCCTCGCTCATGATGGGTTTCCCCATCTTCTTCGACGCTGGTCTTGTCGTCATGCTGCCGATCATCTTCACGGTGGCTCGTCGCCTCGGTGGATCGCTGCTCTTCTACGCGTTCCCATCGGCTGTGGCCTTCTCGGTCATGCACATCTTCGTGCCGCCGCACCCCGGCCCCGTTGCCGCCACCGGCCTGCTCGGTGCCGACGTGGGGCTCGTCCTTATCTTCGGTCTCATCGTGGCACTGCCCACCTGGTACGTCGTCGGCTACAAGTTCGGTACGTGGACCGGTAAGCGCTTCGACGTTGCTATCCCCAACATTCTCTTCGGCAGCCAGGACGACGAGAAGGCTGCTCAGTTCAAGTCGAACCCCAAGCTCGGCACGATTCTGTTCCTCTTGCTGCTGCCTCTCGTGCTGATCTTCATGAACACCGGTCTCAATGCGCTCGCTACCGCGGGCGTCGTCGAACTAGAGAACCCCGTCGTTCAGGTACTTCGTCTGCTCGGTGAAACGCCCATCGCCCTGCTCATCACCGTGGTCTTCGCCATGTGGCTGCTGGGATGGAAGCGCAACAAGGAGCGCACGCTCATCGAGACCATCGTCGACAGCGCGCTCGGCCCGGTTAGCTCGATCATCCTCATCACCGGTGCCGGTGGAATGTTCGGTGGCGTGCTGCGCGCCAGCGGAATCGGTGCCAGCATCGCGACCTCCCTCGAGTCGATCGGCATGCCGCTCATCGTGGCCGGCTTCGTTATCGCTGCCATCATCCGTGTTGCTCAAGGTTCGGCCACCGTAGCTCTGACCACTGCGGCAGCCCTCATCCAGCCCGTTGTTCTCGCCGACACATCGCTCAACCCGGTTCAGCTCGCCGCCATCGTGCTCGCGCTCGCCGCCGGTTCCGTGTTTGCTGGTCACGTCAACGACTCGGGCTTCTGGTTGGTCAGCCGTTTCTTCGGAATGGATACCCAGACCACCCTGCGTACGTGGACCGTCGGCCAGGCACTCATCGGTGTCATGGGCTTCGCGATTGCGTTCGTCATTTTCATCATCGCCGGAATGTTCTAGGAGATAGCCGTGGCATCCACTCTGTTTGACCTCACTGGGCGCATCGCCCTCATCACCGGATCGAGCCGAGGAATCGGGCGCGTCATTGCGCAAGCCCTCGCCGAAGCCGGTGCAACGATCGTGCTGAACGGTCGCGATGAAGAGCGCCTCGCCGCTACTCACTCCGACTTCAGCACCGAATTTGGGGCAGAACGCGTCTACGCTCGTGCGTTTGACGTTGCGGATGCCACGGCTGTCGCCACCGCAATCGCCGAGATCGAGACATCCATTGGTGCGATCGGGGTGCTCGTGAACAACGCGGGTATCCAGCATCGCGAACCGATGCTCGACCTCGACGTGGAGGACTGGAACCGGGTCATCTCCACCAACCTCACCAGCGCGTTCCTCGTCGGGCGCGAAGTTGCGCGCCACATGCTGGAGCGCGGCGAGGGCAAGATCATCAACATCGCGTCGGTGCAGACCGACCTTGCGCGACCGACCATCGGGCCGTACACGGTCTCGAAGGGCGGCATCCGCAACCTCACTCGCGCCATGACGGCGGAGTGGGCCAACGGCGGGCTGCAGATCAATGCAATCGCTCCCGGCTACATCCACACCGAGATGACGCAGGCGCTCGTCGACGACGACACCTTTAACAGCTGGATTCTCGGGCGCACGCCTGCCGGTCGCTGGGGTACTCCCGCCGACCTGGGCGGCCCCGCAGTCTGGCTGGCCTCAAGTGGATCTGACTACGTCAACGGCCAGGTCATCTTCATCGATGGCGGCATGACGGTCGTCGTCTAACCTCCTGCTTTACCGCCGAGCGTCGCTGCCGGCACCGTTCTACAGAAAAGATTGTCATGACAAGTGCAGCCCCCGCCGAAACTCTCGCGGTCACGATTCACGCCCAAGATGACTTGCGCGTGGAGAGCATTCCGTTGGCCGCTCCGGCCGCCGACGAAGCCGTGATCCAGATTGCGTTCGGCGGGGTCTGCGGGTCTGACCTGCACTACTGGTCGCACGGTGCGGCGGGGGAGTCGATTCTCAAGGCGCCCATGATCCTCGGCCATGAGGTCGTCGGCACCGTCATTCAGCAGGCCGCTGATGGCACGGGACCTGCCGCGGGAACGGCCGTCGCCGTGCATCCCGCAACCCCCGGCGGCACAGAGCCTCGCTGGCCCGAAGACCGCCCCAATCTTTCGCCCGGCTGCACCTACCTGGGCAGCGCGGCACGCTTTCCGCACACCGAAGGTGCCTTCGCCGAGTTCGTTACTTTGCCCAGTCGGATGCTGCGAGCACTCCCCAGCTCGCTGACTTTGCGCGATGCCGCGCTCGTCGAACCCGCCAGCGTGGCCTGGCACGCCGTCTCGCGTGCCGGTGACGTTCGCGGAAAACGGGCTCTCGTGATTGGTGCTGGCCCCATCGGCGCCCTCATCGTCGCTGTGCTCAAGCGCGCTGGTGCCAGCGAGATTGTGGCCGTCGACATGTTCGCCGGGCCCCTCGCCATCGCCCGCCAGGTCGGCGCAACTGACACTCTTCACGCCACCGACGTGGATGCCATCGCCGCTGTCGACGCTGACATCGTCTTCGAATCGTCGGGCAGCTACCGCGGTCTCGAGTCTGCCGTTCGTGGCGCAACTCGTGGCGGCCGCGTGGTCATGGTGGGGCTCTTGCCTTCCGGCCAGCAGCCCGCACTCATCTCGCTCGCCATCACCCGCGAGCTCGAACTCGTCGGATCATTCCGCTTCAACGACGAGATCGACGAAGTGATCGCGGCGCTCGCCGACGGCAGCCTGGTCGTCGCGCCAATCGTGACGCACGAGTTCGCGGCATCCGATGCTCACGAAGCCTTCGCCGTTGCCAAGGACTCGGAGAACAGCGGCAAGGTGCTGCTGCGCTTCTAGGGTGCTGCGCTTCTAGTCGAGGAAGATGCGCGGTTCGCCAGCCCAGATGGGCTCGACTTCTTCGATCGTGCGGCTCATGATGCGCTCCATGGAGGCGAACGCGTCGGCCGGGCGCTTGCCCTGGATGGCATCCGCAACATCCACGTGCAGTTGCAGCGCTTCTTCGTGCGGGGTCGACGGCATGAGCCCACGGTGGGTGCGGCCCGTCAGCACTTCGGCGATCACGCGGTCGAGGCGTGCGAACATCTCGTTGCCGCTCGCGGCAAGAACCAGCGAATGAAAGCGGATGTCGAGCTCAAGAAATAGCTCCAGGTCGCCGGAGCGCCCCACGGCCCGCATTCGCGCGGCCAACGCCAGTAGCTCGCCGGCTGCATCGTCGGAGGAGTGCAGGGCGGCGAGTTTCGCGGCCTGCGGTTCAATGGCGCTGCGCAGCTCAGTGAGGGAGCGCAGCTGGCGCCCATTCTCGGCCTGCTCGAGGCGCCACCGGATTACGAGGGGGTCGTAGAGACTCCACTCCGACATCGGCAGCACGCGCATCCCGACCCGCTTGACGGAGGCCACCATGCCGAGCGATTGCAGCACACGCACGGCTTCACGAACGACCGAACGCGAGACGCTATAACGCTCTTCGAGTTGCTCGGCGAGGATCGTGGATTCAGGGGAGATGTCGCCCGAAACGATGCTGAGCCCTAGATCGTTGAGCACGCGTGCGTGGAGACTTCCGGGCATGCTTCAAGAGTAGTGGTTCTGTAGCGCTCATTGAGTGGTCCCCAGCGCGCGGGATTCGTGGCTGACAGCAGCAATTAACCGTGTAAACTCAGCAGTTGAACTTCGGCGAGGGAACCATCTGGTTCCGTTATCGACGCGGCGGGCAAGTCTCAGGCTTATTTCCTGACAGGGCTTTTCCTCACGCGGCAGACCACTGGTTTGTCGGCGTTCGAGTTGAACTACAGATAATGATCTGGGCACTGAGCCCGCCACGAGCACTCCGTTCGTTGCAGGCGCTGAGCCCACAATAGACTTCGGTCTCACAGGAGAAAACTATGGCTAAGCCAGGCGTAAACCACGTTGTTACAGATGCTCGTGAATCCTTCGGTAAGGGTGCTGCTCGTAAGCTCCGCGCCCTGGGTAAGATTCCTGCCGTCATCTACGGTCACGGCACCGACCCCATCCACGTTGCTCTTCCGGGCCACGAGATCGCTCTGATCCTGCGTAAGTCGAACCAGATCTTGGACCTCGACATCAACGGCAAGAGCCAGCTCGCCCTCGTAAAGGACGTTCAGAAGGACCCCGTTCGCCAGATCATCGAGCACATTGACCTCGTTGTCATCCGCAAGGGTGAAAAGGTCATCGTTGACGTGCCGATCCACGTCACCGGCGAGTCGGCTCCTGGCACCCTTGCCAACCTCGACGCACCGACCATCTCGGTTGAGGCTGAAGCAACTCACATTCCTGAGTACTTCACCGTTGACATCGAGGGCCGCGAAGAAGGCGCTCACATCTACGCCGCCGACGTTGAGCTCATCGAGGGCTCGAACCTGCTCTCCGACCCCGAGCTGCTCGTGGTCGCCGTCAGCATGCCGCGTGCCTCGGTCGAAGCCGAAGCTGCTGAAGAAGAAGCCGCTGCTGTTGCAGCAGAGGCCGCTGAAGAGTCTGCTGAATAATCAGATTCTTCCGCAAGCGAGAAATCGTGGATGACCAATGGTTAGTAGTCGGGCTCGGTAACCCCGGGCCCGGCTACGCCGGTAATCGCCACAACGTGGGCCACATGGTGCTGGCCCACCTGGCCGACGAACTGTCGGCCACTTTCAAAAACCACAAAGCGAACGCTGCCGTGGCCGAAGGTCGCAGCTTTGGGGATGGACCCAAGCTGATTCTGGCTAAGCCCAATTCCTTCATGAACCTGTCGGGCGGGCCCACCGCCGCGCTCATGCGGTTCTACAAGATTCCTGTCGAGCGTCTTATCGTCGTGCACGATGAACTCGACATCGACTTCGACACCGTTAAGCTCAAGACCGGTGGCGGTCACGGAGGACACAACGGCATCCGCGATATTGCTGCCGCCGTCGGCTCTCCCGACTTCACCCGCGTTCGCGTCGGTATTGGTCGCCCTCCTGGCCGCCAGCCTGCCGCTGATTTCGTTCTCCGAGACTTCTCGGGCGATGAGCGCAAGGTGCTGCCGAACCTCCTGGGTGACGCTGCGGATGCCGTAGCGATGGTCGCCAAAGAGGGTCTCGAAGCAGCCCAGCAGCGTTTCCACAGCCCGCGCTAGTTGTGCGCTGGGCGCTGCGCCGCGCCTACTGCGGCGTTGCTGCGCAACCCGCGTGATCCGGCTGCGCTGTGGGTGAACTCTCATCGCAACGTCGGTGGCCGCGAGTAGAGTAATCCGGTGACTCTCGACGGAATTATCTCAGCACTTTCGCGCGCCCAAACCGTAGAGAGCGCCCTGCGGTATTCGCAGCGTAGCGCCGACTTCTCCCTCGTCGAAGGGTTGCGGGCGCCCCTTATCGGCGGCCTGCTCACGGCTTCTGATGCACCGCGCTCGATGCTCGCGGTGACCGCTACCGGACGCGAGTCTGAATCTCTGCGCCGCTCGCTCGCGAGCTACCTTCCCGACGCCCAGATTGTGGAGTTCCCGGCGTGGGAAACTCTGCCGCACGAACGCTTGAGCCCCAGCGCCGAAACAGTCGGCAAGCGCATGCAGGCGCTGCGCGACCTGGCCAAGTGGCAAGCGAATCCGGTTGGCCAGTTTGTGCTGGTGGCATCCGTGCGGGCAGCGTTGCAGCCCATCGCCGACAACCTCATCACAATCGAGCCGGTCATGCTCACCAAGGGCGGTCGCAACTACGACCTCTCCGCGCTCTCGGAGCGACTCGTGGCGCTGGCATATTCCCGTGTCGACATGGTGACCCGACGCGGTGAATTCGCGGTGCGCGGTGGCATCCTCGACGTCTTTGCGCCCAACCATGAGCATCCGCTTCGTCTCGAATTCTTCGGCGACGAGCTCGAGCAGATGCGCGAGTTCTCGGTCGCCGACCAGCGGTCAATTGATGGCGACATTGACTATGCCGAACTGGTACCGAGCCGGGAGCTGCTGCTCAGCGATTCGGTGCGCCAACGTGCCCGCGAAATGCAACACGAGTTTCCGAGCCTCTCCATGATGCTCGCCAAGATCGCCGAGGGCATTCCCGTCGATGGCATGGAGTCTCTCGCGCCCGCTCTCGTCGACAAACTCGTGCCGCTGACGCATTACCTTCCCGCGGATGCCGCCATTGCGGTTCTCTCGCCCGAGAAGGTGTCGTCGCGCGCCGTGAACCTCGCCGAAACCAATCAAGAATTCTTGAGTGCGGCGTGGAATGCCGCGACTGCTGGCGCCGAAGCGCCCATCGACTTGGATGCCGGTGACTTTGTCACTTTGAACAAGCTTCGCGCGTCCGCCGGGGATCGCCCCTGGTGGACCCTCAGCACGTTTGATTCGGGCGAGGCGGATGCCGCGAACCTGATCGATGCCGCCGAAGAAGCCTCCGAATACGTGCGTATCGATGCCACCGCCACGCCCTCGTTCGCGGGAACCCTTGACGGAGCCCTCGATCACGTCGGCACTTTACTCGCCGACGGTTGGACGGTGGCGATCGTGGCCGAAGGCGCCGGACTCGTGGAGCGCACCGCCGATCTGCTGGGGGAGCGCGAGCTCTCCGGGCGCGCGGTTGACGCATTCCCCGAGACCACGGAACCCGGCGTCGCGTACTTGCTTCGCGCATCCGTCGATCATGGTTTCGCCATGCCCGAAGCCAAGCTGGCGGTGCTGAGCGAGAGCGAATTCTTCGGCCGGTCGGTCGGCTACGCCTCGCGCCCGGCCCGCAAGCTCGCCACCCGCCGCAAGAATGTCGTTGACCCGCTGCAGCTCAAGAGCGGCGATCACGTTGTTCACCAGACCCACGGCATCGGCAAGTTCATCGAACTCGTCACGCGGCAGGTCAGCACGGGCGGTCGCAACGCGGTCAAGACGCAGCGCGAATTCTTGGTGCTGGAGTACGCGCCCAACAAGCGCGGTTACCCCGGCGACAAGCTGTACGTACCGACCGATCAGCTCGATCTGCTGTCGCGCTATGTCGGCGGTGAGGCTCCCTCGCTCAACAAGATGGGCGGCAGCGACTGGTCGGCTGCTAAGACCAAAGCACGGCGAGCTGTTCGCGACATCGCGGTCGAACTCGTCAAGCTTTACAGCGCGCGCATGGCCAGCAAGGGCCATGCGTTCGGGCCGGATACCCCGTGGCAGCGCGAGCTTGAAGAGGCCTTCGCCTACGCCGAAACTCCCGACCAGCTGACAACGATCGACGAAGTCAAAGCCGACATGCAGAGCCCGGTTCCGATGGACCGCCTGCTCAGCGGAGACGTCGGTTACGGCAAGACCGAGGTCGCCGTTCGCGCCGCGTTCAAAGCCGTTCAAGATGGCAAGCAGGTGGCGATGATCGTGCCGACGACCCTGTTGGTGCGCCAGCACATGGAGACCTTCGCCGACCGCTTCGCCGGCTTCCCCGTGCACTTGCGCGCGCTCAGCCGCTTCCAAACCGAGAAGGAGTCCCGCGAAACGGTAGCGGGCCTCGCCGACGGCACCGTGGATGTCGTCATTGGCACCCACCGTCTACTTTCCAAGAGCGTCGCGTTCAAAGACCTTGGGCTCGTCATCATCGACGAAGAGCAGCGCTTCGGCGTTGAGCACAAAGATGCTCTCAAGAAGCTCAAGACCAACGTCGACATCCTGGCGATGACGGCAACCCCGATTCCGCGCACGCTCGAGATGGCCGTCACCGGCATCCGCGAAATGTCGACGCTGGCGACTCCGCCCGAGGACCGGCATCCGATTCTTAGTTTCGTCGGCCCATACTCTGAGCGTCAGGTTGGCGCCGCAATCCGCCGCGAGCTGCTGCGCGAGGGCCAAGTCTTTTACGTGCACAATCGCGTGAGCTCGATCAACCGTGTGGCGGCGAAGATTGCCGAACTGGTTCCGGATGCTCGCATCGCGATCGCCCACGGCCAGATGCCCGAAGCGGCCCTCGAGCAAGTGATGGTCGACTTCTGGGATCGCAAGTTTGACGTGCTCGTCTCGACGACGATTGTGGAAACCGGGCTCGATATCCCGAACGCCAACACGCTCATTATTGACCGTGCCGATAAGTACGGCCTCAGCCAACTGCACCAGTTGCGCGGTCGAGTGGGTCGTGGCCGTGAGCGCGCCTACGCGTACTTCTTGTACGACGAAGAGAAGCCGCTCAGCGAGACCGCCCACGAGCGTCTCGACACCATCGCCGCCAACAACGAGTTGGGCGCCGGTATGCAGATCGCGATGAAGGATCTCGAGATTCGTGGTGCCGGAAACCTGCTCGGTGGCGAACAGTCTGGCCACATTGCCGGGGTGGGGTTCGACCTGTACTTGCGGATGATCGGCGAGGCCGTCTCCACTTTCCGTGGCGATGTTGCCGAAGGTCAGACCGAGCTGCGCCTCGAACTGCCGGTCGATGCGAGCATTCCCGAAGACTACGTCGAGAGCGAGCGCCTGCGGCTCGAGGCGTACCAGAAGCTCTCGACGGCGAGCTCGCCGTCGGCGGCAGCGGACAGCATCGATCGCGTGCTCGAAGAGCTCACTGACCGTTACGGCGAGCCGCCCGAGGAAGTGAAGCACCTCATTGCGGTGTCACGACTGCGCCGGATGTCTCAGCGTTTGAAGCTGAGCGAAGTGGTCGTGATGGGCGACAAGCTGCGCATCGCGCCCGCTGATCTTCTCGACTCCAAGCAAGTGCGATTGCAGCGCATGTACCCGGGCTCCAAGTACCACTCGGCGGCGTCGACCGCGATCATCCCGCTGCCGACCGGTGCCGATGATGGCGCCCTCATCGAGTGGACGAAAGACATCCTCGTGTCGGTGTTCGGTGCTCAGGACACCGTCGAAGAGCTCAAAGAAGTCGCGCTCGCGGCCGAAGCTGCCGAGAAACTTGCGGTCGACAAGGCAGCGGCGAAAGCGGCTGAACGATCGAAGGCGGGCAAGGACGCTGGCTCAGCATCCACCGCCACGAAGTAGCTGATCAGGTGTGGCGTCAGCCGGGGCGTGAATCTTCGGAGGTAGCCTCCGCCGGTGCGGCCTCCACGGAGACGGGCGCCGGGGCATCAGGAACCGGCGCCTCTGGCGCGGCTGCGGCGGCATCCGGTTCGACACTCACAGGCTTCGGCTTCGGCGTGAACGCGAGCGGGTTGCGGCGACCGTCGATGCGGTGAACGCCCCCGATTGCCATCGGAATGAGAACGAGCGATCGTAGATCGATCAGCGCGTGGGCAATGATCGTCACAAGAATGCTGCCAGTAAGAACGTAGACGGCCATGAAAATGGCGCCGAGCACGGTCGTGACGATAATGCCGGTCAGGCCTTGGTATGAGTGCATGAGGCCGAACAACACCAGGCTCACGACGATAGCGACCACGGCGTTGCCGGTCGTAGCGAAGAGCAGCGCTGGCAGCGCGAGCCTGAACAGCAACTCTTCGACGACTCCGGCGTTGATCGAGAGCAGCCCGCCCAGCACGAGTTCTTGACGGTTGCGGGGGAGGATGGCTTGAACGTCGCCGACGCTCACCACCTCTTCGCCCTCTTTGCGCACGGAGATGATGGCAAGAGCAGTGACGGCGATGAATCCGATCGCGAGCCCTATGAGCACTCCGGCGGTCACCGTGGGGCGAGCGGCAAGCACGCCGAGTAGCCACGACACCCACGGCCAGGCCCGCACCTCGGTCAACAGGGGAGCGGCGAATGCTCCACTGGCCAGCAGCGTTGCCAGAGCGAGGCCACCAAACAGTGAGAATGAGATCAGCAGCCACCGGCGCAGCATCAGCTGGCGGCGCTTAGTGGTGCGAAAACGCTTGAAGCGGCGGTACTCGCGCTGGTCGCGACGAAAGGTTCTGAGGGCTAATGCCGTCAGCACGCCGACGAGTACCACCCACAGCAGGGCGAGCATGAGCGGGTTGGCGGGGTCGAGCATGCACCAATCGTGCCATGGGAACATGCACAAAATCTGGAACCCATTCCAGAATCGTTGACCAGAGCGACGATTCGCAATAGTCTGCCCAAGGGCTGGAGCGATGCAGGCACGCACTTCAGCCGATAATCGGGTGGTGCGCTGGAGAAAGCGCAGAAGAGAGCAGAAACTGTGGCACAGGAGCCAAATCGCGAGTTCAAACTTGCGGGCATGAAAGATGTTGCCGACCGCGCAGGGGTGGCAATGTCGTCCGTCTCGCGCGTGCTTTCTGACCACCCGGATGTGAGCGACCGGATGCGCGAAAAAGTACTCGCCGCCGTTGAGGAGCTCGGCTATGAACCCGACGTCTTGGCGCAGAGTCTGCGCACGGGAGCCACGCGAACCATTGGTGTTCTCGTGGCTGACATTTCGAACCAGCTCTTTGCCGAAATCTCTCATGGAGCCGAAACGGTGCTGCGTGCTCAAGGCTATTCAACCTTCGTGGCGAACTCGCTTAATGATCCAGAAATTGCAGTGAAGCAGCTTCGGATGCTGATCAAGCGTCGAGTCGACGGGTTGCTGATTTCTGTGGGTGAAGAAGACGGCGGCCCAATCGTTGACGCCATCGCGCACTCGGGACTGCCGACGGTTCTCATCGATCGGCATCTGGGAACAGCGGGAGCCTCTCGAGTGCTGAGCGACCACCGTGCAGGAATGACTGAAGTGATTCAGAAGCTGATCGGCTTAGGCCACCGACGAATTGCGTTGATCAACGGTATTCCGAACGTTCTGCCTGCGATGGAGCGAGCGGCCGCAGCGCGTGCCGCGGCCCAGGCGCATCCCGACGTCACGATCGAAGTGCTCTCGGGAGCTTTCTCCTCCGAGCACGGCGAGGAAGCAACTCGTGCCCTGGTGGCGAACGCGCAACGGCCCACGGCCATTGTGGCGGGAAGCAACCAGATTCTGATTGGTGTGCTGGCGGCTTTGCGTGATGCCGGCTTGCGTGCGCCAGCAGACCTGAGCTTGGTGACGTGTGATCCAGTTCCGCTCGCTGAGTTCATGACGCCAGCGCTCGACACGATCTGGCGGGATCGGCAGCAACTGGGGGCAGAGGCGGCTGGTCTCATGCTCGAAGGTCTGCAAGGGGCATCCCCCCGTGAAGTTCTGCTCCCCACTGAGTATCGTGCGGGCGGTTGCGTAGCCGCGCCGTCGGCCTAATTGCGGGCAAAGACAGAACGGTTCGTCTCGTTTCGTGCTGCCCGCGCTCAGTTGTCTAGCCATAAAGAGACCACTCAGAGCAGTTTCCGGAATCCTTTCCAGAATCGTTGACGGGATCGGTTCTAGGTGGTTAGTATCGCCACAGTGCAACGCGGCCGACCTGGTCGCTTCGTGCAGGGCCGGGTCACCGACGGCTCGCCGCCGATTGCAGAATTGGTCAGTCCACAGATCAGTCAATCGGCTCAGCAATTCTCAACGAAGAGATGGGACAACACAGTGGTACAGAACCGAATCCGGCGAGCAGCACTCGCCGCGGCTGCAGCTGTTGCAGTCAGCATTGCGATGGTGGGCTGCGCGCCAGCATCCGACACTGAACAGGGCGAAGTTGAAATTCGTTTCTCCTGGTGGGGAACGGACTCACGTCACGAACTCACCAACGAGGCGCTCGACCTGTTCGAGGAAAAGAACCCGGGGATCACGGTTGTTCGTGACTTCGGTGGTTTCGACGGCTACATCGACAAGCTGCTTACTCAGGCTGCCGGCAACAACTCACCCGACGTTTTCCAGTTGTACGAAGAGGTGCTGCGCGAGTTCGCATCGCGCGGCCAGCTCTACGACCTCAACGAGGCAACTAGCCAGGGCCTGAACCTTGACGGCTGGGATCAGGGTCTTCTCGACACGAGCACGATCGACGGCGAACTGTCTGCCCTCCAATTTGGGCTCACCACCCAAGCCTTCATCTTCAACACCGAGTTGTTCGACCAAGCTGGCGTCTCGATTCCCACCGAGGGATGGAGCTGGGATGACCTCGCAACCGCAGCCAAGAAGGTCAGCGATGGCACGGACTCCGGAACCTTCGGTGTAACCGACCTCTCAACCGGCTACCAAGTCTTCGAGGTATGGGCCAACCAGAACGGTGAGGCGTACCTCACCGACGACGGACTTGGCTTCTCGGCCGAGACGTTGGAGGACTTCTGGAAGTACTGGGCCGACCTGCGTGACTCTGGTGCAGCGACCCCGGGGTCGCTGACCTCGGAGTACCCGACGCCGTTCGACGCCATCATCGCGAGCAAGGCAGCCTCTGGCTTCATCTTTGCTAACCAGATGGAAGCCGTTCAGTCGAGCATTGAGGCTGAGATCGCTGTTGACCGTATGCCTGGCGAAACGCCCACCGCTGGTTCGTACCTGCGTACCGCAATGAACATTGCCATCGGCGCGGAGACCGAACACCCCGAGGAAGCAGCCATGCTGGTCGACTTCCTGCTCAACGATCCCGAGGCTTACGAGATTCTCGGCATCGACCGCGGCGTTCCCGCCAACCCTGCTGTCGGCGACGCTGCTTCGGCAAGCGTTGACGACGTTACTGCTAAGGGCCTGACGGTTATTGACAGCGTTCGTGTTGATGGTGCGGCTCCGCCCGTACCGCCGCAGCCGGGCGCCGGTAATGTGAACGCCCTGTTCGCTGAAATCGCTCAAGAGGTTCAGTTCGATCGCATGAGTATCGAGGATGCTGTTGCCAGCTTCATCGAGCGTGCCGAACAGGAACTGAGCTAGTACACAATGTCACTGCCTCAGACCTCTAACGACGCATCAGCTCCGGCTGACGCGCGCGGACGGTCCGAGTCGCGTCCGGGTCGGGGAGCCGCTAAGGCTCCCCGGTCCGGGGGTACGCGCTCGTTGCGTCGCAGAATGATGCTCGACCGCGCTGCGCCCTACATTTTTCTCGCCCCGTGGCTTATCGGCTTCGTCGCCATCACCTTTGGGCCCATGCTCGTCTCGCTGTACCTGTCATTCACTGACTACAGCTTGCTCAGCCCGCCTGAATGGGTAGGCTTCGAGAACTACGAGCGCATGTTTACTGCAGACCCTAAGTACCTTGAGTCCGTGCGGGTCACGGCGATCTACGTCTTCGTCTCGGTGCCGTTGCAACTGGCCTTCGCGCTTCTTGTTGCTCTCGCGCTCAACCGAGGCATCAAGGGCTTGCCGATCTACCGTTCGATCTACTACATTCCGTCGCTGATCGGTGGCAGCGTTGCTATCGCGATCCTGTGGCGTCAAATGTTCGGGCAAACGGGGCTTATCAACCAAGTGCTCGCGCTCGTGGGCATCGAAGGGCAATCGTGGATAGGTCATCCCGATACTGCGCTCGGAACCCTCATCATCCTGAACGTCTGGACTTTTGGATCGCCCATGGTGATCTTTCTCGCCGCGCTTCGCCAAGTCCCGGTTTATCTCTATGAGGCCGCCGCGGTCGATGGCGTTGGCCCCTGGGGACGCTTTCGGCACATCACTTTCCCGATGTTGACCCCAATCGTTCTCTTCAACATGATCTTGCAGCTCATCGGGGCGATGCAGGCGTTCACTCCCGCTTACGTGGTCTCAGGGGGAACGGGTGGTCCAGCAAACTCGACGCTGTTCTACACCCTCTATCTCTATCAGCGCGGATTCACCGGCCTAGAGATGGGCTACGCCAGTGCGATGGCGTGGGCACTACTGCTCGTGATCGCCGCGATCACCGGAATCAACTTCTGGCTTTCAAAGTATTGGGTGCATTATGACGACTAACATGACCGGAATCGTCGGCGCGAAGAAGAGTAAGACGCGCAAGGCGCTTGCCCATTTCCTTATTATCGGGTTCGGCATGCTCATGCTGTACCCCGTGCTCTGGATGATCGGGAGCTCGTTCAAAGACACGGCTCAGATTTTCAGTGAAGTGTCGCTGATCCCGGATCCCCTAGTGACCGATAACTACGAACGAGGATGGGAAGGTGCGGGCATTGGGTTTGGCACCTATTTCTTGAACTCCACGATCGTGGCGGCACTCGCCGTAATCGGAAACCTCATCGCCTGCTCGCTGGCCGCCTATGCTTTCGCGCGGCTGGACTTTCGACTTCGACGAGTGCTCTTCGGGGCGATGCTCGCCACCATTATGTTGCCGTATCACGTGGTGATTGTGCCGCAGTACATCCTGTTCGCGCAGCTCGATTGGGTCAACACCTTTCTGCCGTTGGTTGCCCCCAAGTTCTTGGCGGTGGATTCGTTCTTCATCTTCCTCATGGTGCAGTTCATGCGGGGGCTTCCTGTGGAGCTTGACCAAGCGGCGAGAGTGGATGGCGCGGGGCCTTTTCAGATCTACTGGAGAATCATTCTTCCGCTGACAGTGCCGGCGCTCGCGACCACCGCCATCTTTACGTTCATCTGGACGTGGAACGACTTCTTCACTCCGATGATCTACCTCAGCGACCCGCGGCTCTATACGGTGCCGCTCGGATTGAACTCCTTCCTCGATTCAACGGGGGAGTCATCGTGGGGGCCGATGTTCGCCATGGCCGTCCTCTCGCTTGGACCATTGTTCGGATTCTTCCTCGCAGGTCAGAAGTACCTGACGAGCGGTATTGCCACTACAGGCTTGAAGGGATAGCCCAGTTTTATGAAGAAAGCACGCATAGCGGTTGTAGGCGCAGGGGGCATTGGGGCAGCAGCCCATTTGCCCGCGATCACCGCTCTTCCTGAGCAAGCAGAACTCGTCGGCATCGTCGATCTCGACGACGTACGCCGAACGGAGGCTGGCGAGCGCTTCGCAACCGACAAGCTCTACAGTGACCTTGCGGTGATGATGGAGGAGCAGCATCCGGACATTGTTGTTCTCGCTACTCCACCCCACACTCACGAGCCGCTCGCGATTCAAGTGATGCGGGCCGGGGCGTGGGTCTTTTGTGAGAAGCCCATGACGGGGTCGCTCGCGTCGGTCGATCGCATTGCCGCGGTGGAAGCCGAGACTGGCCAGGCCTGCGTGACGGTATCCCAGTTCCGGTATTCCGGGGGTGCCCGTCAGGTTCGCGACAAACTGCGCAGCGGCGAGTGGGGTTCGGTGCTCACCGGCTACGCGAACACGTCGTGGTACCGCGGCCCCGAATACTGGGAGACCAGCTGGCGGGGCAAGTTTGCGACCGAGTTCGCCGGGGCCACCACAACTCAAGCGCACCACGCCATCGACCTGTTGCTCTGGTTGATGGGTGACTGGTCAAGCGTTGCCGGTTTTGCCGACACGCTCGACCGTCCGATTGAAGTCGAGGATGCCAGCACCGCAGTCGTGCGCTTCGCCGGCGGTGGAATGGCCACGTTGCTCTCGCAAGTGCTGAGCCACCAGCAGGAGACCCGCATCCAAGTCACCGCACAGAAGGCCACTGTGGATCTCGAGACTCTGTATATGCCGTTGATGGATGAGTGGACTGTTCGCCAGATCGATGGCGAAGGTCAGTCGAAGGTTGTCGAGGACTGGGCTCAGCCCGAAGGGGAGAAGCAGGCTCATCGCGAGCAGCTCGCCAATATCTTGGCGCACTGGCGCGAGGGCGAACGGCCCGAACTTATGGTCGCCGAGGCTCGAGCAACGATCGAGTTCCTGACGGCGCTCTACAAGTCTGCAGCGACCGGAACGTTGGTTCAGCGGGGCGAGATTGTGGCCGGAGATCCGTTCTATGACGCAATCGATGCGGGCGGACCGGCTCGTGCGGAAGGTAAGAAATAGTATGCGGATCACCGATCACGCTGACGGGCTCACGGTCACGGCAAACGACGTCGCGATTGCGGAGTATCGCCTCGGTGGCGAGATTGACGCCGTCAATACGCCCAAGCCGCATTTTCACCCGCTCCGCACGCTGAGTGGCGCGCAAGTGACCGATTTTGCTCCTGAAGATCACCCCTGGCATCAGGGCCTCCAGTTTGCCTTCCCCCGTGTGGGAGACCACAACCTGTGGGGCGGTGGCACGTACTTCGGTCCCGACGAGGGCTACAAGATCGTCGAGGACCAAGGGCGCATCGCTCACCAGCGCTGGGAGCAGCGCGCCAACGAGGGCGCGGATGTGGGCTGGACGGAGCAACTCGACTGGATCGGCCACAACGGTGAACCGCTGTTGACCGAAAGCCGAACGATTGCCGTGAGCGCCAGTGGCTCTTCGAGCGCCGGGTGGGTTCTCGACCTCACCGCGGAACTCAGCAACTCGACTTCGGAAGAGCTCACTTTGGCGACTCCCGCCCAACGCGGTCGCGCTGACGGCGGCTACGGCGGGCTGTTCTTGCGGCTGGCTGAGGGTTTCGTGCCCGGCACGCTCACGGGCGATTCGGGCGAGATTACGGCATCCGGAGCACGGTCGCGCACGATGATTCTCTCGGGGACCACTGGTGCCGGCGATAGCGTCACGCTGGGGCTCGCCTTCGCTGACACTGAGCCTGTCGGCGACCAGGCCTGGCTCTACCGTTTCGAGGATTTTCCGGCGATCGGCTGGGCCGGGGCCTACGAGAATGCCTTCACCATTCCCGCAGCAGGTTCGCTCGAGCTTCGTCACCGTCTCGCCATCTACGACGGCATTGTCGACGTCGATGCTGTGAGCGCCGATCTGGCGCTCTAGAACAAGGGCCTTCGGGTCACGATCCTCGTCGCGTGAGTGGGTACCCCTCGCGCGACGAGGTTTTTCTTGTGTTGTCGACGAGCGGGGATGCCGAGGGCTCCGTGGTCGAGCGGGAAACTCTAGATCGAGCTCCCATTGGTTGCCATCACAGTACGGATCTGAGATCCCTGAAGGTCGCGATAGTCGGTGTCAGTCTCGAGCGACAGCACGGTTGCAACGGCGGCCGCATGGCCCAGTTCGAAGCACTGTGCCGTTACCCGTGCTGACGCGAGTGCTTCATGCTCGGCGCTCAAGCAGCGACCAGCCACGATGATGTTCTCGCCAACCGCGGGAACGAGCGTGTTGTACGGCACCTCGTAATAGTCGTCGAGCAGCCAGTGAAGCTTGGGACGGTTGCCGCTGTGCAGCTCGATCGGCCAGGGGGAGCGCACCACTCCGTGCTCGCTCTTGCGGCATTCCACGACGTGCTCGTTGCTCAGCGTCTCAACGCCAACGATGCTGCGTGTTTGGCGAATTCCCGCCTCAACACCAGTGTCAACGACATAGGCGTCGTGGCAGCCGGCTACCGCATCCGCAAAGAACTGCGCGTAGGCGCGCACTTGCTTGCGACCCAACATCTCGGCGATCGTGAAGTCTTCCGGATCGACGACGTTGAGCATCCGGCCATCGCTGTCGCTAAGTCGGGTGGCGTTGACCAAAAGTTCGCCTGGGCGCGTCGAGCGGAACACCCAAATCTTCTCGCGCGGGAGGTCGGCGCCGGCTTCACGGTGACTCACGATCGCGGCGGTGATTGCCTTCGGGCTAATGGTGTCGCCGCCCCACTCTTTCCAGAAAGCGTCGGTGTCGACTCCGCCCAGTCGAAAGAACATCGTGGGGTTCTGGATGCGGCCTTCATCTCCGAAGAAATAGTGGCCACCACCGCGGGCGACTACCGCCGCATCTCCCGAGGCGTCGATGACTCGGCGCGCGTGGATCGCACTCATGCCCGCTTTGGAATGTATGGCGACTCCGGCGTAGCGGTCAGCATCCATAACGACGCCCGTGACCTGAGTGTGGAACAGGACGCGCACCCCAGCGTTGAACAGCAGGGAGTCGGCTACCTCGCGCCAGACCAGGGGGTCGTGAGCCACGGTGTACGTCAGACCATACTTTTGCGGCGGCGTCACCCCACCTCGTGCCTCGAGCGCAGCGCGGAATCGTTCGGTAAAGCCGTGAACTACCTGCACCGGGGGAGCTTCTGTTTCTGAGGCGAGATAGAGACCGCAAATCGTTGCCGAGAGCCCTGCGACAGCGGAGCCGCCAGCGAAGCCGTAACCCTCGACGATGATCACCGAAAGGCCCGCCTCGGCGGCGACGGTGGCGGCAGCAACGCCGGCTGGGCCCGCGCCGACCACAACAACATCTACTTCGGCAAGCACTGGGAGCGCATGCGACAACGCGTGCCGTTGAGGCAACTGCCACAGTTCAAACTCGGTCTCGACGGGGATGCTTGCCATGAGCTGACCTTTCTGCGCTGAAGGGTGAATCGTTAGAGGCCGCGAAAAAGCGGCGGGCGTTTATCGACGAAAGCGGCGACGCCTTCGATGCCATCGGCGGTGGCAAACAACGTCAATAACTCCTGAGTCTCTGTTGTCGTACCGATGGCTGCAGTGCTCGCCGCATGCACCGAGCGCTTGGCGGCGCGAACCGCGAGCGGAGCCTGAGCGGATATTTGACTAGCGAGAGCGAGCGCTGCGGCATCTGCTTCTCCGGTCGGGGTCACGTGGTTCACGAGTCCCCACTGTTCTGCCTGTTTGGCGCTCAGCGGTGCACCCGAGAAGATCAGCTCTTTGGCTCGCCTGACGCCGATGGCTTCGGTCAGGCTAGCGGTGCCGCCCCAGCCGGGAATGAGCCCGATGCGTGTCTCGGGCAGGCCCAGTGTGGCGCGCTCGCTCGCGACCATAAAGTCTGCGGCGAGAGCAAGTTCGAGGCCACCACCGAGCGCCATCCCGTCGACGCTCGCAATGACAGGCACGGGAGCGGAACGCACGAGATTCACGAGCGTGAGCGCCCGCTGAGTGAACTCCGCAAGGTCCGCTGCAGCAGCGTTGTGGTAACCGGCAATGTCGGCACCGGCACAGAATGCTCCGGGTGCCCCGGCGAGCACCACCGCGTCGATGGTGTCCGTGCCGTCGGCGCCAGTGGCGAGCGCAGTGAACACGTCGATCAACGAGTCGATCATGGCGCGGTTGAGGCTGTTGCGCTTTGCCGGCCGGTTGAGCCGCACGAGAAGAATCGACTCGGCGCGTTCGAGCCTGATCAGCTCTTCGCCCTCGAGCGGGGTCGCGCCCGACGTCGCCCTCGAGCGCGCGTCGGTCACCTTGGTGTCGGCCGTCATCGGAATGCCTTACTCGTCGTCAGTTTCTCAATGTCTTCGGGCGAATAGCCAGCCTCGGCCAGCACCTCCGCAGTGTGGTCACCGAGCTCGGGCGGTGGCGTGCGGATGCCCGGCCGTTCGCCGCCGTAGGTGACGGGGTGACGAAGTACCCGAATTTCGCCCGCGGTCTCATGCTCGAAGGAGTCGAAACTGTTGTTGTGGTTCACCTGCGGGTCGTCAATAACCTGCTGGTAGTTCTGCACGGGAGCAGACCAGATCTTGTGTTCGTCAAAGACTTCGAACCACTCGGCAAGGGGGCGCTGAACGATGTAGCTGGCTACACGCTCGTTGATCTCATCGCGATGCTCGAAGGAGTTCTCCTCGCCGATAGCCGCAAACCAGTCATCGTTGAGCAGGGTAGTAAGAGCGTCGAGGCTGGTCAACGAGATACACAAGTGACCATCGGATGCCGCGAAGACTCCGTACGGAGCCTTGTAGTAGGAGGAGGAGACCCCCGCAGCCGAGCGCGAGTCATCCCAGCCGTTGAGGGCGTAGTTCAGCGGCTCAATCTGCAGATCGAGGGCAGCGTTGAGCAAGTTGCTTTCAACGCGCGTGCCTTCGCCGGTGCGCTCGCGACCGTGAAGCGCCGCCAGAATGCCCATTGCTCCGATCACGGCCGCATGCTGGTCGACAACGCAGGCGCCGACGGGAGTGGGGTCGTCGTCGGCGCGACCGGTAGCCGCGGCCAAACCGGAGATGGCCTGCACTAGGACATCTTGGCCGGGGCGATCAACGTAAGGGCCGTCGGAGCCATAACCCGAGAGTGAGCAGTAGATCAGCCGCGGGTTGATCTCTTTCAGGGCGTCGTAGCCGAGTCCGAGGCGGTCGAGTGCTCCGGGCCGAAAACTCTCGATGAGCACGTCGCTCGAACGCACGAGCTCAACCAGGGGCTCAAGGGCATCCGGATTCTTCAGATCGACAGCCAAGCTGCGCACATTGCGATTGGCGAGCGTGAAGAACGGGCTCACCCCATTGATCATGCGGCCAGGGCCGGTCCACGAGCGCTCGAAAGCGCCGCGGGGCGGCTCCACCTTGATCACGTCGGCCCCGAGGTCAGCGAGTATTTGGCTGGCCGAGGGCCCCTGAAGAAAGTGCGTAAAACTGAGAACCCGGATTCCGGAAAGCATGCTGTTGCCCATCGTTGTCGACATGAGTGATTTAGAAGACGCCGGTTCGCACCTGGAATTTGCTCGGCTTGCCGTAGGTGTCGCCGCCGGATCGTACCCAGTGGGCGACCCAGCGCACCATCACGCTGATCGGGATGAGGGGGTTGCCCAGTTCCGCCGCCGCTCGGTCGCAGTTCACCGTCAGGCTCGATTCGCTTTCGCTGCCCTCGAAGACGGGCTCTTTGTTGAACTCGCGCCCAAAAGCCTCGGCCAGGTAGCGCACGCTGACGGTTTCGGGGCCACCGATGTTGATTGGTGTCGAGGGGGTTTCGCAGCGCGTGAGCAGTCGCGCAAAGTGGTTGATTGCATCGCCCTGCCACATCACGTTGACGTTGCCGGTCTCTAGCGGAATCGGAACGCCGTTGTAGACCCAGTCCGCGATCTCTTGGAAGACGCCGTAGCGCATATCGATCGCGTAGACGAAGCGCACCAGTCGACCAGGGGTGTTGTTGATCTCGGAGAAGTACTGGAACATGCGCTCGCGGCCGACTACCGAGTTCGCGTACTCGCCGGGGCGGGCAAGCGGCAGGTTATCTTCGGTAACGCCGCCGCGTCGGGAATCACTCCACGGGTAGACGTGGATGGTCGAGAGGGCGACGATGCGCGACTCACGATAGTGCTCGGCCACGAGCGAGGGAACGTAGGTATTCATTGCCCACAGAAAGCCCTCGCGACCGCGGAAGTCGAACTTGAGGCCGGCCATGTAAATGACGTTCGCTACTCGGGGGAGTGCTGCCACGGCATCCGGATCGAGAAGATCGCAGACGATGGTCTCGACGCCGAAGCTGTTGAGGTGTTCTTGAGAGCCCTCTTCGCTGAAGCGCGCGACGCCAATCACACGCTTCGTGGGCGCTGCGCGCTTGATCATGCGCGCAAGGGTTATGCCCATTTTGCCGGCCACACCCAAAATGACGATGTCGCCGTCGAGGGTAGCGAGTTCATCGATGGTCGCTTGTGTCGGCAGTGACATGAACTCTTCGAGGTGGGCGGCATCCTCGAAATGGCTGGGCAGTTCTGCGGTATCGAGAGTGGACGCGACGGTGCGTTCAGTCATAGTGATGCTCCTCAGTCGGTAGTGGTCAAGGGCTGGGCAGGATCGCTACTCAACCAGCGGTCAAGGTTCTCTCGCACAAACGAGTCATCGTTCATGCGCGGATGCTCGGCGTAGACGCGCTCGATCTCGGTGAGTTGGCCGGGCGAGAGCGTTTCGTTCTCGTCGAGACACCACGTGCCCTCGAACAGCCCCTGCCGTCGCAGGATCTCGTGGCAGCCGGGAATGCATCCGGCGAAGTCGTGGGCGGCGTCGTAAATGGCGCTGTTGCAGTCGGTGACGACGGAGTCGAGGGCGAGCAGATGGTGCGGTATCTCGCTCCGCTCGAGGGTGAGGTCGGCGAATTGCTGCACTGCGGCGTGCGTCCAGACACTCCAGTGCCCCAGTAGGCCGCCGCGAATGCGCACGGTGACGGTGGCACCGTCGCGGGGGATGGCGAAGGGCTGGAGCAGGTCGAGCACGATGTGGTCGTCGTTGCCGGTGTAGAGGGTTACTCGGTCTTCGGCTCGGGCCGCAACGACAGCGCGAACGATGTCGAGGGTGCGGTAGCGATTGAACGGAGCCATCTTGATGGCGATGACATTCTCGATCTCGGCGAACTGGCGCCAAAAGTCGAACGAAAGGTGAAAGCCACCCACCTCGGGCAAGAGGGCGAAGCCGATGAGGGGGATCTCTTCGGCGATGGCGCGGCAATGCGCGAGTAGTTGGTCTTCGCTCCACGATTTGAGCGCAGCCAAGTTGAGCAGCCCGGCGTGATAGCCGAGCCTGCGTGCGGTTTGCGCTTCGGCGCGGGCTTGCTCGGTGTCGCCGATGAGCCCCGCGACGAGTGCGATTGGGCGGGTGGTCCAGGTGCGGGACTCTTCGGCGGCAAGTTCGAGAACGCGCTCGAACATGCCTCGTTCCCGGATGGCGAACTGCGTCGTGTGGACTCCAACGGCCAGCCCGCCCACGCCTGCATCAAGGTAGTAGCGGGTGAGCGCTCGCTGCCGACGTTCATCGAGGGTGCGCTGGGCGGTGAGAGCGAGCAGGTGGGCAGGGATCACGGTGCCGGCGTGCAGCACGTCGTAAGCAGCCTGCTCAGAATCGATTCCAGACGAAGACTTCATCGTCACCTTCCGTTTGTCGTTCACGATCAAACCACAGAACATCGGGGATTCGCAATCGTTTCCAGAAACGAATGCAGAATGGGTAGACCACGTGAAGAGCCGGGGAAGAAGCCGGCGTTAGTCGCTACACCGCTGTGCGGTCAACGTGGGCCGCCATACGCTCGCGGGCCAGAGCGGTATCGCCGGCACGGAGGGCGTCGAGGATGCCCCAGTGCTCGGCCAGCAATGCCCGACGATCCCCGGGTGCCCGGCCGCAGCCGCCCCACGTGTCAATCCACAACTCGTGGGTAGTTCGCTGGAATTCGATCAATAGACGGTTGTTCGTGAGGCGAGCGAGCAGTGCTTCGAAGCGCACATCGAGGCTGCCGGCGGGGGAGGCCTCAGCGACCTCGTCTTCCACCTCGAGCAAGTGCGCGTGCACGTGAGAGTAGTCGTGCTCGGCGTCGCCAAGGACCAGGAGTACGCGGTCTTCGAGAGCCGCGCGTACCGAGACCAATTGGTTGAGCGATGCTTCGCCCCCGGGAACGACCCGGCGAATGTAGTCCGTCATGGGGTTCGCTAGCGGTTCGCGTACGAAGCTGCCCGAATTGCGACGAATATCGATGCGTCCCATGCTTTCGAGGGAGCGTAGCGCCTCGCGCAGCGAGACTCGGCTCACGGAGAACTTCTCCGAGAGCGCTCGTTCGGAGGGCAGCCGGTCGCCAGGTTCAAGGCCTTCGATGAAGCTCAAGAGTTGCTGCAGCACGAGGTTGTAGACGGCCCCGTTCGCCAGTGGAAGCACCGTGAAGCGTGCGCGTTCTGCTTCACGGTTAGCCATGCGCGATCCTCCGGGCACTCGCGATGCTCAGCGGTTCGAGCCCGCTGAGGTCGAGCTCGAATGCAGTCCCGAATGGCGCCGCCATGATGGATGCCAACGAGACAGCGCCGTCAACAACGTGCAGTCGGGCCGGGCCATCACCGTCGCGCACGAAGGCATCGGGGTGAGCATCCACCAGCAGGTCGTTCACGGTGCTGGCGAGAGGAGCAGGCGTTCCCCAGTAGTGGTGGCCATTGCGTTCGATGTGGGTGAGGCCCATGGTTGCGGCGACGACAAGGTCTTGATTGATTGTGAGCGGGGCGACGGTTGAGAGATCTTCCGCGGTCAGGATCGTTGCCGCGGCGCTTCCGTCATCGACGCGACGTGCGGCAACAAGTGCGGCGTTGGCCAGCCCGCGGATGACGCCCTTGCAGCCCTTGTATGTTCCGCCGGCGTAGCCTAGATCCATCGCGGCGCGCACGGTGTCGATCGCCTCGTCTGACTCGTCGATAATCACCGAAAAACGTTGACTGACAGCGTGCAGATCCGCGCGACTCGACTCATCAAGTGCATGGCTGCGGTGAATGGGCTGCTCAATCGCGATGAGCTTCTCGTGTAGCAGCGTATCGACTTCGGGGTCGGCGCTGAGGGCATCCAGCCACCCTTTCAATGCTGCAGCGGTGGTCATCGATTCATTGCCATCGATGGTCCACAGGGGCGATGATCCGCTGGCGCGGCAGACCTCGTCGATGCGCTTCAGGCGGCCGATGTCGTTCTTCGCGTTTCCCGCTGTTTTGATCTTCAAATACTTTGCTCCGTAGCGCGCGAGCACTGCCGCGAGGCTCACGGGGAGTCCGTCGTTGGGGTCGTCACGCACCTCGTCGTCGGTGAGTGGATCGGAGAGACCCACCGTGTGGCGAATGGCCATCGTGGGCGCGGCATCCTGAGCGGTGAACTCTGCCAGCGGGCGACCTGCAAGTTCCGGATGGATGCGCCCCAGCTCAATCCCGAAGGTTTCGCTGTGAACGGCGCGCACGAACGGCGTGCCCAAGAGGCGGCAGGTTGCGTCGATGAGAGCGCGTTCGATGAGGCTTGTTCCGAGACCCGCGACGAGGCCGGGCACTGAGTTGGCTTTCGCCCAGGCGGCATGGCGTTGTTCCAGTGACCACCAGAGGTCGAACACCGTGTCGGCTTCTGCGTTGCGGGCGAGCGCAGCAGCATTCTGGATGCCTGCCACGAGGTCTTCGACGTCGTCGACGAAGAGCGAGTCGGGGTCTTTCGTGAACCACTTGGGTGGGAGGTGTTCGGAGGCGAAGCCCCGAGCGGTGGTGACGCCGTCACTCACTTGTAGCTCCACCACGACGTGCGGCGCAGCGGTCATTTCGGCGATTCCGTAGCGAAACGGAATTCGCGTGTGGATGGCTGTCACGTGCAGGTTGATTGCGTCTATGCGAATCACGAGTACTCTTCCCGTCGGTCTGTGGTCAGACCAATCTAGTGGTGCACTCGGAGGTTAGCAGGAACCCCACATGCCGAGTTTCGCCGCGTACGCGTCGTCTTCGGCGTTGCGCAGCTCGGGCCAGAAGCGGTCGTTGAGCCCAACTTTGAGGGCCTCGGCGGCGCCCAGTTCGACCATGGCTAGGTTCACGAGCGTGCCGTCCTGGAGGTAGACGTACAGCAACGAGCGACCGTAGCTGTCCTCGGGCTCGCGGTCTTCGAGCGCCCACACGTCGGTGCCTTCGGGGAGAAAGTCGCGGAGTAGTTCGCGGGCTTCAACGCCGTAGCATTCTTCGGCATCCGGCTGCTGTTGACTGGCGAGTTCGGGGGTGTCGAGTCCGATGAGACGTACCTTCAGTTCCTCGGCGCTCCCATTGTCGAGGTAGAGGGTGTCGCCATCGTGCACATAGGTGACGGTCGCTGCGAAAGCGCCAGAAGGGATGTCGTTGCCGCTCGTGCCTTCCGTCTCGTTTTCGACATCAATGCCGGGGGCTGTCGACGACGATTCGGATGCCGAACCCGAGCCCTCCGCGCTGCCCACCAGGGTGGCGCCATCGCTGTTTGATCCGGGCGAAGTAGCACTCGAGTATGCGGCAATAGCGGCGCCGCCCACGAGGGCGAGCACGATGATGACGCTGACGAGGCGAGAACGTTTGTGGGGAGCAGACACGCCCCGATTCTCGCATGCGCGCGCGTCAGTATCGCGAGCAGCGGAGGCTCAGCCGCGTAACGTTACCGAGTTGTGGTCGCCTCAGATGCTGTCGCGGGCACTGCGCTGGGCGGCGAGTGTTTGTGACGTCACGGCCCCCAGTTGCTTGCCCCAGAGCGAATGAATTGACTTCCAATTGAGGCTGTCTTGAATGAAGGTGTTGCACATGTCCAAGGAGGGGAAAGCAACGTAGCTCACACCGGGGACGGTGTCGGCGACGGCGAGTGATGCCCGATTGAGCCTCGTAATTTGCAACGCGAGGAGTCGCTGAATGAAGCGCGGCATTGCTCGAAAGCGGTACATCGGCGGCACGGCGGCAACAATTACCGGGCATTGAGGGTTGGGGCCTTGGCGCACGGCGTGAATGATGTTGTGGAGGTTGGTGGTCCATTCGGTCGCGGTCGTTCCGAAGAGCACGTCGGGCGGTCCGAGCACGATGATGACAGCATCCAAGTCGTGGTTCACGTTCTCGAGCTCCTTGGCGGCGCGCGCCATGGTTAGCTCGACGTCCGCGATGCTGGTCCACGAGCATCCGGATGCCAACTCACGCGCCACATAGCGCGACGTTTGCGAGACGACACCAAGCCCATGATGGAGCAAGCCGTAGCTGGATGCCGCTGCGTCTCCGATAAACAACAGTCGAGCTGGATCGGGAGCGACTACTTCGCCCTCAGGCTTGTCGGGCGGAAAGAGTGTGTTCGCCGCATCGACGCGGAAAGCGAGAAGGTTCACCTTGAGCAGCGGTCGAAGAAGGTGGATGAGTCCGGCGACTAGGCGTCGCATGAACGGGGTGTGGGACGGGATGCCGTCGGCGCGCTCAGGAGACAAATTCTTCGGGTCCACGGTTCATATAGTGACCGATGCCGCGAGTAGGGAAGAGCGCGACATACCGCTTTATTGGACGTGACTTCGGCTTACTTTTAGGAGTGGGAGGATTGGTTCATGACCGAGCCTGTTGCACCCCATCCTGAACTCGACACCCTGATTGCCACCCTCGAGCGATTGCGGGCTCCGGGCGGTTGCGCCTGGGATCGTGACCAGACCCACGAGTCGCTCGTGCAGCATCTGGTGGAAGAGACCTACGAGTTGGTGGATGCGATTGAGAGCGGTGACTCGACCGACATGGTCGAAGAGCTGGGCGACGTGCTCTATCAAGTGCTCTTTCACGCCGACATTGCGACCGAAGCCGGGCGCTTCACGCTCGAAGATGTTGCCGCAAACATGACGGCAAAAATGGTTAGTCGCCACCCGCACGTCTTTGCCGACACCACTGCTGATACTGCGGATGACGTGATCGCCGCCTGGGATGAGCTCAAGAAAACTGAGAAACCTCACCGCACCAGCGTCACCGACGGCATCCCTGCGAAGATGCCTGCACTCGCTCTTGCGGACAAGCTGCTGGGTCGCGCCCACAAAGTGGGGCTGCTGGATGCCACGGCTCCCGGGGCGATCAATGTCACGGAAGAAGACGAACTGGGCCCGCTCTTGTTGGCGATTGTGGCATCCGCGAAAGCTAATGGCTTGGACTCAGAGCGGGCGTTGCGCACGGCGCTTCGGCAGTTGACCGATGAGATCAAGGAACACGAGGCGTCGCTCTAGCGTCGAGCGGTAGCGGGTCGTGAGAGAAGACCCGGGTGGGTGGTGCCCCCCTTAACCCGAATAAGGAGGGCACCGGCGCAATGCCGGTAAACGAGACATGTGATCGCACGTCGATCGTTTACAGAATGGCATCGCGCGTTGATGGATCGGTGGGATTACCCGGCCTACCGATCCAGCGTTGGAGAAGCCCCTGGTGAGGGGGTTTCAAGTAGTTGTGGCGCCGGTAACGAGTTTCCGGCACAAGGATCAATCATAACTGCTGAATCGTTCATTAGCAAACAACCGTTATGTTAATAACTATGGCCCGCAGACCCGACCCGACGCGCAAGCCAGCTCTCATTCAGCAAACTATTGCCTATCTTGCTGATAAACCGCTGTCTAGCCTCACATTCCGTTCACTCGCGAAAGCGCTCGACGTTAGTTCCTTCACGCTCGTCTACCATTTCGGATCACGCGCCGAGCTCATCTGCGAAGTCGTGCACGCCAATGCGCGTGGGGCGAGCACCGATGAGGCCTCCAAGCTTCCCATCACTACCCTCGACGATTACTTCGACAGCTTGTACCTGTCATGGCAGTGGACGCAGCTGCCCGAGAACCTGCATCGCCAACGTCTCGAGCTCGAAGCGGGGCTGCTCGAAGCCGTTGAACGCGACGAGGTCAGCGTGACTCGCCCGCTGTTCAAGCAGTGGATCGCCATGGGCGCCGCAGCCCTCGTCTCGTTTGGCCTTACCGAGGAGCAAGCTCAGATCGAAGCGCGGCTGCTCGTGAACATGTTTCATGGCGTGCAATTCGATCTCGTGCTCAACCAGAACCGTGAAGCATCAGCTGCGGTCTTTGAAGCGGCGGTCACGCACCACCGTCAGCGGATCGAGCAACTGATCGTTGAGGCCGCCCGGTAACAGCGAAACCCTGTCGCGTGCGAGAGAATAGGAAGCATGGCGTCAACGGTTAATCCTCCCCGCGGTATGCGGGACTTCCTCCCGGCAGAAAAGGCTCAGCGCGAGCGCGTACTCGGCGTGATCCGGGGCAGCTATCGCGCGCACGGGTTCGACGAGATCGAAACTCCCGTGATGGAAGATAGCTCACGCCTGCATGCCGGCTTGGGCGGCGACAACGAGAAGCTCGCCTTCGCGGTGATGAAGCGCGGGCTCACGCCAGAGAAACTGCAGGTGGCATCCGATGCTCTCGATCTTGCTGACCTGGGGATGCGGTTCGACCTCACGGTTCCGCTTGCTCGTTTCTATGCGACCCACCGTGCTGAACTGCCCAAGGTTTTCCGCTCGATTCAGATGGCGCCCGTCTGGCGTGCCGAACGCCCGCAGAAGGGCCGATACCGCCAGTTCGTGCAGTGTGACATTGACATCATGGGCGAGGCCGGCCCGAGCGCTGAAATCGAACTCATCACCGCTACGGCGGCGACGCTTGATGCTCTCGGAGTGCAGGGCTGCACCATTCGCGTGAACGACCGTCGCTTGCTGACGAGTTCGCTCAGCATCCTCGGCTTCCCGGCCAAAGAGCATGAAGCCGTGCTGATAACCGTCGACAAGCTCGACAAGCTCGGCGCCGATGGAGTCATCGCTGAGTTGCGCGAGCGTGCTTTTCCGGACGCTCCGGTGGCGGCGCTCGCTGAATTTCTTCAGCGCCCGACGCCCGAAACGACTCCCGAATTCAGTGCGGATGCCATCCGTGCCGCGCTGCCCGCTGGCGTCACCGAAGAGGTCATCCTTGAACTCGCGGCGATCGGTTACGCGGTTGAAGCGGGCCGAGGCGATTCCGGATCGCTTATCGAGTTCGACCCGTGGTTGGTGCGGGGGATGGGCTATTACACGGGCGCGATCTTTGAGGTTGCGCATCCGTCGCTCGGCTATTCACTCGGTGGTGGCGGTCGCTACGACGGAATGATCGGTCGCTTCTTGGGCAGTGATGTTCCGGCTGTTGGCTTCTCGCTCGGCTTCGAGCGTTTGGTTGATCTGGTTGACCTCGGTGCGGCAACAGAAGACGACCAAGTTGCGCTCGTCTATGACGCCGGTGTTGAGGCGGCAACTCTGGTGCGTTTGCAGGCCGCCCTGATCAAAGACGGCAAGCGGGTTCGGCTCGAGGCGCGGCCTAAGAAGCTGCCGCAGCTTCTCGACCAGCTTCGGGATTCCGGTTTCACCAGTTTCGCGACGGTCCGTGCAGAAAACGTGAGCATTGATAGCCTTGAGTTCAAGCCACTGGGTGGTTAGCTAGCGCCCACTTTTCGAGGGAGAAAGCGTGAACGTCCGAGCAAAGCCGGTTCTTATTTTTACAGCCCTGAGCTTCGGGCTCGCGTGGTTGTTCGCTCTTCCTCTGTGGTTCACGGGCGGCCTCACGAATCCGTTCTTCACCGTGTTCGCTTTGGCCATGATGTTCACGCCGGCGATCGCAGCACTCATCGTCGTCTTCTTTGTTGAGAAGCATCCAGATGCTCGCTCCCGCCGTGCGGCGCTCGGGCTCGGTTCGGTGCGCCCCGTTGGCCGCTTTGTGCGCTACCTGGCTTTGGCGCTCGTCATTCCGCCCGCCCTTATTCTGGCGGCGCTCGTCGTCGGAGCGCTCGTGGGCGTCTATCCGGCCGACTTCGTGAATTTCTCCGGCTTCGAGGCGATGCTCGACAGCCAGCTTGAGGCGCTCGGCCAAGCGCCGCTGCCCATTCCGATTGGGGTGCTCGTGGCTGCGCAGTTCCTCAACGTGGCGATCGGTGCGCTTATCAACACCGTTCCCGCTCTGGGCGAAGAGCTCGGCTGGCGCGGTTGGCTGCTCCCCAAGCTGCTGCCCCTCGGCATCGTTCCCGCCATTCTCATTTCGGGCGTGATGTGGGGCCTCTGGCACGCGCCGCTCATCCTGCTCGGCTACAACTATCCCGGCGCTCCCGGCTGGCTCGCTCTTACGGCAATGGTGGGCATGACCATCGTGGTCGGCGGCGTGTTCTCGTGGTTGCGCATCCGTTCAGCGTCGGTGTGGCCGGCCGCGCTCGCCCATGGTTCGTTCAACGCGGCTGCCGGTTTCTCCTTGATTTTCATCATGGTCGGCGAGAGCTTCGACCCGCTTCAGGCCAGCATTCTGGGATGGACCGGATGGCTCGTTCCGCTGGTTCTCGTGATCGTGCTGCTGGCCACCGGGCAGTTCCGCCCGGCACCGCCGCAGCCGGTGGTCGCTCGTAACGAGTCAGCGCCTGTCGCTGGCGCGGAGTAGGCTTTCCCACGGACATCCACCACTTCCAGTCCAAACAAACTTTCTTTAAGGAGACCCCCTGTGGCTTTGATCGAAGCAGTTGGCGCCCGCGAAATTCTTGATTCCCGGGGAAACCCCACGGTCGAGGTTGAGGTTTTGCTCGACGACGGCGTAGTTTCCCGCGCCGCAGTTCCTTCGGGAGCATCCACCGGTGCATTCGAGGCTTACGAGCTTCGCGATGGTGACAAAGACCGTTACCTCGGCAAGGGCGTTCAGAAGGCCGTTGACGCGGTTATCGACGACCTCGGCCCCGCAATCGAAGGCCTCGACGCCTCCGACCAGCGCCTCGTTGACGCTGAGCTCATCGCGGTTGACGGTTCCGAGAACAAGAAGAACCTCGGCGCAAACTCGATCCTCGGTGTGTCGCTTGCCGTGGCAAAGGCTGCTGCTGACTCGGCAGACCTGCCCCTCTTCCGCTACCTCGGCGGACCGAACGCTCACGTGCTCCCCGTGCCGATGATGAACGTCATCAACGGTGGATCGCACGCCGACAGCAACGTGGACATCCAAGAGTTCATGATCCTCCCGCACGGCGCAGAGACCTTCAGCGAAGGCCTCCGTTGGGGCGTTGAGACCTACCACGTGCTCAAGGGACTGCTCAAGAGCAAGGGCCTCAGCACGGGCCTCGGCGACGAGGGTGGCTTCGCCCCCGACCTCTCCAGCAACCGTGCAGCACTCGACCTCCTCATGGAGGCAATCGAGAAGGCTGGCTTCACGCCGGGTAAGGACATCGCCGTTGGCCTTGACGTTGCTGCCACCGAGTTCTACAAGGACGGTTCGTACACGTTCGAAGGTGTCTCTAAGTCCGCTGGTGACATGAGCGCGTACTACGCCGAGCTCGTTGCTGCGTACCCCCTCGTCTCGATCGAAGACCCGCTCGACGAAGATGACTGGGAAGGCTGGGCTCAGCTCACCGCCGAAATCGGTTCGAAGACTCAGATCGTCGGAGACGACCTGTTCGTCACCAACCCCAAGCGTCTCGCCAAGGGCATCGAGCTCGCAACGGCGAACTCGATCCTCGTCAAGGTCAACCAGATCGGTTCGCTCACCGAGACCCTCGACGCTGTTTCGCTGGCTCAGCGCAGCGGCTACACGGCCGTCATGTCCCACCGTTCCGGTGAGACCGAAGACACCACGATTGCTGACCTTGCGGTAGCGCTCAACACCGGCCAGATCAAGACCGGTGCACCGGCTCGCTCCGAGCGCGTAGCGAAGTACAACCAGCTGCTGCGTATCGAAGAAGAGCTCGGGGATGCCGCAGTTTACGCTGGCCGTTCCGCCTTCCCGCGGTTCAACGGCTAGCACTCACTAGCGTCGTCTAGCATCGAACGCATGGCTAGGCGAGTACGAGCAAAAAAGGTAGCGGTGACGCTGCCCGAGGAGAGCGCGCCCGAACACTGGCTGCGCACGATCCGCTTCTCGGGCTTCACCGTGCTCATGCTTAGTTTGCTCATACTCGCCGTCATCGTTCTTGCGCCAAACCTGCGCATTTTTATCGAGCAGCAGCAGACGATTGCGCAATTGCAATCGCAAGTTGAAGAAGCTCAAGTGTCGGTCGACGATCTCAACGAGAACCTTGCCCGCTGGGATGACCGTGCGTACATCGAGTCCCAGGCCCGCGATCGCCTGTACTACGTGTACCCGGGCGAAGTGAGCTATCTGGTTACGGGTGACGCTGCCGATGTCACCACGAACGATGGGGTACCGGTCAGCACGAGCATCCAAACTACCCAGATTGATTGGGTGCAAACTCTCGTGTCGTCCATCTACACTGCTGGTCTCACAGAAGACGCCCCCGACGAGCTCATCGCCCCCGTAATTGAAGGACCTCAGCAATGACCACCCCACCGTTTGACGCCGTCAGCGATGAAGATGTGCGCATTGTGTCGCTTCAACTCGGGCGCCCCGCCCGCGACGTGATTGGAATCGCCGCGCGCTGCGTGTGCGGTGCTCCAACTGTCGTGTCAACCAAGCCGCGTCTGAGCGATGGAACGCCGTTCCCCACTATCTATTACCTGTGCCACCCGGCGGCTACGGCATCCGTGTCGACGCTTGAGGCTGAAGGCCAGATGCCTGAACTCGCCGCAATGCTCGAGGGTGAGATCGGCGCGCAGTACCAGGCCGCTCATGAGGCGTACATTGCCGACCGCGATGGTATCGAGGTGGTTCCGGAGCTCGCTGGTGTTTCGGCCGGCGGCATGCCCACGCGCGTCAAGTGCCTGCACGCTCTCGTAGGGCACTCACTCGCTGCGGGGCCCGGCGTTAACCCGATTGGCGACATTGCTCTCGAGCGCGCCTCGTGGAGCCCTACTGTGTGCCAGTGCCCCGATTACTCGGAGGCCGCTGAACAGGATGCCGCAGCGGGCAAGGCGGCGGAGAGCGGCCAGTGAAGCGCCGGGCCGCTGGCCTCGTCGTGATGGCGAGCCTCGCTTCCGTGCTGGTGGCAACCCCGGCGCACGCCGACGAGGTGCGCGATCAGCAGTATTGGCTTCAGGAGTACGGCATCGAAGCCGCGTGGGAAACCACGAAGGGCGCTGGCGTCACGATTGCTGTGATCGATACCGGTGTCGATGGCACGGTGGAAGAACTCGTCGGTGCGGTCACCGGCGGAACAGACTTCTCAGGCCAGGGGTCAGCAAACGGGCAGACGCCCGTTGGTGATGACAATCCTGCCCACGGCACGCTCGTCGCTTCTCTTGCAGCCGGTCGCGGAACGGGAGCGGGCGATGGTGTAATCGGCGCCGCCCCCGAAGCCAACATTTTGGCGATCTCCATCGGCTTCACGGGTGGCCCCATTAGCTCGGATGACCAGATCGCTCAGGCTGTGCGCTATGCCGTCGACCAGGGTGCCGACGTCATCAACCTTTCACTCACTCGAGAAACGCTCGACTGGCCCGTCAGCTGGGATAGTGCCTTCCTCTATGCCATGGATAACGACGTGGTTGTCGTTGCTGCCGCGGGTAACCGGGGGAGTGGCACGACCTCGGTTGGTGCCCCCGCCACGATGCCAGGTGTGCTCACTGTTGCCGGTGTGGATGTCAACGGCGTCGCCAGCTTCAACGCTTCTACTCAGGGCATCACGATTGGTGTCGCGGCTCCCAGCGAAGACCTCGTGGGTGTTGCTCCCGGCGGATCGCACGTGCTGTGGAACGGTACGAGTGGCGCAACGCCGATCGTCGCTGGCATCGTCGCGCTTGTGCGTGCCGCGCATCCGGAGCTGGATGCCGCCAACGTGATCAACCGCATCGTTGCGACCGCGCATGACACGGGCGCTCCCGGCGCCGACGCCATTTACGGTTTCGGGCTGATCGACGCCGAGGATGCCGTGAACGCGAACGTGCCCTTGGTCGAAGAAAACCCCATGGGGAGTCTCGCGGAGTGGATCACGATCTACCGTCGCGCGGAGTCAACTCCCGCCCCGGTTCCGACGTTCAGCCCGTCGCCTGAACCGGTGCCCGAGGGCGATAACTCGACCATCGCGGGCCCCGTAAGCCCCCTCGGAACGCTGCTGCCAACAGTGAGCATGCTTCGGAATGTGGGCGTTCCGCTCGCCATTTACGGGATTTTTCTTCTCATTTTGGCCGGTTCCGGCGTTCTCGCATGGCGTCGGTTTAGGAGTATGCGCGAGAGAGAGTAAGTTTGGTGGCGAACTTCCCTTTTAGGAGACTCTAACTCGTGCCAAAAATCTTGATTGTCGGCGGCGGTTACGCCGGTTTTTACACTGCTCGTAAGCTCGAAAAGTGGCTACGCCGCGGCGAAGCTGAGGTCACCATGGTTGACCCTCTTCCCTACATGACGTACCAGCCTTTCCTGCCCGAGGTTGCTGCGGGCTCGATTGAGCCTCGTCACGCGGTCGTTCCTCACCGTCGTCACTTGAAGACCACCAAGGTCGTCACGGCGAAGGTCACCGGTATCAACCACGCGGCAAAGACCGCGACGATTCAGCCCGAGGTGGGCGACTCGTGGGAGATGGATTACGACCTCGTTGTCGTGACCGCCGGTGCCGTTTCGCGTACCTTCCCCATCCCCGGTGTTGCTGACGAAGCTATCGGCATGAAGACGATCGAAGAGGCTGTTGCCGTTCGTGACCGTCTTCTCACCAACTTCGACAAGGCATCCAATTTGCCTGCTGGCCCCGAGCGCGACCGTCTTCTGACGTTCGTTGTTGTCGGTGGCGGTTTCGCCGGTATTGAAGCCTTCGGCGAAATGCGCAGTCTGGCCTCGTCGCTGCTGCCGCTCTACCCGAACCTCAAGTTCGAAGACACGCACTTCCACCTCATCGAAGCCATGGGTCGCATCATGCCCGAGGTTTCGCTCGAGACGAGCAAGTGGGTTATCAAGAACCTCGCTGACCGTGGCGCCCAGATCCACCTCGATACCCAGCTCAAGTCTGCTGTGGATGGCGTGGTTGAGTTGTCGACCGGTGAAAGCTTCGAGTCCGACACCATCGTGTGGACCGCAGGCGTTATGGCTAACCCTGTTGTGCGCAGCACTGACCTTCCCATCGAAGAGCGTGGACGCATCCGTGTGCAGGCTGACCTCCGTGTCATCAACGATGACGGTGTCGTCGAGGGTGCCTGGGGCGCTGGCGACGTCTGTGCTGTTCCTGACCTCACCGGTGGTGGCGTTGGCGGCTTCTGCGTTCCGAACGCGCAGCACGCTGTTCGCCAGGCCAAGCTCATGGCCAAGAACATTGTGGCTTCGCTTCGTGGCGAAGAGACGAAGGACTACTTCCACAAGAACCAGGGTGCGGTTGCCGGTCTCGGCCTGTACCACGGTGTCTTCCAGTCCGGCAAGATCGCGATCAAGGGCTTCCCGGCCTGGTTCATGCACCGTGGTTACCACGGCATGGCGATGCCGATGTTCGAGCGCAAGGCTCGCGTCTTCAGCAACTGGATCACGAACTTCTTCTGGGGTCGCGACACCATTTCGATCGAGGCTCGCGTAGAACCGCGCCGCGCATTCGAAGAGTTCGCGTCACGCCCCAAGTAGTGTGATTGCATGCTCCACGCGCAAGCGTGGAGCATGCGTGCCCCGATAGCCCAATTGGCAGAGGCAGATGACTTAAAATCATCCAAGTCAGGGTTCGAGTCCCTGTCGGGGCACTGTTAGGCGGGAAGAATTTCCGTCAGTAGCTTGTGGATGCGCGCCTTGATGTCGTCGCGGATCGGGCGGACCTCGTCGATTCCCTTGCCGCGAGGGTCGACGAGCTCCCAGTCTTCGTAGCGCTTGCCGGGGAAGATGGGGCAGACGTCGCCGCAGCCCATCGTGATGACAACATCCGATGCCTGCACCTGGTCGGTGGTCATGAGCTGGGGGACTGCCTGAGAGATATCGATGCCCTCTTCTGCCATCGCGGCGATGGCGGTGGGGTTGATCTCGTTGCCGGGCTCGGAGCCGCCCGAGCGAACCTCGACGGCACCGTTCGAGAGCGCCGTCATGTAGCCGGCGGCCATCTGGGAGCGTCCAGCATTGTGGATGCAGACAAACAGAACGACGGGCTTGCGGGCTTCGGTGGTGGCAGTAGTTTCGGTGGTCATGCGTAAAGCATAGATGAATGTCTATGCGTTACGCGAGGGTTGTGGAGCGCGGCGCGACTAGTTCACTCAGCGTTCACCGGCGGCAGCGAGCGAAGCAGCTCTCGCACGCGGGCGTCGATGTCATCGCGCACTGCTCGCACGCCATCCATTGCCATGGCGGCGGGATCGGGGAGTTCCCAGTCGAGGTAGCGGCGGCCGGGGTAAATCGGGCAGGCGTCGCCGCAGCCCATCGTGATGACGACATCCGCACCGCGCACGACTTCGTCGGTCAACGGCTTGGGGTATTCGCCATCGACGGAAACGCCGATTTCGTCGAGGGCGGCGACGATCTTCGGGTTGATCGACTCGGTCGGCTGCGAGCCCGCGGTCAGTACGCGCACGCGGTCTCCCGCGAGGGATCGCAGGATGGCGGCGGCGAGTTGCGAGCGGCCCGCATTCTGCACGCAGACGAAGAGTACGTCGGTCGGTGCCGTGGTGGCTGCGGCATCCGCTTCGGGGAGAGCGCCGAGCCGATCGGCGGCGAAGCGAGACGTGTGTGACGACAAGTGGCGATCCTTGGGTGCACCCGCTCGCAATAGGTCATAGCTGCTGGCGACGTACTCGGCGACGGTTTCACGCGAAAATACTCCGGCAAAGCGGAGGGCAAGATCGTCGGTGATGCGGTCGAGAATTGTGGGGTCAATATCGGCGGCGGCATCCGCGGGGGAGTGCTGCACGAAGCCGAAGACGTCGGCCAGTCGTGACGGAACGAGGGAGTACCAGACCTGGCGCCCCTCTTGAGCGCTCTGCAAGATTCCATCGTCGGCCATGATGCGCACGTGGTGGCTCACGGTGGGTTGCGTGAGGCCGAGGCGAGCAGCAAGGTCGGTGACTCCGCGGCGACCTTCGGGGGCATCCATCAACAAACGCAGGATCTGCACTCGCGTGGGGTCGGCGATCGCGCGCATGCTCTGGGCGATGCGTTCGGCCACGGCGCGTTCGGAGGCGGGTGACTCGATCGCTGACATAGCAAGCAGTCTAAACGACGAGGCGCGATTCATAGACAGTTATCAATGTTTGGGTATGATCTCCGCATGACCACGCCTCGCACCTTCGCTCTCGCCCGTCGCCTGACCGCCGAATTCGTGGGTAGTGCGGGGCTCTCCGCCGTCGTCATCGGCTCCGGCATCGCGGCGCAGCAACTGTCGCCGGGCGACGTCGGGCTGCAACTTCTCGAGAACGCGCTCGCGACTGCCTTCGGGCTCGGCGTGCTCATCCTCGTCTTTATGTCGGTCAGCGGAGCGCACTTCAACCCCGTCGTCTCGATCGTGGATTCGCTCAGCGGGCTGCGGTCGTGGCTCGACACGGCGTTCTACATCCCGACCCAGATTGTCGGATGTGTCGCCGGCGCGATCCTTGCCAACCTCATGTTTGCGCAGACCGCCGTCACGTTCAGCACCACTGTGCGCCTCACGCCAAGCCACTTTCTCAGCGAGGTCGTCGCCACCGCCGGACTCATCGTCGTGATCTTCGCTCTCGTGCGCACCGGGCGCGCAAACTTCGCGCCGATCGCCGTCGGCGCGTACATCGGCGGCGCGTACTTCTTCACGAGCTCCACGAGCTTCGCTAACCCCGCCATCACCATCGGTCGGATGTTCAGCGACACGTTCGCCGGAATCGCACCGGGCTCGGCCCCCGGCTTCATCGCAGCGCAACTCATCGGCGCCGCGATCGGCTTCGGCCTTGTGCGGTGGGTGTTCCCCGAACGTCGAATCGCGTAACCTCAAGCAGATAGATTCTCAATTTATGGTGATGGGGACACGATGATCGACAACTTCAATGTTTGGCACCTCGTCATCGTTGCGACGCTGATCCTGCCCTACGCTGCGAGCGTCTGGGCCATTATCGTCACCGCACGCGAGACGACCCTGTCCATGTTCTTTCTGCTCCTGTGGGCAGTCGTGCTGCTCGCAATCCCGTACTTTGGGCTCATTGCCTGGGTGTTCTGGTGGAACGCCGGAAAGCGTCGTCGCGCAAACCGCAGTTCTTAGTCGCGCAGCGGCGACCCGACGACCTCGAAGCGGTGGCCGCCCATCTTGCCGCTCAACAGGGGCATCGCTTCCTTGATCGCAGCCTGCACGCTTGCCAGTTGCAACGAGAGCTGGTGGGCTTCTGCCGACTCCCACAGCTCCGAGACGAACACGGTGTCAGGATGCTCGTCGCTCACGCCGACCTCGTAGCTGAGGCATCCGGCGCTGTCCAAGTCGGTGCTGCGACGCGTGAGAATTGCGACAACCTCATCGCGGTGGCCGGGCTGCACTCCGATGGTGCCTACGTTTGCGAAAGTCATGGCTCTACTCAACGCCACCGAACGTCGAGGGTCAAGCGGTAGGGGGCGCCCGTTGTGTTGCGTCGCGCGTTCTGGGAAAGTTGAGCAACGACGGCGCCGATGCCTCACCCGGTCGCGTCGTACCGTGATCACTCGCCGCCGTGGCCCGAAGGAACCCGTGAAGCTGCTCAGCACCCCCGCAACGCCTTGGCACACGCCCGAGGACTATTGGCAGACGCTCTCCGACGCCACACACGCCCTCGACGCTCCCTACGGGGTGCTCTCGCTTGAGGCGCTCTCGCACAATGCCGCCGATATGATCCGCCGGGCATCCGGGGTGCCGATTCGGGTGGCGAGCAAGTCGATTCGTGTTCGGGAAGTCATGGATGCCGTGCTTGAGCTCAACGAGTTCCGGGGCGTTCTGGCGTACACCCTCACCGAGGCGCTCTGGCTAGCCGAAACCATACACGATGTCGTCGTCGGCTACCCCTCCGTCGATCGCGCGGCCATCGCAGCGCTCGGCACGAGCCCGGCGCTCGCCCAACGCGTCACGCTCATGATCGACTCCGTTGAACACCTCGACTTCGTCGACTCGGTGCTCTCGCCGCAGCACCGCGAAACCATCCGCGTCTGCATCGACGTGGATGCCTCCTTCCACTCCCCGCTGCTCGGTCACGTGGGCGCGCATCGCTCTCCGGTGCGGTCGGCGGCGCAAGCGCGCACCCTGGCCAGCACGGTGCTGGATCGCGCCGGATTCACTCTCGTCGGAATCATGGCGTACGAAGCGCAGATCGCGGGGGTGGGCAACCGCCCGCCGAACAAGGCCGCGTTTGGTCGTCTGCTCGATGTCATGCAGACCGCTTCCGCCAAAGAACTTCGCGAGCGTCGGGGTCACATCGTCGCTTCGGTGAGCGAAATCGCCGAACTCGAATTTGTGAACGGCGGGGGAACGGGGTCTCTCGAATCCACCGCCGAAGACACATCAGTCACCGAGATTGCCGCCGGTAGCGGCCTGTTCGGCCCGCACCTTTTCGACAACTACAGCCACTTCACCCCGGCCCCAGCGGCGGCCTTCGCGCTAGCCGTCGACCGCAAATACTCGCTCGATATCGCGACAGTACATGGTGGCGGTTGGATCGCCTCGGGTGAAGCGGGCGTCGACCGGATGCCCCAGCCCACGTGGCCCGAAGGGCTCAAGTATGTGCCGCGCGAGGGCGCCGGCGAAGTACAGTCACCGCTCACCGGCCCCGCCGCCGAGCAGCTTGAGGTGGGCGACCGCGTCTGGTTCCGTCACACCAAGGCGGGCGAGCTCTCCGAGCACCTCAACGAGTTCGCGGTCGTCGCTGACGGTCGCATCGTCGATACCGTGCCCACCTACCGCGGCGAGGGTAAAGCCTTCCTATGACGACTCCGGAGTGGATGCCGCGCTCGGAGCACCGCGCATCGAGCGCAGCCCCGGCATCTCTCCGCCCCGGTGCCGTGTGGCGCAACTGGGGCCGATCTGAGCGTGCGCACCCCGAATTCGCGGCTCGCCCGCAAAGCGTTGACGAGGTTATCGCGGCGGTGAACTTCGCGCGCGACACAGGCGCGACGGTCAAGGCCTGGGGTGCCGGCCACAGCTTCACCTCGATCGCGGCAACCGACGGTCTGCACCTCGACGTGGGCGCGCTAGCGGGAGTTATTGCTGTCGACGGCCCGCTGGTCACGCTCGGCGCCGGCACCAACCTCTATGAACTGCCCGCCCTACTCGAACCCCTCGGGCTCGCGCTCGCGAACATGGGCGACATCGACCGCCAAACAATTGCCGGCGCCATCTCGACTGGCACCCACGGCACCGGCGCGCGCTTCGGTGGCATCGCCACCCAAGTACGCGGCGTCACCCTCGTGACGGCGGCGGGCGAGCTGCTGCGGGTGAACGCGACCGAAAACCCGCAACTGTTGTCGGCCGCAGCGCTCAGCCTGGGTGCCCTCGGCATCCTCGTTGACGTGACGATCGAGTGCGTACCGACGTTCCTGCTGCACGCGGTCGAGCGCCCCGAACCGGCCGCCGTCGTGCTCGACGAGTGGCTGCAGCGCAGTGCCGAAACCGACCACTTCGAGTTCTACGTGTGGCCGCACACCACCACGGCCCTGACCAAGAGCAACACGCGCCTGCCGAGCGATGCGCCGCGGCATCCGCTCACAACGTTCTCGCGCTGGTTCGATGACGAGTTCATGGCCAACGGGGTTTTTCGCGCGATCTGCGCCGCGGGCAAGACCGCGCCCTTAATCATCCCGCCCGTCAATCGGCTCGCCGTGAAGCTCTCGGGCAATCGTGAGTTCACCGACATCTCTACGAAGGTTTTCGTCACCGATCGCACCGTACGCTTTCGCGAAATGGAATATGCCCTCCCCATCGAGGCCGTGCCGGATGCCGTACGCGCCATCCAGAAGCTGATTGCAGACAAACGCTGGAGAGTTTCGTTCCCGATCGAGGTGCGTTCGGCGGCTGCGGACTCATTGCTGCTCTCTACCGCGTCGGGGCGGGCCACCGGATATGTCGCTGTACACCGGTATTGGCGCGAAGACCCGACCGAGTATTTTCGTGAAGTCGAGGCGATCATGATGGCGCACGACGGCAGACCTCACTGGGGAAAGTTGCATAACCGGCCAGCCGAATCACTCGCGGCCGCGTATTCGGGTTTCAATGAGTTCTTGAGCATTCGTGACCGGCTCGATCCGGGTCGCGTGTTCGCGAACGATTATCTGCGCCGAGTGTTGGGGCAGTAGCTGCCTGGGGCCGAAGTCAGGCTCAATACATGTAGCGAGAGGGCACGATTATTAAAGCCATTGTGTGTGGAGCAGGAATTTCGGGGCTCACGGTCGCCGGTCAGTTGGCTGAGCGCGGCTGGGAGGTCACTCTGCTGGAGGCTGCGCCAGAACGTCGCACGCAGGGTTACATGATCGACTTCTTCGGGCCCGGCTATGACGCCGCCGAGAAGATGGGCATTCTGGGGCGCTTGCGCGAGCTGAGCTATTCGATCACCGAGGCGCGGTTTGTGCGGCCGAATGGTCGCAGTCAGTCGCTCGACTACGGCGTGGTTGCGGCCAATGAGGGCGGCAAGCTCATGAGTATCATGCGCCAAGATCTTGAATTGACGCTCTTTGAGGCGTTGCCTGCGTCCGTCGATGTGCGCTTCAGCAGCGCTGTCGTCGCGGTGGAAGATCGCACGGATTACGTCACGGCGGTGCTGGCCGATGGCACGCGCATTTCGGGCGACATTGTGGTGGCGGCCGACGGCATCCATTCGGCGGTTCGTCACAGCATCTTTGGCGATTCGGCGGCGTTCGATCGTCAACTCGGTATGCACACGTGCGCTTACACATTCGATTCGCCGAAGCTGCACGCCAAGCTCGGAGAGGCTCTTGTGTCGACCGACGAACTGGATCGCATGGTCGGCCTGTATGGCCTCCACAATGGTCAGGTGGCTCTGTTTGCCGCGCATCGCGTCGATGACACCGTGCTGCCTGCTAACCCCCGCGAGGCCATTCAGGCGGCCTATGCGGGCATGGGCGACGACGTGGCCGAAGCACTGGCGAAGTGCCCGGAGCCGTCCAAGATTTACTACGACCAGGTTGCGCAGATCGAGTTGCCGGTGTGGAGCCGCGGTCGCGTGGCCTTCGCCGGAGACGCTTGCCAAGCGGCGTCGTTATTGGCCGGGCAGGGGGCATCCTTGGCGATCGCCGGCGGCGTGCTGCTCGCCGAAAAGCTCTCGGGCGATCTCGAGCCCAGCGCCGCCTTCGCCGAGTACGAAGAAGAGTGGATGCCGGTAGTCGCCGACAAGCAGGCCGCTGGCCGTCGTGCCGCGAACGGCTTTCTGCCGCACACCACGTTCCAGTTGTGGAAGCGTCGCGTGGGGCTCGCGTTGCTCACGGCGCCGGTGATCGGCAAGTTCGTCACCTCAAGTGTTACGGGGACAAAAGCACTGAATCAGTGAGCGATTCGCTCTCTCGTGCCTGTGTTGCGCGGCGGTTGTCGACCCGTGGTTGGGGGCCGCGAGCGGCTCGTTTTCTCGGTAGAGGCACAGCAGCGCGTTCTATAGTTGAAGCATGGAATTCCTGATCGTACTTGGCGTCATTGTTCTGCTCGTCGTGATCGTAGGTATCTACCTGTGGACCACATACAACGCTCTAGTGACTCTCAATGTTCGCGTTGACGAGGCGTGGAGCGACATCACGGTGCAGCTCAAGCGTCGTGCTGACTTGCTGCCGAACCTCATCGAGGCCGTCAAGGGCTACGCCGCTCACGAAAAGGGCGTCTTTGAGGCAGTGACGAAGGCTCGCGCTGAGACGCTGAGCGCGCAGGGCCCCGTGGATGCTGCTGAGGCAGAAAACCACATGCAGTCTGCCCTCAAGAGCATTTTTGCGGTCGCTGAGGCGTACCCGCAGCTGCAGGCTAGTCAGAACTTCCTTCAACTTCAGGGCGAACTTGTTGACACTGAAGACAAGATTCAGGCCAGCCGTCGCTTCTACAACGGTGGTGTGCGCGAGCTCAACACCAAGATCAAGGTCTTCCCGAACACCCTGTTCGTGCGCAACCTTGGTTTCACCGAGCGCGACTTCTTCGAGGTTGCGGATGCTGCGTCCATCGCAGAGCCGCCTCGCGTTCAGTTCTAATTCTTCTTCTTTCTAACGGCATGACCAGGATGTCTAGATGTATCGCGCGATAGCGAAAAACAAGCGCAACACTGTTCTGATCATCATTCTGTTCGTCGTCCTTATTGGGTTTCTCGGCTTCGCGCTGAGCTTCCTGATGGGGGGCGATCCGATGACGATCACGATTGGCACGATCATTGGTGCCGGTGCGTTCACACTGATTCAGTACTTTGCGGCGAGCGGCCAAGCAGTGGCTTTGAGTGGTGCGGTCGAGATTCAGAAGGCCGATAACCCGCGCCTTTATCGCATCGTCGAAAACCTGTCGATTACGACGGGGATGCCGATGCCGAAGGTCTACATCGTGCATGACCCCGCACCGAATGCGTTCGCAACGGGTCGTGACCCCGAGCACGCGATTGTGGCGGCCACGACCGGTCTGCTTGACCTGATGACCGATGCCGAGCTTGAGGGCGTGATGGCCCACGAGCTGGGTCACGTGCGCAACTACGACATCCGCGTCTCGATGATCGTATTCGGTCTCGTTGTTGCTGTTGGTTTCATTTCGGACATCGCACTGCGCTTCACGCTCTTTGGCGGTCGCGGCAACAACCAGAACAGCAACCCGGTCATGATCGTGGTTGGACTGGCCGCACTGCTCATCTCGCCGCTCGTTGCAGCGGCGGTGCAAGCGTCGATTTCACGTCAGCGTGAGTATCTTGCCGACGCAACCGGTGCGCTGACGACGCGTCATCCGGATGCTCTGGCCAGTGCTTTGCAGAAGCTGGGCGACTACGGTCGCCCGATGGTGAAGCAGAACTCCACGATGGCGCACATGTGGATCTCTGACCCGACGAAGCCGGGCATCATGGATCGTCTGTTCAGCACCCACCCGCCGATCGCGTCTCGCGTTGAGCGGTTGAGCAAAATCGGTGGCGGTTTCTAGCTAGCGCTGTAACTCTGCCTCGATAGCGGGGGAGAGGGTGCCGCGGCCGGTCACGCTGATCTCGCCCATGCCTTGCCAGTGCGCGATTTCGCGCAGGGTGGGCACGATCCGTTCGGCGAGGGCTCCAGTGCCGCCGGGGGCGGCGTCGAGCCCCTCTTCGTGCCAGGCGGATTGCACGCGCAGCACACCCGCTTGCCGATCGGTCTTGAGGTCGATGCGGCCGACGAGCGCGTCATCCACGAGCACAGGTAGCGAGTAGTAGCCAAACTGGCGCTGCGGCTCGGGGGTGTATATCTCGATGCGGTAGCGGAAGCCGAACATGCGCTCGGCGCGCTTGCGATCCCACACCACGGGATCGAAGGGCGAAAGCAGGGCGACGTGCTCGATGCGGCGGGGGATGCGGGCGTCCCGGTGCAGCCACGCGGGCTGATCCCAGCCGCGCACGGTCACGGGAACGAGCTCTCCGGCATCCACGAGTTCGTCGATGGCCGGGCGCACATCGGCACCTTTGAGTCGAAAGTAGTCGGCGAGGTCGGATGCCGTGCCGACTCCCAGCGCCCGTGCTGACTCAGCGACCAGAGCTCGATGCGCGTCGGCGCGGCTCACCTCGCGCTCACGCAGCGCGGCCGGAATCAGCTGCTCGGTCAGCGCGTAGGTGCGTTCGAAGCGGGTGCGGCCGGCGCTCACGACTTCGCCCCAGCGGAACAGCATCTCGAGTCCCTGCTTCACGTCGGACCATCCCCACCACGGTCCGGTGCGGCGGTTGGCGTCGTGCTCGATCGCGCGCGCCGTGACGGGGCCGGTGGTCGCAAGTTCTTCGCGGAGCCACTGCAGCATGGGCTGGTTGTCGCGCACCCATTCGTAGCGCTGGGCGTCGCGTTCGCGCAGCGAGTCCATCTTCCAGCGCCACAGCGGCCACGATTCGAGGGGGATGAGGGCGGCTTCGTGCGCCCAGTATTCGACGTAGCGGCCGGGGTTACGCGGCGTTGGCCTGCGGAACGTCAGGGCATCGAGCGCCGCTTTGTCGTAGTGCCCCAGACGGGCGAACACTGGCTGGTAGTGGCTGCGCTCGAATACATTGACCGAGTCGAGTTGCAACAGCCGGATGCGGTCGAACAGCAGGTTGAGCTGGCGCGTTCCCGCGGGATTGGCCGCACTCGCGACCCCGCCCCCGAAGCCCTGGGCAGCGAGCAGCACTCGGCGTGCTTGCGCTGCAGAGAGGGAATCGGCCACGGCTCGACTCTACCGAGCAGCGGCGACATCCATTCTGTATTGTCGCGCGCAGAGCAAGCGAGCAATTGTGTTTGTGTCGTTCATCGTTCGTTTACCCGGATGACAGCGAGCGAAGCACCCTGCTGCGTACGGTCATCCTCGGATCGTTTCGGTACCCTCTGCCCGCTCACAGCGCGGGCGGCCGTGGCGGTCGTTGGAGGAAGTCTTGTTCACTAAGCGCACCCTCGCCGCCGTTGCACTCGTTGCAGCATCGGCGATTTCACTCAGTGCCTGCAGCACCACTGAGACCGCAGCGGGCGATGTTGACGCATCGACCGCAACCACCGCCGAAGACTTTGGCGGAATGGACGCTCTTATCGCAGCCGCGCAGGCTGAGGGCGAACTCAACGTCATCGCGTTGCCCGACAACTGGGCAAACTACGGCGAAATCAAGGCTCTCTTTGAAGAGAAGTACGACATCATCGTCAACTCGGCTGACCCCGATGTTTCCAGCGCCGAAGAAATCGCTGCTGCTGACAACCTTCGCGGCCAAGACACCGCTCCCGACGTCTTCGACCTCGGCACCGCTGTTGCGCTCGACAGCCTTGACTACTTCGCTCCGTACATGGTCGCCAACTGGGATGAGATTCCCGAGGGCAACAAGGAAGCAACCGGCCTCTGGGTCAATGACTACACCGGCAGCATGTCGATTGGGTATGACTCCAACTCGGTTCCCGAGCCCACGAGCCTCGACGACCTGCTCAAGGACGACTACCGCGGTGCTGTTGCGCTGAACGGTGACCCCACGCAGGCTGGAGCCGCGTTTGCAGCTCTCGGCCTCGCCACGGTTCACCAGGGCGGAACGCTCGATGACTTCACTCCTGGCATCGAGTTCTTCAACGAGCTCAACGCCGCTGGCAACTTCATCCCGGTCAACGTCACGGGAGCAACTATTGCTGCCGGCGAGACCAAGGTTGCCTTCGACTGGAGCTACAACAACTTGGCTGCCGCAGCAACGGTAGACGGTTGGAAGGTCACAACCCTTCCCGGTGCCGTCTACACGAGCTTCTACAACCAGGCCATCAACAAGGATGCCCCGCACCCGGCCGCTGCTCGACTCTGGCAGGAATTCCTCTACAGCCCCGAAGCACAAAACCTCTTCATCGTCGGTGGCGCCTACCCCGTGACGATTCAGGCACTGCAGGATGCCGGAACCGTCGACACCGCAGCACTCGACGCCCTCGGCGCTCTCGAGGGTGAACTCGTCACTCCCACCCCGGAGCAGGCCGAGAAGAACGCAGAAATTCTGGCTGAAAAGTGGACTGTGGCAATCGGCTAACGCTGATTCCCTCACGCACTCTTAGCTAATACATCGTGTCGCTAGCCACCGCGCCAGCGCCCGCTCAGGATGGTGTCGAGCTCACCGCTCGGCACCATCCTCGCGTGGCCCCGGCCAAGAAGCCGTCGAACCGGCGTCGTCGCCTCGCCTATGCGGGGCTCACGCCGTTCGCGGCCTACGTTCTGATTTTTCTCGCCTTGCCTACGGTGCTTGCCGTGGTCACGGGCTTCTTCTCCGATGACGGTTCGCTGACGTTCGACAACATCACCGGGTTGTTCACCCCGACCATCCTTGCCACCTTCGGTAGTTCGTTCTGGCTCTCGGGCGTCACCGCCGTGATCGGTGCCGTGGTCGGTGCTCTCATTTGCTACGCCATGCTCGGCACGAAGGTCGGTGGGCTGCTCCGCACGATTATCGAGTCGGCGGCCAGCGTGCTTGCCCAGTTCGGTGGCGTGATGCTCGCCTTCGCGTTCATCGCGACGATCGGAGTGCAGGGGCTCGTCACCGTCATTCTGCGGGACACCTTCGGCGTCGACATTTTCGCCAATGGCGTGTGGCTCTATCAGGTGCCCGGCCTCATCCTTCCTTACGTCTACTTTCAGGTTCCCCTTATGGTGATCACCTTCTTGCCCGCCCTCACCGCGCTACGCCCGCAATGGGCAGAAGCCAGTGCCACGCTCGGCGGCACTCGCTTCGCGTACTGGCGCCACATCGCGGCTCCCGTGCTCGCCCCGGCGTTCCTCGGTTCGTTGCTGCTGCTCTTCGCCAACGCCTTCTCGTCGTTCGCTACGGCCGCCGCGCTCATCAGTCAGGGTTCGCAAATCGTGCCCCTGCAGATTCGGGCAGCACTCGTCAGCGAAACAGTACTGGGCCGCGAGAACATGGCGGGGGCGCTTGCGCTCGGGATGATCGTGGTCATGATCGTCGTCATGTGGGCGTACTCCGCGCTGCAGTCCCGCACCTCGCGGTGGCAAAAGTGAGCGCGAACCAGGCCGTGCGCATCGGGGCCGAACCGAGCGCCTTGGCTCGCCGCCTCATTCTCGGCATTATCGGCGCGATCTTCCTGATCCCGGTGATCGCGATGATCGAGTTCACCTTCCGTAACGGTCTCGCGGGCGATTACACGACGAGTCACTGGACGGGCCTCTTCAGCGAAGACAGTGCCCGCACGTACCGCGCGCTCTATCAGGCGATCGGGAACTCGCTCGTGCTCGCCGCCGTGACCGTCGGCATCGTGCTCCTGCTCCTGCTGCCCACAATGGTGCTTGTGCACATGCAGTTCCCGAGACTCAAGCGCACCCTCGAATTCATCTGCATCATCCCCATCACGGTGCCGGCCATCGTGCTCGTCGTCGGTCTTGCCCCCGTCTACTCGGTGGTCGTGCAAGTGCTCGGCGGCTCCACCTGGACTCTCGCCTTTGCCTACGGCATCACGGTGCTGCCGTATGCCTACCGCGCAATCCAAGGCAATCTCGACGCGATCCCCGTCAAGACCCTGAGCGAAGCAGCGAGCACGCTCGGTGCTGGTTGGATAACCGTGCTGTGGAAGATTCTGCTGCCGAACCTGCGCCGGGGAGTGCTCGCGGCATCCTTCATCTCGATTGCGGTCGTGCTGGGCGAATTCACCATTGCAAGCCTGCTCAACCGCCGTAACCTGCAAACCGCGCTGCTGCAGGTGTCTCAGTCAGACCCGTGGGTCGCTGTGATCTTCGCGCTCGCGGCCCTTGCCCTCGCTTTTATCTTGCTGCTGATTATCGGCCGCCTCGGATCGGCAACGCCCTCTAGGAGAAAATCATGACCGCCACGTTCACCCTGACGGGCCCCACCCCGACCGCCGACCCCGCCAGCGCCGCTCCGCCCACGGGCGCCACGGTTCAGCTCAGCTCCGTCGTCAAAGCCTTCGCCGGGCACACTGCGCTCAACAGCATCGACCTCGAAGTGGCGCCGGGCGAACTCGTTGCACTCCTCGGGCCCTCGGGCTGCGGAAAGACCACCGCGCTGCGCAGTATCTCGGGGCTCGAGAGCATCGACAGCGGTCGCATCCTGATCGATGGCGTGGATGTCGCCGACACTCCCACGAACAAGCGCGACATCGGAATGGTCTTTCAGGCCTACTCGCTGTTCCCGCACATGACGGTGCTCGAGAACGTGGAGTTCGGGCTCAAGATGCGCAAGGTCGCTGCCGCTCGTCGTCGCGAACGCGCTCTCGAAACCTTGGACATGGTCGGCCTCACAAAGCACAGCGAACGCTTCGCTCACCAGCTCTCGGGCGGTCAACAGCAACGCGTAGCTCTCGCCCGCGCCCTCGTCACACGCCCTCGCGTACTTCTGCTCGATGAGCCGCTCAGTGCCCTCGACGCCAAGGTGCGCGTGCAACTGCGCGAAGAGATCCGTCGCCTGCAAACCGAGCTCGGCATCACGACCGTCTTCGTCACGCACGACCAAGAAGAGGCGCTCGCCGTCGCCGACCGGGTTGCCGTCATGCGCGACGGTCGCATCGAACAGATCGGCACTCCTGAAGAGCTTTACGCGACGCCCACCAACGCTTTCGTTGCCGACTTCGTTGGCCTCAGCAACCGGATGCCCGCCGAACTGGTCGACGGCCAAGTTCACCTTCACGGCTGCACCCTCAACCTCCTCGGCGACCCCATGCCTGACGGCCCCGTACTTGCGCTCGTTCGCCCGGAGGACATCGCCCTCTCCGCCGAAGGCATCGCCGGCACCGTCATCTCGTCGAGTTTCTTGGGGTCGCTGCGCCGCACGCGTGTGCGACTCGACGACGGCACCGTTGTCGCGATCCAGCATGAAGTGGAGCGGCATCCGCTGCCCGGTGAAGCTGTCACAGTGCGGCTCAAGGGTGCGCCGGTGAGCGCGTTGCCGCCTAAGACGAAGAAATAGGGCGAGTTGCCGTGCCATTCCTAGCGCATCAAGCGCTCACTCCAGCACAACTAAGATAGGCACGTGGTATTCGGTCGACGAACTAAAACAGACAGTCGGGTCCAGTCACGCGCCAGCACTACAGACGCCGCTGAGGTTCCCGCCGGGCTTTCGATAGCTGCTGCCTACTCATGGCGCATGCTTGTCGTATTGGGCATGGTTGCCGTTCTCATTTACTTGGTGATTACTCTCAAGTACATTGTCATTCCGTTCCTGATTGCCATTCTGATCGCGGCCTTGCTCGTGCCCGTCGTCAACTTCTGTGTGCGGATGAAGTGGCCGCGCTGGGCGGCCGTCACCGTCGTGCTCGCCGGCTTTCTCGCTGTCGTCAGCGGACTCATCGTCGTCGTCGTCACTCAAGTGCGTTCCGGGCTCCCGGCACTGCAAATTCAGTCCGCAGCGGCCTACGAGAATCTGCGCGAATTCTTGCGCAACTCGCCACTACAACTCAGCGACGCCGACCTCGACGGCTACCTCACCGAAATCTTCGACGTCATTCAGCGTGACTCCGAAGCACTCGTCTCCGGCATCCTCTCGGTAGGGTCAACAGCCGGCCACGTTCTTACGGGCGCGCTCCTGAGCGTATTCGCCACGATCTTTGTCCTCATCGACGGCAAGCGAATTTGGTCATGGACGGTTCGACTGTTCCCACGCCGGGCTCGTAACGCGGTTGACGGTGCGGGGGTAGCCGGATGGCTCACACTCACGACCTTCGTCAAGGTGCAGATCTTCGTGGCCGCCGTCGACGCTATCGGTATCGGCGTCGGGGCGTGGATCCTCGGGCTCTTCTATGGCGGCTTCCCGCTCGTCATTCCGATCGCCGTGGCGGTGTTCCTCGGTTCGTTCATCCCGGTGATCGGTGCGCTCGTGACAGGCGCGCTCGCCGTCTTCATCGCCCTTGTCTTCCTCGGGCCGATTCCCGCGGTCATTATGCTCGGGATCGTCTTGCTCGTGCAGCAACTCGAGGGTCACATCCTGCAGCCGCTCGTGATGGGCACAGCAGTCAAGGTTCACCCGCTCGCCGTCGTATTCGCCGTGGCTGCGGGATCATTTGTCGCTGGCATCCCCGGTGCACTGTTCGCAGTGCCGCTCGTGGCCGTCGTCAATGTCATGACCAAATACATAGCCAGCGGCGATTGGCGAATCCACGGCCGCCCCACGATCACGGATGTACTGGGAAATGGTAAATAACCGCACGCCCGGCCCCACGCTTGCTGAGTACGAAGCAGCACGCGTTCGGGTCGCAGAAGTTGCCGACGTCACCCCCATGCAGACGTCTCGTTTTCTCGCGGAGGTTTTGGGCTCGCCCGTCTTCTTGAAGTGCGAAAACCTTCAGCGCACGGGCTCGTTCAAGTTGCGCGGTGCCTACAACCGTCTTGCGGGTTTGACCGACGAAGAGAAGGCTCGGGGAGTGGTGGCGGCCTCGGCGGGAAACCACGCTCAGGGCGTCGCTTTTGCCGCTCGCGAGTTGGGTATCAAGTCGACCATCTTCATGCCCGTAGGCGTACCCCTGCCCAAGCTGCAGGCCACACGTGACTACGGCGCCGAAGTCGTGTTGCGCGGTCATACGGTAGACGAGCCTTTGCGCGCCGCCGCCCGCTTCGCCGAAGAAACCGGTGCAGTACTCATCCACCCCTTCGACCACGAAGATGTTGTGGCGGGCCAAGGCACTCTCGCGCTCGAAGTCTTTGATCAGGTGCCACAGGTCGACACGATCATCGTGCCCATCGGCGGTGGTGGCCTTGTGTCGGGCGTCGCTGGTGCCATCAAGCAGCGTGCCCGCCTCGAAGGCCGCAACGTGCGCGTCATCGGCGTGCAAGCGGCCAACGCGTCCGCCTATCGACCTTCGCTCGACAAGGGCGAAATCGTCGAAGTGCGCACCACGCCCACGATTGCCGACGGTATTGCCGTCAGTCGCCCGGGCGTTCTCAACTTCGGCATGGTCCGCGATCTCGTGGATGAAGTGATCACCGTCTCCGACGACCAGATCGCCTACGCGGTGCTCGTTCTTCTCGAGCGCGCCAAGCAGGTTGTGGAGCCTGCTGGTGCCGTGGGTGTTGCGGCAATCCTCGCGGGCGCGATTGCCCCGAGTGGCAACACCGTTGTGCTGCTGAGCGGAGGAAACATCGACCCCATGATGATGGAACGCATCATCAGTCACGGTCTTTCGGCATCCGAACGCTACCTGCGTCTGCGCATCCCACTGCCTGACCGCCCCGGCCAGCTCGCCCGCATCTCGGCCCTCGTGGCGGAGGCAAGCGCGAACGTCGTCGAGGTACTGCACAGTAGGCACAACAACAAAGTGCAGTTCAGCCAGGTTCAGCTCGAACTGCACATTGAGACCCGAGGCCCCGAGCACGCGGAGTCAGTGCTCGCGCGGCTCAGGGACGAAGGGTTTGACCCTCAGGTCGACTTCTAGTCAGGCTGAATAGTTAGCCGGAGTAGGTCGCGATCTTCAGAATCTTGACGGTAATTTCTTTGCCGTTAGGAGCGGTGTACTTCTTCGACTGCCCGACCTTAAGGCCGTTGATGGCGAGACCGAGCGGGCTCTTCTCGCTGTACACATCGAGATCGCTATCTTCGGCAACGATTTCGCGGCTGCCGAGCAAGAAGACACTTTCTTCGCCCATGATCTCGGCCGTGACCAGAATTCCGGGCTCAACGACACCATCGTCGTCTTGCACATCGCCGACTACGGCGTGACGCAGAAGCTGGGTGAGAACGCGGATGCGGGCCTCAATCTTGCCCTGCTCTTCCTTGGCAGCGTGGTACCCACCGTTCTCCTTGAGGTCGCCCTCTTCGCGCGCAGCTTCGATCTTCTTGGCAATTTCGTACCGCGCTTCGCCGGTGAGTTGTTCCAGTTCGGCGGTGCGACGATCGAACGCCTCCTGGGTCAACCATGTGACGTCGTTTTCTGCAGCCACTGTGTTTCTCCCTACACAAAAGAGAAACCGGCCGAAGACGACCGGTTTCGAGATGATTTGCTACAGCCTAGGTGAGCCAGCACCGGTAGATCAAGCCTGACACTGCTTGTTCTGTCGTGCGAACGGTGGTGCTCAAGTCACGGTTACGCTGATCGCTGGCCGGAACATCCACTACCTTCCAGCCGATAATTGCAAAAGTGGAGTTGAGCGCCTGAACGGCGCAGCGAGCATCCGTGTTTTCGGGCACGTTGAACTGCCATCGAACTTCGACCGCGGTCTCGTCGATGATGTCGTAGCCGGTATCTTTTGCTTCGAACTGGGCGGGGGCTTCAAGTAGCCCTCCCCACACGAGCCACGCGGTGAAGACCACGACGAAACCGACCGCAGCGCCGATCACGATGATGCGATTGTTACGTTTGGCCTTGGGGCTGCGACCGTAACGAGCATCCAAATCAGTGGATGCGGCGCTGGCGGTTGCGGCGCTGTCAGCGGTGCCAGTGGGGTTACTGGATGCTTCGGGCACGCGGGGCTCCTTCATGCGACGGTATTCTGGTTACTACAAGGCTATTCGCAAACTCGCGTGATGAAATCATCGAGTGAACACCCCAGAGGACAACAGTTGATTTCTTTCACTTCGCTCGCCACCAGCGCGATTCTCTGGACGGCTACTCCGAGCCCGGAACCGACGCTGTACCCGGCGTACGAGGGCGACCCGAACTTGGTGACGCCGGGCGTCGTTGGCTTCATCGCGACCGCGTTCGTCGCGATCGTCACGGTGCTGATCGTCGTTGACATGAATCGCCGCGTTCGCCGGGTGCGATACCGCGAGCTTGCTCAAGACACGATCCGTGCCGAGCAGGATGCCGCTGCTGCCGAAAGCGCCACAGAATTGGGCACTGCGGTAGACACCGATCCCGACCTGAACGCCGACGCTGATCTCAACTCGGACGCTCCCGACGACGACACACCTACACAACGGGCGGATTAGTCGCGACGAGAAAGATGCCGACCCAGTGGCAGAGGAACGCCAGTAGCGTCAGCGTGTGAAAGATCTCGTGGAAGCCAAAGACCCCGGGGATGGGGTTAGGGCGCTTCATGCCGTAGACCACGGCACCCACGGTGTAGAAGAGTCCACCAGCCAAGATCAACGTCATCATGATCCAGTTGGCTTGGAAGAAGTCGACGACGAACATCATCGCGGCCCAGCCCAGTAGTACGTAAAGCGGTACGTAAAGCCAGCGCGGGGCACCCACCCAGAAAATGCGGAAGCCAATGCCGAGAGCGGCACCGCTCCACACGAGCCAGAGCAACAGGGTTGCCTTCTCGGGCGGTAGTGCCAACACCGTAATGGGCGTGTAGGAACCGGCAATAAGTAAGAAAATGTTGGAGTGATCAAAGCGCTTCAGCAGCATCCGCGTCTTCTCGCTCCAGTTGAAGCGGTGATACAGCGCAGAGATGCCGAACAGCATGAGCGACGACGCCACAAACACGGCTGAGCTCACCTTGGCGGCGGTGCCGTCGGCCATCACGATCAGGATGACGCCTAGCGCAATAGCGAGCGGGAACGTGCCCGCATGAATCCAGCCACGCCACGTCGGCTTCTGGTCTGCAGGGTTGCGCAGCATCACATCATCGACGAGCGGAATCTCGGGAAGACGCGAGGCGTCTTCCTGCTCGACGGCCGCTGCGGCAGCTGAATCGGCAGCATTCTGGTTCATGCTCTCAGTTTACGCTCGGGTGAGTTTGACTTGCTGAGCGCCGCAGTGGTCTAACGTAGTCCCGTGAGTAAGCGACAGTCTCCATTAGGTCGCGGTTTTCTCTACGGTCTCTACCAAAAGAAACTGCGTCGCCAACTAGAGGGCCAGCAATTGCCGCGCCACGTAGCCATGATTATTGATGGCAACAGGCGTTGGGCCAAGCTGAAAGATCTCGAAACCGCAGCGCACGGCCACCGCGCCGGTGCCGCTAAATACCGCGAGTTTCTCGTCTGGTGCGACGACCTCGACATCTCGGTGGCGACCCTCTACCTGCTTTCAACCGACAACCTCACGGGGCGTTCGCCCGAGGAACTCACCGAGCTCTTCACCATCATTGGTGACCTTGCCGAAGACCTCTCGCACTTTCGAGACTGGCGCGTTCAGCATGTGGGTTCGGATGCCGGACTCCCGGATCAGCTCAAAGCCCAACTCACAGCGGCTCACGAGCGCACGGCCACGAACACCGGCTTGCACGTCAATCTCGCGATTGGCTACGGCGGGCGCCACGAAATTGCCGAGGCCATGCGCCGAATCGTGCGCAACCACAGCGATGAGGGGCACAGCCTCGACGCGCTTGCCGAACTGCTCACGCCGGAATTGATCGGCGAGCACCTCTACACGAAGGGTCAGCCTGACCCCGACCTGGTCATCCGTACGTCGGGTGAACAGCGAATTAGCGACTTCATGCTGTGGCAGTCTGCCCACAGCGAGCTGTATTTCATGGAAGCCCTCGGGCCCGATCTGCGCGAGGTCGACTTCTTGCGCGCCCTGCGCGATTTCTCACGCCGTAATCGTCGCTTCGGCGCTTAGTCGCCGCTTCGGCGCCGTAAGCGCCGCTCACCGCTCACCGCCAGAGTGTCGCGAAAGTGACGCAATGGTGTCTCGTGGCGTGTCGTTGCGCTCAGAACGCACCGCAGGTTTAGCGTTCAAGACATCAGGTATGGCGCCTGATCGAGACGGCCACGTAAGTTCGTTTTCGTAAAGTACTGGCCGTCTTCGCAGACTGGATCCGAGTGCTCGCACTCGGGGATGGAGTGCACGTTGGCCGACCTAGCAACCCCCAAGACCACGAACACCACGTCGAAGGCGGGAGGTCGAGCTCAGCGGCAAGCCGAACGTACCTACGTTCTGGATACGTCAGTTCTGCTCTCCGACCCGAGCTCGATCAAGCGGTTCGCCGAACACAATGTTGTTTTGCCCGTGGTGGTGATTACCGAACTCGAAGCTAAACGCAACGACCCGGAGATCGGCTACTTCGCCAGGCAAGCGCTGCGCAGCCTCGACGAGATGCGCGTCAAGCATGAGCGCCTCGACTTTCCGATTGCGGTCGGGGATGACGGCGGCACCCTGCGCGTTGAACTCAACCACTCCAATATGTCGGTTCTGCCCTCCGGGCTGCAGCTCGGCGATAACGACTCGCGAATCCTTGCCGTTGCGCTCAACCTCGCCAATGAGGGGCTGGATGTCACTGTCGTCTCCAAGGATCTTCCGCTTCGAGTGAAGGCAGCATCCATCGGTCTCGCCGCCGAGGAGTACCGGGCTGAACTGGCCGTGGACTCCGGCTGGACGGGCCAAGCTGAGATCGAACTCAGTGGCGATCAGGTTGCGACGCTCTACGACAAAGAGGAGTTGCACACGCGAGCGATCGCCGAGCTGCCGGTTAATACCGGTCTCGTGGTGCACTCAGAACGTGGCTCTGCGCTGGCCAAGGTAACTGCGCGGGGCAAGATGGCACTCGTGCGCGGAGACCGCGACATCTTCGGATTGCACGGTCGCAGTGCTGAGCAGCGGCTCGCCATCGAGATGCTGCTCGACCCGGAGCTGGGCATTGTGTCTCTCGGCGGGCGCGCGGGTACCGGTAAATCGGCGCTCGCGCTGTGTGCCGGCCTCGAGGCGGTTCTCGAGAAGCAACAGCACCGCAAGATCATGGTCTTCCGCCCGCTCTACGCCGTGGGCGGCCAAGAGTTGGGGTATTTGCCGGGCGATGCTGCAGAGAAGATGAACCCGTGGGCTCAGGCCGTGTTTGACACTCTCGGTTCGGTCGTCTCCGAGAACGTTCTCGAAGAGGTGCTCGAGCGAGGCCTGCTCGAAGTCTTGCCGCTCACCCACATTCGTGGGCGTTCGCTGCACGATGCGTTTGTGATCGTGGATGAGGCCCAATCGCTCGAACGCAACGTGTTGTTGACGGTGCTCAGTCGCATCGGGCAGAACTCACGAGTCGTTCTGACCCACGATGTGGCCCAGCGCGACAACCTTCGAGTGGGTCGTCATGACGGGGTTGCCTCCGTCATCGAAACTCTCAAGGGACACTCCCTGTTTGGGCACATCACACTCACTCGGTCGGAGCGATCGGCCATTGCAGCTCTCGTCACCGACCTGTTGGAGGGCAACGAACTCGCCTAACAATTAGCTCTCAAAGTCTGAGCGCGCCGCGAAAGTGTCAACGCGGTGCGCTCAGGCAACGTAAGGTTTTCTCGTGGGCTGGGTTTGGTGGTTTCTTGCGGTTCCCCTTGGGGTTGCTGCCGTGTGGGCGATTTTCGCGCCCCGCAATCAGTGGCGCAGCCTCTTTTCCTGGTCGGTTGCTAACGCTCACACTGCCGAACCGGGTGGTGCAGCGTACGCGTTGCGTCAAATTCTGGCCGCGCTTGCTCTGGGCTCGGCCCTGACAATGATCGTGATCGCCATGGTCGCGACCAAGGTCGATGAACCTCAAGAACCAAGTACTCCGAGCGATGTAGAGAGCATGTGGGGGTCGCCAGCGCCCCTGCTTGTGTATCGCTCGATCCAGACGGCAAAGTCACTCGATGCCACGCTGCTGGAAGTGCCGATCGAAAGCTACCTTCCGGTCAACGACAATGCGTACCCGCCGCTGTACCTACTCGATCTCGAGCCGTTTTCACGCTTGGGCACGACCGGAATTCCGGGCTACATCGGCAGTGAACCGGCCGAAAATGACTCGACGATCACCCGAGCGGATGTCGTCATTCACGTTCGTGGTCCGCTCCTCTGCATTCCGCGTCGCGTGGTGGCCGTGGAAACGCAAGACGTTGTGCAGCTGGCCGTGCAATACGGGCTGCCCACGCCAAGCGACGGCTCAAAGCCAGACAACGTCGCTGCCTGCCCTCTCGGGGAGGACTTGACCGGGTCAGTTCTGATTCCGGTGCGACTCAACGAGCCCATCGGAGAGCGTTCCGTCGAAGCTCTCGACGGAACGCCCCTCACGATGGCGGATTCGGAAGGTTAGCCAGGCGTCGTCATCGACAGAACGTCGAGGGCGGCATCCAGCTGTTCGAGGGTGACTTCACCACGCTCGACGAAGCCGAGGTCAATCACGGCTTCACGCACGGTCATCGATTGCGCGACGGAGTGCTTGGCAATCTTGGCGGCTGCTTCGTAACCGATGATCTTGTTGAGCGGCGTCACGATCGAGGGCGACGACTCGGCGAGAGCCAGCGCACGCTCGAGGTTTGCCTCGAGACCATCGACGGTCTTGTCGGCGAGGGCGCGCAGCGAGTTGGAGAGCAGGCGGCTCGACTCGAGCAGCGAGGTTCCCATGACGGGGATCGCCACGTTCAGTTCGAAGGCTCCGGATGCTCCGCCCCAGGCGATCGTGGCATCGTTGCCGATAACGCGAGCACAGACCATGAGCACGGCCTCGGGGATGACGGGGTTGACCTTGCCGGGCATGATCGACGAGCCGGGCTGAAGGTCGGGAATCTGCAGTTCGCCGAGACCGGTGTTGGGGCCTGAGCCCATCCAGCGGAGGTCGTTGCAAATCTTGGTGACAGAGACAGCGATCACACGAAGAGCACCGGACGCCTCAACGAGGGAGTCGCGAGCGCCCTGAGCCTCGAAGTGATCTTCGGCCTCGGTGATTGGCAGGCCGGAGTTCTCGGCGAGGATTTCGATAACGCGCTGCGGGAAGCCGAGCGGAGTGTTGATTCCGGTGCCGACGGCCGTGCCGCCGAGGGGCACCTCGGCAACGCGGGGGATGGCCGACTGAATGCGGGCGATGCCGAGACGAATCTGGCGAGCGTAACCGGCGAACTCTTGACCGAGCGTGACGGGCGTGGCATCCATGAGGTGGGTGCGGCCAGCCTTGACAGCGCCCTTCCACAGTTCGGCCTTCACGTCGAGGGCTGCAGCGAGGTGCTCAAGCGAGGGGATGAGGTCGCCGATAAGGGCGCCCGTGACGGCCAAGTGCACCGAAGTGGGGAACACATCGTTCGACGACTGCGACGCGTTGACGTGGTCGTTGGGGTGAACGGCGCTGCCGAGCGAGTCGGTGGCCAAGCGCGCAAGAACTTCGTTCATGTTCATGTTCGACGAGGTGCCGCTACCGGTCTGGTAGGTGTCGACGGGGAAGTGGCTGTGGTGCTGACCGTCGATGATCTGGTCGGCGGCGCCCACGATGGCATCCGCAATTCCAGAATCGAGCTTGCCGAGTTCACTGTTGGCGATCGCGGCGGCGCGCTTAACGCGAGCCAGAGCGACGATCTGAGCCGGCTCGAGGCCAGTGCCCGAGATGGGGAAGTTCTCCACAGCACGCTGCGTCTGAGCGCCGTAGAGGGCATCCTTGGGCACGCGTACCTCGCCCATGGTGTCGTGTTCGATGCGGTATTCGGTGGAACTCGTCACAGCGTTGTAATCCTTTGTTTGCGAGCGATGTGGTGTGTGAACGTGGTGGAAGCGTTAGACCGTTCCGATAACGAGGTCGGGGACTGCCCGGCCCTCAAGCAAACGGTAGTTCGCGCCCACTACGGCAAGCGTACCGTCGGCCACAGCGTCGCTGATGAGTTCAGAAGCGTTCATCAGTTCGAGGATGGTAGCGCGCAAGTGAATGCGCCCGACGTCGTAGGCGTTGATGTTCGCGACCTCGACGTTGCCCTCATCGCTCCCGGCGACGCGGCGCACGGCAGGCACGATCTTGGAGATGAGCGACTGGATGTGTGGGGGCAGTGCCGGAGCGTCTTCCGTCTGCGATTCGATGGCAGCAGCAACCGCACCGCACTCGTCATGACCCAGTACGAGAATGAGCGGCACGTTGAGCACGCTCACGGCATATTCGAGCGAACCGACCACGGAGCTGGAGATGACCTGGCCGGCGTTGCGCACGACAAAGAGGTCGCCGAGGCCCTTGTCGAAGATGATCTCGGCGGCGAGACGAGAGTCGCTGCAGCCGAACAGTGCCGCATGCGGGGCTTGAGCGTTGGCGAGTTCGGTGCGGCGTTCGACGTCTTGACGGGGGTGCGCGGGCTCGCCAGCGACGAAGCGATCATTGCCGCGCGACATTTCTTGCCAGACCTGGGCGGGGGTTCTAGTGGGATTCGTCATTGCGCCTCCGAGTCGGCAGCAATCGCTGCAGCGAGTAGTTCGAATTCTGCATCGGCTGCCGTGCCGTGAAGCACGACCGTGCTGCCGGCAATCTCCGCCGACATCGAGTATGCGTAGTTTCCGGTGTCAGCGGAAGAGCGACGGTCGTAAATGGTCCACTGGATGCCGCCGATGGTGGTGGTGTCGGTGGCGAGCGCGCCATCCGTCACGATGCCGAGCCACGTCGGGTTAGCTTCAATGCCCTGCTCGAGGGCAATGAACTGAGCCGAAGCGGAGTCAGTGGCCGCCGTGATGAAGCCGATGTACCAGGTCTGAACGGATGACGTGGTGCCGAGTCGTGCCGAGTTTGAGTACCACTCGTCGGGAGTTGCGGGCGCGAGCAGCGGTTCGCTGGCATTGGTTTGCGCGTCAGCGGCGATCTGTTCGTAGTCGGCTGTGACGGGAGTCTCGGTGCTGGGGCGCACGACAACGAGCACCAAGAACAGCACGATAACGAGCGAAGCGAGGGTGGCACCGACAAGGTTGAGTAGCGTTTGGTTAGCGCGGTGCTTGCGGGAGGTTTCGGCCTTGCGGGCAAAGGTCTCCTCGGGGGTTTCGGGGCGGCCTAATCCAGCGACTTCGCGCGGTTCGGTGCTCTTAGCCATTACTGGTTGTCGTCCGAATCGGCGTCGTTGCCCAGGCCAGCGGTGCGAGCGGCATCAAGACGAGCGCGGGCACCCACGAGCCACTCTTCGCAGCGCTGAGCGAGAGCCTCGCCGCGTTCCCAGAACGAGAGCGACTGTTCGAGCGTTGCCGAACCCTGCTCAAGCTCGCTCACTACAGAGATGAGCTCATCCCGAGCCTCTTCATAGCTGAGCTCGCTGACGGGGGTTTCATTGGGGGTAGCCACGATGTAATTCTACTGTTCTCTAGTGATCTGCCGGCTGGCCGGAGACGGTGGTGGAAATCTTGCCGTCGGCAACGGTGAGCAGTAGCTCAGTGCCATCGGGGGCGTCGGCGGTGGAGCGCACCGCGGTGCCGTCGGGCAGCTGGGCAATCGCGTAGCCGCGCTGCAAAGTGCGCTGCGGCGAGAGCGCGCGCAACTGGCCAGTGAGCTCGGTGACGCCCGAGTGTGCCTTCTCAATAGCCCGCTCCATGAGCTCATTGCTGCGCGACACGTAGCGCGAGAGTTCATCGGCGTGCGCATCAACGAGCGATACCGGGTTCGCCAGCACCGGGCGCGTGCGCAACGACTCCAGACGGTCACCCTCGTGGCCCAAGCGTTGCGTGATGCGCAATCGCATTCCGGCACGCGCTTGCTGCACGCGGCTCAGCTCTTCGGCAACGTCGGGTACGACCCGTTTCGCCGCATCAGTGGGAGTGGATGCCCGCAGGTCAGCCACCTCGTCGAGCAACGGTCGATCGTTCTCATGCCCGATCGCCGACACCAGCGGAGTAACGCACGCCGCGGCCGTACGCACTAGCGCTTCGTCGCTGAACACGAGCAGGTTCTGAAAATCGCCGCCGCCGCGGGCGACGATGATGACGTCAACCTCGGGGTCGGCATCCAATTCGCGGATGCCCTGCGATACCTCGGTGACAGCACGCTCGCCCTGCACGGCAGCGTGCGCGGTGCGGAACTTTACCGCGGGCCAGCGCAACTGCGCGTTACGAATGACGTCTTTTTCGGCGTCGCTGTCTTTAGCGGTAACGAGCCCGATGCAGTTGGGCAAGAAGGGGAGAGGCTTCTTGTGCTCGAAGAGACCCTCGGCACGTAGTTTTTGGCGCAGCAGTTCGAGCTTCTCGAGCAGGTCGCCGAGGCCAACATGGCGCATTTCGAGCACCTGCATAGTGAGAGTGCCGCCCTTAACCCAGTAGTTGGGTTTGACGAGGGCAACAACGCGATCGCCCTGCTTGAGATCTTTGGGCAGCTTGGCGCGCACCGACGACCAAATGGTGAACGAGATGGTGGCATCCACTTCAAGGTCTTTGAGCTTGCCGTAGATGTTGCCGCCCGAGCCACCCCACTGAGTGATTTCGCCTTCGACCCACGCGGTGCCGAGTCGTTCGATCCAGCCACGAATCTTCTGCGACAAAACCGATACCGGCCACGGCGTATCGACGGTGGGCGGGCCCTCTGTGATCGTCACCTAGCCTCCTCAAGCTTATGATTACAGGGTAGAGGATGCCGCTGATACTGCCCTCCGTTCGGCTTCCGTGCAGCAGTCTTCGGTAGAATCTTTTCTGTGAGCACCATTTCTAACGGAAGCGCCCAAGCGCTAGCGATGCCCCCGATGCCCGCCCGCCGAGAGCAATTGAAGAATTTGCCGGTCGCGGGCGCCAAGCGCGTCGTGTTGGCAGCCCCCCGCGGCTACTGCGCCGGCGTTGATCGCGCCGTCATTGCGGTCGAGAAAGCGCTCGCCAACTACGGTGCTCCCGTCTATGTGCGCAAGCAAATTGTGCACAACATTCACGTCGTCACCACGCTAGAAGCGCAGGGTGCCATTTTTGTGGATGAGGTTGAAGAAGTTCCCGAAGGATCAACTGTCGTCTTCTCCGCCCACGGTGTCTCGCCTGCTGTCGTCAAGGGAGCCGCCGACCGCGAGCTGCACGCGATCGACGCGACCTGCCCCCTTGTCACTAAGGTGCACCGCGAAGCAACGCGCTTCGCCCGCGACAACTACCAAATCTTGCTGATCGGCCACGATGGCCACGAAGAGGTTGAAGGCACGATGGGCCACGCGCCCGAGCGCACCATCCTCGTCAATAGCCCCGCCGATGTGCCCAACATCGTCGTCGAGAACACCGACAACCTCGTGTGGCTCTCGCAGACCACGCTGAGCGTCGACGAAACGATGGAAACGGTTCGCCTGCTGCGCGAACGGTTCCCCACCCTTCAAGACCCGCCGAGTGACGACATTTGTTACGCCACGCAGAACCGCCAGGTCGCTATCAAGAAGGTTGCCGAAGAGGCAGAACTCGTGATCGTGGTCGGCAGTGCCAACAGCTCCAACACCGTGCGCCTCGTGGATGTCGCGCTCGAGAACGGCGCCAAGGCCGCCTACCGCGTCGACTACGCGAGTGAAATCAAGCAGGAGTGGCTTGAGGGCGTCGCGACGATCGGCGTCACTAGCGGAGCATCCGTTCCCGAAGTTCTCGTTCAAGAAGTTCTCGCCGACCTCGCCGAGGCAGGCTACGGCGATGTCTCCACCGTGATCACGGCCGAGGAAGACCTCATGTTCTCGCTGCCGAAAGAACTGCGCACCGACGCTGACGGCAACCCCGACGAGCGTGGCCTCGGTGGCCGCAATCGCAAACTTGATTGGCAACAGGGTTAATGACTGATCCCCGCCCTCGCCCGAAATATGGCGAATACGCACCGCTGCCACCCGCTGCACCCGAAGGTGGCACTGAGCCCACCACTGGTGCACAGCATCCAGCCCCCACGCTGCAGACCGCAGTGCCGAACGTGATTCCGGCATCCGAGCCAACGGCTCCGCCCGAGCGCAAACAGCGCATGTGGGATGTCTTCCTCACGGCCACGCTGCTCCTCTTTGGAGTAGTGGATGTCATAAACAGCTTCGGAACGATCGCCAACCTCGGGCCGATTTTGCGCGAAGGTCTCGCGGCTCAAGGCTTCGACGGCTTTGCTGCGGATGAGGCTGCCGCCGAAGCAGGAGCGGTCGCCAACATTGTGCGCGTTGTCGCCCTCGTGCTCACGATCGTGTTTGCGCTCATTCAAGTGCAGCGTAAGCGGATCGCGTTCTGGATTCCGCTCGTGGGCGCCACGATCGCTACGATCGCGATGCTCGTTGCGATCTTCGTTGCCGTGCTCAGCGATCCCGGCTTCATGACCTACGTCGACAACATTCAGCAGCAGTAGCGCAGCCCCCGAGCATCGCCGCAACGGCGGCAGCAGCGGGTCGTCACCTTAAAGACAGATGGGGGCCGGCCCGAAGGCCAACCCCCATCTGTGCGCAGTACTACTTGCTGGAGAATCCAGCCGAACCGAGCTGCTTGGTGGCTTCAACAACGCGGAGGGCGAGAGCCGACTCTGCTGTCTTGCCCCAGGCGCGGGGGTCGTAGATCTTCTTGTTTCCGACTTCGCCGTCAACCTTGAGGAAGCCGTCGTAGTTCTTCAGAACGCTGTCAGCGATGGAGCGGCTGTAGGCGTACTGGGTGTCGGTGTCGATGTTCATCTTGATGACACCGTTAGCAACGGCGGTCGCGATTTCTTCATCGGTCGATCCCGATCCACCGTGGAATACGAGGTCGAGGGGGTTGGCGTCGGTGCCGTACTTCGCGGCGATGCCAGCCTGAATTTCACCGAGCAGTTCGGGGCGCAGCTTCACATTGCCGGGCTTGTACACGCCGTGCACGTTGCCGAAGGTGAGGGCGGCGATGTAGCGGCCCTGCTCGCCGAGGCCGAGCGCTTCGACGGTAGCGATGACATCATCCAGCGTCGTGTAGAGGCTGTCGTTGATGTCGTGGCTCACACCGTCTTCTTCTCCACCGACGACGCCGATTTCAACTTCGAGAATCGAGTTGATGGCCTTCATGCGGGGGAGGATTTCGCGCGCGATCTCGAGGTTCTCGGCGAGAGGAACAGCCGAGCCATCCCACATGTGCGACTGGAAGATGGGGTTGCGACCGGCCTTGACCTCAGCTTCGGATGCCGCGATGAGCGGGTACACGAAGTCATCGAGAGCATTCTTGGGGCAGTGGTCGGTGTGCAGAGCAACCGTGACGGGGTAGTTCTTGGCGGCTTCGGTGACGAACGCAGCGAAAGCGAGTGCTCCGGATGCGCGTGCCTTGACCGACTGGCCAGCGAAGTAGTCTGCGCCGCCCGTGGTGACCTGGATGATGCCGTCAGAGCCAGCATCACTGAGGCCCTGGAGCACGCCGTTGATGGTGGACGACGACGAAACGTTGATGGCGGGGTAGGCGAAAGAATTCTTCTTCGCCTTGTCGAGCATTTCTGCGTACTGGTCTGGGGTTGCGACGGGCATTGTTGTCTCTCCTCATGCGGTACCGACTACCGCTCTGGTCCGGCTCGCGTCGATTCTACCGATCACATCTGTGCGCGCGCGAACTGCATCGTGTCATCGGAGAACCATTGTCTTCCGCGTGCAATCGGAAGGGTCACCCACGCCGACCGACAGAGCTCCTAGGCTCGCCACGATTTTCTACGAATCGGACCGGGCAAGTTATGACGCGGGGTCTCGCTTGAGCACCGTGCGATACATCCTTTTCACCAACCGAGCCAAGCGGGTGCTGAAACGAAGATCAAACTCGTGTTTTTGCTCGCGAACTTGCTTCTTGAGCGCGCGGACCTCTTTCGACAAGGCACCGATCTGCTTCTTCTGCGCGCCGATTGATTCTTTTTGGTCTCGAATGGTGATGAACCGCCGGAAGTAGGCACGCTCCGCCTTGCCGATTTTCACGCGAAGGTCGAAATCGTCTTCATCTACGAGGTGAGCCCGCTTTACGAGCGCATCGGCGACGGCGGAGAAATCATGGGCTGGCGTGTTCCCAGCGCGGTTTTTGAGCACGTGCGCGCCGACTGCTGAATGAATATAGGCGTACGTCGACATCAAGTATTTCTGGTAGCCGAGGTCGCGCTCTGGAGCAACGCCCGCACTACGAAGAGTTTCGAACGAGGTTTCTGCGGACCACTTTCCGAACGGGATCACGCGCTCCGGATGTCCGATTGCCTCATAGAAGTGAGGAAGCTTGTCGTTCCACTCCAGAGCGACTGTCGGGATGCCAAATGAGTACGCGATGATCGAGGAGTGCATGCGAATCGACGCAATAGCGGAACGCGAAGCGATTGCATTCACAACTTCGCGGGTTGTCTGGGGCAGCACGATCTGTTCTGCCGGCACTGAGTGCTCGCGTGCGAAGAAACGCAGGGTGTTGTTGTCGTCCAAACTGCCGTTGGTATAAAGCTGTGACTCCAAGCCCGCAGTCCGAGCAAGTTCGCGCAAGCCTGCCAAGTAATCCATCTCTGCTGTGACGCCCCACTTGCGCTGGTTCGCTGCGAACAGACCGCCGCGCACAACATTGATACCCAGCGTGCCGTCGGGGACCACGTCGGTCATGCCGTACACGTACTTCGTCCACACCGCGGGGTCGGCGACCTGCTGAACGTCGAACGGAAGATCCGTGACGAGCTCTTGGAACAGGCCCAGATTTTCTCGCACTGAGACGGCCTTGACGCAACCTCGTCTGACGACTTTCGAGATGGCGTCTACTTCGCCGGGTTTCGCGCTCATGTTGTTCACGCCCATGGACGAGAACACCACGGGGATATCGCCGCGCTCTGCGATTGCAGTGATCTGATCCACGTGTTCGAAGAAATTCAGATAGGAGAGGCCGAAGAGTCCACCGCCGGCGAAGAAGATTGCGTCCGCATTGCCAACCAGTTCTTCGTCGACCTGTTTGAGAGCCATCGGCTGAATTTCGTAGTCGTCGGGGGCGAGTCCGTGATTTGCAAGGGCAACTTCGAGTAGGCCCTGGAAGCTGATGCGGATCAGATTGTCGCCAAAGTTGTCGTCGACGTACGACACGATCATGATGCGGAGTCGTCTTGTCATTGCTACGGACCTTTACCTCGGGGCGATGCCGGACGAAAGGGCTCAGTCAGCGACGAACCACAGGGGTAGCCACATCGCGGAAGGCCGGTTGGAAGCCTAACAGGTGACCTCAGACTGGCGCAGGAGCTCTGGTTTCATTCGCGCAGAAGCACGATCCGGATAGACTGGGGACGCGCTGTCCACCACCGGCGCGTCCCCAGTCGACCAACTCTCAACGAAGGATGCTCTCAGGTGAGTACAGAAAACGGCACGCTATTCCTCCACCCCGATCGCAACCTCGCTCTCGAGCTTGTGCGGGCCACCGAAGCGGCTGCCATTCGTGCCGTTCCCTTCATCGGTAAGGGCGACAAGCTTGCCGCCGATGGTGCTGCGGTTGACGCCATGCGCAAGTTCTTGGGCACCGTCGACTTCGACGGTCTCGTTGTTATTGGTGAGGGCGAGAAAGACAACGCCCCCATGCTCTTCAACGGTGAGCACGTGGGCACGGGCCGTGGCCCCGCCTGCGATATCGCCGTTGACCCGATTGATGGCACGTCACTGACGGCTGCTGGTCGCCAGAATGCGATCTCGATGATTGCAGTGTCTGACCGTGGCACGATGCTTGATGCTTCGACCGTGTTCTACATGGACAAGATCGTCACCGGCGCTGAGGGTGTTGGCGTCGTCGACATCCACAAGCCCATTGGCGAGAACATTCGTGCGCTCGCGAAGGCCAAGGGCAAGGCCCCGGAAGACATCGTTGTTGCGGTGCTCGACCGTCCGCGTCACGCGCAGCTCATCGAAGACATCCGCGAGGCGGGTGCCGGAACGCGCCTCATGCTCGACGGTGATGTTGCCGGCGGTATCAACGCGGCGCTGTACGGCACGCGGATCGATATGTGTGTCGGCATCGGCGGCAGCCCCGAGGGCGTCGCCACGGCCTGTGCCATCAAGGCTCTCGGCGGCGAGATCCAAACGATCCTGTACCCGCAGTCTGACGACGAGCGCCAGCGCGGTCTGGATGCGGGCCTCAAGTTCGATCACGTCTACACCGCCGATGAGATGGTCGCCAGCGACAACACGTTCTTCGTCGCGACCGGCGTTACCGATGGTGGACTCGTGAAGGGTGTGCGTCGTTACGGCCCCATCATCCGCACCGAGTCGATCGTCTTGCGTTCCCACTCGGGAACGATCCGCCGCATCTCGGCCGACCACCTCGCGGAGAAGTGGCTCGACCACTAAAGCTCTAGTTCGGGGGCCGTGATGTGTTTCGGCGCGCCCTCGACCAGCTGGGTGTCGCCGATCACTTTGGACTCGTCGAGCGCGTTGAGTTTGCGGGCCGTGACGAGAACGCGGCTTTCGAGCGAGTTGGCGAACTGGTTGTAACTGTTCACGGTGGTGTCGATCGAACGGCGCAGTTTGTCGGCGTGTTCGGCGAGCGTCGCGAGGCGCTGGTAAAGCTCCTTGCTGAGGTCGAACAGGGTTTTGGCCTGGTCGGTGAGTACGTCTTGTTGCCACGAGAACGCGACTGTCTTGAGCACTGACCACAGGGTGACGGGCGAGGCGAGAGCGACGCGCTTGTTGAAGGCGTAATCCATGATCGAGGGGTCAGCCTCCATCGCCGATGACACGAGCGATTCGCTGGGGATGAACGCGATCACGAGCTCGGGGGAGGCGTCGAGCCCTGCCCAGTAGGCCTTGCTCGCGAGGGTGTCGATGTGGCCGCGCATGACCTTGACGTGTTGCTTGATGAGGGCCGCGCGGCGGGCACCCTCTTCTCCCGTTGCCGTGACGGAGATCTGGCTCGCCTCCAGGAAGGCGGCGAACGGCACCTTGGCATCGACGGCAATGTTCTTGCCGCCGGGGAGGTGCACGACCATGTCGGGGCGGCCGGCACCAGCATCCGAGGTGATGCTCGATTGCACGTCAAAGTCGACGCGCTCGATGAGGCCCGCAGCCTGCACGACGTTGCGCAACTGGGTTTCGCCCCAGATGCCACGGGTGGAGTTATTGCGCAGTGCCGAAGCCAACGACTCTGCGGTGCTGCGCAAACGCTCTTCGGATTCTGTGGCCGACTTGAGTTGCTGGCTCAGTTCGCCGTGCTGCAAGCTACGCTGCGACTCCAACTCGGTGACCTTGTTCTGCATCGTGCGAAGCGTCTCCTGCACCGGCGTGAGAGCCTGCAGCACCTTCGACTCGCGGCGCTCGCGTTCGGCAAGAGCCGCAGCCTCGTCGCGCTGGCGGTCGAGGGTCTCGCGGTACTGATGCTGCAGCGACGCAACCTGCTCGCTCAGGGCATCCGCTCGGGCAGTGGTAGACGCAAGCTGGGCGGCAAGACGCGACTGCTGCTCCCGCTCGGTCGCCGTCACGTTCGCAATCGCGGCCTGGTGCCGGGCTTCGAGAACCTCGGGCGGCACCTGGCCGGTGGGGGCGGTCGAGCGCACACGTGCAATCAGCAGGCCGATGACGACACCGAGAACCGCCCCGACAAGCAGGCCAACGACGAGAGCAACGACAGGATCCATGCCGTCAGTGTGCCAGCCAGCAACGACATTGTCGGGAGGACAGCGCGAGCGGGGCTCAGCGGATTGCTCGCGCAGCACCGAGGGGAACGATCTACGCGCGCGAGCCACGCTCGCAGCGCTCATCCCCAACCGCCCCTACAGTTAAGGACATGGCCAGCGATTCCGTGCATCCGCTCGATGTGAGCACCGACGATCTGCGCTACCTCATTGCCGTGGCGCGGGCTGGCCGGATGGTGTCTGCCGCCACGTTGCTCGGCGTCGACCACACCACTGTGCGCCGCCGCATCGATCGCCTCGAGGCCGCGCTCGGCGTGCGCCTGCTCGACCGCGGCGCCGATGGCTGGGAACTCACCGCCATCGGTAAAGAGGTAGCCACTCGTGCCGCTGGCCTCGAGAACATCGTCGAAAACGTTGTGGGGGCGACCAGTGGGGGAGCCGACGAAGTGCGCGGCACCGTGCGCATCGTGGCGCCCGACGGCTTCGGGGCCACCTTTGTGACCGCAGCGCTCGCGGCGGTGCAGGCGGAGCATCCCGCGATCAGAGTTGAACTGGTCACGTCCACTCGGCCGCTGAGCTTGCGCGGGGCTGGCTTCGACTTGGCGATCACGATCGGCACGACGGCTACCTCTCGTCTCGCCTCCGAACCGCTCGCTGCGTACGCGCTGCGCCTCTACGCGTCGCCGGGGTACGTGGCTTCGCATACGCCGATCCGCTCGGTGGCCGACCTTGACGCCCATCCGCTGGTCTTCTATGTGGATGCTCTGCTCACCGTTCGCGAGCTCGACCTCGCCCCGGTGCTCGGCGGCATGCGTGTGGGCTTCGGTTCTACGAGTGTGTTTGCGCAGCTCGAGGCCACCCGGCAGGGAGCCGGCATCGGCCTGCTGCACGCCTTCATGGCTGAACCGGAACCGGGCCTCGTGGCGGTGTTGCCCGACGAGGTTAGTTTTCGCCTCGAATTCGCGCTCTCAGTGCGCAAAGAAGCCGCGGATATTGAGGCTGTTCAGCTGGTCAGAGCCGCTTTACATCGCGAAGTCGCCCGTCGGGGTTCGGAGCTATTGCCGCTCGAATAATGCGGCGCTGAGTCGGTCTGCGGCACCCCCGCACGCAGTGTGCGTTTTTGCAGATTGACCGTGCGCGAATAGGCCTTGATCGCAGATCGTAAAGGTCGCAGACTGGGCATACTTCCGACGAAAGTAGGCCCATGTACTCCACGATTCCGCACTGGATCAACGGCGCCGCTACCGAGGGCGACTCGCCCAACCGTGGCGATGTCTTCAACCCCGCAACCGGCGCCGTCGCACGCACCGTTCCTCTCGCATCCGTCGCTGACGTCAACACTGGTGTTGCCGCAGCCAAGGCTGCGTTCCCCGCCTGGGGCGCCACATCGATTGCTAAGCGCACCGCCGTGATGTTCGCCTTCCGTGAGCTTTTCAACGCTCGCAAGGACGAGCTCGCTGCCATCATCACCGCCGAGCACGGCAAGGTTCTTTCGGATGCTGCGGGCGAGATCGCTCGTGGCCTCGAAGTTCTCGACTACGCCTGTGGCATCGCCCAGCTCAGCAAGGGTGAGTACAGCGAGAACGTCTCGACCGGCGTTGACGTGTACTCGCTGCAGCAGCCACTCGGTGTTGTCTCGATCATCAGCCCGTTCAACTTCCCGGCCATGGTGCCGATGTGGTTCTTCCCGATGGCTGTCGCCGCGGGTAACACCGTGGTGTTGAAGCCCAGCGAGAAGGACCCGTCCGCATCGCTCTGGATGGCAGAACTCTTCACCGAGGCCGGCCTCCCCGACGGTGTCTTCAACGTCGTTCACGGTGACAAGGTCGCCGTTGACACGCTTCTTGAGCACCCGGATGTTGCCAGCGTCTCCTTCGTTGGTTCCACCCCGATCGCTAAGTACATCTACGAAACCGCTGCCCACCACGGCAAGCGCGTCCAGGCTCTCGGTGGCGCCAAGAACCACATGCTGGTGCTTCCGGATGCCGACCTCGACCTCGTTGCCGACTCTGCCGTCAACGCCGGTTTCGGTTCCGCTGGCGAGCGTTGCATGGCCGTCTCGGTTGTCGTAGCCGTCGAGCCTGTTGCTGACGAACTCATCGCCAAGGTCAGCGAGCGCATGGCGACGCTGCGTACCGGTGACGGCACTCGCGGCTGCGACATGGGCCCGCTCATCACGGCCCAGCACCGCGACAAGGTCGCCAGCTACATCGAGATTGCGGAGACTGACGGCGCGAAGGTTGTTGTTGACGGTCGCGGCATCGAGATTGATGGCGACGCTAACGGCTTCTGGCTCGGCCCGACGTTGATCGACAACGTCTCCACCGACTCCGACGTCTACAAGCACGAGATCTTCGGACCGGTGCTCAGCGTCATTCGCGTCGCCACCTACGAAGAGGGTCTCGAACTGATCAACTCCTCGCAGTACGGAAACGGCACCGCGATCTTCACTAACGATGGGGGAGCGGCTCGTCGCTTCCAGCGCGAAGTTGAGGTCGGCATGGTCGGCATCAACGTTCCGATCCCCGTTCCCGTGGCGTACTTCTCCTTCGGTGGTTGGAAAGACTCCGCGTTTGGTGACACGAAGGCGTATGGCCCCGACGCCATCCGTTTCTTCACTCGTCAGAAGGCTGTCACCAGCCGCTGGCTCGACCCCAGCCACGGTGGAATCAACCTCGGCTTCCCGCAGAACAACGGCTAACAACTAGCCTGCTTTACCTTCGCGATGGCGGTCCCGTTCCTCGGGGCCGCCATCGCCGGTAGGATTGACTCCCGTGGCTCTCACTATTGCAATCGTTGGACTCCCGAATGTCGGCAAGTCCACCCTCTTCAACGCTCTGACCAAGAACTCGGTGCTCGCCGCGAACTATCCGTTCGCGACCATCGAGCCGAACGTGGGCATCGTTAACCTGCCCGACCCGCGCCTCAAGGTGCTGGCCGGCATCTTCGGCAGTGAGCGCATCTTGCCCGCTCCGGTCTCCTTCGTTGACATCGCCGGCATTGTGCAGGGCGCCAGCGAGGGCGAAGGCCTGGGTAACAAGTTCTTGGCGAACATCCGCGAGGCTGACGCTATCGCTCAGGTCGTGCGCGGCTTTAGCGACCCGGATGTTATTCACGTCGACGGCAAGGTTGATGCGGCATCCGACATGGAGACCATCAACACCGAGCTGATCCTCGCCGACTTGCAAACCCTCGAAAAGGCTGTCGCTCGCTACGAGAAGGAACTCAAAACCAAGCGTGTTGAGCCCGCCGTTCTCGAGGCCGCGCTCGCCGCGCAGGCGTTCCTCAACGAGGGCAAGCCCCTCTCTGAGGCGACCAAGATTGAACTGGAGCTGATCCAAGAACTCGGTCTGCTCACCTCCAAGCCGTTCATTTACGTTTTTAACGTGGATGAAGCGGTGCTCGGTGACTCAGGCAAGCTCGCCGAATTGGCGGCTCTGGTTGCCCCTGCGAAGGCGATCTTCCTCGACGCTAAGTTGGAGGCCGAACTCATCGACCTCGACGAAGAGGATGCCGCAGAGCTTCTCGCGAGCACCGGTCAAGACGAGAGCGGCCTCGACCAGCTCGCCCGCATCGGTTTCGACACTCTCGGCCTGCAGACCTACCTCACGGCTGGTCCAAAGGAGACTCGCGCGTGGACGATCCCGAAGGGTGCCAAGGCGCCTCAGGCTGCCGGCGTCATCCACACTGACTTCGAAAAGGGCTTCATCAAGGCCGAGGTCATCGGCTTCGACGACCTCGTCGAGACGGGCTCCATCGCAGAGGCTCGCTCTAAGGGCAAGGCCCGCGTTGAGGGCAAGGAATACGTCATGCAGGATGGCGACGTCGTGGAGTTCCGCTTCAACAACTAGGGTTTCTGATCCGGGCGCAGGTGTGTTCGTCTTCCGGCACACCGGGCTGATCAGAACCTTCGTGAGACGAACCCCTAGCGCGCTCAGACCTTCAGCGTGTTGACAGTTTTGGTGATGCGCTCACCGTCTTTCTCGAGGAAGACGATCTCGCCGAACTTGAGCTGCGACCAGTCGTCGCCCTCGGTCAAGGGCTCGGAGGCGAATACGACACCGGTCGCGTCATCCTCGCTGCACTCCTCAAAGTCGTAGGTCGTTGCGTCGTCCTCGAAGTTGCGCCCCATCAGCAGGTACATCGGTTCGAGGAGCATCGAGAGAGCGAAGTCGTCGCTGTCGGGGGCTGACTTTCGCAGCTTCTTCCAGTCACCAGCGGGGTTGGTCTCACCGTGGTGACCGAGGCCGACGTTGACACCGATGATGCGGCCGTCCGACACGAGGGCCATCTTCAGCTTGGTCAGAGCGCCGAGGTCGAGGCTCTTCATTGCCTGGGCGATCAGCTCAATGAGCTTCTCGATCGCTCGTTGGACGTCCTCGTTGCGGTCACCCTCGAGCAGCGACAGGAGCAGCACGTAGATGAACTCGGTGTCCGTGTTCCCGCGCAACTGTGTGAGATACCGATCCTCGCAGTGCTGCAGAAGCTCGCGCTGCAGAAGCTGCCAGTTGGGCAGGTAGCCATTTTGGGCGACGATCCACGGGGTCTCCTCGAAGGAGAACGGGTGGCAGTTCTCGTCGACCATCACGACCTTCGAGTCGTACGCCGCGGCTCGCACATGCGCCAACATCGTGCTGGCCTGGAGGCTGGGGATCATCCGGCTGGCGTTGTCGTCGTAGAAGGCCGCCATGGGGCGGCGGTAGATGAAGGGTTCTTCGGGCTTCAGCAGGTGCTCGCCCCAGATCCCGAATCCCCATCCGGCCAACTGCAGCTCGGGGTGCCGTTCGGGGTCGAGTGCCTGGTTGATCAGGCTGTTCTCTGGCTTGAGGAGGAGGTTCTCGAGTGGTGTCTCAGGACCGAGGTAGGCGAGGACGCGGCACATATATCTCCTTCGTTGGGCTCCGGCAATTCTATTGTCGTTGCACTGAGTCGGAGCTGGTAGCAGTGGCGGTCCGTTCCAACAACTAGCCGCGTCTCAGCCTTTGATCCCGCGGTCTCGCGGTCGCTGCAGGGTCACGCGAACTTCGTGAAAACCGAGGTTCGCTGCTCAAGGTCACGCACCTCGGTAAACCCCATCGCGCGGTAGAAGGCGATCTGTCCCGGCTCGTCATCCGTGAGAAGAAGTTTTTGCCGCACATCTTCAAATGGCTGGAAGACTCGAAGGAAGAGCTCGCGACCGATTCCGCTGCGGTGGTACTCCGGCACGACCAGAATGTCTTGCAGGTAGACAATCGTCCGCCCGTCGCCGACGACACGTGCGAGCCCGACTAACCGGACGCCATCCCAAGCGGTCACGACTCTTAGCGATGCGGCGATGGCGGCCACGAGCCGTTCGGGGTCTCGGGTGTAGGCCGTCCACTGCACTGCGGCGTACAAATCGATGATCGCGTCGCGATCGAGTGGCGCGTCGACACGGTACGTGGTGCTCATCCCGCGATCATAGCTGCGGAAACTAATGACGTTCCGTGGCGACCAATCGCATCGCATCGCGCAGAATTACCAATCCTTGGTACTCTGAGCGCATGGCTCAGAACACTTCAATTAGCTTGGATGACCACTTCGCGGACTTTCTGTCCCGCGAGGTCGAAACCGGACGGTACCGCTCCGCCAGCGAAGTCGTTCGTGCCGCTCTCCGGTTACTGGAAGACCAAGAGGCCCAGATGGCCGCGTTGAGGTCAGCGCTCGTTGCGGGTGAAGACAGTGGCGAGCCGCAGGAATTCGACTTCGACGCCTTCGTTGCCTCGAAGAAGCAGTGACGGGCTATCGCCTCACCCCGGCCGCCCAGCGAGACCTGTCCGCGATCTGGGACTACACGCAGGAGCGCTGGGACGCGACTCAGGCGGAGACCTATGTATTCGAGGTGAGGGCGGCGATCGAGCGAATTGCCGCTGACCCTCAGCGCGGACGCACATGCGATGACATTCGCGAGGGCTACCGTCGCTACAGCATCGGTAGTCACCTGATTTTCTATATCCAAGGATTCGACAGCGTGGACGTGATCCGCATCCTCCACCAGCGGATGGATCCGACGCGGCATGTGTAGGCGTGCCGACTTCTGACCGAGAAGTCGTGTGAGCCTGAACGGGGCGACGAGCCGTTTCGGATAGCGGCCTCCAGCCCGAATGCGCTCGCGCCTAGACTCCGCTTATGGATGATGTCGTTATCGTTCGGGAGGACGACCCGAGGTGTTCTGCGCTTGAGGCAGACGGCTACCGCATCGTAGGTCGATCATGGGGCGCACGTCTGCGCTTCGCGGAGTCACCCGACCTGACAAGACTCGAGCAAGTAGTGGCCAAGGTGCGAGCGACCGGGATCGCGATTCAGGAACTCGACGCCAGTTTTGCGAATGCCGTATTCGAGTTGGAATTAGCCAACAACGCTGACTACCCGTTCACGCCAGCGACGCACCAGAAACTACCGGTAAGGACCGAACTTGAAGGACTGTGGCTGCACGGCAAGCGGGTTTTCGGTGCGCTGGATGACGGTCGGTTGGTCGGGGCGGTGGTGGGGAAGGTCAACGACGGAGTCGGTGACAACGACTTCGCGTCAGTGCTCGCTGACTATCGCGGAAGCGGAGTCGGGGCAGCGATAGCGGCTGCCTCAATCATCGCGTTCGTGAGTGACGGAGTGCGAACTTTCACCGCGGGTGGAGCGGGTGCGAACGACGCAAGTTTAGGTTTAGTTCGATCGATGGGATTCACGGTCGATGAGCAGTGGCGCAGCTACCAACGCTAAGCGCCGAGGCCGACTTATCCCACCCAATGTGGTTAGCCTCCGATTCCCGAAGCAGCCGTCAACGGGTTCGGATCGCTCTCAATAATCGCCACTAGGCTTTTCACACAGCACGGCCCGCCGAACGCTTCAACCGAAGGAACCTCATGCCCGTTATCGCCATCATCGGAGCAGGCCCAGGACTCGGCGCGGCAGTCGCCCGCAGGTTCGGACGCGAAGGCTTCGCTGTCGTCCTGATTTCTAGGGATCAGTCGAAGCTCGACGCTCTCGCCGCTGAGCTCGAGGCCGATGGCGTGACCGCCCGTGGTTTTGCCGCCGACGTGCGCGAGCCTGCCCAGCTGGAAGCTGCTCTCAGCAGTGCCGCGACCGAGCTCGGGCCGATCACGGCCGTGCAGTACAGCCCGCTTCCCTCGCGCGAGTACCTGAAGCCAGTGCTCGACCTGACTCCCGAACTGGCACAAGAAGCGCTCCAGTTCTCTGCCCTCGGCCTCATCCACACCGTACGCACGGTACTGCCCGCGATGCGCGAGGCAGGTCACGGCAGCATCATCCTGATCAACGGCGGCACCTCGGTGAAGTCGCGTGCCGGCTTCGCGGGAACATCGCTCGCCTTCCCTGCCGAAAGTGCGTACGGCGAGATGCTGCACGAGGCGCTCGAAAGCGGGGGGATTCGCGTTCGTCAGCTGGTCATCCCCGGCGGTATCCCGAAGCTTCAGCTGCCCAACGGCATCGACGATGTCGCATCACGCATCTGGGACATCCACGCCGCAGAAGGCGAATTCCGCACCATGCTTATCCCGCTCGAAGACGGCCGCGAATAGCGCGCGGCCGCCGAACTCCGGTGGCCGCGGAACAGCACACGCTAGGCGTTAACCAGCACCGATTCGGCGGCGGCACGACGAGCGCGCGGTGCGGTTTCGCGCTCGCGGATGACATCCGTCATCTCGGCGGGGTCGCCCAGTGTGCCCACAGCCATGACGGTGGTGGGGGTGAAGCGGGGGTCGATCTCGAGGGCTGCGGCCGCGGCATCCGGGTCGAATCCTGACATCTGGTGGCTGAACAGTCCGTGGCTCTGAGCCTGGATCGTGAAGTAGGCAACGGCCTGGCCGAGGTCGTACGACGCCATAGCCTGCTCTCGGCCCTCTGAGTTGTGGTGCTCAGCAACGAACACAATCAGCGCGGATGCGGAGGGGGCCCAGGTCTGGTTGAACTCGATGAGCGAAGAAACAATCGCATCGTGCTGAGCAGTGCCACGACGGGCGATAACTACTCGCCACGGCTGGCTGTTGTAGGCCGAGGGGGCCCAACGAGCAGCTTCGAGAGCGTTCTGCAGCGCCGCCTCATCAAGAGGTGCGGTGGCGTCGAAGTGGCGGGGGCTCCACCGCTCGGCAAGCACATCAAGGATGGGAGAGTCGGTCGCGGCGAGGCGGTCGGCAAGCATGGTCATGGAGAGGGCCTTTCGAATACTGGGCAGTGCGAACCTGCTGTGTCGGTGGGTGCAACAGTGCAGGGGCTGGGCCTATTCCGCTGCGCTGCTAACAGTTCCTTAAGTGAGATGGTCACGCGTGGGCTTACATGCTCTAGATACTGTCCTGTACTCCCTGTCCTTGTCCTTGTCTGCGTATTATCAGCAACTAGGGCAGTTGCTTTCTGTGCACGCAGCGAAACACTTGGGTCTCAAGGGTGGGATGCGACCAGCAAAGCGATGGCCCCGACTGATCACTGACTATCGTGGGATGGAAGAGTTTCGTGAGGCAAAAGAGCGCACTTCGATTTCAACAAATGCCTTGCGAGCGGTGTGGAAGCACGAGAATCCTTTCGACTTCATGCCCTGATTGTGGATACCGCGGGCCAATCGGAGAAGTGAATAGCAACGTAGTCCGGCGCCGAAGCGTTTTGCGCGAGATCAACTCAAGAGCGGCCACCATATGGGCTCCAGATCTGCAGCCACGGCTCGATACCCTCCCAAGCGTGGATGAGATCGTAGAAATTGTGGAGCGAATGATGCGTGGCGTGAAGCTATTCGCGAGAACGGACGGGTCCGACGAAGCAGCGGAGGTTTTAGTAGGCGTCCTCGTTGATCGACGACAATTAGAGTTAAGAGCTATAGGAAGCCGAGTCTTGCGGCCGCATGGGTCAATGACCAAGGCAATGGTTGCGACCCTTGATCGCATCGGGAAACTCTGGCCGGCTTGGGAAAGTGCACTCGCAGCGCCGACGATCCTCGAGGCGCAACGCTTGATGAGCGCCGCCCAGCGCCAAGTAGATGATGCTGGTCTTCTAGTCGGGGAATATGTAGCTGCGCGTGCTGCGGCGGAGGCGTACGAAGACTACTCAGAACCCAGCGAGCTAAACCGCGCACTAAATGCACTATATTCAGCCCACCCTGGTCTCTCGCTACTCGAAATCGGGAGTAAAGGCGCGGCTGAGGCCCAACGACTAGGTATTCCTGTCTCTCTATCATTTGGCGCCGATTTTCTGTCGTTGAAGTTGATTGCTGGCGCCCATTTCGACACTATGCGTTTCGCTCGTGTACTGAAGGAGACCGCGAATTTTTGCCATGACAACGTGAACCTAACGTCGGTGGCTCGATCTCCTGGCGCGCTTGAAGGTCTCGCTAACGTTCAAAGGCACTTGTTGGAATCCTTACGGGCTTTCGAAGCGGTCTTGCAAGCCGAGTCGAACCCGAATTCGTTGATGAAGCGCATCATCGCACTATACGGCGAGATTTTCGAGGATGGAGGCGCGCCGATATTCGCTTGGTATTGCAAGCTTGCAGGATTGAAGCTGATGCCGTATGAGAAGTTGCGAACTCTAAGCGCTACCGAGCTGGCGAAGGCGCTACTAAATTCTGAATTGACGACTGACTGGTTCCTAGGTTCTGCAGCGTATTTACGAAACGCTGCATCTCACGGAAAGTCGAGTTACATAGTGTCGGGCGCAAACGTCGAGTTCTCGCTCGCTTCTTTCAGAGAAACAGTCCCCACAGAGGAGATTCTGGATACGGTTTTCGCATTCTTGGAATCGCTGGCGGCAGTGAGTTGGTCACTTCGGAATGCACTAGAGCAAGCCGGTATTGATGTCCCTATGTCTGAGGCCGATGCCGAGTATGCAGGTTTCGACTCTTTTACGTTAGCGAAGCTCTCGTTGGAACAAAGTGGAGAGACAGTAATGTCCGCCGTGAGAGCGGCGGGTCGATGGGAATTCGAGTTCTCGAGCGGAGATGAAGCCGCGAGCACTATCGCCTTAGGCCTTGCCGCTTCACTCGCAACTCAGGTCGGGGAGGTGCGAATCGTCCGGCATGGATCAAAGGACTTAGCGCTCGCAATACCCCTCGAACGGTACGCGATGTTTGCATCATCGCTCTCGGAGTCTGGGCTCGAGGATGCACTGCCCGAACTTTTGCTCTTGCGCATGGAATCTACGTCAGGTGGAGTATCTTTACTCGGTCGCGAGGATCTTGAGTATGTCATTGCTATCTACGGGCTTCAGTTTCTATTAGCGGACGTGTCCTTTTCTCGGAGGCTGAAATCAGTGAGAGATATCGCGAAGGCGGCCCAGCAGACTAATGCTGTCGAGCTTGTGAATCGAATTTTTGGCGTGTTCCGAGAATCCAAGCCTGAACAGATGCGTGAGATTGCCGCTATCTTGAACGGCTTCGTGAAACGTGGCGCTGTTAAAATTCCAGTCTCGGATAACGTAATAGTCTTTCGTGGGACGCCTCTCGACACCTAACGCGAGCGCCTAGCCCGATCAAGTTGGTCGAATGCCGAACCGCGTTCCCCTAGCCGAAAGTGCCTTATGTCTGACGCCCTGCCTCTCTGCCCGAACTGCTCCAGCGACCTCGCCTATGAAATGGGCTCGCTGTTGGTGTGCCCGATGTGCGCGCACGAGTGGTCGCCGAGTGAAGCGGATGCCGCCGCCGAAGCCGAGCAGAACGCAGCCGTCGTTAAGGACGCGTTCGGCACACCGCTCGCGGATGGCGACACGGTCAGCATCATCAAGGACCTCAAGGTCAAGGGCAGCCCCACGTCGATCAAGGTCGGAACGAAGGTGCGCAACATCCGCCTCGTCGACGGCGTTGGCGACCACGACATCGACTGCAAGGTCGATGGCTTCGGCCAGATGCAGCTCAAGTCGAGCGTCGTCAAAAAGGCCTAAGCAACACGAAGGTTTCTCAACCTCCCTCGCCTGCACCCGGCAGCGGCATAGTATGGCGACGTCCCAAGGTCGAGACGGAATGAGGAACCCGTGGCGCAAGCAAAAGCAGGTTGGTACGACGATGGATCCGGTCGGCAACGTTGGTGGGATGGCCAACTGTGGACAGACAAGTTCCAGGACCCGCAGCCGCAAGAAGGCGGGCTTGGCGGCGTCATCAACCGAATCGAAGCAGAAGCTGTTGCCGGTGCACAGCCTCGACCAGCCGCTACAGGCGCAAGCTACGTAGTGCTGCAGGTCATCCTGAAGGAGAAGCTGTGGGGCACCGGTTCGGGCAACCTTACCGAACTCGAGCGAGCCGTAAACGCCCAAGCGTCGCTCGGCTACCGCCTGCACACCATCACCACCGCCTCATCCGGCAGTAAGGGCCTCGGCGGTGGCGACCGAATTCAGGCAACGATGGTATTTGAGAAGCTCTCGTTCTAGCGGCGGCGCAGAGAAATTTCAGGCGCGCTCAAAGCGCACAGGCGTAGGGTGACGGCATGACCGAAAAGCAGCCGTACACCGTGATTTCCGAGCATGACGGTTACGAAGTGCGGCTGTATCCGGCGCACATTCTGGCGCAGGTCGAGGCGGACGGGTCGTTCTTCGAGGCCGGCAACCAGGGCTTTCGTCCGCTCATCCGCTACATCAGCGCCTCCAACATTTCGATGACAGCGCCGGTTATTCAGGCACCGGGGCAGTCAAAGAAGTACACCGTGAGCTTCGTCATGCCAGCTGGTGCGACGAGCGTTCCCGCGCCGCGCGACGCCACCGTGCGCACTACAGATGTTCCCGAGCAGCGGGTAGCAGCGCGCAGATTCAGCGGCGGTTCCAACGAAGCGAAGTACCAACAGAATGCGGATGCTCTGCTCGCCGCTCTCAACCGCGACTGCGTCGCGCCCCAAAGTGCCGTGTACTTCGCCCGCTATGACCCGCCGTGGAAGCCGGGGTTCTTGAAGCGCAACGAAGCCCTCGTCGTCGTTCGCTAGCCGCGCCGCCCACCCGCCAGTTCGCGCGCGCTCTCCACCCACCAGCCCCGCCCACCGCACTTCAGGAGAACCCATGACTCGCGTCGCCGCCATCGATTGCGGAACCAACTCGATCCGCTTGCTCATCGCCGACTTCGACGGGCACGGCGGCCTCACCGATGTGGTGCGCACGCTCGAAGTCGTGCGCTTGGGGGAGGGCGTCGACCGCACCGGCCAGTTCAGTCAGGGCGCTCTCGATCGCACCCTCGAGGCCGTGCGTCGCTATGCCGAACTGTGCCGCGAGCACGGCGCCGAGCGCATCCGCTTCGTTGCCACCTCCGCCACGCGGGATGCCGCCAACCGTGCCGAGTTCACCGACGCGGTCCTCGCGATTCTTGGCGTGCCGGTCGAAGTAATTCCCGGAACACAAGAAGCCGCGCTGTCATTCCGCGGAGCGCTCACGGCGTTGCCGGCGCCCGACCCCGACGACACAGCCGACCCCGCAACAAACACCGCGCCAAAACCCCAACACCTCGTCGTCGACCTCGGCGGTGGCTCCACAGAACTCGTGATCGGTGGCAACATCCCCGAAGCGGCATATTCGATGGATGTCGGCTGCGTGCGACTGGCCGAACGCAACATCATGAGCGACCCGCCTTCCGAATCTGAGCTCGCCGCCATCCGTAGCGACGTTGGCGCGGCGCTCGACATCGCAACCGCGACTGTCGACCTCTCGCAGGCAACCGAGGTCATCGGAGTCGCGGGCACCGTCACCACCATCACCGCGCACGCCCTCGGCCTCACCAGCTACGACCCAGTCGCGATCAGCGGTAGCCGATTGCCTCTCGCAGTGGTGCTCCGATCGTGCGAAGCGCTCACCCTCATGCCCCGCGCCGAACGCGAAGCGCTGCCGTATATGCACCCCGGTCGCGTCGACGTGATCGCCTCGGGTGCCATCATCTGGGCCACGGTTCTTCAGCGAGTGGCGGATGCCGCGGCTGAAGCCGGTCACCCGCTCGAGTGGGTCACGACCAGCGAGCACGACATCCTCGACGGCGTCGCCCTCTCCCTCGCATAGCTGCCGCTAGAGTGACGGCGAGATCCGCTAACCAACGTGAGCGAACTGTGAAGGTAATTTATGCGTAAATACACATTTGTCAGCGTGCCTACTAGCCGCCGCCGAGAGGGCCACTCACAAGCTGAGGACTATCAGGAGATCATCCGCACTCACGCAGCGGACGGTTGGAAATTCGTCCAGGCGATCTCGTTCGAACACCACGTCGATCCTCGCATCGACCTCGTATTTACACGAAAAGACTAAATTTAATGAAGCACCCTCTTCGCCTTCTTCAGTCTCTCACTCTGTTCTTAGCAGGCACCTTCGGGCTGTTCGTTTTTGCGGGCAACGTGATGGACTACGACTCCAACTTCCAGTTCGTTCGTCACGTGCTCTCAATGGACACCACTTTCGAAGGCAACGAGCTCATGTGGCGGGCAATTGAAAACCCGGTAATTCACCACATCGCCTATATCGGCATCATCATCGCTGAAGGCCTCTTTGCGGCCCTCGGCATGATCGGCGGCGTGAAGCTGTTCCGCCTTCGCGACGCATCCGTTGCTGCGTACGACAGGGCGCGAATTTGGGGTTATGCCGCCTACGGCCTCGGTTTCCTCATCTGGTTCGTCGGTTTCATCATCGTCGGGTCTGAGTGGTTCGCCATGTGGCAGTCGTCGATCTGGAACGGTAAGGACACCGCAATGGGCATCAGTACGCTCTGGGCCGGCTTTGCTGTGCTCCTCGCCATGAACGAGCCCGCTCCGGTTGCCGAGAGCAGCAAGTAACCGCAACTAACTCGGGATCGTCCGGATGCCCGTCGCGCGAGTACTACTCGTCGCGCGACCGGGGTCTGGGCGGTCTTTGCTTATTTCCGCACTGCACGAGGCAAACGTCTAGGTGAGCGCCGAACTGTCAGCGTCGAGGTCAACCCGCGCCGTCTCGGGCCCGAGGAACGCCCCGACGGCAATCAGCACCCCGCCGAGCGCGAGCAACGCGGCCACCGCGCCCTGCTGCCCGAGCACGCTCTGCAGCGACGGCAGGTAGTACGGGTAGAGCGCCGGAATCACGATCGACAGGCTGTACCCGACCCCGTACCCGCTCGCTCGCACGGAGGTGGGGAAACGCTCAACCAAGTACGCTCCAACCGGTCCGTAGGCCGAGACGGTCACGACTTGCAGCACGACCACTCCGAGCACGAGCTGGTCCAGGCCGGGTGCCGCGAAGACCGCGACAAAGGCGAGTGGCCCGGCAGCCGCCGTCAGCACCCCGAATCCCATAAAGAACCGCCGCCGTCCGGTGAACGTCGAGAGATGACCGCACGCCGCCATAGTGAGAGCGGATGCCGCGGTGCCGATCATCATCGCGAATGACAGGGTTCGACCATCCAGAGTCCCGGTCGCACCCAACGCCCCCGCGCCGGAGCCAAGCTGCCCGGCCAGCACCGGAATCGCCATGTTGGTCAGCAGCCACAGCCCGCTCATCATGATGAACACTTGCCAGAGGGCGCGGCGGTGACGGCCGACGAGAATCTCTTTCAGCGGGTTCGCGCGTTGGGCCGGTCGTTGCCACTGCGGCGATTCCTCGACGCGCGCACGGTAGTAGAACAGCATTGTGAACGCGAGCAGCGAGCCCAGAACGAAGAGTGTTCGCCACCCCCACTGGTTATAGGCGGCGGCGTCGAGCACGCTCTGCAGCACAAAGACCATGCCCGCGATCGACGCGTTGGCCCAGGGTGACATCCACATGATGAGACCGCTGACGAGGCCGCGCCGTTCGGGCCGTGACCATTCCATAGCGAGCGGGATCGCGGAGGTGTATTCGCCGCCGAGGAAGATGCCGCCGACAAACCGCAGCAGCAGAATTGCGGCCAGAGTTCCACCTCCGAGCACAGTGTGGTCCGGGACGAGCGCGATCAGCAGCGTCGTGAGGGCAACGCCCAGCAGGGCAACTTTGGTGGTTGCCGTTCGCCCAATGCGATCAGAGATCGATCCGAAAATGGCAGCGCCGATCGGGCGCCCCAGCAGTGTGGCCACGAAGATCAGCCCGGCGTTGCCGACGAGGTTATCCGAGCCAAATAGTTGAGCGGATGCCGGAGCCAGAGCGATGACCGGCAAGAAAATGTCGAACTGGTCGACATAGTTGCCGAAGATGCCGCCGCGCACGGCACGTCGAGTGCCGAGTGGCGGCCTGGATGCGGCAGCGGAGTTCGACGCCGCAAGGAGGGGGCGAGATGGAGACATAGGTCGTTCTTCCTTCGCCGGCATTACCCGGTAGGTTCAACGGTCGAAGCGGCGTCAGCTTCCTCTCAGCCCGTGCTTTCGGACTCCCGTGGGGACGAGCAACAACATAGCATCCGACCCGTGTAGCGGCCGCTCTTGGGCGTTGTCAGTGAGCTTACTGAGAAAAAATTGAGAGTACGGCAATTGCGTTGACCGCGCTCGATCCGGTTGGCAACATAAGTTCACTAACGAAGCTGGCGGGGCAATTCGGGTGCCCTGTCTGAAGTCTTCGTCACGATCGGAGAGGTCATGATGAACCCCACGGAGAACTCTCCCGCCCTCGAGACCACGCCCCACAACGGCTCGGTTACCGAGGCAAACACCACCATGGTTACTGCGAAGTCCAGCGACGGCTCACGACTGTGCGAGAACTGGCACGACGAAGAGATCGAGCCCCGTGGTCCCATCAGCGAACTCCTGCTCGCTGCCTTCGCGAGCCAAGCCGTGCCGCTTACGATTGACGGCCTCGCTGACGCGGTGGTGAGCGCTGTTGCGAGCGGGCGCGACCTGGTTCGCGATGACGATGTACAACTCGCCCTCTATCTTCTTTACGGTCTCTCGTATGGTCGCGTCGTTGACAACAGCGACCAATGGGAGTGGCACCTCGACACTGTTGCCTCTCGACTCGATCTCGAGCGCGCTTTCGAGGCTCAGCTGCGCGAGTTGGTTCCGACGACTGAGCTTCCCAACGCAGCGGCAGAAGATGTCGCGCAAGCGCTTTTCGCTCTCACTGCTCTTGATCCGGATGCCGGGCCAAGCCTCTCGCGCCACGTCGCGAAAAGTCTCACTCACGAGCAAGCGATCGAGTTCATGGTGCAGCGTTCCATCTACACCCTGAAGGAAGCAGACCCACACTCGTGGGCGATCCCGCGGCTGACGGGACGCGCTAAAGCGGCGCTCGTCGAGATCCAAGCTGACGAGTACGGCAATGGTCGCCGGGAGCGGATGCACTCCGAACTGTTTGCGCGCTCGATGCGCGGCATCGGTCTGGACTCTCGGTACGGCACCTACGTCAACTTTGCGCCAGCCATCACGCTTGCCTCGTTCAACATGATCTCGCTCTTCGGAATGAACCGTCGACTGCGCGGTGCGATCGCGGGGCACCTGGCTGCGTTTGAGATGACGTCATCGATTCCCAATGGGCTCTACGCGCGAGGTTTTCGCCGCTTAGGTTTCGACGAGAACGTCACCGAATACTTCGACGAGCATGTTGAAGCGGATGCCGTGCACGAACAAATTGCTGCCCGCGATCTCGCTGGTGGGCTTGCCGAAAGCGAGCCAGCCCTGCTGAGCGAGATCTTCTTCGGAGCACGTGCGTGCCTGTTGATCGACGAGTGGGTGGGCGACCACATCCTCGAATCGTGGGTGGCCGAGAAGTCGTCCCTGCGTAAGCCGTTTCCTTTCGAGGCGGCGCTGGCTGGCCGCGACGAGGGCGCGGCGAGCCCAGCTGATGCTGAGGTGGGGGCAGGCCGATGACAACCTCAGAGAACCACGATGATGTCGAGGTAACGGCGTGCACCAATGGCCCTCTTCTTGTGCGGGGGCAGATCGACCTGCGCTCCGCTGATGGCGAACCGATCGAGCAGTCGCGCAAAACCGTGGCCCTCTGCCGGTGCGGCGTATCAGCGATCAAGCCATTCTGCGATGGCACCCACAAGCTCATCAACTTCAAGGCCTAGCGCCACGGGATAATGGGCGCATGCCCACCGCCGACTTTTCCACGCTCGCCACCGAGACTTATGTCTCCGTCACTACCTTTCGCAAGTCAGGGGAGCCGGTGTCGACCCCGGTGTGGATCGTGGCCGACGGCGATCGTTTGCTCGTCACTACAGCGCCCTCGTCGGGCAAGGTGAAGCGCGTGCGTCACACTTCGCGCGTCGAAGTCACGCCGTGCGACATGCGCGGCAATATTTCCGACGGCGCCGTTGCGGTGCCCGCGACTGCCGCCATCTGCGACGACAAAGCGACGCTGGATGCCATGGATGCCGCTCTGAAGAAAAAGTACGGTGCCAAGTACACGGCTATTCGGCTCGCGCAAAAGGTCCGAGGTGCTGCGGCGCAATCCGTGGCGCTCGAGATTCGACTCTAGAGTCGGAGGCGACGCGCGCTCTGCTGGCGGCATCCACAAACACTCCGTGAGCCTCTCAAGGCGACGGAAGATTATTGCGTACGTGGTGGATTGCGAGCGCTATTTTGGCGACATCGGCAAATTTCGATCTCACAAGTGAGAAATACCTGTGCGCAACCGTTTCGTTGATGCGAAATTGTGTCACTATTGTGTATGCCCCCGAAAGGGGGTCAACTCTTGGTTCCCCCGAAACCGAGTGCACCCGTGATCGATGGAGTCCCCGTGTCCCGACCTCGCCACCGTTCCAGAACGCTCAAATCCTGGCTCATCCGCGCAAGTACCCCTGTCCTAGCAACCCTCTTGACGCTGTCTCTCGCGGGCGGTGGAGCGCTCGTAGCGCTCGCAGCTCAAAACAAACTCGACGATTTTGTCGCGCAAACGTTCGGTTGTCCGAATGCGACCGAACTCGCTGTCGTCACCGACCCTACGATCTCTTCGACCGTGCAAACGGTCGCCAATGCTTTCAATTCTGAGCATGTTGGGCAGTGTCTGTCTGTCACAGTCGTCACGCAGAAGTCTGCTGACACTGCTGCTCTTCTCGCCTCTGGAACGTCGACTGGCGCAGATGCATGGATCCCTGATTCGCCCGTCTGGCTCAACCGCGTAGAAAGCACGGCAACCGCGTTGGGCCGAGAAGTTCCCGCAACGCAAGAGTGGGATTCAATCGCGTCCAGCCCCCTCGTGCTCGCAACACCCGCGGTCAAAGTCGCTGAGTTCGAAGCGGCCGAGGTCGGCTGGGGTGCGATCCTTGCTGGTCGCTACCGCACTTTGCTCCCCGACCCTGAGTCGTCTGCATCGAGCATGATCGCGCTAGCGACCCTCAACGATCTGTCTGCAGAAGGAGACTCTTCAGATTTCGACCAGGTGCTCACCAACCTCGGCCGTTCCATTCCCGACTCCACTAAAGCGGCGTTCACCGAGCTTCAGATTTCGGATTCCCGCATGGTCGCGTTGGCAACGGAACGCGAGATTGTTGAGCACAACGCCTCGAACCCCGATGAGCCGCTCGTGGCGCTCTACCCCGCCGAGGGAACGGTCGCACTCACGTACCCGTTCGTGGTCGTCGACAACTCCACCGTCTCCGAGCTCGAAGCCTCGCGAATGACGGAAGAAGAGCGCGCCGAACTGGCGGATGCCGAAACCGCACGCCTGGCGCTGCTCGAAGAGTTTGCAGACCTCATTCGTGGCTCTTCGCAGGTGCTTAACGCCGAGGGCTTCCGTGACAATGCGGGCGAGGGAGAGATCCTTGCCTCCGGTGTTATCGCGGCTCCGGTCGAGACTCAGAGCGTCGGAGACACCGACGAACTTGTGGGCATTCTGCGCAACTGGAACGCTCTCAACCTGCGTTCGCGCATCCTCGCCGTCGTTGATGTTTCCGGTTCGATGCTTGAGCGTGCCTGGGATGGTCAGCGTCGTATTGAGATGTTCCAGAACTCGGCAGAAGACGCGTTCAGCACGCTCTCTGAGGATGACGAACTCGGCATGTGGCTTTTCTCAAAGGAGCGCGTTGGTACCGAGGACTGGGAAGACGTCGCCGGCATCCGTTCGATGAACGACCCCGAGCATGTCGAGAACCTTCAAGCGATCATCGACTCGCTCCCGTCGCGCATCAATGGCTACACGGGCCTCAACGACACGGTGCTTGCCGCGGTGACTCACGTCCGCGAGGACTACAACCCTGACAAGGTCAACTCAGTGATGCTCATCACTGATGGCCGTAACGAAGATGACAACGGCATCTCTCTTGAGGTGCTGTTGGAAGAACTCACGGCCATGGTCGAGGCGAACCGTGACGAGCCCGTACCCGTAGTGCTCGTCGGAATCGGCCCCGACACCGACGTAGAAGCGATGCGCAAGATCGCCCAAGCGACCGGTGGAACGGCCTACCAAGCAAACAACCCCACCGAGCTCAGCAATGTGATGCTCGAGGCGTTGTCCCAGCGCGACTGCCGCCCGAACTGCAGTTAGCGATACGCCCAGCCCCTGAGTCGCCACCGGTGGCGACTCAGGGTGCTGCGGTCTGCTCTGACGGCGGCGGGACCCGCCGATAGAGCAGACTGGTCAGGCGCCTGCTGCCGGAGCTGTCTCGGCAGAATCGGCAGCAGGAACGCCTGCGGCTACATCAGCCGCCATGCGTGAGCGACGATCCAAGTGGATGCCCGCCACCATGCAGCGAACAGAGCCACCAGCCAACTCGATGGTCGGAATGTCGAGCGGCACAATCTCGCAACTCGCCTCGATGACCGAGCGCTGGGCGAGCGTCAGGCTCTTAAGCGCTCGGCTTGAGAGGGCCAGAATGCGTCCGTTGGCACCCTTGAGTTCGAGAGCGTTGCCAGCGAAGTTCGCAATCTGATCAGCCGTGAGGTCGATGAGAGTGCGTCCTGGTGCTGTTAGTCGTTCAGCCATTTCCATCCGGCGGTCGCCCGAGGAGATCAGGTCGAGCCCGATCATCGCGAAATCGGTGGCGATGCACATCATGACGTTGGTGTGATAGATCGGTACCCCTTGGGTATCGCGCGCTTCGAACATCATCGGCTCGTAGCCAAACGATGCACAGAATCGCTCAAGCGCGAGCGGGTTTGCCCGGTGTGACTCGGCCGCATAGGCAACGCGGTTGGTGTGGTCAATGACCATCGCACCGGTGCCCTCGAGGTAGATGCCGTCGTGCTCCAAGCCGGAGTAGTCGACGACATCCTGCACGCGAAAGTCGTGCTTCAGCATCTCGATCACATCGGGGCGACGCTCCGTGCGACGGTTTGGCGCGTACATCGGGTACACCGCAACACGGCCGCCACTGTGCGTCGAGAACCAGTTATTCGGGAACACGCTGTCGGGGCGTGAGCTCTCCGTGTCCTCGAACACGTGGATGTTCACGCCGACGTTACGCAAAGTCTCGGCCACGTGGGTGGACTCGTCGTACGCAGCGCGAGCAATCTCATCCGGTGTTCGCGTGGGGTCGGTGGACTGGAACGCGTTGTCACCAGCGGTCTGGCTGTTCGGAGTGAACAGGTGCGGGCGAATCAGTACTGCGGCCGAAGGCGCCTGAACGCTCATTGACGGTTACGCAGTGAGCGCGGGAACGCGCGAGACGAGCGAGAACAGGTCCTTGGGGTCAGCCGGGTCTGCAATCAGATCGAGGTCCGTTGCGTATTCGGTGCCGCGGACAGCGTCGAAAACGTACCGCAGGGCAGAGAAGTCTTCGATCGCGAAGCCGACCGAGTCGAAGAGGGTTACCTCGTCATTGGCGGTGCGGCCTGCCGCCGTGCCCGCGAGAACTTCCCACAGTTCGGTGATGGGGGAGTCGGCTTCGAGCTGCTGAATTTCGCCTTCGATGCGAGTCTGTTCGGGGAACTCCACGAACACCGTCGAGTTGCGCACGATGGCCTCTTCGAGTTCTGTCTTGCCCGGGCAGTCGCCGCCAATGGCGTTGAGGTGCATACCGGGTTCGATCATGTCGGCCGTGAGAATCGTCGCGTTCTTCTTGTCAGCGGTGCAGGTGGTGACGATGTCAGCGCCGGCAACAGCATCTGCTGCTGAGGTGGCGCGCACGATGTCGAAACCCAGCGGCTCAACGTTGCGGATGAACTTGTCCATCGCAGCAGGGTCGGTGTCCCACACGCGCAGGCTCGTGATGCCGAGGCCGGCGCGGAAGCCGAGAGCCTGGAATTCAGACTGTGTACCGGTGCCGATGAGCGCGAGAACGCTGGAGTCGGGGCGAGCCAAGGCACGCGCCGCCATGACGGAGGTCGCAGAGGTGCGCAGCGCCGTAAGCAAGGTCATCTCTGAGAAGAAGGTGGGGTAGCCGTTGTCGACGCGGGCAAGCATGCCAAGCGCGGTGACGGTCTGGAACCCCAGCGCGGGGTTCGAAGGGTGGCCGTTGACGTACTTAAAGGCGTACGTTTCGCCATCGCTCGTCGGCATCAATTCGATGACGCCTTCGGGGGAGTGGGCGGCAACGCGAGGTGACTTGTCGAACTGCGGCCACTTGGCGTAGTCCTGTTCGAGGTAGCCCACGATGCCCATGATGATTGGCTCGATGCCGGTGTCGGCGATCCAGCGGCGCATGTTGTTGACGTCTACGTAGTGAACCATGGTCACTCCTTTCGTTGCGGTAATCGTGCTTCCTACGTTACGAATGTGCAGTATGTAGCTACAACTCCCAGTCAACGCTATTTCCGGGCAATAACTAGGCATAATGCGAGGCCCGAATATACACTTTGCATATGTCTGACTTAGATGACCTCGATCGTCGCCTCTTGGCCGCCCTTCGAGCCGATGCGCGCGAGTCAGTGGCGAGCCTCTCGCGTCGCCTCAACGTCACGCGCGCGACCGTTACGAGCCGTATTGATCGGCTCGTGAGCAACGGCACAGTGCTTGGTTTCTCGATTCGTATTAGAGAGGATCGCGACCCTTCCTTTATCCGGGCGATTGCCTTTGTCGAGGTAGAAGGGCGATCGACCGACTCTGTAATCAGCCAGTTGCGTGGCCTGCCGGAGATCCACGAGCTCCACACCACCAATGGCGCCTGGGATCTGGTGGCAGACATCCGTACCGACAGCCTCAGCAACTTCGACCGCGTGCTCGCCCGCATGCGTAATGTCGAGGGCGTGGTGAACAGCGAGACGAGTTTGCTGCTGAGCTCGGCGCTGCTGTAGCGCGCGCATCCGCCCCGCGTTGCTATGCTGGGCTCACAACTGAACATCGGGCCGCAACACGATGCGGGAGAGCCGGTCACCCCGCGTTCGTCAACAGAAGTTGGCAGGCGCGAGACCGGCACCGAAGGAGCAAGCCTCCCCGCCAATCTCTCAGGTTCACGTACCGCACCGCACTGGCCACTCTGGAAAGAGAACCTCGCATCACCCTGAGGTTCCGCCGACGGTGAAAGCTCGCTAGCGTTTAGCGTGTGAAGCTCTCAGGCTCATCACAGAGGGGGAGTTCTATTCACTAGCCCACGCGCCAGGAGAACTCCGTGTCCGATGAATCACCCTCGTTAGCGTCACCCGCTGACTCTTCGCCTGCCTCGGTGAGGTACTCGCCGCTGCACAGCATCCACGAACAACTGGGTGCCGCTTTCACCGACTTTGCCGGTTGGATGATGCCGGTACGGTACAGCTCCGACCTCGCCGAGCACCATGCCGTGCGCACCGCTGCTGGAATCTTCGACATCTCGCACATGGCCGAGATTCACGTTCGCGGCGCTGACGCCGGCGCGTATCTCGACTTCGCTTTGGCGGGAAAGCTTTCGGGTATCGCCCTCGCGCAGGCCAAGTACAGCCTGCTGCTCAACGAGGCCGGCGGCATCATTGATGACCTCGTCACCTACCGCCTCGCCGACGATCACTTCTTGGTTGTGGCTAATGCCGGTAACCGTTTCGCCGCAGCGACGGCGCTCGCCGAACGCGCCGAAGGCTTCGACGTTGCCGTCACCGACGAGAGCGACGACTACGCGCTCATCGCCGTTCAGGGTCCCGTTTCCCGCGCCGTCCTCGAAGCGACTGCCGGGCTTAGCGACTTCGCAACGCCCCTCGACGAACTCAAGTATTACCGCGAAACCGCAGCAACCTTCAACGGCACCGACCTCATCATCGCTCGCACCGGCTACACCGGCGAAGACGGTTTCGAACTGTACATTCACGTGGATGCCGCAGCCGCCCTCTGGGCTGCGCTCACGGTTGCCGGCTCCCCGCTCGGTCTCGTCCCCGCCGGTCTCGCCTGCCGCGACACTCTTCGCCTCGAAGCGGGCATGCCCCTGTACGGTCACGAGCTCATCCTCACGACTTTCCCGGTGCAGGCCGGTCTTGGCCGCGTCGTCGCGCTCAGCAAAGAGGGCGACTTCGTGGGCCGCACTGCAATCGAAGAAGGCCCGGATGCCGGCGCCCGCTTGCTCGTCGGCCTTGCTGCTGAAGGCCGTCGCGCCGGTCGCGCCGACTACCTGCTCTTCCACGGTGACAAAGAAGTCGGCGTCATTACCTCGGGCGCGCTCTCGCCGACCCTGGGCCACCCGATCGCTATGGCGTACGTCGACCCCGACGTGAGCGAGGTCGGCACTGAGCTTCACATCGATGTGCGGGGCAGTCGCATTGCTGCATCCGTTGTTTCCCTACCCTTTTACAAGAGAGAGGCCTGATCATGGCTGAGAAGAGCGAACTGCAGTACACCGCCGAGCACGAGTGGGTGCTGGTTGACGGAAACGTCGCGACCGTGGGAATCACCGATTTCGCCGCGGGCAAGCTCGGCGACATCGTCTTCGTTGACCTTCCCAAGGTGGGCGACACCGTCACCGAGGGCAAGATTGTCGGCGAGATCGAGTCGACCAAGTCCGTGGGCGAACTCTTCGCTCCCGTTGCCGGAACCGTCGTTGAGTCCAACGACGCCGTTGCCGACAGCCCCGAACTCGTCAACAGCGACCCCTTCGGTGAAGGCTGGCTCGTGAAGATCGAATTCTCCGAACTCTCGTCGATGCTCAGCCTCGACGAGTACACCGCACTGACAGGCGAATAATGCCCAACCCTTTCATCAGCGGCACCTTCGCCGACCGTCACATCGGTACGGATGACGCCGCCCAGGCCAGCATGCTCGCTGCGGTGGGCTACGACAGCCTTGAAGCGCTCGTGGATGCCGCGGTTCCGCCGGCCATTCACCAGACTCCGGTCGAGAACTCGTCCATCCCGGCTCCCGCGTCTGAGCGTGAAGCGCTCGCCGAACTGCGCGCGCTCGCTGGCGCGAACAAAGTTCGCCGCAGCATGATCGGTCTCGGCTACTACGACACGATCACCCCGGCGGTAATCAAGCGCAACGTGCTCGAGAACCCGAGCTGGTACACGGCGTACACGCCGTACCAGCCGGAGATCTCGCAGGGTCGCCTTGAGGCGCTCATCAACTTCCAGACGATGGTGGCCGACCTTGCGGGTATGACCACCACGAACGCGTCGATGCTCGACGAGGGCACCGCGGCCGTTGAGGGCATGCTCCTTGCTCGCCGCGCAGCTCGCGTCGAGTCGCCCGTCTTCATCGTGGATGCCGACACTCTTCCGCAGACCAAGGCTCTGCTGGTGAACCGTGCGGAGGCTCTCGGGATTGAGCTTGTCGAGCTCGACCTGGCCACGTTGGGGGCGAACCCTGAGTTGCCGGAGTGCTTCGGCGCGCTCATCCAGTACCCGGGTGCAACCGGTCGCGTGTGGGATTCCAGCGAGGTTATTGCTGCGGTGAAGGCACATGGCGGACTCGCCGTTGTCGCCGCCGACCTGCTCGCCCTCACGATTCTCAAGTCTCCGGGCGAGCTCGGCGCAGACGTTGCGGTGGGCACCACGCAGCGCTTCGGCGTGCCGATGGGCTTCGGCGGCCCGCACGCCGGCTACATGTCGGTGCGCAAGGGACTCGAGCGCCAGTTGCCTGGTCGTCTCGTTGGGGTCTCTCAGGATGCCGCTGGCAACCCCGCCTATCGTCTGTCGTTGCAGGCACGTGAGCAGCACATCCGCCGCGAGAAGGCGACCTCCAACATATGTACTGCTCAGGTGCTGTTGGCTGTCATGGCCTCCATGTACGCCGTGTATCACGGACCGCAGGGGCTCAAGCGCATCGCTCAGCGCATCCACCACGACACCGCCAAGTTCGCTGCGCGCTTGACCGCTGCCGGCTTTACGGTCGAGAACGAGACCTTCTTTGACACCCTGTCGGTAACGAAAAAGGGCCAAGCTCAGGCGATTGCGGCTAAGGCGCTCGAGAGCGACATCCTGCTCTATGTAGTGGATGCTGACACCGTGCGTTTGAGCTTCGACGAAGTATCGACGCAGCCCTATGGCGGAATGCTCGCCGCGCAAGAAGACGATCTCGCCGAGGCCTTTGGGCTTGAGGGTGACTACACGACGCCGCTTGACGACTCCAGCATTCCGGAGGCGCTTAACCGCACGAGTGAATACCTCACGCACCCGGTCTTCAACACGCACCGCTCGGAGACGAGCATGATGCGGTACCTCAAGTACCTCGCCGACAAGGACTACGCGCTCGACCGCGGCATGATTCCGCTGGGCTCGTGCACGATGAAGTTGAACGCTGCGACCGAGATGGAAGCGGTGAGCTGGCCGGAATTTGCGGGCATCCACCCGTTCGCGCCTGCCGAAGACGTTGCGGGTTACCTCGTCATGATTTCGCACCTCGAATCGTGGCTCACCGAAGTTACCGGGTACGACACCGCGTCATTGCAGCCGAACGCTGGCAGCCAGGGTGAACTTGCCGGGCTGCTCGCTATTCGCGGCTACCACCGCGCCAATGGCAACCCGGAACGCACTATCTGCCTCATCCCGTCGAGCGCACACGGCACGAACGCCGCCAGCGCCATGCTCGCCGGAATGCGCGTTGTTGTGGTTGCCTGTGATGATCTTGGCAACGTTGACCTCGATGACTTGCGCGCCAAAATCGCCGAGCACGCGAGCGAAATCGCGGCCCTGATGATCACCTACCCCTCGACCCACGGCGTCTACGAGCACGAAGTGCGTGAAATCACGCAGGCCGTGCACGATGCGGGCGGTCAGGTCTACGTTGACGGCGCCAACCTCAACGCCCTGCTCGGTTACGCGCGGTTCGGTGACTTTGGCGGCGACGTCAGTCACCTCAACCTGCACAAGACCTTCTGCATCCCTCACGGTGGTGGCGGCCCCGGTGTTGGTCCGGTTGTTGCGAAAGCGCACTTGGCTAAGTTCTTGCCCGGGCATCCCATGGCTCAGAGCCAGCATCATCCCGCATTCGACATGCAGACCGGTGCTGCCGGTCCGTATGTTCACGCCGGGGGAGCCGTTAGTGCTGCACCGTACGGTAGCCCGAGCATTCTGCCCATCACGTGGGCGTACGTGCGCATGATGGGCTCGGCCGGCCTCAAGGCGGCAACCGGTGCCGCTGTGCTCTCGGCCAACTACATCGCGGTTCGACTGCGTGAGCACTTCCCGGTGCTCTACGCGGGAGACAACGGTCTGGTTGCTCACGAGTGCATTCTCGATCTGCGTCCGCTCAAGGAGGCGACCGGCATCGACAACAATGATGTCGCCAAGCGCCTCATTGACTACGGTTTCCACGCGCCGACGATGTCGTTCCCGGTCTCGGGCACACTCATGGTTGAGCCCACGGAGAGCGAAGACCTCGCCGAGCTTGATCGCTTCATCGACGCGATGATTGCCATCAAGAAAGAGGCGGATGCCGTGGCCGCCGGAACGTGGCCTGCCGACGACAACCCGCTCATCAATGCTCCGCACACGGCACATTCGGTGATCGCGGGCGACTGGGATCACGCGTACTCCCGCGAGCAAGCGGTATACCCGTTATCGACGCTCGTTTCGGGCAAGTACTGGCCACCGGTTAGACGCGTCGACAACGCGTATGGCGACCGCAACTTGGTCTGCTCGTGCCCGCCTATTGAAGCTTTTGCTCAGTAACGCAGGAAGTCGAGCCCGCTAGCTTTCTGGCGGAAAATGGCGCGTGCGGAGTCGATCCAGTTCGACTCTGCACGCGCCATTTCTCTGTCCCCCGAATGTGGGACACCAGTGTTCTACTGAGTTCTCTGTTTGATTGCTCAACTTTTCACTATTATCGCTGGATATTGCTGTGCCAGTTGTTGTAATGTGCGTCTGGTGTAAGGCGAGTGGTCGACCCGACGACCCCAAATCGCTACTGCACCGACTGGAGACCTTCGTGACGACTCGACGGCATCGACACCGTAAGTCCTTCTGGCAACGGTGGAAGAAGCGCTGGTGGCTTGTGCCGATTGCCCTCGTTTCCATCGCATCGCTCGCCCTTGCCGGTATCCAATTCGGTGCCATTGGTTGGATCACGAACGCGGTTACGCCACTCGCCGGGGGCTGCTCCGACATCCGCCCCGTCGTTATCGCCGCCGACCCGTCGATCGCTCCTACCCTTGCCGCTGTCGCTGCTGACTTCGATGAGGCCGACGGCAACTGCACCAAAACCGAGGTGCGCTCGTTGCTCTCGGCCGATACCGCCGCTCTCTTTGCCTCGGGTGCCTCAGGAGATGTCGATGCTTGGGTTCCTGATTCCGCCGCCTGGCTCGACCGCGTGGAATCGATGGCCTCCTCGCTTGGCCGCACCGCGCCGCAGCTAGAAATCACTGATTACGTCGCCAGCACTCCCGTGGTTCTTGCCACCACTGCGTCGCAAGTCTCCAAGCTCGGCGACGAACCGCTGTCGTGGTCGTCGCTGCTCTCCGGCACAGTGTCGACTCTGTTGCCCGACCCGGAAGCGTCAACGGCAAGCCTCGCCGGTCTGGCTCAAATTCAGTCGGTGTCGTCGGCAGAAGACCCGCGTCAATTTGCTGGCGCAATGATCGCGATCGGTAACACGATTCCGCAGTCGACAGAAGAGGCCTTCACGCTCGCCTCGGAGGCAACGCTTCCGACTGTTGTGATTACTACCGAGCGCGAGGTGGCCGCCTACAACACGTCAACGCCGTCCTCGCCAGTGATTGCAATCTACCCCTCTGATGGAACCGTCGAACTGACCTATCCGTTCGTCGAAGTTGGTGGCAGCGGCAGCGACAGCGAGACTGGTGCTGACGCGACCGGCGCCAGCAGCACTGGTGCCGCAGCAGCAACCGCAAGCGAGAACACCGCGGCCGATGCCCCGAGTTCGGTGCTGGCAGCTCTTGCCGCCGCCACCCGTTCGTCGGGCGAGCTGCTCGCCGGTGAAGGTTTCCGCGATGCCGATGGCGGTGGCGCCTTGCGCGTCGCCGGCGTTCCCGAGACTGCGACGGAAGCGAAGCCTACGGCGGATGCCGCCGTGCAGATTGAGATCCTGCGGTCATGGAGTGTGCTCACGCTTCGTTCGCGCCTTCTCGTCGTGATTGACGTGTCGGGATCGATGCTCGAGCCCGCCAACAATGGCTTGCGCCGTATCGATGTGTTCCAGCTCGCCGCGAGCGAGGCGTTGTCGAAGTTCTCGGGCGAAGCCGAGCTCGGCGTCTGGGCTTTCTCGCAAAACCGCGTGGGGACTCAGGACTGGGAAGACCTTTCGCCCATCGCACCTCTCTCTGACCCGGCGCACGTTGCCCAGATCAACGGTGTTGTGGCGTCATTGCCCGATCGGATTTATGGCTACACAGGCCTCTACGACACGATTCTGGCCGCGGTACAGCGAGTCAAGGAGGACTACGACCCGTCGAAGATCAACTCGGTGCTCCTGATCACCGATGGCTATAACGAAGACGACAACGGCATTAGCCTCGACGAACTCTTGAAAAACCTGAAGGCGCTCGAAGATCCGACGCAGCCCGTTCCTGTCATCCTCATCGGGTTCGGTCCTGACACCGACCTCGAGTCAATGACCGAAATCGCGCAGTCAACGGGTGGGGCTGCTTACTCGGCAACCGTTCCCGAAGACCTGGGCAAGGTGCTTGTGGATGCTCTGAGTCAGCGTTCCTGCCGTCCGAACTGCACTTAGGCCGGCGGTTGGTAGAGCAGAACCGTGTTACCGCGTTTCGTCGTCGTCGCTGATGCTGACCATCCAGGTCACGGAGTAGCGGTCGACAACCATGCCGAAAAGACCACCCCACTCGGCGGTCTCGAGTGGCATGATGGCGGTGCCACCGTCGCACAGCTTCTCCCAGAAGCCTTCCATTTCGGCTTTCTCGCTGAGATAGCCCCCGATAGAAATCGACATCGAGCCGCCGGGCGTGTACTCCATCGACTTCGGGGTGTCTGACACCATGAGGGTAATGCCAGCGGGGGAGTCCAGCTGCCCGTGCATCACGAGGTTCTGTTCGTCAGGATCTTCGCTGGCGTTGAACTCCGCAAAAGTGTTGATTGCGGTGGTGCCGCCAAACACTGATTGGTAGTAGCCAAGCGCTTCCCGCGCATTGTCTCTGAAGCTGAGATACGGATTGGACTTCATCGTCTTTCCTTAGGGTGAGGGAGCGCGGGCGAGTCAGTCCGCGCGGCGTTCCGTGCTGGCGAGCACGACGGGAAATTCAAGTCTGGTGAGCAGTTCGTCTGGCGCAACCTCTTCAGGGCTGTTGAGGTAAATCTCGCGGGGCGGTCCAGCGTAGGTGTGTCCATTCGCTGAGAACCACTCAAACACAGCATCGTACGATCCCTTGAGCCCGCTGTAAGCACCGTGGTGGGTGAGCGTGGCTACCGTGCCGCCTGGCAGTTCGTGAGACCGCAGAACAGGGTGCTCGGTGAAAGCATCGGCGATACCCACACACACCTCGCAGTTCCACGGTCGATCATGATGCATCTCGTCTGTGTAAACAGCCATCACGGGCCCTGAAATGTTAATGGCTGCTTTCGCCGTCTCGCGTTGGAGGGTGCCAATCGCGGCGCTCATGTCCTGCGGCAGGTGTGCGAGCGTGGTGGAGAAGTCCACACCGGCTACGAGCTTCGATGCGACCGTTTCGACTGTGATTTCCAGAGCCATGCGACACACTTTACGCCTGGCGCACGGCTGAAGGTAGGGGGTGTAGAAACTCCCGGCTCACGGTTTCCGCGGTTCTAGTTGCTCTCGCCGCTCACGCCAAACACTGCAGGAAACGCTCCCACTGCCCAGCCATAACCGACAAAGATCGCGGCATCGATGATCGTGTGCGCGATCACGAGGGGCAGCACGCGACGGTAGCGGGTGTAGAGCCAGCCGAAGAGGAGCCCCATGGCGACATTGCCGATAAACGCACCGATGCCCTGGTACAGGTGATAGGTGCCGCGGAGGATCGCGGTTGACACGATGATCTGCCAGCGACCCCAGCCGAGATCGCCGAGCCGTGCGTAGAGATACCCGATCACGATCACTTCTTCGGTGATGCCCGCACGCAACGCGGAAAGTAACAACACCGGTACCGTCCACCAGTACTGATCGAGAGCGGCGGGAACCACGTTCACGGTGAGCCCGAGTGCCCGGCCGCCGAGGTAGACGGCGATGCCGGGAATGCCAATGATCAGGGCGAGCGCGAGACCGCTCAGCCCGTCACGTGCGGGCCGAGTGAAGTCGATTCCTAAGCGAGACAGCCGCGGCTTCTGTGCGTTCCACAGTAGAAATGCCACGAGAACGACCGGGGCCAGATCGAAGGTGATTCCGAGCACTTGGTAGATCAGGTCAAAGTTGGGCCGAGTGCTCAGGGAGGAATTCAGGGTCGCTGTTTGCTGCGAAAGCGACTCGGTGCGAGTAAGTCGATTGGTGATCGACACAATCGAATAAATGGCGGATGCTCCGAGCGAGAGCGCAAGAACGATCGAAATTTCGCTCCAGATTCTGCCTCGTGAGGGTAGAACCGCTGATGCTGAGCTCACGCGGTCGGGCGCATGGCGCATGCCGGAGTGCCGCCGGGGAGGCGGTGGCGGAATCGCGCAACGAAGCGGTAGCCGAGTGCGGCGATGGTGTTGAACGGCTCGGTCGCAATCAGATGCCCGAGGAAGCGCCATCCGAAGTTCGGTTGGCTTCTCAAGATCAACGAAAAGGCCAGGTGGCCCGCAAATTGTCGAGTGGGAGTCACGAACCACGCCGCTTTATCGACATCGTCTTGAGTGAGTGCGTAGTCGTCAAGATCGATCCACTGCCACGGAGTTGTGGCGGGAAACGTGGGGAGCAATGCCTCAAGGCGATTGACCCAGAGCGTGCAAAAAGCACAGTCACCATCGAAGATGAGAACAGTGTCTGAGGGGCTTAAAGTCGAGCTCGATTGCGACATGCCTCGATGTTAACTCACCACGCTGAGTGCGAGTCGCGAGGAGATTGCGCATTATTTCTGTGAAAGTCACCCGATGTGCGCGGGTAATGTGCAAAGTCTGCACATAATCTTCACGAGCGTTACCGCTGTGTAACGTTTGGCTTTACAGTTTTGATTGGGGTATCCCCCCGTTTTAGGGTGTGAACTATCAAGCGCGGCGCGGCGTCAAAAATTCCGTGTCGTTAGCGCAATTCTGCACAGGAGGAAACATTGAAGAGATCACGCATAGGCATCAGTGCAGTCGCACTGCTGTCAGCCTCAGCACTCGCGCTCGCGGGTTGCTCGGCCAGCGAGGCGCCTGCCGAAGGTGACAGCGCCGCGATCATCACCACAAACGGTAGCGAGCCACAGCAGTCGCTCATTCCGACCAACACCACCGAAACTGGTGGCGGCAAGGTAATCACGTCCATCTTCGCTGGCCTCGTTTCTTACACCGCTGACGGCGATGTAGAAAACGAAGTTGCTCAGTCCATCGAGTCCGAGGACGGCCAGAACTGGACCGTCACGCTGAACGATGGCTGGACCTTCACCAACGGTGAAGCTGTCACATCAGAATCGTTCGTCAAGGCATGGCAGTACGGCGCTCTTCTCGACAACGCGCAGAGCTCCTCGTACTTCTTCGACAACATCGAGGGCTTCAGCTACGACGAGAACTCAGAGCTCACCGGCCTCGAGGTCATTAGCGACACCGAGTTCACCGTCGCCCTGATTAACCCTGAGGCTGACTTCCCGCTGCGTCTCGGCTACTCGGCATTCATGCCGCTGCCCGAGGTCGCTTGGGAAGATCTGGACGCTTTCGGTGAGAACCCGATCGGTAACGGTCCGTACATGCTCGATGGCGAAGACGCTTGGACGCATGACGTACAGATCGACCTCGTAGCGAACCCTGACTACGACGGTGTTCGTAAGGCTGTCAACGGCGGCGTTTCGATCATCTTCTACACGAGCCAGGACGCTGCATACGCTGACGCTCTCGGTGGCAACCTCGATATCCTCGACGCTGTCCCGGACTCGGCATTCGCAACCTACGAGGCGGACTTCCCGGGTCGTTCGGTGAACCAGCCTGCAGCTATTTTCCAGGCGTTCAACCTTCCTTACTACCTTGAGCACTGGTCAGGCGAAGAGGGAGAACTGCGTCGTGCAGCGATCTCGATGTCAATCGACCGCGCGGAAATCACGGATGTCATCTTTCAGGGCACCCGTACGCCGGCTACCGACTTCACATCGCCTGTGATCGCTGGTCACTCGGACAACCTCGCGGGTGCTGAAGTTCTCGACTTCTACCCTGAAGAAGCTCAGAAGCTCTGGGCAGAAGCTGACGCGATCGCGCCGTACGGAGACACCGTCTTCGACCTCGCATACAACGCTGATGGCGGACACCAAGCTTGGGTTGACGCTGTAGCCAACAGCATCAGCAACACGCTGGGTATCGAAGCTGTAGGCAAGGCATACCCCACGTTTGCTGACGCACTCAACGACCGTGACGCTAACGCGCTCACCGGTGGAACGCGTGCTGGATGGCAGGCTGACTACCCGTCGCTGTACAACTTCCTCGGCCCGCTCTACGTTGATGGCGCTGGCTCGAACAAGGAAGGTTACTCGAGCCCCGAGTTCGAATCCATCCTCGCTGAAGGCGCTAGCGCGACTTCGGTAGAAGAGGCAACGGCGAAGTACCAGGAAGCTCAGGAAGTCCTCCTGGCCGACCTGCCCTCGATCCCGCTGTGGTACTCGAACGTCACCGGTGTCTACTCAGACAGCGTTGACAACGTTGTATTCGGTTGGGACTCCGTACCGCTGTACAACGAGGTAACAAAGGGCTAATTAGCTCGTAGCTTTACCCAGTTTCCACTCTCAATGTGTAGTGCCCGGGGCTTGCTTTAGGCCCCGGGCATTACACTGAGTACCCTCATTCAGTGATTGTGACTCTTATGCTTATCCGTTCCTTCGAGGGAACCATCTGATGTTCTGGTACGCAGGCAAGCGTTTCCTCCAGATGATCCCCGTGTTTTTCGGCGCGACATTCCTGATTTATTTCATGGTGTTCGCGGTTCCCGGTGATCCGATTGCCGCTCTATACGGTGATCGACCCCCAGCTCCCGGAGTCATCGAACTCGTCCGTGCTGAGTACAACCTCGACAAGCCATTCATCGTTCAATATTTGCTGTACATCGGTGGGCTATTCCAGGGTGATTTCGGCACGACCTTCTCAGGCCGCGCGGTTTCCGATGTCATGGCTCAGGCCTTTCCCATCACCGCTCGACTCGCCATTCTGGCTCTCGCGTTTGAAGCTGTCTTCGGCATCGTCGTTGGACTCATTGCCGGTCTTCGCAAAGGCAAGATCTTCGACGCCTCTGCTCTCGTGATTAGCCTTCTGCTGATCTCGGTTCCTACCTTCGTGGTCGGATTTATTCTTCAGTTCATCTTCGGTATTCAGCTCGGCTGGGCGAGAACCACCGTGAGTGGTGAAGCACCGTGGGATGAGTTGATCATGCCGGCTCTCGTGCTCGCTTCCGTATCGTTCGCATACATCGTGCGTTTGACTCGCGCCAGCGTTGCAGACAACCTTGGTGCTGACTTCGTGCGCACAGCAACTGCTAAGGGACTTTCCCGTCGTCGAGTGGTCACGGTGCACGTGCTTCGAAACTCGCTCGTTCCTGTCGTTACCTATCTCGGTGTCGACATTGGTTCGCTCATGGTCGGTGCCATCGTGACCGAGGGAATCTTTAACATCAACGGCGTCGGCGGAACGGTCTACCGAGCAATCACTTTGGGAGAGGGCCCCACGGTCGTCTCATTTGTCGCGGTGATGGTCGTCATCTTCGTGCTCGCCAACTTGCTCGTCGACCTTCTGTACGCCGCGCTCGACCCAAGGATTCGTTATGCCAAGTAACAACACTGGCCGGGAACGGCCCGGCCAAGAACACTTCATCGCTTCGCTTGCTGAAACCCCTGTCGCTGAAGTCGACCAGGTGGATGAGACGGGTAAGGCTCGCAGCACCTGGACTGACGCGTGGGAAGCTATGCGTCGTCGTCCAATGTTCTGGATCTCGTCGGTATTGATTTTCGTGATCGTGGTTGTTGCCATGTTCCCGAGTCTCTTCGCTACCTACAGCCCCACAGAGTGCTACCTCAAGTTCAGCGATGGCGGCCCTGAAGCTGGGCATCCGCTCGGCTTCACTCGCCAAGGTTGCGACGTCTACTCGCGAATTATCTTCGGAACTCAGGCGTCGGTAACTATCGGCCTCCTGACTACGATCATGGTGACCCTGTTCGGCGGAATCGTTGGGGCTCTTGCAGGCTTCTACGGAGGAATTCTCGACGCGTTTGTCTCACGTATCGGTGACATCTTCTTTGCGATCCCCACCGTTCTCGGCGCTATCGTCGTTATCTCGGTTATCCCCGTTCGCGACGCACTCTCGGTCTCGCTGATCTTGGCGCTGTTTGCCTGGCCGCAGATCGCCCGCATCATGCGTGGTGCTGTGCTTTCGGCGCGCAACTCTGATTATGTAACGGCCTCGGCCGCACTGGGCGTCTCGCGTTTCAAGACCCTCGTGCGTCACGTCGTCCCGAATGCGATCGCTCCGGTAATCGTTATCGCCACGGTCTCGCTCGGAATCTTCATCGTGGCTGAAGCCACGCTGGGATTCCTAGGAATCGGGCTTCCTCCGACAGTTATGTCGTGGGGAAATGACATCAACCAGGCTCGAGTATCGATCCGCACGAACCCCCAGACGCTGCTGCTGCCTTCGGCCGCGCTGTCGATTACGGTTCTTGCGTTCTTGATGTTCGGCGACGTAGTTCGCGATGCCCTTGACCCGGAAGCGAGAGCACGCCGATGACCAATCCAGAAACAGTTCCCGTGGCATCCGACTCCTCGAACGAGGAAACGCCGCTACTCAAGATCCGCAACCTCGAGGTTGGCTTCGAGACTCAACGAGGTCTGGTTCCCGCCGTGCGTGGTGTCGATCTGACTCTGTACCAGGGGCAGTCGCTCGCCATCGTGGGGGAATCCGGATCGGGTAAGTCCACTACGGCGCAAGCAGTAATTGGCCTCCTGCCGGGTGCCGGCAAGGTCTCGGGCGGATCGATCGAGTTCGAAGGTCACGACCTGACCACGTTCTCGAACTCTCAGTTTGCTGAGGTTCGCGGTAGCCAGATCGGTTATGTTCCCCAAGACCCAATGTCGAACCTCAACCCGGTGTGGAGCATTGGCTTCCAGGTTGAAGAGGCGATTAGGGCTAACGGAATCGCTCAGGGCAAGGAAGCACGTCAGCGCACCATTGAGGTTCTGCAAGAGGCAGGCCTGAGCGACGCGAGCGAGCGCCTCAAGCAGTACCCCCATCAGTTCTCGGGCGGAATGCGCCAGCGCGTGCTCATTGGTATCGGTCTCTCGGCTCGCCCGAAGCTCCTGATCGCCGACGAGCCCACCTCTGCCCTTGACGTTACGGTACAACGCCAGATCCTCGATCACTTGCAGACGCTCACGCGTGATTACGGAACCTCGGTGCTCTTCATTACTCACGACCTTGGCCTCGCCGCGGAACGTGCTGAACAGCTCGTTGTGATGTACAAGGGCAAGGTTGTGGAGTCGGGACCGTCTCGTGCGATCCTCGAAAACCCGCAGCATCCGTACACTCAGCGTCTTGTCGCCGCGGCACCGAGCCTTGCCTCGCGTCGTATTCAGTCGATCAAGTCATCGGCGCCGTCGGATGACAGCGTGCGCATCTTCGGTGAGGGCTCACTCGATGACGCGCTCATCGCTCGCGCGGAAAGCCGGGGAGCTGGCGCTGACGAAGACCTGATCAAGGTGAGTAACATCACCAAGGTCTACGAAATTCGCAAGCAGGGCTTCCGTAAAGACAAGCTCCTTGCCGTCAACGACATCTCGTTTGGCGTGAAGAAGGGCACCACTACCGCTCTGGTGGGGGAGTCCGGATCGGGCAAGTCGACGGTGGCCAAGCTCATTCTGCAGCTGGAGTCACTCACGAGCGGAACCATCGAGTTCGATGGCAAGAACTTGGCTGGAATCAAGGGACAGGAACTCTTGGAGTTCCGTCGCCGGGTTCAGCCCGTCTTCCAGGACCCTTACGGTTCGCTCGACCCGCAGTACAGCGTGGGCAACACGATCGCGGAACCGCTGCTTGCTCACAAGCTCGGCACCTCGAAGGAGCGCTATAACCGAGTGAGCGAATTGCTCGATCAGGTGTCGCTTCCGCAGGCTGCACGCCACCGTTACCCCGGTGAGCTCTCCGGCGGTCAGCGTCAGCGCGTAGCAATCGCTCGTGCTTTGGCGCTCAAGCCCGAAGTTCTCGTGCTCGACGAAGCAGTTTCTGCGCTCGACGTGCTCGTGCAGGGGCAGGTTCTCAACTTGCTCACGGAGCTTCAGACCGAGCTTGACCTGACGTACCTCTTCATTACCCACGACCTCGCGGTTGTGCGCCTTGTCGCTGACAACGTGTGCGTAATGCAGGGTGGACGCATTGTGGAAGCCGCGTCGACAGACGAGGTCTTCGAGAACTCGAGCAACCCGTACACGAGGGAACTGCTCGAAGCTATTCCCGGCGCCAACATCCAACTCGGCGCCTAGTTTATTGAGTCAGAAGGGCCGTTCCCCCTCGGGGAGCGGCCCTTCTGACTTAGACTCGTTTCTAGCGTGCCACCGTGCGCTGCGAGTCCGTGTGCAGGAGGTTCAGTGAGCGCCACAAGAATCATGGCGACCCTGGCTATGGCCGCGGTCACCGCGATCGCGCTTGCCGGTTGTGTTCCGCAGGCGTCGCCAACGATCGAGGGTTCTGAACTGACGGTTGCCGTTACCGAGCCGTTCACCTCGGGTAACCCCGTTACGGCGTTCGGTGCGGGCGAGACAAACACGAGCATCGCCTACGCCACGGGCACCGGCTTTACCTACTTCAACTCCGATTCAGAACTCGTGCGCGACGAGTCCTTCGGGCGCTTCGAAAAAGTGTCTGACGACCCGCTAGCCGTGACCTACACCGTGGCTGACGGTGTGCGCTGGTCGGATGGTTCGGCTGTCGACGCCGTGGACTTGCTGCTCGAGTGGGCGGCGACATCCGGTGCTCTCAACGCTGACGATGCGGATGCCGCGAGCACGATCGATCCCGAGACGGGTGCCCCGCTCGACCGTTCCGACCAGCGCGTCGTCTTTGATGCGACTGCCGGTGAAGACACGGGGATCTCACTGGTCACAGAACTTCCCCAGATGAGCGACGACCGGATGTCGCTCACGCTGGTTTTCGATGAGCCGACGGCAGACTGGCAGACGGCGTTCTTTGGACCTGGCTCGTTCGCTAAGCCCGCCCACGTCGTGGGAATGATGGCGTTTGCCAGCGACGATGCGATCACCGCTAAGGAGCGCGTGTACTCCGCTATCAGCGGGGACAACGAGGTCGATCTCGCGGCAATCGCTCGAACGTGGAGTACGGTCTTCAACTTCGACGGGATGCCAGCAAACAAGAGCCTGGTGGTCTCGAGCGGTCCCTACGTAATCTCCGAGTTCGTGGCGAATCAATACGTCACGCTGCGCGCCAACGAAAACTACAGCGGCATGCGGGAAGCAACATTCCAGGAGATTCGCGTGCGCTTTATGAGCGATCCGCTCGCTCAGGCCCAAGCCCTTCTCGTGGGAGCTGTGCAGATCGCGGTCCCGTCGATGGATGGCGATGTTCGAGATGCGCTTGCCACAATGGATGCCACCATCCGGGACGGCTTCACCGACAGCTTCGAACACCTCGACCTGCAGGTCGCTCAGTCAAAGAGCGGCGTTTTCGACGATGTTCTCGTGCGCCAAGCGTTTTTGAAGACTGTGCCACGGGCCGAGATTGTGCGCACCGCTCTTGTCGACGTGCAACCTCGAGCCAGTACGCGTGATTCCTTCCTCTTTGCCCCTGGCGACCCGGGATACACCGGTGCCCGTTCGGTGAACGGTTCCGCTGACTACGCCGATCCTGACATCGCCGGAGCGAAAGAATTGCTGGCAGAGGCTGGCGTCTCTAAACCCAGCGTCTGCATCCTGTTCGACGCCGATGACGCCATGCGCGCGGCCGAGTACGCGCTCATTGCTGAGTCCGCTGGATCAGCGGGTTTTGTCGTCAGCGATTGCTCGAGCGAAGACTGGCAAGAGACTCTCGGCACTCCCGAGGCCTATGACGCCGCGCTGTTTAGCTGGCAAAGCGCGCGGCCCGGCGTGGGCGTTGCACCGGCTGTGTTCGGCACTGACGGTTATGCCAATCTCAACTACTTCTCTGACGCCACGGTCGATTCGCTGCTGGCTGACGCGAGTTCCGTGACGGTGGAGAGTGACGAACAGATCGAGTTGTTGAAAGAAGCGGATGCCGCACTCTGGGCATCGGCGTATGGAATGCCGCTCTTTCAGCATCCGACCACCATCGCTTTTGATCAAGACGAAGTGGAGAACGTGTCGCTCTCGTCGCTCAGCCCGGGTGTGTGGTGGAACGTGTGGGAGTGGAAGCCTTAAAACGGCCTGCATGCCTGTGAGAACGGGCCCCTGAACGGGCGGCTGCGATATTTCTTGCCAAACAGGGTAAACTGGTGGAGCAGGATACTCTGAATGATCTTCTGCACCCTCCCAAGATCTTAACCCGGTGGCATTCGGCCGCCGATCTGCTGCCGAGACTTTCTGTGCAGCGACTGCGGTGAAAGTCCGCACAGCCTCCAATGAATTAAGGAATATTGCTATGGCTATGGCCACTCGCAGCGACTTGCGCAACGTAGCAATCGTTGCCCACGTTGACCACGGAAAGACGACTCTCGTTGACGCGATGCTTCGCCAGACGAACTCCTTCGAAGCGCACGCGCACCTCGAAGAGCGCGCGATGGACTCGAACGAGCTCGAGCGTGAAAAGGGCATCACGATCCTTGCGAAGAACACTGCGGTGTCTTACAACGGAAAGTACGCCACTGACGGGGCCATCACCATCAACGTGATCGACACCCCTGGCCACGCCGACTTCGGTGGCGAGGTTGAGCGCGGACTCAGCATGGTTGACGGCGTTGTATTGCTCGTCGACGCCAGCGAGGGCCCGCTTCCGCAGACCCGCTTCGTGCTCCGTAAGGCTCTAGAAGCCAAGCTGCCCGTAATCCTCCTCGTCAACAAGACCGACCGTCCTGACGCTCGCATCGACGAGGTCGTTGCTGAGAGCCAGGACCTCCTGCTCGGTCTGGCCAGCGACATGGCAGACGATGTTCCCGACCTCGACTTGGACGCCATTCTTGACGTTCCCGTTGTCTACGCCTCCGGTCGTGCCGGTGCCGCTAGCTGGAACAAGCCGGAAAACGGTTCGCTTCCCGACAACGAAGACCTCGAGCCGCTGTTCGACGCCATCCTCAAGCACGTTCCTGCTCCCTCGTACGACGATGAGCACCCCCTTCAGGCGTGGGTCACCAACCTCGACTCCTCGCCGTTCCTCGGCCGCCTTGCTCTTCTTCGCGTCTTCAACGGCACGATCAAGAAGGGCCAGACCGTTGCCTGGGTCAAGCACGATGGCACGCAGGCTAACGTTCGCGTGACCGAGCTGATGATCACGAAGGCTCTCGACCGTTACCCGGCCGAAAGCGCAGGCCCCGGTGACATCGTCGCCGTTGCTGGCTTCGAAGACATCTTCATCGGTGAAACTCTCTGTGACCCCAACGACGTTCGCCCGTTGCCGACCATCACGGTTGACGATCCGGCTATCTCGATGACCATCGGAACCAACACTTCGCCGATCATCGGCAAGGTCAAGGGCCACAAGCTCACCGCGCGTATGGTCAAGGACCGTCTCGACCGCGAGCTCGTCGGTAACGTTTCGCTCAAGCTCGTTGACATCGGACGCCCCGACGCATGGGAAGTTCAGGGTCGTGGAGAGCTTGCTCTCGCCATCCTCGTCGAGCAGATGCGTCGTGAAGGCTTTGAGCTGACTGTCGGCAAGCCGCAGGTAGTTATCAAGAAGATCGACGGCAAGGTTCACGAGCCCTTCGAGCACCTCACGATCGATGCTCCTGAGGAATACCTCGGCGCCATCACTCAGCTTCTCGCTTCTCGTAAGGGACGCATGGACGGCATGAGCAACCACGGCACCGGCTGGGTTCGCATGGAGTTCGTTGTTCCGTCGCGTGGACTCATCGGTTTCCGTACCGAGTTCATGACCATCACTCGTGGTGCCGGTATCGCTAACGCGGTGTCGCACGGTTACGAGCCGTGGGCTGGCGAGATCGTTACGCGCGTCAACGGTTCTATCGTTGCCGACCGTTCCGGTGTTGCGACTCCGTTCGCCATGGTTGCCCTGCAGGAGCGCATGTCGTTCTTCGTAGAGCCCACGCAGGAGGTGTACGAAGGCATGGTTGTCGGCGAGAACTCGCGCGCTGACGACATGGACGTCAACATCACCAAGGAAAAGCAGCTCACCAACATGCGCCAGTCGACCTCGGACTCGTTCGAGCGTATGACTCCGTCGCGCAAGCTCACCTTGGAAGAGTGCCTCGAATTCGCTCGTGAAGACGAGTGTGTTGAGGTTACTCCTGAGTTCGTGCGTATCCGCAAGGTGGAGCTCGACAGCAACGCGCGTGCACGTCTTACCTCGCGCTTGAAGAAGCAGAACGCCTAACCCTTAGTCTCGCAGCGGGCTCACATGAGCCAGCAAGCTGCAGATAGTACGATGCAGCCACGGTCATCTGACCGTGGCTGCATTGTTGGTTAACGACCCGTCCAGCCGTAGACCCTCGTTTTCTGGAGTTGTCATGTTGAGCGCACGCCACAGTGTCAGCGCATCCGTAGCCCTCGTTCTGGCTCTCGCGGCCACGCCGGCGCTCGCCGGCTGCTCGGCGGAGAACCCCATCGGCGGCATCGTGGAGCAGGCCACTGGCGGCAACGTGAGCTTGGGTGGCACTGAGATCCCCGAAGGCTTCCCTAGCGCCGTGCCGCTGCACGACGGTGAGGTGCAGTTCGGTATCGCGGCAGGTGAAGGCGATAGCCGTGGCTATAACATCACGATCCTCACGGGAGCGCAGTCGCCGCTCGACGCCATCGAGGCCGCCTTTGCGGATGCCGGCTTTGAGTCACAGGTGCAAGCGAGTGGAGCAAGCGGCGCAGGTACCGTCATTTTCTCGAGCGACGCGTGGAATGTCGCCGTTATCGTTGCGAGCACCGACGACGGGTACACCGCCAACTACACGGTCGCGCCAGTGAGCGCCTCGAACTAGCCCCGGCGCACGAACTAGCCCCGTCACTTAGGCGAGGTCGAACATCCCTGCGCCAATGAAGCTCGAGGATGATGCCCCGGGCGGTACAGCGAAAATCGCCGAACCGACGTAGCGCACGTACTCGTTCATGAGGTCGTTGCGGGAGAGCGCGAGCTGAATGGGCACAAACTGTGTCTCTGGATCGCGCTGGAAGCTGATGAAGAACAATCCGGCATTGAGCCGGCCGAGTTCGTCGTTGCCATCGACGAAGTTGTACCCGCGACGCAGAATCTGGGCGCCGCCATGAGTGTCGGGGTGGGCGAGCTTCACGTGCGATGCGTCGTCGATCAGGGGAGCGTCATCGCGACCGGTCTGCTCGAAGTCGGGATCGGTGAACTCGCTGCCGCCGCTGAGTGGAGCACCCTCGCCCTTTGTGCGGCCGAAGATTGTCTCCTGCTCACGCAGTGAGGTGCGGTCCCAGGTTTCGATCGTCATGCGAATCTTGCGGCTCACGAGGTACGAGCCGCCGGTCATCCACGCTGTTCCGTCTTCGGAGGCGGCCCAGACGTGTTCGTTGACGCCGTCGGTGTCTTCGGCACGCAGGTTGGCCGTGCCGTCTTTGAAACCGAAAAGATTGCGCGGCGTGGTTTGCGCCTGCGTCGTGGACGACGTGCGGCCAAAGCCGAGCTGGGACCAGCGGAGCGTTGCGCGCCCAAAGGCGATGCGGGACAGGTTGCGGATGGCGTGAACGGCGACCTGAGGGTCGTCGCTGCACGCTTGGATACAGAGGTCGCCGCCGACGAGTTCGGGCAGCAGAGCGTCACTGGGGAACTTGGGGAGGTCGATGAGGGCGGTTGGTCGCTTGCTGGCGAGGCCGAAACGGTCGTCGAACAGGCTGGGGCCGAAGCCAAATGTGATGGTGAGTCCGCCCGGCGGAAGGTCGAGCGCCTCGCCGGTGTCGTCCGGCGGAGCGTCATAGGGGCCACCCGCGGGCCCGTATTCCCCAGCGGCTTGGCCTGCCGTCATCCGTGCTGCAGCGTAGCTCCAGTCGCGCAGCAACTCGATGAGTTCGTCGCGGCTGATGTCATTGACGTCGAACGCGGCGAAGTGCAGTCGATCCTGTGCCGGCGTGATGATGCCCGCCTGGTGTTCGCCAAAGAATGGGTAGGTCGACGCCACATCATTGCCAGTGGATGCCGAGACGCCGCCGCTGACCGCGAAAGCACCGCCGACGCCGAGACCGGCACCCACGACTCCTGCTCCGGCGAGGCCGAGCAGGCCGCGGCGGGAGAGGCCCTTGGTGTCATCGTGTGGCATGGCGGTGCTTTCGGGGTAATTAGTGCGTGGTTGCGACTGCGATTAGAGAACGAGAACTGCGGTTAGTCGCGAGAGTGGTTCCGCGAGGGCATTCACCTGATCGGAGAACGCACGAATCTCACTCGTGGACAGTTCAGTGTAAAGGCGGAATCCGTCGCCTTCCCGCTGGGCGTCGAGCAAGACCTGCAGTTGCTCGAATTCCTCATCGAGAGTGTCGGCGAGGTCGGCATCCTTCTCCAGCAGGATGTCGCGAACACCGTCATAAAGAACGCGCGCGCCATCGATGTTGGCTTGGAAATCCCAGAGGTCGGTGTGCGACCAGAATTCTTCTTCTCCTGTGACCTTGCCGCTGGCGACCTCATCGAGGAGGCCAATAGCGCCGTTGGTCTGCTGGTCGAGAGTGAACTCGAGCTCCTGCACGTTGGCGTAGAGCGTGTTGGTGTCGGCAACGAGCTGCGAGGCAAGCGCTTCACGCTTGGACTGATCGTAGGCCTCGAAGCCGGCTTCGGCATCCTCGGGCCACAGGTCTTTTTCGATGGCGTGCCAGCCGGTCCACTCCTGGCCGTCTTCGAGGTCTGCTTCACGCAGATCCATGCGGGGGTCGAGGTCACCGAACGACTCGGCGACAGTTTCGACGCGCTCCCAGAAGACGCGAGTGGGGGCGTAAAGCGCACGAGCAGCGTCATCGTCGCCCGCAATGTAGGCGGCAGCGAAGTCTTCGGTGCCGACCACGAGGTTCTCGATCTGGTCTTTCACATAGCTCTTGTAGTTGGCGTTGGCCGTTTCAACCTGAGCGGCGATGTCTCCGCTGAAAGAAAGATCGGTGCCGGAGTCGGTAACAGTGAACGGGGTTGAACCGATACCTTTGCCGACCATGCCGGGCTTGCACACCGTGAAGTATTCGCCGGGCTGCGCCAGAACGACGAGGTCGCGACTGATGCCGGGGCCGATGTTCTCGACCTCACCGACGATGCGCAGGCCGTCATCCGCGAGCAAATAGAACTCCGTGACTTGGTCGCCCGAGTTGGTGACCGAGAAAACGAGGTTACCGCTGGGCGCTTCGGCCGAGCTCACTGCGCAATCGGTAGCGCTGCTGTCGACGGTGATCGTGTTGCTGGCCGCGGTGGTGCCGACGTTGTTGGGCACGCAACCGGTGAGCGCGAGCGCTGCAACGGTAGCGACTGCGGCATAGCCAAAGCGGGTCGAAAGGGCGGTCATTAGGCTCCTTGAGTGCTGAGAGGTGAAGCGGGAACGAAGGACTTATCTGCGCGCGCGTTGCCACGAACAGTGCGGATAAAGATCGTCATAACGATGCCGACGTACGCCGACCAAACGCCCGCCTCGAACCACGTGGTGGCGGGGGAGAAATTGAAGACACCCTTGAGCAGCGTTCCGTACCAGCTATCGGGTGGGATGACCGCGCTCACGTCGAAGGCGAGGGCGTGAAGCCCCGGCAGCACGCCGGCCTCTTGCAGATCGTGAACTCCGTACGAGAGCACGCCAGCGGCCACGATGATCAGAATGGCGCCGGTCCAAGTAAAGAAGCGAGTGAGGTTGATGCTGACCACACCGCGATAGATGAGGTAGCCAAGAACGATCGCGGCCGCGATGCCAAGAGCTGCGCCGGTAAGGGGGAGAGTCGTGGAACCGCTGGCCTGAACGGCGGCCCAGATAAAGAGGGCGGTTTCGATTCCTTCGCGCCCCACGGCGAGGAACGCCACGAGCACGAGGCCCCAGCCAGCACCGGTGAGATGCGAGTCGACTTCGCTGCGCAGTTCGCGACCAAGGCCGCGGGCAGCGCGCAGCATCCAGAAGATCATCCACGTGACAAAGGCCGTTGCGATGATCGAGAGAATGCCGCCGATCAGCTCTTGCGCCTGAAAAGAGAGGCCGTAGGCGCCAAAGGTCAGACTGGCGCCGAGGCCGAGGGAGAGTGCAATGGCAATGCCGACACCGAGCCAGATGCGGGGCAGAACGTCGCGACGATCAATTTTATGAACGTAGGCAATCAGGATGCCGACAACGAGCGCGGCCTCAAGGCCTTCGCGCAGGCCAATCAGGAAGTTTGCGAGCACTGAACTCTCTTGTCACTCGTGGTTGTCGGTGGATTGGTAAGCCTAACCTAAGCAACCGTAATTGGACTACCTGTGCTTATTCTGTCTACTGCACAACAAGGGTGGAGGTACCGTCGTGAAGGATCGTGCACAACGCGTGCTGGTTATCGCCGCGCGCCCAGAAGATGAGGCCTACGTATTCGGGGCCACCATCGCCACTCTCGTTCAGCGCGGCACTGAACTCATCGTGCTCAGTTGCAGCAACAACGCCACCGCCGCAATCGGGGCAACCCCGGCAACGGGCGATGTTCCTCTGGTGGCCGCCGAGACCAATTTTGCCCCTGTCGGGTCTGGAGCGGCTGGCACGGCTGACGCAGCAGACGCCTCCACGGCGAATGCCACCACGGCGAATGCCACCACGGTGAGCGACAGCAAGGAATCGCCAGCGGCGGCCTCGCCCGAATCCGTCGACGAGGTCGTGCGCGATATTCTCGGCATAACTGCCCACCACATTCTTCGCGAAGACAACGGGCGCCAGTTCACGAAACTCAACGCTCGCGATCTCGCCTCTGACATTGCGGCGGCGATTACCGCTCTGAAGCCGGATGTCGTCGTCAGCTACGCCAGAGAGCACAGCGGCACGGCGCGCGGCTCCGAGGCGCTGCTCGTGCACGAAGCCACAGCCCTCGCTACCGAACTTGCTGGCGTGCCCTTCTATACGGCATCCGCTGTTCCTGTTGATCGTGGCGTTGCGGTGTCGTCTGCCACGGCGCTTGCATTCAAGCGTCGGGCAACCGAGATTTATCGCAATGAGATTCCGGTGGGCGAGAGCGTGTCGACGCCCGTTGAGTATTTGCGCCGTTTGCGTCGTCGCGAGCTGGTGATAGGTGAACGCAGCCGCGCCGAGCGTGTGGCCTTGGCGGTCCTGTCTCTCGTGCTCGGTGCGCTAGTGGGCGTTGTGCTTACGGCGGTACACCAGTCATCGTTCTCGATTGGTGACGCACGAATTCCGTGGGGGATCGTGGCGTCGATCACTCTCGTGACCGCGTTGATTCTCGGTTTGCGCCTCATCTACGACACTCGCGTCGCTGCCGGCTTCGCGTCGCTCGGTGTTCTCTTGATGTCCGCGCTGCTGGCCAATGTAATGCCCGGAGGAACGATCTTGATTCCGGCGAATACGGCCGGATATGTCTGGACTTTCGCGCCCGTGCTCGTAGTGCTCATCATTGTGGGGTGGCCGCGAGTGAATCGTCAGGTTTCGTCGGCGAGCCGCGCTAACATTGAATTGAACTCTCCCGTGAAAGGTGCGGATATCTCGTGACGTATGTCATCGCTCAGCCCTGTGTCGATCTGAAGGATCGCGCGTGTGTAGACGAATGCCCAGTCGACTGCATCTATGAGGGCGACCGCATGCTCTACATCCACCCGGATGAGTGCGTTGACTGTGGTGCGTGCGAGCCGGTGTGTCCTGTTGAGGCCATCTACTACGAAGACGATCTGCCCGACAAGTGGGCCGATTACTACAAGGCCAACGTCGAATTCTTCGACCTCCTTGACGACACATCACCCGGTGGTGCCGCGAAGGTTGGTGTGATTCACAAGGACCACGCGCTCATCTCGGCTTTGCCCGAGGGTGGCGGGTCCTCCGACTAATGACGCGCACGCCGCTGGCACTCCCCGACTTTCCGTGGGATTCCCTTGTGCCGTTCGGCACCATTGCGCGTACGCATCCCGATGGGATGGTCGACCTCTCTGTAGGGTCACCGGTAGACCCGACTCCTGCCATCATTCGCGAGAGTCTCGCGACGGCAACGGATGCTCACGCCTACCCCACAGTCACGGGCACCGTTCAGCTGCGTGAGGCCATCGTCGAGTGGTTTGAGCGCCGTCGAGGCGTTACGGGGCTCACCGTCGACCACGTTCTGCCGACTGTCGGCTCCAAGGAATTGGTGGCGCTCCTGCCGCAGATGCTCGGCCTCGGTGAAGGCGACGTGGTGGTTTTTCCCACGGTCGCCTACCCCACCTACGCCATCGGCGCTGCCCTGGTGGGCGCAACGGCCGTCGCTTCTGACAACCCTGCCGAGTGGCCCGACAACACTGCGCTCGTGTGGCTCAATAGCCCGGGCAACCCCGATGGGCGTGTTCTCGACACTGACCAGTTGCGTGCCGCTGTGGCTCGCGCCCGCGAACTGGGTGCCGTGATCGCTTCAGACGAGTGCTACGCCGAACTCAACTGGAACGGCGTTGACCCCACGCCCTCAATTCTCGACCCCGAGGTGATCGGCGACGATCGCTCTTCGGTGCTCGCAGTGTATTCGCTCAGCAAGCAATCCAACCTTGCCGGATACCGCGCTGCGTTTGTGGCGGGATGCTCGCAACTAATTTCCGAGCTTCTCGCTGTGCGCAAGCATGTCGGACTCATTGTTCCCGGCCCGGTGCAAGCAGCGATGGCTACAGCTCTGCAGGATGACGCGCACGTCGCCGAACAGCGCGAGCTGTATCGCGCCCGCCGGGCGAAGTTGCTTCCGGCTTTGGAGCGCGCGGGATTCCGCATAGACGACAGCGTCGCCGGGCTCTATCTCTGGGCGACAAAGAACGAAGACTCCTGGCAGACGGTTGGTGATCTGGCTCAGGCCGGCATCCTCGTCGTTCCGGGCTCGTTTTACGGTGAATCGCCGGCCCGCCACGTGCGTATTGCGCTCACGGCGAGCGACGCAACGATTGCGGATGCCGTAGCCCGCCTCGATTTACTCGCTTAAGTGCACTAACGGGCCGAGGCCTTGTGTTTGACCTCCAAAAGTGAGGGCATTCGATTAGTGGGTGTGACAGTGGCTATCCAAGCCTTGTAGGCTGTAGCGGTGAATGAAGCCCCTCAAGACCCAGAGAAGGCCACCCTCCACTTTCCGGGCGGTGCTGCTGAATTTCCCATTATCCGTGGGGTCGATGGTCACAACAGCATCGATATCTCCACCTTTATGAAGCAGACCGGCTACACGGCGCTTGATCAAGGATTTGTGAACACTGCCTCCACGCGCAGTGAGATCACCTATATCGATGGAGACCGCGGCATCCTGCGCTATCGCGGCTATGCGATCGAAGACGTTGCGGCAAACTCGACGTACCTCGAGGTTGCCTGGTTGCTGATCTACGGTGAGCTGCCGTCGAAGTCGCAGTTGGAAGAGTTCGACGAGAAGATTCGTCGCCACACTCTGCTGCACGAAGACCTCCGTCGTTTCTTCGACGCTCTCCCGCACAGCGCGCACCCGATGTCCGTGCTCTCGAGCGCAGTGTCGGCGCTCTCCACTTACTACGAAGACTCGCACGACGTGCGCGACCCCGAGCAGGTCGAGATCTCGACCATCCGCTTGCTGGCAAAGCTGCCGGTTATTGCGGCGTACGCTCACAAGAAGTCGCTCGGCCAGGCCCTGCTTTACCCCGACAACTCGATGAGTTTCGTCGACAACTTCTTGAAGCTTAACTTCGGCAACATGGCCGAGGAATACCAGGTCAACCCCGTGCTGAGTAAGGCACTCGACCGCCTCCTCATCTTGCACGAAGACCACGAGCAGAATGCCTCCACCTCTACGGTGCGTCTCGTCGGCTCGACCGAAGCGAACATCTTCGCTTCGATCTCCGCCGGAATCAACGCTCTCTACGGCCCGCTTCACGGTGGTGCTAACGAAGCCGTACTCAAGATGCTGGGCGAGATCCAGGAGTCGGGCGAGGGCGTTCAGAAGTTTGTTGACCGCGTGAAGCGCAAAGAAGACGGCGTGCGCCTGATGGGCTTTGGCCACCGCGTCTACAAGAGCTTCGACCCTCGTGCACGTCTGGTGAAGGAGAGCGCGGATGAGGTGCTTGCCGATCTCGGAATCAGCGACCCCTTGCTCGACATCGCTCGTGAACTCGAAGAGGTCGCTTTGGCCGATGACTATTTCATCGAGCGCAAGCTGTACCCCAACGTTGACTTCTACACCGGCGTCATCTACAAGGCAATGGGCTTCCCGCCACGCATGTTTACGGTGCTCTTCGCTATCGGCCGCCTGCCGGGCTGGATCGCCAACTGGCGCGAGATGAACCAAGACCCCAAGACCAAAATCGGTCGCCCGCAGCAGCTGTACACGGGCCCTGCGCCTCGGGACTGGCCTCAGCGCTAGACCGCACCATCGTTAAGGCGAACGGCCGGCATCCCTTCGGGGAAGCCGGCCGTTTCGCGTGCCGTGCGTGTGCCGACTAGTCGAAGGCGGGAACGTCGAGGCGGTAAACCTCGGCGTCCATGCCACAAGAGCCGCCATCCGAGTTGAAATAGACGTGGGTGAAGGAGCGGTTGACGACGGCGTGGGTTTCGGTCCAATAGTCCTCACCGCAGTTGTAGGTGTGGGCGAGGTTGAGGATGCGGCCGCCATCGAGCTCGATCGCCATCACCTTTTCGCACGTCCACGCGCCCTCAGCGTTGCAGTTGTAGGTGGACACGATTACCCACCCCGGCTTGTCGTAGCCTTTGCCAGAGATGTGCATCGAGGTGTTGGCATCGTCGTAGGCGTCGAAGAGCGTCGTGCGCTCCAACGTATCCATATCGACCGAGGTCAAAAAGCCTGCCGTCTCGCTCGTTGAGTTGAAATCAATGTAGACATAGGCATCGCGGCCGTCAGCAGAGAGCGCGATGTCACTGTGCTCGCTCGCTTCGGTCAGGAGGCGTTGGTTGCTGAGGTCGGCGTCGTAGACGTAAGTGCCCGACTCCGCGGAGGCCACCACGTATTTACCCGTGGGCGACGCGCTCACCCAGTCGGTAGCGGCGGGCAGTGCGCTGGTGCCCAGTACGGCGTCGGAGGCGAGGTCGTAACTGACCATCCCCAGGGGCTCCTCATCACCGCTATAAACGATCCACGCGTACCGGTTGCCGTCGCTGCTGGGAGATCCCTCGCTTCGGTCCTTCATGTAGTCCGCGCCGGGGAATGCCGCAGTGATCGCGGTAGTGAGGTCGGCGATGACAGCTGACTTGCCCGTCCTTACGTCGAGCTCGAAAAGCTTCAGATCGCCCTCGGAGGAATTGGGCCCGGCAAGATAGCGCAGAAGGTGGGGATCGGTCGGATGCCACTGGGGTTCGGCATCCGGGTGAATGTCGAGGGCGGTGACGAAGGCCTCGTCACTGGTCGAATAGAGGTGGTATTCCGCGTCGCCGTGGTAGGTGAAGAAGAGCGAACCGTCGGCGTTCTCGGCCTGGCGACGGCTATAGCTGTTGCGATCGAAGCGGGTGCCCTCAGCGGAGGTGACCCGTTGCACTGCGGTGCCGTAGATCGGGTCGGGGCGCAGTTCGCCTAGCGCCGGCTTCTGCCACGTGGCGTCAGGGGCGGTGGCGTCCATTCCCCAGACGAGGGAGGCATCGTTGACCGGGGACGCTGACGAGAGCGCGGGAGCAGGGGAGAGCGCCGAATCGGCTCCGGTGCACGCCGTGAGAGCGAGCGTTGCTGCGGCGAACACTGCGGCGGCGCGATAGAGGCGCAGCCGCAGTGCCGCGCGAGGGACAGGGAAAGTGTTCATGCTGAACTTCCTTCGTTTCCCCCGATGGATGTGGACCTTAGGCGTGCAGCGCCGCGTTGAGTTCGACGCCGGTGCCGCTGCGAGGCAGAACCTCGACAGCGCCCGTGACCGAGTTGCGGCGGAACAGCAGGCCGTTCACGCCACTGAGCTCAACAGCCTTGACGCTGCGCGGGGTAGCCGAACCATCAACGATGGTGACCTTGGTTCCTGCCGTGACATAGAGCCCGGCTTCAACAACGGTGTCGTCACCGATCGCAATGCCGATTCCCGAGTTGGCCCCGAGCAGCGCGCGCTCGCCGATGGAGACACGTTCGGTGCCACCACCGCTGAGCGTTCCCATGATGGATGCTCCGCCACCGATATCGGCGCCGTCACCCACGACCACGCCCTGAGAGATGCGGCCCTCGACCATCGAGCTGCCGAGCGTGCCGGCGTTGAAGTTGACGAAGCCCTCGTGCATGACGGTGGTTCCGGGGGAGAGGTACGCGCCGAGGCGAACGCGCGAGGCGTCGGCGATGCGGACGCGTTCGGGCACGACGTAGTCGAGCATCCGCGGGAATTTGTCGATGCCGGTCACGATGATGCCGTGACGCTTGAGCGAGATGCGCAGTTCGCGGTAATCGTCGGGGTGCACGGCGCCAGCGTTGGTCCAGACGACGATCGGCAGCGCGCCGAAGAGGCCGTCGAGGTTGATGCTGTTGGGCTTCACGAGCAAGTGGCTGAGCAGGTGCAGGCGCAGGTAGGCGTCGGCGACGTTCTGCGGTGCGGCATCCAAATCGATCTCAACGGTCACGAATTCGGTGCGCACGCGGCGGCGTTCGTCTGCCCCCAAGTGCTCTTCGAGGTCGGCGGGTGTGTAGTGCGGGTCGGTGCCCTCGGGGATTGATCCCAGGTGCGGAGCGGGGAACCACACGTCAAGTGTTGTTCCGTCGCTGGCGATTGTTGCGAGTCCGTATCCCCATGCTGTGCGCGAAGTCATGCATCCAGATTACTTACACTGGGTGCATGCCTGCGACCGATCCCACTCTTCCCGTGCTTGATCTGACGGCTTCGAGCCCCGATCTCACCCGCCAGATCTGCGATATCGAGTCGGTCTCCGGCAATGAGAAGCGCATCGCGGATGCCGTAGAAACCGCTCTGAGCGCGTTTAGCCACCTTGAGGTGATTCGGGATGCGGATGCCGTCGTCGCTCGCACGAACGGCGGCAAGGCGCAGCGCGTCGTGATCGCGGGGCACCTCGACACGGTCCCGGTGAATAACAACCTGCCAACGACGCTCGAGGTGATCGACGGCGAAGAGCACCTCGTGGGCCGCGGCACTGTCGATATGAAGGGCGGCGTAGCAATCGCGCTCAAGCTCGCGGCAGAACTCACCGACCCCGCCGTCGACGTGACCTGGATTTTCTACGACCACGAAGAGGTTGCTGCTGAGCTCAACGGCCTCGGTCGCATCGCGCGCAACCGCCCCGACCTGATGGCGGGAGACTTCGCCATCATTGGTGAGCCGTCGAACGCCACGGTGGAGGGCGGCTGCAACGGCACCGCCCGCATCGACATCTCGCTTGCGGGGCTGCGTGCTCACTCCGCGCGCGCCTGGATGGGCGAGAACGCGATTCACGCTGCAGCGCCCGTGTTGGCGATTCTGGCGGCGTACGAGCCCGAGCAGCACGAGGTCGATGGCCTCGTTTACCGCGAGGGCCTCAACGCCGTGGGCATCACGGGTGGAGTTGCCGGCAACGTGATTCCGGATGCCGCGACCGTGACCGTGAACTTTAGGTTCGCTCCGGATCGCAGCACTGAGCAGGCCATCCAGCATCTGCGTGAGGTCTTCGCTGGCTTCGACTTTGAGGTGACCGACCTCGCCGGTGGTGCACGCCCTGGGCTTGATGCACCGCTCGCCAAGAACTTCCTCGATGCCGTGGGCGGCACCGCGGCCCCCAAGTATGGCTGGACCGACGTTGCTCGCTTCGCCGAGCTCGGAGTGCCCGCCGTGAACTACGGCCCGGGCAACCCGCTGCGGGCTCACGCCGACGATGAGCGTGTTGCGACGAGTGAGATTGTGGCCTGCGAGCAGGGGCTGAGGGCGTGGCTGACAGCTCGCTAGTTTCGGGAGTGCGCCGCGCGACTGCGGCCATTCTCGCGCCGGAGCGCTGGTGGCTTGCGGTCATTGCCATCTTCGTGGCGTCGCGCCTCGTGACGACGTCGCTGTTGCTGTGGTTCGCCTCGATTCAAGGCCAAAACGCGTGGACGGGCCCGCACCCCGACTACTTCTCGTTCGCCAAGATCTGGGATGGCCACTGGTATTTCATCATCTCGCTCGCCGGCTATCCGAGCGAACTACCGATGACAGAATCGGGCCACGTTGGCGAGAACGCGTGGGCCTTTATGCCGGCGTATCCGGCTCTGGTGCGCGTCGTGATGACTCTGACGACTCTCGACTTCGCGGTTGCGAGTGTGTTTGTTTCAGTCGCCTTCTCGCTCGGCGCCGCCCTCATGCTCTACCGAGTGATGCATCTCGTGCTGCCCGCGGGCACGTCGCTCTTTGCGGTGGCCATTTTCTGTTTCGCGCCGCTCTCTGCCATCCTGCAGGTCTCGTACGCCGAATCCATGTACCTGTTCTTGCTGATACTCGCGCTGTTCTGGCTCATGAAGCGTCAGTATTGGATGCTCTTGCCGGTGATCGCGATTATGTCTGTCACCCGGCCAAGCGGGCTCGCCTTCGCTCTCGCGCTCGGACTGCACGTTGTCTATCGCTGGTGGATTCGCCGGCGTGAGGAGTTCCCGATGCACGAGAGAGTGGCGGCCGTCACCGCGACTCTCTTTAGTCTTGTCATGGGGTTCGCCTGGCTGCTGATCGCGGCCGCCGTCACCGGATCGCTCACCGCCTACACCGACACCGAGCTCGCGTGGCGGGCCGGTTACGTCGGGTACGGCGAGCTGATCCCCTTCGCGGCGTGGTTCCAAGGGGCAGCCTTTTGGGCCGGGTGGTGGCAGTTGCCGCAGTGGCTGCTGACGGGAATCCTGATTCTGGGGGTGCTTGCCTTCTTCGGGTTCCTGCTCGCCAAACCTGCGCGGCGGCTCGGCGTCGACCTGCGTCTGTGGGTGGCGAGCTACGCGCTCTACCTCTTAGCGGTGTTCTTTCCCCAGTCGAGCACGTTTCGCCTGCTCATGCCGCTATTTCCGCTCGCTGGAGTGCTCGCGCTACCGCAATCGCGGTGGTATCGCGCCGCCCTGCTCGCGGCGTGTATCGCCGGGCAGTGGGCGTGGATCCACTTGGCATGGTGGGTTGACGGGTACGACTGGACTCCGCCCTAAAGAGGTGCACAGCGGGTGAATGATTCGACAGAGTTTCAGTATCGACGGTTTTTGCTGGATAATAGAAACCAGTACCGATGAAAGGGGACTATCGATGGCAGCAATGAAGCCGAGGACCGGTGACGGACCAATGGAGGCTGTCAAAGAGGGTCGACTCATCGTCGTCCGTGTGCCTCTCGAAGGTGGCGGCCGTCTCGTCGTATCTGTAAACGATGACGAAGCAAAAGAACTGCACGACGCTCTCGCGGGTGTAGTCGCTTCCGCCTAGAGCCTTCTCAGCCTTTATCGGCAGCTCACGCCTCTGTGCGGGGCTTGTCGAAACAAAGCACCGAACACGATCACTCGTGTTCGGTGCTTGTGTTTAACCCGCCGTTTCGGAGGCAGTGCGATTGCCGTGACTAGCCAACGGTGCGGGTCTCGAGCCACTCGCTGAGGTATTTTGCGGTTGCGCCGGGGCCAGCAGCCACGTCGCGAGGAGTGCCCGTGGCTACGATCGTGCCGCCCTGGTCTCCACCGCTCGGGCCGAGGTCGATGACCCAGTCGCTGGCGGCAATGGTGGCCAAATCGTGTTCGACAAGCACAACGGTATTTCCGGCATCCACGAGGCGCTGCAGTTGGGTGAGCAAAAGCTCGGTGTCCGAGGGATGCAGCCCCGCCGTGGGTTCATCGAGCAGGTACAGCGCATGGCCGCGACGCGCGCGCTGCAGTTCGGTCGCGAGTTTGATGCGCTGCGCTTCACCGCCGCTCAACTCTGTTGCGGGCTGGCCGAGCCTCAAGTAACCGAGGCCGACATCCCGCAGCGTATCGAGGCTGCGCAACGCCGAAGTGGATTCGGCGAAGAACTCGGCGGCGGTATTGACGGTCATACCCAAGACGTCGGCGATGGTCTTGCCCAAGTAGGTGACCTCGAGTGTTTCGTCGTTATAGCGCGCACCGTGGCAGGCGTGGCAGGGTGCATACGTGCCCGGCAGGAACAGAAGCTCGACCGAAACGAAACCCTCGCCTTGACAGGTTTCGCAGCGTCCGCCGGCCACGTTGAACGAGAACCGACTGGCCGAGTAGCCGCGTTTGTGGGCCTCGTCGGTGGCGGCAAAGAGCTTGCGCACGATGTCGAACATGCCGGTGTAGGTAGCCAGGTTCGAGCGCGGAGTGCGGCCGATCGGGCGCTGATCGACGAGCACCAGACGATCGAAGGAGTCGAGGCCGGCGGTGTCTTCGAGCGTGAGGTCATGGCGCGGGCCATCCACGTCTGCGGCGTCGGCAGTGTCATCCGGAGCAGCACCGAGCTGAGCGCGCACAGCTTCTGCGAGCACGTGGGTGACGAGGGTCGACTTGCCGGAGCCTGAAACTCCCGTGACCGCGGTCATGACGCCGAGCGGGAAATCGACCGTGAGATCGCGGATATTGTGCAGCGAGGCTTTCTTTAGCCGCACCCACGATTCCGGGGAACGAACCTCGCGCGTCGGTCGCGCCTCCTGCGGAAAGAGATAGCGGCCAGTAACCGACTCGGGAACATCCTTGAGGCCGTCGACGGGGCCGGAGTACACGAGCTGCCCTCCGCCCTCGCCCGCTCCGGGACCGATGTCGACGATCCAGTCAGCGCGCCGAATGACGTCGAGGTCGTGTTCCACCACGAAGAGAGAGTTGCCGGATGCTGTCAACCGGTCAAGAACCTTCAACAGTGGTGCGGCATCCGCCGGGTGCAATCCCGCCGAGGGCTCGTCGAGCACGTAGACGACCCCGAAGAGGCCGGAGCGCAGTTGGGTCGCGATGCGCAGGCGTTGCGCTTCACCGGGGGAGAGCGTGGTGGAGTTGCGGCCGAGGCTGAGATAGCCGAGCCCGAGGTCGAGAAGAACGTCAACGCGCGCAATCACATCGTCGCCGATGCGGTGGGCTACCTCGTTGCCTTCGGACCCTTCGCTTTCGGAGTCGGCGCGCGCCATGCCCTCGCGCAGTCGATCGGCGAGATCGGTCAGTGGAACGGCGTTGAGCTCCGCGACGCTGAGACCCGCGAAGGTCACCGAGAGGGCGTTCGCCTGCAGGCCGCTGCCGCCACACTCGGGGCACGTCATGCTCTGCACAAAGCGAAGCGCGCGCTCGCGCATCCGCTCGCTCTGAGACTGTGAGAGCACGTTCATGATGTGCTTGCGGGCGCTCCAGAACTTGCCGTTGTAGCCGTGGTCGACGCGGCCCTCTTCGGGCTGAATGAAGACCGAGGGCTGCTCTTCGGTGTAAAGGAGCCAGTCGCGATCTTTTCGACTGAGGGTGTGCCAGGGCGCGCGGGTGTCGATGCCGAGCCCGTTGACGATGCTCTTGAGGTTCGCGCCCTGCCACGCTCCCGGCCATGCGGCGATTGCGCCATCGCGAATCGAGAGCGATGCGTCGGGCACAAGGAGGTCTTCAGTGACATCGTGAACAACGCCGAGACCGTGACAGCGCGGGCACGCCCCGGTCGCCGTGTTAGGCGAGAAGGCTTCCGCGGAGAGGTGAGGAACACCGGCGGGATATGTGCCCGCACGGGAATACAACATGCGCAGCAGGTTCGAGAGCGTCGTGATCGTGCCGACGCTTGACCGCGAACTGGGCGCGCCGCGGCGCTGCTGAAGCGCAACGGCGGGTGGAAGACCAGTGATGTCGGTGACATCCGGAGCACCTACCTGATTGAGCAAGCGGCGAGCGTAGGGTGCAACCGACTCGAAGTAGCGGCGCTGAGCCTCGGCGTAGAGGGTGCCGAAAGCGAGCGACGACTTTCCCGAACCGGAGATGCCAGTGAACGCGACCATGCAATCCCGGGGCACATCGAGATCGATGTTGGCGAGGTTATTCTCGCGGGCCCTTCGAACGCGAACCCAGCCGTCACGATCGTTGCCAGTCATGGATGCTCCGTTCTCACGGCGTGCGGAGACCCAAGCTCCTCAGCAGCGCGCGCTCAGTCGTGTTCGTCGAGGGATGGCGGTTCATCCACCCTACGGACAGAACGCTGAACGCTCGGTGAGCGTTCGCTGAGCGCGTTAGTCGCTGAGCTTGGTGAGCTGTAGAAGCCCGTCGCCGACGGGGATGAGCGAACTGATCACTGCCTCCGACTGCGCGATCTCCTTCAAGAGCGTGCGGAAATTGCTGACCGTGGAGTCGCGCTGAGCGGGATCAGCAACGCGGTCGCGCCACAGAGCGTGAGCAACCGCCACCACACCACCGGGGCGAACGAGGCGCAGACCGTGTTCGACGTATTCAATGACCGACTGAGGATCGGCATCGATAAAGACGAGGTCGTAGCTCGACTCGTTCATGCGCGGCAGAACTTCGGCAGCCTTGCCACCGATCTGGCGTACGCGATTCGACTGGATGCCGGCATCCGCGAACACCGCGCGAGCAACCTGCTGGTGGTCAATCTCGGAGTCGATCGTGGTGAGCAGCGCGCCGGGACTGCCAGCGAGCATCCAGAGCCCACTGATGCCGACACCGGTGCCGACCTCGATGATGCTCTTAGCGCCCGTAGCCGCAGCGAGCAAGGCCAGCTGAGCGCCGACAGCGGGGCTGACCGCTTCGATTCCCAACTCGCTGGAATGCACGCGCGCCGCAGCGATCTCTGGGCGTTCGACAACGAACTCCTCGGCGTACTTCCAACTCAACTGCTTGTCTGACACATTGCTCCTATCGCTGTGACAACTGTAGACGCCGTAGCCGCTGGCGCAGGTAAGCTAAACGGGTGTCCTTCGGTCTCACATTCGACAAACTGCTGATCATCGGGATCATCGCTGTCTTTTTGCTGGGCCCCGACCGTCTGCCCTACTACGCATCGCAGCTTGCGCGCCTCGTCCGCTCGCTGCGCGACATGGCCAACGGCGCCAAAGATCGCATGCGCGAAGAGATGGGCCCCGACTTCGACGACATCGACTGGAAGCAGCTTGACCCGCGCCAGTACGACCCGCGTCGCATCATCCGCGACGCCCTTCTCGAAGACGACACGCCTCCCGTGAAGGTGCGTCCTCCGCGGTCTGCCGCGTATGCCGAACGTCAGGCGGCGCTCGCCGAACGGCAATCGCAGCTCAAAGCAGAACTGAAGGCGGGCGAACGCGCCCCCTTCGATAACGAAGCTACCTAGCGCGCCTTCGCGATCGGCGGCGCTGCGAACCTCGGCGGCACCGCAAACCTCGGCGGCACCGCAAACCTTAGCGGCACCGCAAACCTTGGCGGCACCGCGGGCCCCGGCGACCAGTCCTAGCGGCGGCGCAGCACCTTCAACACGGTCAACAGCGTGACCATGAGACCGGCCATCGCGGCGAACTCAGCGCCGGACCGTGGCAGCTGCAGAATGCCGTTCGACTGCGACACCGTGCGCGATTGCACGAAGCGCAGGATGCCTTCGGGCCCATTGCGTCGTCCCAAACCAGAGTGCTTCATTCCGCCCATCGGCGCATCGACGCTGGAGAAACTGCCTCGGTAGCCCTCGTTGATGTTGACGCTGCCGGCATTCAAGCGGTCGGCTAGACGGCGAGCGTGGGCGATGGAGCCGCTGAAGATCGAGGCGTTGAGGCCGAACTCCGTGTCGTTGGCGCGGTTGATGGCATCCGTGTCGCTCTCGACGGAGGTGATTGCCACGACGGGGCCGAACGTTTCGTTGGCGAAGCACTCCATTTCAGCGGTGACTCCCGTGAGAACGGTGGGCGCGTAAAAGTAGGGGCCGAGATCGGGGCGGGGGATTCCGCCGGCGACCACGGTTGCGCCCTTCGTGACGGCATCCTCCACATGGGCTTGAACGCGCTCAAGCTGAGCCTGCGAGGTGAGTGAACCCACATCACCCGAGTAGTCGAGAGCGGATGTCTGCGAAAGAGCTTTCACACGCTCAGCGAAAGCGCGAGTGAATTCAGCCTCGATCGACTTGTGCACGTAAATACGCTCGATCGATACACACAGCTGGCCCATGGAGGCGAAGCACGCGTAGACGGCATCCTCTGCGGCTTGGATGGGATCGGCATCGCCCAAAACGAGCAGCGGGTTCTTGCCTCCGAGTTCGAGCGAGGCGCCGATGAGTCGCCCGGCGGCACGCTTGCCGACCTTGGTGCCGGTCGGCGTCGATCCGGTAAAGCAGATGTAATCGCTGTTGTCGACTACGGCGTTGCCGACTTGATCGCCGGGGCCGGCCAGAATCGGCCAGACAGCGGCCGGCACGCCAGCATCGATGTAGGCCTCGCGGGTGGCGAGCATCGAGAGCGCGCCCTGATTGTCGATCTTCTGGATGACGGCACTGCCGGCGGCCAACGCAGGAACGATATCCATGGCCCCGAGAGCAATCGGGTAGTTCCACGGTGTAACGACGCCGATGAGTTGCTTGGGGGAGTAGCTCACCCGCGTCGACATGAGCAGCGGAATGCCCGCGCGGCGACGCTTGGTCGCCAACACGCGCTCGGCCGAGATGGCGTAGTACCGGGTGATCGAGGCTGCTTGAAAGATCTCCTCGAAGGCCTGCCCGCGAGTCTTTCCTGACTCCGTCTGCAGCAGGTCGAGCAACTCGTCTTGACGCTCCAACAGCAGGTCGTGGGCACGCAGCAGAACGCGGCGGCGGTAGGCGAAGCCGGCGTTGCGCCAGGCGCGCTGAGCGGTGCGAGCGGATGCTGCGGCATCCCGAACATCGCGGGCCGAACTCTGGGGCAACTCGTGCAGGGGTTGACCGCTGAACGGCGCAATCACGGTGGCGGTGTCGGAGGTGGTGCACCGCAACTGGGCAACGAGAGTGTCGCGACGACGCGACCCGATCAATGAGGCAACTGTGTGAGGCGACATGTCTCAACACTACGGCTGAGCACCACAATTTCGGCTGTACAAAGCACTAGGCTCACAAAGATGACGACCGCAGCGCCGCGAGCTCTGACCCGATCCACGATCGCCACCTACGCCATTGGTTCTCTTGGCACGGGAGGCTTTGGTGCCCTGCCGGGTCTCGTGCTCGTCTATTACCTCACCGACACCCTGGGCATTGCCGCCCTCGCTGCCGGAATTTTGGTCACCGCCGCCAAGGTGTGGGACGTGATCATCGATCCCGTGATCGGTGCTCGCAGCGACCGCAGCCTGGCGCACCGTGGCACGCGCCGCCCGGTGATGTTGCTCGGCGCCATCCTTCTGCCCATCTTGTTCGTCGTGACTTTTGCGGTGCCCGCGGGAATTGGCCCCCTTGCCTCGGGTATCTGGGTCTTCATTGCCTTCGTGGCCACGGCGACGGCGTTCAGCCTGTTCCAAGTGCCGTACATCGCGCTGCCCGCCGAACTGACGCGCAGCTATGACGAGCGCACGCGCCTCTTGGCCGTTCGTGTTGTCGTGCTCACCGTGGCGATTCTGCTGTTTGGTGCGGGAGCACCCGAAATTCGTGATGCCTTTGCGGATGAACGGCTCGGCTATCTCGTAATGGCACTCTCTGCGGCCGCGCTCATGGGCGTCTCGCTCGTGATCTCTTCGTTCTCAGCGCCCCGGGGCCTCGTGTCGGTTGCTCCGACCGTGTCGATTGCGCAGACCTACCGCTCCGGAATTGCTGCGCTCAAGCGCAGCCAACCCTTCCGGGCGCTGTTGTTGACCTTCCTGCTGCAGGGGCTCGCTACGGGCGTTATGCTCGCGGGCGCGCAGTATGTCGCGACGTGGGTGCTCGGCACCGGGGTTGCGATCCTCTTCGTGTCGCTCATCGGTCCAGCACTGCTCTTCGCGCCCGTGTGGGCTGCGATCTCCCGCCGCATCGGCAAAGAGCGCGCCTTCGTCTGGGCCTCGGCCTGCTACGGGGTGGGTGCGTTGCTTATCGTTCCGCAACTGTGGGCACCCGGTGCCTGGATCTATGCTCCCGTCGCGCTCGCCGGAGCGGGCTATGCCGGCATGCAAGCCCTGCCGATGTCGATGCTGCCCGACGTGATCTCCCACGACTCGCGCCGCCACAAGATTGCCTCGGCTGGCACCTTCGGTGGAGTGTGGACCGCGGGCGAAACCACGGGAATGGCCCTCGGCGCCACGGTGCTCACGACCGTGCTCGCGGCATCCGGTTATCTCGAATCAGTGGCCAACCAGACGGTGGCCCAGCCCGATTCGGCTATCGCCGGAATCATCATCAGCTTCAGCATCGTGCCCGCCGTGATCATCGGTCTCTCGCTGTTGAGCTTCAGGCGCTACCCGCTGCGTCGCCACCACATTGACGAGGCTGACAGCGACGAGATCGACTCTGCCGCTACATCCGCCACCACCCCGCACCCGACCAGTGGCCCCAGCGCCACTGCGAACGATCAGGAGACCCGATGAAATTCGACCATCAGCCCGCCGATATTCTCGAACGCCTCTCTGCACTGCGCGAAGCGGATGCTCCCACCCACGGTGGGCGAGTGCTCTCGTATGTCTACGACTCCGGCCTTGCCGAACTCGACGAGCTCGCCGCCAGTGCCATCCGTGCCGTGCAGCCCGTGAATGGGCTTGACCCCACGACATTCACTTCGGTTGCCGTGATGGAACGCGAAGTGCTCGGCTTCGCTCGCGACCTGCTGGGCGGCGATGAGGATGTCGTCGGCACTGTCACGACCGGCGGTACCGAAAGCTGCCTGCTGGCCGTCAAAACGGCGCGCGACGTGTGGCGCGGTTCTGGCTCGTCGGCGCGCACGGGCGCGCCTCGACTCTTGGCTCCCGTGACTGTTCATGCGGCGTTCCAGAAAGCCGCGCACTACTTCGGGCTCGAGCTTGATCTCGTGCCGGTCGGCCCCGGCGGTGATGTCGCCGCGAGCGATCTCATCGCGCGGATGGGCGACGATGTCGCTCTCGTGGTGGTGTCGGCTCCGAGCTATGCGCACGCCGCGATGGACCCTGTCGTAGAGGTCGCGGCTGCGGCTGCAGAGCACGGAATTGCCTGTCATGTTGACGCCTGCATTGGCGGTTGGGTTCTTCCGTTCTGGGAGGGCGTTGAGCCCTGGAACTTCGAGGTCCCGGGCGTCACGAGCATCAGCGCCGACCTGCACAAGTTCGGCTACTCGCCCAAGGGGGCCTCGGTCATTTTGCAGCGCGGTCGCGACCGTCAGCGCACGCAGTATTTCGCGACGACGCAGTGGCCGGGCTACCCGATTGTGAACCCGACAATTCTGGGCTCGAAGTCGGCGGGCCCTTTGGCCGCTGCTTGGGCGATCATCAACGCGCTCGGAACACGCGGGCTCGCTGAGCTCTCGCAGTCGTGTGCGCGCTCCACGCAAGCTCTGCGCGATGTCATCGATGGCATCGAGGGCTTGCGTGTTGTCGGCAACCCCGTTGGCCCTCTACTCGCAATCGCAACGGATGAGTCAGTCGCGCCCGAGCGCCGCGTCGACGCGCATCACTGGGCCGACCAGGTGCGCGAGCATGGTTTCCTGTTGCAGCTTCAGCCGTCTCTCGTGCAGAGCGACGGCAGCGTGCTGCCGGCAACCACCCATCTCACCATCACGCCGGTGACCGCCAACGTGCTCGATGAGCTCAGCGCAGCGCTCGTGGCGGCAGCCGACGAGGTACGCGGCGTCGCTCCCATCGCCGTCGAGGCTCTGCTCGCTACGCTGCCCGCTGAGGCTCTTGCCGCCTTAGGGAATCCGGATGCCGCTCCGCTCGATTCCGCGACCGCTGCGGGCCTTCTGGGCGCGCTTGGCATCGGTGCGGGTGAACAGGGCCTGCCCGAACGGATGGCACCGCTACTCGCCCTGATCTCGGCAATGCCCGCGCCCCTGACAGAGCGCTTGCTCATCGAGTTGCTGGCGCGTTTGGTCGAGCCGCAGGCGTAGTGAGCGAAGCGAGGGCGACCGATGCTCGGGACCGAGTGCTGGGTTCGTTGGCGGACGACATCCTTGCGCTCGCGGGAGGGCGTCGCCTCATCGCCATCGACGGTGTCGATGGGAGTGGAAAGACAACATTCGCCCGCGAGCTCGCCGTGGCGCTCTCGGGCAACCCCGTGGTCATCATCCATGTCGATGACTTCCTGAACCTCCGCGAGGCTCGCCACCGTCGAGGCAGCGATTCCGCGGAGGGTTTTTGGCTCGACAGCTATGACTATGACGCCCTGCGGCGCGATGTTCTGGAGCCGCTCGGCACCGGCGGCAGCGGCGCCTACCGAACGGCCGCCAGCGATCACCGGCGCGACACTGCGGTCAGGCCAGCGCTCCAGTACGCGCCCGAGAACTGCGTCGTGCTCGTGGAGGGAATGTTTCTCCACCGTGCCGAATTGGTCGAGGAGTGGGATTACTCGATATTCCTCGATGTTCCGTTCTCAGAAACAGCCCGTCGCATGGCGGTGCGAGACGGGAGTAATCCTGACCCCGAGCATCCATCAATGAAACGCTACGTCGGCGGGCAACGTCTCTATTTCGCGAGTGCTCAACCGTGGCTGCGAGCGACTCGAGTGATCGATAACACCAATCCCGAGGAGCCACTCATTCTTACTCAGGGCACGCGGGCGGGCGACTAGCCGAGAACGGCGGGCCGCGTCATCCACACGTCGTGATCGTCGCTGTCGTAGGGCACGAAGCCGTGGCGTTCGTAGAGGCGGATGGCCGGGCTGCCCTGCAACACCATGAGGCGGAACGGGCGTGCATCCGGCCGGCTGAGGGCGTCGGAGAGCACCTGCGTGCCGATTCCTTGGCCGTGCAGGCGGGCGGGCAGGTAGAAGTGCTCGATCCAGCGCGCATCGGGTTCGTGGCGCACGGTGATGGAGCCGACATCCGCGCCGTCAACTTGGATGATCTGGGTGTTGCTCGCGACGAAGGCCTTGCTCATCCACTGGCGCACGCGCACGGGGTCGAAGAGGCCGTGGCGGTCGAGGTCGTCGCGCAGCACGATCGCCCGGAGTTCGAGCAACCAGTCGAGGTCGGCGTCGGTGCTCGGGCGAAGAGAAAAGTTCACGTCGAGATTCTAAGCCGGATGCGTGGGGTGGCGGCACGCACTGGATCGACGTGCTGGTGAGTGGACGGGCGGATGCGGCGCCTACGCCGTGTGCTCTCGCTCGAAGCGCTGGGCTTCATCCACGAGCGCTTTGACGACTGCGCGCACCGAGGGGCGTTCGGCGCGATCGGGGCGCAGCAGCGCCGAGATGAGGCGCGACGAGGGCACGCCCTTAAGGGGGCGTGTGATGAGGCCGTTCTCACGGTCACGCGTCGTGAAGCGCGGCAGGATCGCGATGCCGTGGCCAGCCGCCACCACCGCTTCGACGATGCTGTTGTCTGTGAGGCGCTGGGCGACGTTGGCGGGGGCACCGTTGGCGGCTTCGATGCGGCGCAGGATGCGGTCGAACGGCAACCCGGGCGGCACGCCGATCCACGTCTCGTCGATGAGGTCAGCCGGAGTGAGGGCGGCTTTGCGGCCAAGGGGATGATCCTCAGGCAAAGCGACGTCGAGCGACTCGCGCATGAGGGGAACGACGGCGAGACCGCGCTCGGTCCAGGAGGGCAGCACGTGCGGAGAGTCGGAGACCACAATGTCGAAATCGGCGGTGAGGTTGGCAACATCCTCAAGCACGGAGTCTTGGTCGTTGCAGTGCAGCTTGAGGCCCGCGAGGCGATTGATCGAGTGGAAAAGGCCCGGGAGCAACATCTCACCGCCCGTGGGAAAGATCGTCATCGTGACTTCACCGCGGGGCGACTCGCGAAAGTCGTTCCAGAGTGCTTCGGCCTTCTCAATTGCCGTCGCAACATCGGCCGCGGTCTGGGCGAGGGCGCGCCCGGCCGAGGTCAACACGATGCCACGGCCGACCCGCTCGGTGAGGGGGATGCCGGCCTCGCGTTCCAAGATCTTGAGCTGCTGAGAGACCGCGGATGGCGTGCGCATCGTGGCCTTGGCGACAGCCGTGATGCTGCCGCGGTCAGCCAATTCGCGCAGCAGTTCGAGGCGCCGTATCTCCATGTAGTTAGCCTACAAGGTTAGATAAGAAAGATCATCTTGTTCTAAAAGGTTGCCGAGGGTCAGAATATAGACATGAACTTCGAACTAATCATCATCGCGGCACTTGCTGCAACCGGTATCGCCGCAACCCTGCGTGCCGTTGCAACCGACGGATACCGTCGCGTGCCCACCCGTCGCTACAACACCATGCCGTAGCCAACCGCCAGCCGGTTTACGCAACACCACAGCATTTCTGCTGTGGTGTTTTTGCGTTAACGGGTGCCTACGGTGCGCACACTCTGGGCGAAGGACGATCGCTGCTAGCGCGGGCTGAGCCCGAGCTTGCGGCCGGCCACACTGCGCTTGAGCGAGCGGAGAGTCGCGGCGAGAGCCGTGATGGCCTGCGCTGCCGGATCCGCGGGAGCCGCGATCACGACAGGAACCCCGGCGTCGCCACCCTCGCGCAGGGCGATGCTGAGCGGAATCGACGCGAGCACCGAGACGGGCTCCTCTGGTGTGGAGAGCTTGGCTGCGGCATCCGCCCCACCACCGGAACCAAAGAGTTCGAGCACACTGCCGTCAGGCTGGGGGAGCCCCGCCATGTTCTCGATGACGCCGATCACGCGCTGACCGGTTTGGCGCGCAACAAGACCGCTGCGTTCCGCAACGTCAGCAGCAGCCGACTGCGGGGTCGTGACGACTACGACATCGGAGTGCGGCAGCAACTGACCGAGCGAAATAGCGACATCGCCGGTGCCCGGCGGAAGGTCGAGCAGCAGCACATCGAGGTCGCCGAAGAAAATGTCGGTCAAGAACTGCTGAATCGTGCGGTGCAGCATGGGCCCGCGCCACGAGACCGCCGTGTTGTCTTCGACGAACATGCCAATCGAAATGACCTTCACGTCGTAGGCGACCGGCGGCAAAATCATCTCGCCCACTTGAGTGGGCTTCGCGCCGTGCAGGCCCAGCAAGCCGGGAATGGAGAAACCGAATACATCGGCGTCAATCACTCCGACACGCAGGCCGCTCTGAGCGAGCGAAACAGCCAAGTTCGCGGTGAGAGTCGACTTGCCGACCCCGCCCTTGCCGCTCGTCACAGCCACAATCTGAGTGAGTGAATCGGGACCGAACTGCATCGTCTTGGGCTTGCCCTGGCGCAGCTTCTCGGTGAGAGCGTCGCGTTGCGCGCGCGTCATCACCGACACCTCGACCGTGACCGCCGTGATGCCGGCCACACGCTCGGTAGCCTCACGCACGTCACGCTCGATGGACGTCGCGGCCGGGCATCCGACAATCGTCAAGGTCAAGCCCACGGATGCCGCACCAGCGTCGTCGACAGTAACCCCAGAGATCATGTCGAGCTCTGTGACGGGACGACGAATCTCGGGGTCAATCACCGAAGCGAGGGAGGTGAGAACCGCGGCTTCGAGCTCAGCGTTCACGCTTCTCCGCGTCTTTGGTCTCGTCGTCTTTCTCGAGTTCTTCGAGCAGCGAGCGCAGTTCGGAACGAATGAAGTCTTTGCTCGCCAGATCGGTCATCGCAAGGCGAAGCGCAACCACTTCGCGCGCCAAGTACTCAGTGTCGTTGAGGTTGCGCTCGGCACGCTGACGATCTTGCTCGATCTGTACGCGGTCGCGGTCATCTTGACGGTTCTGCGCCAGCAGGATCATCGGCGCAGCATAGGAGGCCTGCAGCGAAAGAATGAGGGTCAACAGGGTGAAGTTGGTGGCGCGCGGGTCAAACTGCGCGTCGAAGGGAGCGCTCGTGTTGTAAATCAGCCAGACCCCCACGAAAGCGGAGAGCCCGACAAGAAACCAGGGGGTTCCCATGCCGCGGGCGAACGCTTCGGAGTAGCGGCCCATGCGGTCGCGGCTCTCGAAGATGCCGAAACCGGTACGCAGCCCCTTCGGGCTGTCGAGGCGTGCCTCATTGCGCTGAGACCGTGGGGTGCGTCGTTTAGCGAATGCCACGTGCTGACCTCCCTGCGCGAATGTCTTGCTGCTGAACGATAGTCAGCGGTCTAGTGGATGTGTCGTCAAAGCTGGCCGATTCATCTGTGGTGCTTCGCCAGTCGTCGGGAAGAAGATGGTCGAGCACGTCGTCAATGGTCACCACCCCGAGCAATCGATGGTTGTCATCAACAACCGGTACTGAAACGAGGTCGTAACTCGCCAGAATGCGCGAGACTTCGGCTGCCGTCGTGGACGAGCGTACCGGCTCAAGCGACTGATCGATCAGGGCGCCGAGACGTTCATTGGGCGGGTAGCGCAGCATTCGTTGGAAATGAACCATGCCGAGCAGTCGCCCGGTTGGCGGTTCGTACGGCGGCAATGTCACACAGATTGCGGCCCCCAGCGCGGGCGCGAGGTCGTGGCGACGGATGAGGGCGAGACCCTCAGCAACGGTGGCGTCGGCCGACACAATGATCGGCTCGGTGGTCATGAGTCCACCCGCCGTATCGGGGGCGTAGCTGAGCAAGAAGCGCACATCTTCGGCTTCTTCGGGCTCCATGAGGTCGAGCAGGGTCTCACCGCGCTCGTCGGAGAGGTGGGCGATGAGGTCGGCCGCGTCATCCGGCTGCATCTCGTCAAGCACGTCAGCAGCGCGGTCATCGTCGAGCTTGTTGAGCAGCGCAACCTGCTCGTTCTCCGGCATCTCTTCGAGAACGTCGGCCAGGCGGTCGTCAGAGAGCTCTCCGGCGACCTCCATCATGCGCTGTTCGGGAAGTTCGAGCATCGCGTTGGCGAGGTCGGCAGGGAGCAGATCGGAGAAGCTGGCGACAAGTTGAGTTGCCGATTGCGCTTCGCCCTTGTGCTGGTTGTGCTTGATCTCATCCCAGCTGGCGAAATCGGTGGGGCCCTTAGCGAAGAGTGGCGCTCCCGTGGCCTTAGGGCGGCGCACGAACAGTTGGCTGATCTCCCACTCGCCAAGGTCAACTTCTTCGATCGAAACGTCTTCAATTTGAGCTTCGCCCGAACCGTCACGCATATCGACGCGACGACCCAGAAGCTCGGCCATCACGCGGACCTCACCACCGCGCTGCTCGAAGCGGCGCAGGTTGAGTACACCCGTCGTGATGATCTGCCCGGAGCCGATGCTCGTAACGCGGCCGATCGACAGGAATACATGCCGCTTACCGGGGACTTCAGCGATCATTCCGACAACACGAGGGCTGGCGTCGGCCCGCTCAACGACGAGCACATCGCGCACTTTACCCACGCGGTCGCCATTGGGGTCGAAGACAGAGCAGCCCACCAATCGGGCGACGAATACTCTTGAGGTGCTCACAACTAAAACCCTACCCCTGCATGGGACAATGAACTGATGAGTAATTTCAGTGGATTCTCCCGCCGTGCCCCTCTGCAGTCGAGTGTGCCGCGTGGTGACGTGCTCGCAAGCTTCGAGAGCTACACCGATGCCCAAGACGCCATCAACAAGTTGGCGAAGGCCGAGTTCGATGTCAAAGGCATCGCGATCGTCGGTCGCAACCTCACAACAGTCGAAGTGGTCACCGCACGGTTAAGCTACGGCCGTGCCGCTCTCGCCGGCGCCAGCACCGGTGCCTGGCTCGGACTCTTCTTCGGCCTGATCTCCACGATCATTGCTCCGATCACCACGCAGCAGGTAGCGATCTTCTTCTCGGCGATCGTGGCCGGCGCCGGAATCGGCATGATCTTTGGCGTTGTGAACTACTCGATCATGCGCAAACGCCGCGACTACGCCGCAACCTCGCAGTTGTTGGCCGAGCGCTACGACGTGATCATCTCGCCCAACCTCACGGCCAAAGCTCACTCTGTTCTCGGAACGTCAGCGGCCGGGATGCTCGGAGTGCACGCTGCCCCGCACGTGCCGACGCCCACGCCGGACGCACCGGACGCACCGGAAGCGCCGGTCGAGGGCGGCGAAGCGCCTAAGGCCTAACGCGCCTCCACACCTACGAGCGGGCGATCCACGCTTCTACGGCATCCGCCGTGCGCGGGATGTTGACCGACAGGTTCTCAGCACCATCTTCGGTGACGAGAATGTCGTCTTCGATACGTACGCCGATGCCGCGGTATTCCTCGGGCACGGTGATGTCGTCAGGCTGGAAGTACAGGCCGGGCTCGATCGTGAAGACCATACCGGGCTCAAGAATTCCGTCGAGGTACATGTCGCGGCGGGCGGCGGCGCAGTCGTGAACGTCGATGCCCAAGTGGTGGCTCGTGCCGTGCACCATGTAGCGGCGGTGGAACTGCTTGTCGGCCTGCAACGACTCTTCGGCTGACACGGGCAGCAGACCCCACTCGGCGGTCTTCTCGGCAATGACGCGCATTGCTTCAGCGTGGATGTCGCGGAACTTGATTCCGGGGCGCACGATGGCGAAGGCAGCATCCGCCGCTTCGAGCACGGCGTTATAGACGCGACGCTGCACCTCGGTGAACGTGCCACTAATGGGCAGGGTGCGGGTGATGTCGGCGGTGTAGTAGCTGTCGAGCTCAATACCGGCATCGATGAGGATGAGGTCGCCCGGCTTCACGGGGCCATCGTTGCGAGTCCAATGCAGCACGCACGCGTGGGGTCCGGAGGCAGCGATCGTGTCGTAGCCGACGGTGTTTCCCTCGGCGCGAGCGCGACGGTTGAACGTGCCCTCCACGAGGCGCTCACCGCGGCTGTGCTCGATGATGTTGGGCAGATCGGAGACAACATCGTTGAAGCCCATCTGGGTGGCGTCAACGGCGGCACGCATCTCGGTGACCTCGTAGGAGTCCTTGACGAGTCGCAGCTCGCTCAGGTCGCGGCTGAGCTCGTCGTCGCCATCGTGCTCGAGCGCTTCGGAGTCAGCGGCAAGCAAGCGGCGGCCATCGACCTGGTCGGTGACATCGCGGTCAGCGTCGCGCACGATCAGTGTCGTGGAATCCACGCGGTCGAGCACAGCGTCGAACTCGGCCAGCGGCAGAGTCGCAACGCCGAGATCAGTGGCGACGTTAGCGAGCGATGGGCGCGGGCCGGTCCAGAATTCTCCGACATCAGGGTTCGCGTAGAACTCGCTCGTGTCGCGGCCAGCGGCCGGGCGGAAGTACAGGGTGGCGTCGTGGCCGGTAGCCGTGGGCTCCATGACGAGAACACTGCCGGCGACAACATCCGAACCCCACCCGGTCACGTGCGCGAACGTGGAGTGCGCGCGGAACGGGTAGTCGGTGTCGTTCGAGCGCACCTTGGCGGCACCGGCCGGAATGATCAGGCGCTGGCCCCGGTGAAGCTGCGAGAGGCGCTCGCGGCGGGCAGCAGCGAAGGCGGCCTGCTCGCGGGGAACGACCTCAGCGTCAACCCGCTCAGCCCATCCCGTAGAGATGAAGTCAGAGAAGCCCGAAGACTGGGGTGTCGTGGAACGGTTAGAGGTCGCGCGGGGGCTGGGTGCCGAAGAATCTGCCATACCTCTAGTGTCTCTCTTCGCGCGGTAAAACGCACTATCGAGAGTGACCCTCACTGTTCGCAGAAGTCCGCGGTTGTGGCGCGCGCGGCTGGGCGCTTACTGAGCAGGGGAGAGTGTGGCGAGCACCGGGCGGTGGTCGCTGCCGAAACCATCGTGAGACTCGATGACGCGCATCCCGGTCGTGGTCCACTCGCTCGTGCTCATGACGTGGTCGATGGGGGCGCCCAGCAGCGAGGGCAACTGAGTCGGCCACGTACCGATTGCGGCGTTGTCGGTGACCGAGGCGGCATCCGTGCAACTACCGAGAGCAAAGTCAGCGCCGTCGGTAAGCGACGCGTAGTGATCGAGGGTCGAGTTGAAGTCGCCGGCGAGGATGACGTTGGTGCCGCGACACTGTTCGGCAAGCCAGTCGAGGTCGGTTCGCCAATTGGCCATCTCGCCCTGCACCGGAGCAACCGCGTGCACGGCGACGATCGTGGGCATCGTGGGATCTTGAGGGGTCGCGACGAGGCTGGGCAGAGTGGAGGTCGTGCGTGACTGCACATCGACGTCGTATTCGCCGAGGTCGACACTGATCAAGACGGTCGTCGAACGCGACTTAGAGACCTGATCGTAGGCGAGCGTGTGCACCCACATGGGACGACCGGCGGCGGACATCAACTGCGCGACTTCGAAGCCCATCTCGCGGGTAGTTTCCGGCAACGCGACAACATCGGCATCGTTCTCTAGCGCGAGATCGGCGATCGCGGCAGCACCGGGAGCATCGCCGAGGGTGTTCCACGACAGCACCGTCACATCGCCGTCCGCTTTCGTCTCGAAACCGGGACTACCAAAACCGCGCGTCGACAGCACCACGAGAGAGAGCGCGCTGAACGCGAGACCGATCACTGCGAGGGATGCCGCGAAGCGGTGCATCCGCGGAGACAAGAGAGCGATGAGCGTCAACGCCAACACAGCAACGAAGGCTGCGGCAGCGCTCAAGCCGCGCAGCGACACCACCTGGGCAATGCCGGCCGTCTGTTCCAGAGAGAACAGCTGTGGCCACGCCGCGACGATAAGGGCGGCAGCGGTGGCGAGTATAAAGATCGCCGCAAGAAAGCGTTGAATCATAGCGACCTGAGCCTAGAGCAATAGGCTTGCATAATGCTCAACACCCCGATCGACCTGCACACTCACAGTGCCGTGTCTGACGGTACCGAAACCCCCACCCAGCTGATTCGTTCTGCTGCCCGGGCGGGGCTCGCGACGGTAGCGCTCACCGACCACGACTCCACCGCTGGCTGGCAGGAGGCCATTTCTGCGGCATCCGCCTCCGGCATCAATGTCATTCCGGGCATGGAGTTGAGCACCAACTTTGGCCCCGCGAGCGTTCACGTTCTCGCGTACCTCTTCGACCCGCTCGACCGCACGATTGTCACCGAGACGGCGCGCATCCGCGATGGCCGTCTGCGGCGGGCTGAACGCATCGTTGAAAAAATTGCCCTCGACTACGACCTGACGTGGGACGACGTGCTCGCTGAGTCGTCCGACGGCACGACTCTGGGGCGCCCGCACATTGCCGACGCGCTCGTGCGCAAAGGGCACGTCGCCAATCGCAGCGCTGCGTTCGAGAGCATCCTGCACTGGCAGGGTGGGTATTACGAGAAGTACTACGCTCCGAGTCCGCTCGAAGGCGTGAAAATGATCGTCGCTGCCGGGGGAGTGCCCGTGCTCGCGCATCCGGCCGCTCACGGAAAATATCGGTCGATGGATGACGCGGTGATCCGCGAGCTGGTGGACCACGGCCTTTTCGGGCTTGAGGTTCACCACCGCGACAACACCGACGAGGGCAAAGCTTGGCTGATGACGGTCGTCAAGAAGTTCGGGCTCGAAATCACCGGCTCAAGCGACTACCACGGCGAAGGAAAGCCCAACCGACTCGCCGAAAACACCACGGCTCCCGAAGTGCTCGAGAAGCTCATCGCGCGCGCCACCGGATCACAACCTTTTATTGCCGGCGCTAACCCCGCCCAGGAGGAGACCTCATGACTACCAACGCCGAACAGTGGAACGCCCTGACCCCCGAACTCCTGCGCAGTCGCGGAAGCAACAAGTGGACCGCACCCGAAGGCGACCTGCTGTGCGCGGGCGTTGCCGAAATGGATTACGGCACCGCGCCCGCCGTGCTCGAGGAGTGGGCCGCGATTGCTGAGCGCTTCGGCTTCGGCTACCCCGACGAGTCGGTCGCGCTCGAAGTGAACGCGGCAACGGCGAAGTGGCACCGCGAGCAGTACGGCTGGGAGCTGGATGCCGCCGACGTGCACCCGCTGCCCGACGTTCTCAAAGGGCTTGAATTGGCCATCACGAAGTTCAGCAAGCCCGGAGCCGCCGTGATCGTGCCGACTCCCGCCTATATGCCCTTCTTGGCGGTGCCGAAAGACTTCGGCCGCGACGTAATCGAGTCGCCGATGTTGCGTGGAGATGATGGCAGCTTCGCGCTCGACCTCGACGACATCGCTCGCCACTTCGCTGCCGGCGCCAACCTGCTGATTCTCGCCAACCCCGGCAACCCCACCGGCAAGGTCTACTCGCGTGACGAACTTGTGGCGCTCGCCGACGTGGCTGACGCTCACGGTGCGCGCATTTTTAGCGACGAGATTCACTCGCCCCTCGCCCTCTTTGGCAACAAGCACGTGCCCCTGGCGAGTGTCTCGGATGCCGGTGCGCGTGCCGCGATCACCGCCACCAGCACGTCAAAGGCTTTCAATCTGCCCGGGCTCAAGTGTGCGCAGATCATCCTCAGCAACGACGCCGACCGCGCACAGTGGGAGTCGCTGAGCTGGCTTGCCACGCACGGTGCCAGCACGCCCGGCATGAAGCTCAACACCGCCGCCTACTTGCGCGGCGAGCCGTGGCTGCTCGAAGTGCGCGAGTACATCGAGGGCAACATCGAGTTCGCCCGGGCAGCGCTCGCCGAGCACCTGCCCAAGGCCCGCATGGCTCCGATGCAGGGCACCTACTTGGCGTGGCTCGACTTGCGTGCCTACTCGGATGAGCCGGAGCTTGCGGAAATGCTGGCCGAGAAGGCGGGCATCCGGGTTAATGGCGGCGTGGGTTACGGCGAGGTTGGCGCCGGCCACATTCGTATGAACTTGGCGACCTCGCGCCCCATTCTCGAACGGATCATTGTGCAGCTCGCCGCGGCGATGACCTCCTAGCGGGCATCGTGGCACACTAATCGCATGAGCGTTGTCGAGAACTCCAAACTGACCATCGTGGGTGCCGGCAGTGTCGGCGCCAGTGCCGCCTATGCTGCCCTGATTCGCGGCTCTGCCCGCCAGATCGCGCTGTACGACATTGCGACCAAGAAGGTGGATGCCGAGGTGCTCGACCTCGCCCACGGCACACAGTTCACGGGGTCGAGTCAGATCATCGGCGGCAGCGACATCTCCGTTGCGGCCGGATCGCACGTCGTGGTGATCACGGCGGGAGCCAAGCAAAACCCCGGCCAGACGCGGCTGGAGCTTGCTGATGTGAATGCGCGGATGCTCGGCTCGATGATCCCGCAGCTGATGGAGGTCGCTCCGAACGCCATTTACGTCATCGTCACGAACCCGTGTGACGTGCTCACCGCGCTCGCGCAGGAGCAGTCGGGTTTGCCGCCCGAGCGCCTCTTCGCCTCGGGCACCGTTCTCGATACCTCACGCCTGCGCTGGAAGCTGGCCGAGCGTGCCGGAGTTTCGCCCTCGAGCGTTCACGCTTCGATCATCGGCGAGCACGGCGACTCCGAGTTCCCGCTGTGGTCGCGCGCGACCATCGGTGGTGTGCCGGTTCTCGAATGGCAGCGTGACGGGCATCCGCGCATGACAGAGACAGAGCTCGACGAGATCGCGATCAGCGTGCGCGACGCCGCCTACAAGGTGATCGAAGGCAAGGGCGCGACGAACTACGCGATCGGTCTCTCGACGGCCCATATCGTGGAAGCGATTCTCGGCGACAAGCACTCGATCATGCCGGTAGCGCCCGTGCTCTCCGACTTTCACGGCATCAGCGGTGTCGCTCTTTCGGTGCCGTGCATTGTGAGTGCCTCGGGGGCAACTCCCATCAAGGAGACCACGTTCAGCGAGAAAGAACTGCGACTGCTGACCGAATCCGCGACCGCCCTGCGCACCGCGGCAGATTCGCTGCGCTCCTAGCCCAACGGCACGAGCCCTCCGCCTTAACTGCGAAAGCCCCGCACAGTGTGCGGGGCTTTCGTGTGAAGTGTGTTGCTACTTAGGCAGTGGGAGGCGTGCTCGGTGCGCCCTCGTTGCCACCACGACGACGACGCGTGCGCTTGCGACGAGCGGGTGCTCCGCCGTCGTGCGTTCCGCCGCCTTCGGGGCGCGTGCTGTCGTCAGCGGCGCGGGCGCTCGCTACCGATCCGCCATCGCTCGAACGTGATCCTGAACCGGATGCCGAACCCGACCCTGAACGGGTGCGGTTGCGAGGCGGACGCGAGGAGTCGCCACCACGCTGCGATCCACGGCCGCCGCCCGATCCCGATCCGGAACCCGAAGCAGCACCGCTGGCGCGTACTGCCGGAGCGTGCGAGCCGGGCAGGCGGCCCTTGGTTCCCTCAGGAATGTCGAGGTCGGTGAAGAGGTGCGGGCTCGACGAGTAGGTTTCGACGGGCTCGGGGATGCCCATTTCGAGCGCCTTGTTGATGTGCGTCCACTTGAGCATGTCTGCCCAGTCCACGAACGTGACTGCAACACCGGTCTTGCCGGCGCGGCCGGTACGGCCCGCACGGTGCAGGTAGGTGTCGTGGTCATCCGGGATGGTGTGGTTGATCACGTGCGTGACGTCGTTGACGTCGATGCCTCGTGCCGCAACATCCGTCGCGATGAGAATGTCTTTCTTGCCCGCCTTGAACGCGGCCATGGCGCGCTCGCGCTGCTCCTGGTTGAGGTCACCGTGCACGGCGGCGGCGTTGAAGCCACGGTCGTTCAGCTCTTCTACGAGCTTGGCGGCAGCACGCTTGGTGCGCGTGAAGATGACGGTCTTGCCGCGACCCTCAGCCTGCAGGATGCGCGCAATGACTTCGTCTTTGTCGAGGTTGTGAGCGCGGTACACGACGTGCTTGATGTTCTTCTGCGTCAGGCCCTCGTCGGGGTCAGTGGCGCGGATGTGGATCGGCTTGTTCATGAAGCGACGAGCGAGAGCCACGATCGGGCCGGGCATCGTTGCCGAGAACAGCATCGTGTGACGGGTAGGAGGAGTCTGAGCGAACAGCTTCTCGATGTCGGCAAGGAAGCCGAGGTCGAGCATCTTGTCTGCCTCATCCAGAACCATCACCTTGATGTCCTTGAGCGAGAGCATGCGCTGGCTAGCCAGGTCGAGCAAACGACCCGGCGTGCCGACGATTACTTGAGCGCCGGCCTTAATCTGTTCGACCTGACCCTCGTAAGCCTTGCCACCGTAAATAGCGGCGATCTTGGTGGAGCGGTTGGATGCTGCAAGCACGAGGTCTTCGGCTACCTGAACACACAACTCGCGAGTCGGTACCACGATGAGGGCCTTGACGCCGGGCTCAGGATCGGTGCCGAGCGACTGCAGTACGGGGAGCCCGAAGCCGAGCGTCTTACCGGTACCTGTCTTGGCCTGGCCGATGATGTCCTGGCCTGCGAGGCCCATAGGAATTGTTTGGGTTTGGATCGGGAACGGTTCGAGGATGCCCTTGGTTGCAAGTGCATCGACCATGTCCTGATCGATATTGAGTTCTGAGAAAGTCACGTATGAAGCCCGTCTAGGTGCGATGCGCCCTTTTTGACCTGGGGCGCCGGACCCCCTCCTGAGTCGGGGGGATGCCCGCAGTTTAGCGGGTTTCTCTACGGTGAGGCCGTGAATTGCGGCGGCGAGGCGGGTTGTTGCAGAGACGTAGGGCACCCAGACGCTCTAAGCTGGCTGCGTGGTTAAGTGGTTTTCGCGCAAGCCAGGTCGCATCGAAGTACCTCGCCTTCGGTCACGATCTGATGTTTCCGCGACCGAAAAAATAGCCCTAGCGGAGTTCGCTCCCGACATCCTCGCGTTCCTCGGGCGTGCAGCGTATGTGCAACTCATGATCTTCGAGAACCTCTCGCGAGTGATCTCGACGGCGCCAACAACGGCCGCCAAGACGGCAATCGGCAAAGCTGCCGAGCTGTCGATGGCGAAGCACCGCAAGTTGGTTGACGAGATCACCAAGGCCGGCGGTTCGCCCGCTGAAGTCATGGACAGCTTTACGGATGAGGTCGACGAGTTTGATCGCATCGCTCGCGGCGCCGACTGGTACGAGTCATTGATCTCGGCCTACTTGAGCGCGGGATTCTTTGACGACTTCTACGCACGCCTTGCTGCGGGGCTTCCCACGGAATCCCACACTCGTCTTGTCGAAATCTTCCGCGGCGAATCGGGCGAGAAGGTGTTGGCGGAATACTTGCAGGCCGCTATCGACGAAAACCCTCGTCTCGACTCGCGACTGGCAATGTGGGGCCGCCGCCTCATGGGCGACATGATGCTGTTGGCACGTTCCGCGCTGGTCTTTCCCGACCACACGCGCAACACCGAAGCTCAGGTTGAGCCGGTCTTCACCGAGCTCGTTGCGTCGCACACCCGTCGAATGGATGCGCTCGGCCTGACTGCCTAGCGCCTGGCGGGTTAGCGCCGGACAGCTTAGAGCTCGGCCGCTGAGCGACCGAAGGCCTAGTTAGCCGCGGGTGAGGGCTTCGAAGGCTCGCACATCGGCGGCTTCGCGGTAGCGAGGAAGCATGATGGCCGTGGCCAACGCGGCAGCGACGCCGGCGAGAAGGCTGGCAACCCAAATCCAGCCGCCGTCAAAGGTCAAACCGGCCCACACGAGGGCAACCCAAACGGACGCAGTAACGGCGGCGCCGACTGCGGGCAGCAGGGCCATGCCGTACATGCCGCGCGAGGGCAGCAGGTAGCGCACGATGGTCGCGAGAGATGCCCCGATCACGGTGACGAACAGCAGTTCCACTGTTAGGCCACGAATCCGATGCGGCGCGACTCTTCTTCGCCGAGTTCGACGTAGGCAACAGCCGCGGTCGGAACGATGTACAGCTTGCCTTTGGCGTCGCGCAGGCTCACGTACTTGGCATCCGAGTTCAATGCCTCGGCAATGATGGTCTCAACCTCGCTGGCCGACTGTGCCGACTCGAAGTTGATCTCACGGGGGCTGTTATTGATACCGATGCTTATGTCCACGAACACAGATTACGACACAACGCGGGGCGATGAATGTCCCGTTCACTGTCAGCGCATCCCGATAACGTTGATTCATGGTCACCTTGCCCCCAGAGTCAGCGGATGTCACGGCTCCCGTACCGCTGAATCTCGACGATTCACAGCGTGCAGTTGTCGATCTCGCTGACGGCGTGAGCGCAGTGGTGGTCGGTGCGGCAGGGTCGGGTAAAACGGCCACTCTGGTGGAGCTCGTTGCTGAGCGTGTTCACGAGCGCGACTGGTCTCCCGAGCAGATCGTGGTGCTCTCGGCCACTCGTCAGAGCGCAACGGCTCTGCGTGATCGTCTCGCTGCGCGCATCGATGCGCCCACCCTTGGCCCGATGGCGCGCACAGCAAATTCCTTGGCATTCGAAGTTATTCGCGAAGCGGCGGCGGTGGCCGGAGATGGCGCACCCACGCTCTTGACCGGCGCCGAGCAAGACCAGATTATTTCTGACCTTCTCGCCGGTGAGATCGCCGACGGAACGGGAGCGCCCTGGCCGGCGCACCTCGATCCCGAGGTTCGCCGCCTTCGAGGGTTCCGTACCGAGTTGCGAGATCTGATGATGCGCTGTGTCGAGTTTGGGGTCACTCCCGAACAGTTGGCGGCGCTGGGCGAACGCACCGAACGGCCGGAATGGGTGGCGGCATCCGCCTTCATCTCGGTCTACGACGCCGTCAAGGGCAGCTATCGCGACCGGCATTTCGACGCGAGCGAGTTGCTTGCCGAAGCCGCCGCGCTGATCGAGGGCGGTCACTACGCCGCGATCGATCGCCTGCGGCTCGTGGTGGTAGATGACGCCCACGAGCTCACCGAAGCCACGATTTCGCTCGTGCGCGCGCTCGCGTCTCGCGGCATCACGATCATTGGCTTCGGTGACCCCGACCTCACGACGGGGTCATTCCGCGGCGCTCAGCCTGCAGTGCTCTCGCAGTGGGCAGCGCGGTTGGCGCTCGAGAACTGCGAGTCGCTGTTCTTGTCGTCGGTTCATCGGCACAGCGCCGAGTTGCGCCAAACCGTCACGGCGCTCACGCAACGCATCGGCGTGGCCGGGCTCATTGAGCAGCGCAAGTCGCCGGCGGTCGCTACGGCGGCCTCGAGCATCCACAGTTTTCAGCTGTCGACCCCGGCCGAAGAGGTGGCGTTCATCGCGCGGCACTTGCGCGAGAAACACGTGCTTGAGTCGGTGCCGTGGTCGCGCATGGCGGTGATCGTGCGCACGGGGTCATTGATTCCCTCGCTCGCCCGTCAGCTGCGCACGCTCGAAGTTGTCACGAGTGTGTCGAGCGCGCGCAGCGCGGTGCGCGACGAGTTCAGCGTGAACGGCCTCATCGTGCTGCTTGAACTGGCCTTGGAACGTCGTCCGCTGGATGCCGCGGCGGCCGTCGAGTTGCTGTGCAGCTCAGTGGGCGGTTTCGATGCCGTCTCGCTGCGCCGCCTCAAGGCAGCGTTGCGGCACGAGGCATTGGGCGCAGAGATTTTCGACTCTGCCGACGAGTTGATCGCGCAAGCGATGGCGGCTCCTGCTGGCTTCGTCACGATCGACAATCGCGTTGCTCGCCAGGCGGCTGCAGTGGCCAAGAACCTGCGAGAAACCGCAGCGGCCGGTGCCGCGGGTGACACGATCGAAGAACTTCTCTGGGGCGCGTGGCAGCGCAGTGGGCTCGCCGATCGCTGGTTTGAGCAAGCGCTCGGCGCCGGTGTCGTGGCTGAAGAAGCCAACCGCCACCTCGATGCCGTCGTTGCCCTGTTCTCGTCAGCGAAGCGTTTTGTGGAACGTCGACCGGATGCTCCCGCCAACGTCTTCCTCAACGAATGGCTCTCGGCCGATGTCGCCGAAGACACGCTCGCTGCTCGCTCGATCATGGATTCCGTCACCGTCGGAACCCCGGCATCCGTCATCGGTCAAGAGTTCGATGTCGTGGTCGTCGCCGGGCTGCAAGAGAATGTGTGGCCCAACCTTCGCGTGCGTGGCTCGCTACTGGGCGCGCACGACCTTCCTCGAGTGCTCGCGGGGGAGCAGCTTGCGGTTACCGACCGTCGCCGCGAAGTGTTGCACGACGAGCTGCGCATGTTTGCGCAGGCGGTGTCGCGGGCGACGAGCGAAGTAATTGTGACCGCCGTGGCTGGCGACGACAACATGCCGTCCCCGTTCCTGACCCTCATTCCCGAACCGGACGAACCTGTACGGTCGCGCCCGCCCCTCAGTTTGCGTGGCCTCGTGGGAGTGCTACGCCGCGAACTGAGGAGCGGCGCGAATCCGGATGCCGCGGCATCCTCTCTAGCCCGCCTCGCCGCTGAAGGCGTTCCCGGGGCCGATCCGCGCTCGTGGTACGGCCTGCGAACTCCCAGCACCACCGAACCCCTTGTTGACCTCACCGAACCGGACGCCGAAGTGCGCGTCTCGCCCTCGCGCATGGAGTCCTTCGAAACCTGCCCCTTGCACTGGGCCATTGACCAGCTGGGCGGGTCGACGTCGAACACCGCCTCGAACCTTGGCACGCTCATCCACGACGTTGCGGAGAAAGCGACCGACTTTAGCGCCGACGCTCTCTTCAAGGGTGTCGAAGAGCGCTGGAGCCAGATGAGCTTCGAAGCCAACTGGCAGTCGGAGGCCGAAAAGCTGCGTGCCAAGAAACTCACGCAGCATCTCGCTACCTACCTGCGCGACTTCGCGGCCGAGGGGGGAGAACTCGTCAGCAACGAGATGCAGTTCAAGCTGCCCCTCGATCAGGCTCTCCTGAGCGGAAAGATTGACCGCGTTGAGGTGTACGGCGGCACCACCGCGGTGATCGTCGACCTCAAGACCGGCAAGAACGAACCATCGACCGATAAGGCTGTGGCCGATCATCCACAGCTCGCGGCCTACCAACTAGCGTTCGCGTCGGGAGCGATCGAGGGGGTGCCCGAGGGGCTTGAGAACGGCGGTGCCAAGCTCGTTGTGCTCTCACCTTCGGCCAAAACCCGCGACTACGTCGACCCCAAGCAGCAACCGATGAACGACGAGCAGCTTGAACTGTTCCGACAGCGCGTGATCGACAATGCCCGCGGAATGGCCGGCAGCGTGTTTGTGGCTCGAGTCAGCAGCCACTGCACCGACCCGTGGAGCTTTGGCAATTGCCGCATCCACGTCGTGCCGGCGGTGAGCGCCCGATGATCTCGTCCGTTGACCTCGCCGGCCTCATGGGCATCCATGCGCCCACACCGCAGCAGCAAGTCGTGATCGAAGCGCCCCTGTCGCCCGCCCTCGTGGTGGCGGGTGCAGGCAGCGGCAAGACCGACACCATGGCCAGCCGGGTGGTGTGGCTCGTCGCCAATAACTTTGTGAGCCCCGACCAGATCTTGGGCCTCACCTTCACGCGCAAGGCAGCGGGCTCGCTGAGTAAACGAGTGAGCGAGCGCGTCGCAATCTTGCGCGAGGTGCAGAACCGGCATCCCGAGCGTTTTGATGCAACGCCCGAGACGGCGTCGATTGAATTCGACCAGCCGACGATCTCTACCTACAACTCCTTTGCGAGTGCGCTCTTCAGCGAGAACGCGTTGCTCATCGGGCGCGAGCCGGAGTCGACGCTGCTCAACGATCCTTCGTCATGGCAGCTTGCCCGCAAGCTTGTGGTGGCGAGCATGGATGAGCGGCTCGTGGGCCTCGAAAAGTCGATCAACGCGCTCACCGAAGCGGTGCTCGACCTCAGCCATGCCCTCAGCGACAACGTGGCGAATGCGGATGAAGTGGCCGCCTACGCGCAGCGCTTCACCCAGATCTCAGAACTTCCGTACGCCGACACCGCGCGCAAGAAAACACCGTACGCCTCGGTGACCGATGCTGTCGCCGAGATCGGCTCCCTCGCGCCCCTGCTCGAGCTGGCCGTGCAGTATGCCCAGCAGAAGCGCGCACAGGGCCTGCTCGAATTCAGTGACCAGGTGGCGCTCGCGCTTGAAGTTGCTCAACGCTCACAAGACGTTGTCGACCATTACCAAGACCGCTACCGCGTCGTGCTGCTCGACGAGTATCAAGACACGAGCGTTGTACAAACCAGGCTGCTGGCACGCCTCTTCGGCAACCACTCCGTGATGGCTGTCGGCGACCCGCACCAGTCGATCTATGGCTGGCGTGGAGCGAGTGCGGCCAACCTCGCCCGCTTCAGTCGCGACTTTACGGAGAACGCGGATGCGCAGTACTTTGCTCTCTCCACGAGCTGGCGCAATGCGACCTCGGTGCTCGACGCTGCCAACGTGATCGTCGAGCCGCTCAGCGCGCGTTCGCCTGTGCGGGTGGAGTCCCTCGGTGCTCGCCCCAACGCACCCGCGGGCTCTGTCGACGCGTACTACTACGAACACATCGATGAAGAAGCGACGGGCGTCGCCACGTGGTTCGCGCGCGCTCTCGCCCCGCCAGCGTGGAACCACTACAACCCTGACCCGGATGCCGCCGCCCCCGAACCGCCGACCGCCGCCATCCTGTTCCGGCGCCGCAGCGACATGGATCGCTTCGCCACGGCGCTCGGTGCCCAAGACGTTCCGTACCACGTGCTCGGAATTGGCGGCCTGCTGTCGACCCCCGAAATCGTTGACCTTGTCAGCGCGCTCACCGTCATTCACGACCCGAGTGCGGGCTCCGAACTCATCCGCCTTCTTTCGGGTGCCCGCTGGTCGATCGGTACGCGCGATCTGCAAGCCTTGGCCGATCTGTCTCGCTGGCTGCTGAGCCGCTCCCTCTCCCAACACGAGTTGAGTGACGACGTGAAGCAGCGGATGCGGGACTCTGTTGCCGTCGATGATTCGGCATCCATTGTTGATGCTCTCGACTTCGTCGGAGAGGCCCCAGCCTCCCACTCGCAGCTCGAGAAGTTCAGCCCCGAGGGGCTCTCACGGCTCAAAGATGCCGCCAAACAATTGGCATTCTTCCGCTCGCGGGCCGGGCTCGAACTCGGCGACCTCGTTCGGTTGCTCGAACAAGAGTTGCTGCTCGACATTGAGGTCGTCGCGAGCCGGCCTCAAGCGCAGGGCATGGCCAACCTGTATGCCTTCCACGATGAACTCGCCGGGTTCCTGGCGAGCGACGACCAAGCGAACCTCGGCAGCTTCTTGTCGTGGCTGCGGCGTGCTGCCCAGCAAGACATGATGGGGCCACGCAGCGACGATGCCGAAGCCGGCACCGTGCAACTGCTCACCATTCATGCGTCTAAGGGTTTGGAATGGGATCTCGTGGCCGTGCCGCGCCTCGTCGATGGCGAAGTACCCGCGACGTCGAGAGAGGGCAAGGGCTGGGTCTCGTTCGGCAAGTTGCCGTTTGCCTTCCGCGGCGACGCCGCCGAGCTGCCCGAACTTGAGTGGGAAAACGCTCAGTACCAATCAGACTTCGACGGCTCCCTCAAAGAGTTCAAAGCCGCACTGGCCGACCGCCACCAAGCCGAAGAGCGACGACTCGGCTATGTGGCGATCACTCGCGCCCGCGACAATCTGCTACTTACCGGATCGTTCTGGTCGAGCCGCAGCAAACCGCAAGCCCCGAGCACCTTCCTGCAAGAACTTCAGGAACACGAACTGATCGGCGAACTGCCGACCGACCCCGTGAACGACGAGAACCCCACGCTCAACGACGTCGTTGATCCACTCTGGCCCTTCGACCCGCTCGGCAACCGTCGAGCGACGGTCGAAGCTGCCGCGCAACTCGTCACGACCGCCGACCCTGGCGCTGATGGACTCTGGGCACACGAGATCGACCTGCTACTCGCCGAGCGCGCCCGTGCTGCGAGCGAAGCCCGACGCACCCCACTGCCGCAGCGCATCCCCGCGTCGCGTTTCAAGGACTACATCGCTGATCCCGAAGCCGTCGCGCTCTCGCTTCGCCGCCCCATGCCCGAGAAGCCCTACCGGGCAACGCGACTGGGAACCCAATTTCACGAATGGGTCGAATCACGGTTCGGTACCTCGACATCCACCGAAACGCTCGACGCCTTCGCACTCGAACTCGACGGCACCGACGACGACAGCGCTGCGGAGGCTGCGAAGCTCGCCGAGTTGCAAGCAACGTTCGAGCGCTCAGCATGGGCCACGCGGCAACCGGTCGACGTCGAAATCGAGATCCACGTTCCCTTTGGCGATCGCGTCGTCATCTGCAAGATTGACGCCGTGTATGCCGATGGCGACCGCTACGAAATCGTCGACTGGAAGACCGGCCGCGCGCCGCGCGATGAGGCTGACCTCGAAGCGAAGCAACTGCAGCTCGCGCTGTATCGCCTCGCCTACGCGCAGTGGAAGGGCGTCGCTCCCGACAAGATCGATGCCGCGTTCTACTTCGTTGCTGACGACACCGTCATCCGCCCAACGCACATCTCAAGTGAGAGCGAACTGCGGCAGGCGTGGGCCGGATCGGTCGGCACCGCGCCAAGCTTCGGCGGCTAAAGCCGGCGCCCGGCTAGCGCGAGCCGACCACCCTAAACCCGGCGCTGAACTGGTCGACTCAGGATGGCCGTGCTGAGTGCCTCAACGGGTTCGCGAGCCGCCATCGGGTTGTCGAGGAGCACGAAGTCGACGTCGCCCAGCTCGGGCAGTTCGAACGACGCCGGCACTTGCGCAAGGTCGGCGGGGATGAGCGACTGCGGAAACACCGCAATGCCGATTCCGGCCCGTACGGCAGCAAGCGCACCGTTCACTTCCTTGACGTTGCAGGTAATGCGCCACGTTCGCCCCACCGCTTCAAGCGCACGCATCGCGTACGCGCGGCCCAGACTGGGCGCTTGGTAGGCGATCAGTGGAACAGGGGAGCCGACCTCGAGCGTCATGCTCTTGTGGCCCAACCACACCATCCGGTCACGGCGCACGAGACGCCCGCCCTCGGCCCCAGCATCCTGTTTCACAAAAATCAGATCGAGCTGGCCCGCCTGGAGGCGGCGCACGAGATTGCCGCTCTGGCTCACCGTCAATTCGAGGTTGATGTGTGGATAGAGCTGACGAAAGTCCCGCAGAATGCGCGGCAACTGAGTGAGGGCCAAGTCGTCGGCGGAACCGAAACGAAGTCGACCGCGCATGGCAGAACCGGTGAAGTACTTCACTGCCTGATCTTCGGCGGCCAAGATCGCTCGGGCGAAGCCGAGCATTGCCTCGCCGTTGTCGGTGAGAGAGACGGCGCGGGTATCGCGCATCACGAGGATGCGCCCCGCGGCAGCTTCGAGCTTGCGAATATGCTGACTGATCGTCGGCTGGCTGAGCTCGAGCGCGCGAGCGGCATCCGTGAAGCTGCGGTTCTCAGCGACAGCGACGAACGATTTGAGGAGTACGGGATCGAACACACTTCTCCATTACAAAACGTAATTGAATTTATAGGCTCGATTATGCCGCGGAATGAGTGGTGAGACAATACTCTTGAGGGCGTGAGTATGCCATCTGAGACGTCGCCGGCGACAGTTCCTATCTCGGCGGTCATGCAGCGCCCCCTCTGGCGCGACACTTTTAGCTCGCTGCGACTGCACAATTACCGCCTCTACGTGATTGCGCAGTTCATCGCGTACACCGCGGCCTGGGTGCAGCGCATTGCTGTGGACTGGCTTGTTCTTGAGCTCACCGGCAACGTCGCCCTCGTGGGTTTAACGATCGCTATTCAGTTCACGCCCACGATTGTGCTCGGTGCCTACGCGGGCGTGATCGCTGACCGCTTCGACAAGCGCGCCACCCTCATGGTCGCGCAGTCGATCATCGGCCTGCTCAGCCTCGCTCTGGCGATCGTCACGATCATGGGCGTCGCCCAGCTGTGGCTGGTCTACCTTCTCGTGCTGCTCATGGGCATCATCCAAGTCTTCGACAACCCGGCTCGCGCGGTGTTCGTCAACGAACTGGTCGGCCCGCGCCACTTGCGCAACGCGATCAGCCTCAACGCATCGATTTTCCACTCCGGCGCCTTCCTCGGCCCCGCGCTCAGCGGTGCACTTATCGTGGCTGCCGGTTCGGGCTGGGCCATCGGCATCAACGCTGTCGCCGTGGTGATCGGTGTCATCATCCTCGCCTCGATGCGCAAGAACGAGCTGCTCATCGCCCCACGGGCTCCCGAAGCCAAGGGGCAGATCCGCGAAGCTATCCGTTACATCAAGGCCAAGCCCACGCTGTTCTGGACCATGATCATGGTCTTCGTCGTCGCTGTCTTCGGGATGCCGATGCCGACGCTTCTCGCCGCGATGGCCAACACCGTCTACGACACCGGGGCTAGTGGTTATGGCCTCTACAACTCGCTCGCCGCCATCGGTGCGCTTCTCGGAGCACTCGCCTCGGCCCGCCGAGCCAGCCTCCGCCTGCGCACGATCATCTTCGGCGCAGTGCTCTACGGCCTCATGATGATGCTCGCCGGCATCGTGCCCGTCTACGGACTGTTCCTCGGCGTGCTCATCGGTATCGGGCTGAGCCGTCTGCTGCTCATGACCGCGGCCGAGACCATGGTGCAACTCTCGTCGAACCTCGTGATTCGCGGTCGTGTCATGGCGTTTTGGGTCATCGTCATCCTGGGCGGCCAAGCCGTGGGTGGCCCGCTCATGGGAACGATCGCCGAGCTGTGGGGTGCCAAGCTCGCTTTCGTGATCGCCGGTGGTGTTCCCGCCGCGGTCGCTATCGGTATCGCGATCGTTCTCGCGCGCTCCGGTCGATTGACCGTGAAGGTTGCTCCGCGCCGCAACGGTCGCTGGGTCGCGATTGTGCCCCAGCATCAGTCGCGGGCGATTACGGAGCCCATCACAATCGTGGATGCCGACGCTGCGGCGGCATCCGTGCAGCATCCAGCGCCCAAGCGCAACCGGCTTCGCACGCTGCGCTCGTCACTGCTCCGCCGGTCGGCATCGAAACGGCGCTCCGAAAAGTAGCGAAGGTGCGATGCTCGGCTCAACAGTAAGGCGGCCGTGAGCCGTCGAGGTCGTCGGGCCCCGTGGAGCTATTCGCGCCCTGTCCAGCGAGACAGCGGCGCGCCGCAGCGCCCCGCCCCGCCCCGCAGCGCGACAGCGCTAAACCGCGCGGTTGTCCTTGCGCAGCATGGCTTCAACTTCGTCAACCGCCATGGTCGGCATGGTGTTGGCGCTGATGGGGTTCATCACGTCATCACGGATGTCGTCGAGAAGCGTCGTCAGCATCTCGCCGGCGTCGTCCACGATTTCGGTGCTGCGCACTTCGGTGCCGTGCAACAGCCACTTCGCGACTGAGAGTTCGGCGTAGAACGTGGCGCGCTGCTTGAGCTGGCGGTCACCAGCTCCCCGAGCATCCGCGTACGCACCAAAGGCGGTGTCGATAATTGCCTCGTCGCGCGGTCCGAGCAGCCACTGCAGGTCTGTGGCCGGGTCTCCCACCTTGATGTCTTGCCAGCCGAGTACACCGGTAACGGCGTTGTCGGCGCTCAAGAAGGAATCAGAAACAAGCGAACCGTTCACGACGGTTGGCTGAAACTGCCACAGCTTGGAGTCTTCGGTCGCTTCGCGCCAGCGTTCCAGCAGCGCGGCAGGCACGAGCTTGGTGGCGGCAGCACGGTCAATAATGGAAATGCAGGAGCGCAGCGCTTCGCCGGCCGTCTGAACGGGGAGTCCGGCATCCGCTACAAAGCTCGTCGGCAGAGCGTGAATCGCGGCGATTGCGGTACCGATCGAAGCCGCAAGCGAGTTGGGCCCGGTCGTGTAGGAGCGCATGGAAACTTTGTTGCCATAAACGAATTCGTAGACGATGCCGCGGGTCTGACCGACGGCAACCTGGCCGGCGTAGCTCGTGACAGCGAAGGGGAGGCGGGTGCGTACTCCGGCGCTGAGGGCGCGCAACGCAACGAGGTCGGCGGATTGCACATTCTCGGCCGCAGCGTTTCGGGGCACTCGAATAATCCAGTGCTTACCGGCGCGGTCGGTGATGAGCGCCGCGTCAAAGTCGTTGCCGTTACCGGTGCCGAACGGGGCGGCTGCGGCGACTTCGAGTCCCTCGACAGCGGAGGTCGCCAGCGCGGCTAGAGTGAGATGTGATCTGGCCATAACACTCAGGGTAGGTCGCTCTGGCGTGCATTTGCCGTACGCCACGCACTTGGGACGGGGTCGATACATGTCACAATCTTTTCTTTCGCGACTGCCACTGTCGCGATATGAGATTGATCGTGACCACTTAGCTCGAGAAGATCCACGTCTTCTTGATCGTTTGTGGCGTGACTCGGCGACGCGCGTGCTGCCCATTTTTGATGGGTCGGCGCTGCTGGCGGCCGATGGTTCTCTGGCCTTGCTGCACCCGGATGCGATCGAGCGCGGCCACACGAGTGTCTACTTGGGGCGGTCGACATCTGAGACGAGCCCCGAGCCCCTTGGCACTCCCATCGTGACTGTCGAGCTTGAGGATGCCGGTCACTTTGCCGAGGCAAACTGGGGCAATCTGCGCAGCATCGCCACCCAACTGAGCGATCGCGATGCCGGGCTTTTCACTGAGGCGCTCGCGATCTTGAACTGGCACTCTTCGCACTTGTTCTCGCCGCGTACGGGGGAGCCGACTGTCGTAGAGAAGGCGGGCTGGGTGCGCCGCGATGTGGCCTCCAAGCTGGAAATCTATCCCCGCACCGACCCCGCGATCATTGTCGGTGTCACAGACAACGACGACCGTCTTTTGCTCGGTTCCAACGCGCTGTGGGAGTCCAACCGCTACTCGCTGCTCGCCGGTTTTGTGGAACCCGGGGAGTCTTTGGAATCAGCCGTGCAGCGCGAAATTTTCGAAGAATCGGGTGTGCCCGTTGTCGACCCGGTCTATCTGGGTAGCCAGCCGTGGCCTTTTCCGGCGTCGCTCATGCTCGGATTCACCGCCTCGGTCGCTCCCGGGTTCACCGGGGCCGGTGCCCCGGATGGCACCGAAATTCTCGACCTGCGCTGGTTCAGCCGGGATGAACTCGCGCACTCCTTGAACGACATCCGTCTGCCAGGGCACTCGTCGATCGCGCGCGCAATCATCGAGCACTGGTACGGCCAACCGATTGACGAACAACCGTGACGCTTGACGCCAACGCATTACTCGACGCTCTTGATGAAGGCCAGCGCCAAGCCGCTGAAACGCTGCTCGGTCCGGTGTGTCTGCTGGCCGGTGCCGGCACGGGTAAGACCCGAGCTATCACGCATCGCATTGCGTATGGCGTAGCGACAGGTGTGTACCCTCCCGGCCGAGTTATGGCCCTCACCTTCACCAATCGGGCCGCTGGCGAGCTGCGCGGGCGGCTCCGTTCCCTCGGTGCCGATGGCGTCGCGGCTCGAACGTTCCACGCCTCGGCACTGTCACAACTGAACGCATTCTGGCCTCAGACGATCGGCGGAACGATGCCGCGCTTGCTTGAGGGCAAAGCACGCATGATTGCCCACGCTGCCGACTCGCTCAAGCTCAAGCTGGATACCGCAACGCTGCGCGATGTTGCTGCCGAGATTGAGTGGCGCAAGACCTCGCGGATGTCGGTAGAGCAATACGGCAACGCCGGTCGTACGCCTCCCGCCGCTCTCACTATCGACCGCCTCGTCGAGCTGCAGACGGCGTATGAGGCGATCAAGGATGCCCGCCGCCAGATCGACTTTGAAGACGTGTTGTTGGCTGCCGCCGGAATGATCGAAGCCGAGCCGCGCATTGCGCAGCAAGTGCGCGAGCAGTATCGCTTCTTCGTTGTCGACGAGTACCAGGACGTTTCGCCCCTGCAGCACGAACTGCTGCGGCTGTGGGTCGGTGACCGCGACGACCTTTGCGTTGTGGGCGATGTGAGCCAAACCATTTATTCCTTTGCTGGAGCAAGCCCGGAGTTCTTGCTGCGCTTCGCCTCGCAGCACGACAACGCTGCCGTGCTGCGTCTCGAGCGCAACTACCGCTCCACGCCCGAAATCGTTCACACCGCGAACCGACTGATGACGAATCAAAAAGGCGCGCTCACCCTGCAGGCCGCTACAACGGAACATTCGCCGACCCCTCAGGTCACCGGCTATGACGATGACAACGCCGAAGCGACCGCGATCGCTGAAGCTATCTCCGCGCAGATTGCGGCGGGCACGAGCCCGGAGGAGATCGCCGTGCTGTACCGCATCAACGCCCAGTCTCAACCGATCGAGGCGGCGCTCTCGGCCGCGGGGGTTCCATTCTTGGTGCGCGGAGCTACGCGCTTCTTTGATCAGCGCGAAGTCAAAGAAGCGATCATGCTGCTGCGCGGAGCGTCGATCAGCACGGCTACCGAGCCTCTTTTCAAGTCGGTCAGCGACATCCTGCGTTCGATCGGTTGGTCGCAGGATCCGCCAGAGACCGCCGGTGCGGTTCGCGAACGTTGGGAATCGCTCAATGTGATCATGCGCTTGGCCGAGGATGCTGCACCCGAAGTGACCCTGCGGGAGTTCGTGGCCGACCTTGTCGACCGCCAGAGCAGCAACAACGAACCGCTGCGTTCAGCCGTGAACCTCGCGACTTTGCACTCGGCTAAGGGCCTCGAGTGGGACTGCGTTCACCTCATCGGGCTCAACGAAGGATTGCTGCCGATCAGCTACGCGCGCACGCCGGAAGCAATCGACGAAGAGCGACGGCTGCTGTACGTCGGCATCACTCGTGCTCGTCGTTCGCTCGGGATGTCGTGGTCGGCTAGTGCACAAACAGGCCGGGGTGGGCGTCGCGCCCCCAGTCGCTTCCTCGACGACGTTCGGGATCGGACCCAGCGCTCGTAACGTTCGCAGCGCTCGTAACGTTCGTGACGTGCTGGCAGCCGCAGTCGGGATGCCGAAAGCGCAAGCTTTCGTCGCGGCGGCCTGTGGCGTGATCGATGCGAACGGATGACGTGGCATCGGCCGGGGTCTGGTCGAAGACGGTGTACCCGATGCGCCCGAGACGGTGCAGGGCCATGCGACCTGTTTCAGCCGCAGCCTCAGCCACGAGCGTCGGGGTCTCGGCAAGCGAGGTGCGCCCCATCAGTTGAGTCGCGATGGCGGGCCACGACGGGTCGGCATCGCGGCGGTGCATGTCGATGCAGAGCAGGCATCCGGTGATCCCGGGAGTGACGACGGGCCCCACTTCGGCAGCGGAGTCTGAGATCACAACCGGCAGGTGGGGGATGTCGCGGCGCAACCAGTGCGAGTGCACCGACGGCGGGATCACAAAGTGGCCCACCAGAATCGCGAGGTCAGGGTCGGGCTGGCTGAGGCCGTGAGGCGTAGCTGCAGATTCGACTGTCACTCCGCTCGCGGAAAGGATCTCGGCAATCGAATCGACGAGGGCGCCAGAGCCCAGAACGGCAACTTGGGCACTCGGCGGTTGCGGGGGAGTGGCAACGAGAACTTTCGATAGGGCATCGATGAGGTCGTTGCACTCATGCGGGTGAGTGCTGGCCAGCATCTCGAGGCCACTGCGGCTGATGCCGGCTACCAGCGCCGAGAGAATTTTCTCCTGCGCTTCGGTCACGTTGGGCAGCACGACAACGGGTGGGTCGATGCCAAATTGGGCGCTGGTGGGGGACCGCCACACAAGCGGTAGTCGGGGGTCTACGCGCAGGATCATGTGCCCATTGTGCACAACTGTCCGATTGGTCAGTGTGAAGATTCCACAGCATGAATGTGAACGGTCAGCAAAGAACCCCCGATCGCTCGCGGGCTACGACGGGAGAAGATTCTCTAAGAGTTGTCGCCCTCGTGCGGGCGGTCGCCTGATTCATCGCTCAAGAGGTCGCTGATGGCCTGGTCGATGTCATCCGGGGTGCTGCCACCATCACGCAAGCGCGCCACGAGAGCAGCGGGGTCATCGATGTCGGCTGCCGTGGGCGTGAGGTCGGGGTGGGACCACAGCGAATCACGCTGCTCCGCGCCAAGCTCATCCGTCACGTGCTGCCACATCGCTGCGGCTTCCCGCAGACGGCGAGGGCGCAGTTCGAGACCAACGAGCGTCGCGAAAGCCGACTCTGCCGGACCACCGGAGGCACGGCGGCGTCGCACCGTCTCGGCGATAGCCTCGCGGGCAGGCAGGCGAGAAGTGGCGGCCGCGGTCACGACATCCACCCACCCCTCCACGAGCGCCAAAACGGTTTCGAGACGCTCAAGAGCCTCACGCTGTTCTTCACTCTTCGGCGGGATGAGCGAGCCGTTGGTCATGGCGTCGCGCAGCTCTTCAGGATTGTTGGGGTCAAAGTCGCTCGCGAGCTCGGCAATGGCATCCGAATCAATGTGGATGTCGTGGGCATACGCCGTTACCGACGTCATGAACTGCAGGCGCAGCCACTTTGCGTGGCGGAACAACCGAGCGTGCGCAAGCTCGCGCACCGACAGGTAGAGGTGAATCTCGCTGTCGGGAAGGTCGAGACCGTTACCAAAGGCGAAGACAGTTTGCGGAACGAGCACGGCTTGCTGCTCGTCGAAGAGGGGGATGCCGATGTCACCGCCGGAGACGACTTCGCTCGACAGCTGGCCAACGACCTGACCGAGTTGCATGGCGAAGAGAGTGCCGCCAATATTGCGCATCATCTTGCTCGCTCCGGAGAGCATGTCGGTCATCTCCTCGGGAGCGTTCTGCTTGAGAACGTCGGTGAGCGAGTTTGCGATGGAGTTGGCGACGGGCTCCGCAAGCTGAGTCCAAATGGGCATCGTGATCGTGACCCACTCGCTGCGACTGAGCAGCTTGGGTTCCACCGTGAGCTCGGAGATGTCGGTGACCTCATTGAGCCAGAGGGCAGCGACGTGCATGGCCTGCTCGAGCTTGCTGCGCTCGGCGGGGAGAGAGACGACGGTGCTCTGAGATGCCAAGTTCTTGGCCTGCTCAAGGGCGATATCCCAGTTGACGCCGTCGCCTGATTTGCCGAGGGCGTTCTGCAGTTGGCTCAGTAGCTGCTGGATCATCGCTGGATCGTTGGGCAAGCCTGCCGCACCCGCCAGCTTCGCGGGATCGATTTCGCCATCACCCGAGAGAAAGTCCCGCATCATGTCGCGGAACTCGTCTTCGGAATTGTTCTCAGCATTGTCAGCCATGTATTAACGCTAGCCGCTCGATGCCGTGCGCGGCTGAGTTTTGACCTAGGCTAGTGACTCTCACCGTGCGCCTGTGGCGAACACCGCTCCCCACCCCGTAAGGATCTAGGTGGCCCTGTTTACTGATAACCGACCCGAACCGTCATCACGTCGCGCCCGAAGCGGCTGGCTGGGATGGCTGATTCTGAGCGTCGCACTCGTTGGAACATTATTGGCGACTCTGGTTCCTTCGCCGTACATCATCGAGCAGCCGGGCCCGGTCTACGACACCTTGGGCGACGTTGAGATCGAGGGCGCTCTTGTGCCGCTCATCCAGATCCCAGTGGAGACGACGTATCCCACCGAGGGCGCGCTCGACATGTTGACGGTCAACGTTCTCGGAAACCCTGAGTCGCCTTTGAGCTGGTTCGAGATCGGCGCAGCCTACTTCGACCCCAGCCGCGCCATCGTGCCGGTTGAAGCCGTGTACCCGGTCGGCGTCACCGTCGAAGAATCGACCGAGGCCGGTCAAGTTCAGATGGAGACGTCGCAGCAGGAAGCAATCGCGGCCGCTCTCGCCAACCTGGACTACGAATTCGATGCCACCCTCACCGTCGCCGAGACCTCCGATGGTGGTCCTTCGGATGGCGTGCTGCAGGCGGGCGACATCATCCGCACCGTCAACGGCGAGACCTTCGGTGACGTTGCGGGGCTCCGCGACACCATTGCCGCCAATGGCACGAGCACTCCCGCCGACGTTGTCTTCGAACGCGAGGATGAAGAACTCACGGTAGAGATCACCCCTGAACTGAGCGAGGGCGACGATCCCATCGCCATCATCGGCGTGATCGTCGGTAGCGAATACAACTTCCCGGTCGATGTCAAGATTCAGCTCGAAAACGTGGGCGGCCCCAGTGCCGGCATGATGTTCGCGCTCGGAATCATCGACAAGCTCACCCCCGGCGCCATCAACGGTGGACACGAAGTTGCGGGCACCGGAACGATCACCGCACTGGGCGATGTCGGCCCGATCGGCGGCATCCAACAAAAGATGTACGGAGCAAGTGCGGCAGGAGCCGACTTCTTCTTTGCACCGGTCGAGAACTGCGACGAAGTCGTGGGAAACATCCCTAAGGGGCTCACGGTGTACGCAATTGACGATCTCAACGACGCGCTGGTTGCGCTCGCGAGCATCCGCGGTGGCCTCGGTGGCGCCGGGCTGCCGTCGTGCAGCGACCAGTAACCGCTCGCTGAGGTAGTCACGCTGAGAGCGATCATCAGCCCTACGCCCATGAAAGACCTTTAAGATACCGCTAGGCCCCCAATTTCAGGAGCGAAGTACTGTGTCGAGCCAAACCCAACAAGCCCCGACGAGCAAGACGAGGTCTGCATTTACGATTACGGCGATAATTCTCGCCGTTATCGTGATCGCCTTCTTCATGTTCTCGAGCCTCTACGCCGATGTTCTCTGGTTTAGCCAGACCGGCTATCTGGAGGTTCTCACCACTCAGTGGATTGCAACCGCTGTAATGTTCGCCATTGGCTTTGTCGCCATGGCGGTTCCCGTAGGCGTCAGCCTGCTGGTCGCATTCCGCGCCCGCCCGATCTACGCGAAACTCAATGCGCAATTGGAGGGCTACCAGCAGGTCGTTGAACCGCTGCGCAAGCTCGCTATGGTCGGCATCCCGGTTCTGCTCGGCGTGTTCGGTGGTGTTTCGTCGGCAAGCGCCTGGCCCGTTGCCCTGCAGTGGCTGAACCGCAGCTCGTTCGGCGAAACCGATCCGCAGTTCGGCTTGGACATCTCGTTCTACTTCTACGAGCTGCCGATGTACCACGCTGTTGTCGGCTTTGCTTCGGCAGTGCTGATCATCTCGTTCCTCGGAGCACTCGCGACGAGCTACCTCTACGGCGCTTTGAGCGTCCACGGCCGCGAAGTTCGTATCTCGCGTTCCGCTCGTATTCAGCTCGCGATCACTGCGGGGCTCTTCTTCGCTCTGCAGGCTCTGAGCATCTGGCTTGACCAGTACACAACGTTGTACTCCACCAGCCAGGGCTTCCTGCAGACCGGTGCGAGCTACACCGAAGCCAACGCAACGATTCCTGGCCGGGCGATTCTCGCCGGCATTGCCGCCATCGTTGCCATCCTCTTCATCGTCACGGCCATCATTGGCCGCTGGCGTTTGCCGATGATCGGTACAGCCCTGTTGCTTATCAGCGGCCTTGTGGTGGGAAACCTCTACCCATGGATCGTTCAGCGCTTCCAGGTGGACCCCAACGCGCGTACCTACGAGGCTGAATATATTGATCGAAGTATCGAGGCAACTCGCGACGCATATGGCATCGCCGATGTTGAGGAGATTCCCTACAGTGCCTCAACTGACGCTGAGTCCGGTGCGCTTCGCGAAGACGCAACAACCACCGCGAATATCCGTATCCTCGACCCTGCCATTGCGCCACAGGCCTTTGCCCAGCTCGAGCAGTTCAAGCAGTACTACCAGTTCGCTAGTTACCTTGACGTCGACCGCTACGAGATTGACGGCGAGATTCAAGATACGGTGATTGCCGTTCGTGAACTCAACCAGTCCGGTCTTGGCGAAGCCCAGTCCTGGTATAACAATGCTGTCGTCTATACCCACGGCTATGGCGTGGTTGCAGCATTCGGAAACCAGCGTGCCGCCGATGGCCAGCCAGTGTTCCTCGAGTCGGGCATCCCAAGCTCTGGAGATCTCGGCGACTACGAGCCTCGCGTTTACTTCGGTGAGGACTCTCCGGAATATTCGATCGTCGGTGCCCCGGAAGGCTCCGAGGACATTGAACTCGACTACCCGTCGGGTGGAGAAGATAGCGATCAGAACGCCACGACGACTTTTGAAGGTGACGGCGGGCCTGTGCTCGACAACATCTTCAAGAAGCTTGTCTACGCAGTGAAGTTCCAATCCGAGCAGATCTTCCTCTCCTCAGACGTAACTAACGAGTCGCAGATTCTTTACGATCGCGAGCCTCTCGAGCGCGTAGCGAACGTAGCTCCGTACCTCACCCTCGATAGTGACGTGTACCCGGCCATTGTGGACGACCGAATTGTGTGGATCGTCGATGGATACACCACGGGCGCTAACTACCCTTACTCGCAGGTTGAGCAGCTCTCCAGCGCGATCGCTGACTCCTACACGCCGGCGCCGCAATTTGCGCTCGACGACATCAACTACATCCGCAACTCGGTCAAGGCGACCGTTGATGCCTATGACGGTTCGGTGAAACTGTACGCGTGGGATGACGAAGACCCTGTTCTGCAAACGTGGGACAAAATCTTCCCCAACACGTTGTTGCCGCAAAGCGACATGAGCGTCGAACTGCTGGATCACGTGCGCTACCCCGCCGACCTGTTCAAGGTTCAGCGCGAGATTCTGGGATCCTTCCACGTGACGGATGCTGGCTCGTTCTACTCAAGTGATGACCAGTGGGTGAGCCCGGAGGATCCGGTTTCGGGAACCGGTTCGCTTCAGCCCCCGTACTACCTCACAATGCAGGTCCCGGGAACAGAAGACCCCGCGTTCACTCTGTACTCGACCTTCATTCCTAAGGGAACAGCGGACGCCAGTCGAAGTGTTCTCACCGGTTATTTGACGGCGAACTCCGATGCGGGGCCTGATTATGGCAAGCTCACGTTGCTGACGCTGCCGAAGCAGGACACTGTTCCTGGTCCCGGACAGGTGCAGAACAGCTTCAATACCGACACGATCGTGGCCAACCAGCTGGCACTTCTCCAGCAGGGCGATACCGAGGTGAAGCTCGGTAACTTGCTGACGCTCCCCGTCGGCGGTGGGCTGCTCTACGTGCAGCCGGTCTACGTTCAGTCGACCAGCGGAACTCAGTACCCACTGCTGCGCAAGGTGCTGGTGTCGTTTGGTGACGAGATTGCCTTCGAAGACACTCTCGACGAAGCACTCGACACACTGTTTGGTGGAGACTCTGGCGCCGAAGCTGGCGACGGAGAAGTTCCGGTAACGCCGGATGTTCCCGTTGACCCGGATGCACCAGTAGACCCGGATGCACCGGTTGTCGCTCCCAGCGACAATGCGGCACTCGACAGTGCACTCGCCGACTACAAGTCAGCGCTTGCCGACCGTAACGCGGCCTATGCAGACAACGACCTCGTCGCTGCTGCAGAAGCTGACCAGGCAATGGTCGACGCTATCGAGCGCGCAATCGCCGCAACCGAATAGCAAATTCTGACTCAGCGGGCCGCAGCAGACTGTGAGCCCGCTGAGTTCGGTTTTTGAGCCGTTCACCCTGTGTTAGTCTTTAAGCACGCCGCGGGGTGGAGCAGTTCGGTAGCTCGCTGGGCTCATAACCCAGAGGTCGCAGGTTCAAATCCTGTCCCCGCAACCACGTAAAAAGTCCCGGTCTCGAAAGAGACCGGGACTTTTGCGTTAACGGCGTTCGCGTGGAGGCCTGTGCCTTGTTTTGCTCTGGGAATCGCTCGACTGGTCGAACCGCTCAGGATGAGCCAGCTCGAACGCACGCTGCTTAGCGCTCTTCAGCTTGTTCGCAGCGTGCGGATCGGCCGAAATCTGCGGGAGGCCGAGCTGACCGCTCCGTGCGTTGCTGCGGCGCAGCTCCGCAGCTCGGCAGCATCGCGCTTGGGCGATGACTGCTCAAACATGTGCCACGAGTCATCTGGAGCCGCACTGAATTCAACAGTCGGCACCGGCAAAGGTACTGTCGTCGCTTGACGACATTGTGGCGGTGAACCCGCTGCCTGAGGCCAGACTGATGCGGTTCAAGCCGATGGCGGTGCGTTGTGCGGCCGGGGAAGCGGATGCTGTCGGTGTGGCGACTTCGGCCGAAAGTGTTCCCAGCGCGCGCCAAATTTAAGGCTAGCTAGCCGACTGCTTTAAGCGTCTTGCCGGCAAGGTGCGGCCCGGCGAGCACCGGTTCGTATTTCGGTTTTTCGCCGCCTGCGAGGCATGAGGGCAGGCATTCGATGAGCGCTGAGTAGTTGGCGTTGTGGAAGAACGGCATGCTTTGGCGCCGGGGGGAGATCGTCGAGCCAGCATCCGTATTGATGACGCGGTGCAGGGTGGATGTCCATCGGTCGTTTGTCCACCGGGCCATCACGTCACCAATGTTGATCACTAGTGCGCCGGCAGTTGGCGGGATATTTACCCAAGACTCGGAGGCTTCGTCGCGCACCTGTAGTCCGGCGCGGCCCAGCTCTTGCCGGAGGATAGTCAGGGTGCCGTAGTCGGTGTGGGCACCCGCTCGAAGTTGGCCGTCGGCAGCGGGGGCATTTTGCTCTGGGTAGTTGATTGCACGCAGTGCACTTGGATTGCGATCAATTTTGTCGGCGAAGTAGTCGCCGGGCAGTTCAAGGCCGTGTGCAAACATCACCATAAGGCGGTTTGAAAGGGTTGTCATCGCAGCGAAGTAGGATTCCCAGGCTGGTTGGAATTCGGGCAATGCCGCTGGCCAACGGTTTTCAGAGAACAGGCTTGCCTCTGTGGAGTCGATGGGGGTGTGGCCGGCTGCTACACCCGGGCCCATGTTGAACGACTCTTTGAGGTCTCCGGGAGCAGCTTCGTCACGAGATTGTGCCAGCGATTCGGTAAGCATCGGAAAGTATCCATAGAGCCCTCCCGTTTCGCGCTCCAAACCCAACTTCTCTTCCAGCGGTAGATCGAAAAAACTGCGCGATACATCCCAACAACGGTCGGCCACACTTTCTGACACACCGTGATCGACTATTTGGAAGAAGCCAACTTCGCGCAGAACCTCGTCAAATTCGCGCCCAACAATTGTGGGGTCACGGTCAATGCTGATTGTTGGCACTGAGAGTGGAATGGTCATCGCGGTTCCTCTATTTGGCTTGGGCTCTGGGCGTGAAGGATGTCGTGCTCCATGGTAGACCTCGTGAAGCTGACGGCTTTTGCCTGTTGTCACGCCCGTACTAATCCGGTGGTCGGACCGGGGTAGTCAACAGCGAGGCCGCTGCCCCAGTGGATGCAGTTCCTGCCGTTGCCGGTGGCGATCGTTGTGCCGCTTGGGTCAGGAGCCTCGCTAATTCCAGGTATCGACGAGAGCGTGAATCGCTGCGAACACGGAGCGCAGCTGGGCGGCGTCGGCCTGCGAGCGAATCGTGACTTGAAGGCCGAGGATGAGCGTGGAGAGCAGCTCGGCGCGCTGGCTCGTGAGCGCAGCATCCGGGGCGTCCTCGGGAAGTGCGAGAGCAGCAAGAGCTGTCATTTGAGAGGTCATGAGCTCGCGGTATTTGAGCGAGAAGTCTTCAAAACCGGGAGCGGTGCCCCGCAGTTCATCGCTCGCGGTGACAGCGAGGCAGCCTCGACTGCCGGTTTCAGAGAGCGCAAACTCTTCGAAGAGACCGAGGAACGTGTGGATGCCGGCGATGCCGGGCCCGGCCATCGCGCGCATGCTGGAGAGGTGCTGCTCGCGCTCGGCGAGGTAGCGGCGCAGCACGGTCGCGAAGAGCTGCTCTTTGTCGCCGAAGGTGCGGTAGAGGCTGGGCTTGTGCACGCCGCTCGCCTCAACGATGTCGCTGAGCGAGGTGTGGCGGTAGCCCTGCTGCCAAAACAGATCGGTCAGTTGCGCGAGCACGGCTTCGGCATCGAAAGCGCGCGGGCGCCCCGCTGTAGTGCCGGTATGGGTGCTCATGCCTTCACTATACGCGCGAGCCTCCCCATTTGAAACCCAGTGGTACCAAAAGGGGATGCAATGGTACTGTTTGGTTTCAAACCAATGCAAAAGGACGATCGATGAACGCCAACGCCGCAAAAACCGCTCTCGTCACCGGTGCGAGCTCCGGAGTCGGCTGGGAAGCCTCCGCTCAGCTCGCCGAGGCGGGCTATGGCCGCATCGTCGTTGCCGCCCGCACGCTCGCGAAAGCGGACGAAGCCCGGGACGCCCTTCTGGCTCGCGTGCCCGGGGCACAATTTGTGCCACTCGCGCTCGACCTTGATGACTCAACCTCCATCGATAACGCCGCGCAGGCACTCGTCGCCGCAGGCAACCCGATCGACGCGCTCATCCTGAACGCGGGAGTCGCCGCGACCAGTGAGTTGCGCCGCACCGCGGACGGCATCGAACAGATCATGGCAGCGACCCTCACCGGGCACCACGCGGTGACCACGCACCTGCTGCGCGCTGAATTGCTGAGCGCCAACGCACGCATCATCATCGCCGGATCAGAAGCCGCGCGCGGGGATGTTCCCACCTTCTCGAACATCGATGTAGACGCGCTGGCGGCGGCATCCTTCGACGGCGATCTCGAACGTGCCATTGAGGCCGTTTTGCGCGCTGACAAGCCCGTGAAGTTTGCCAACGGCACGCAATACGCGACAGCCAAGACCTTCGCCGTGTGGTGGGCCAAGGAACTCGCGACTCAGCTTCCCGCCGGAATGGCCGTGAACGTTGTATCGCCCGGCAATACCCCCGATACGAAGGCGGCTCGAGAAATGCCGGCGATCATGCGCCGCGTGATGCTGCCGATCATGAAGCTAATCCCGAGTGCGTGGCACAGCGTGCCCACCGCGGCCGCGCGCTATCTTGCCGTGATCGATATGCCGGAGGGCGTCAGCGGCCAGTTCTTTGCGTCACCGCCCAAGAAGATGATCGGCCCCGTCACCTCAATGACAATGAGCCACTTCACCAACGCCGCGGGTCAGCGGGCGCTGTGGAAGGTACTAGACCACCTTGCAGGCGCCGATCTCCCGAGCGAATAGCTAGCGAGCCGTAGGGGCGCTCGCGGCTCGTTGCAGCGCGCTGCGGCGGCCGAGGAGCAGGGTTGCTCCCGCGAGGAGCAAGAGCGTCGCTGCGGAGCCGGTGGCTGCCGGTGAGGAGCCAGTGGCAGGCAGAAGTTCTCCCGCGAAGGCGGCGGTTGCTGCGAAGCGCACGGTAGCCGCATTCGACGCGGCGGTGAGCTGCTCGTTTGCAACGGTTGCTGTCGTAGAGAAGTCGCTTCCGGCATCCGTGATTATCAAGGTGGCAGTGCAGGTACCCGTTGCTCCCGGGGCAAGGTCAGCCGGGAATCCCGAGCAGTCGAGGGAAAGCGTGGGGAGACTGGTCGTCACGGTCAGTGCGCTGAGCGTGGTGTTTCCCGTGTTCGTGGCGGCGATCGAGAACGTGGCGGTATCGCCGACCGCGGTGTAGGTAGTGGTGTTCACACCCTGAGTGACGTTGAGCGCCGGTGCCTGGTTGATCGTTGTCGTCGCAGTGTCAGCCTCAGACGTCGCCGTCTCGCCCCAGGCTTTTCCTGAAGCGGTGGCCGAGTTGGTGTACGTGCCAGCGTCGATGTCGGCCTGAGTGACGGCATGCTCGGCGGTACAGGTCATTGTTGCGCTGGCGGCGAGGGTCGTCGCGGGGCACGACAGACTCTGGGCGCCGAGGTCATTGACAGTGACGTCGCTCTGCGCGAAGGTTCCGCTATTGGTCACGACAAAGCTGTAGTCGATCAGATCGCCCACGTTTGTAGCGCTCGTGGGTAACGCCGCCGCGGTCTTGTCGATGGTGAGCTCAGCACTGCCGTCAATGAGTGATGGACCGATGAAGCTCATGCCTTCTGCGACCGCTGTGCCGCCTTCATGATCGTCACCAACGATGACCACCATGCGGGATACCGGGGTGGCGAGGTCGGCAACGAAGCCGATCCAGCGTGTGCTGAGGTTGCCGCAACCGCCGGGGTCTGTGGCGCAAAGACTCTGATCTCCACTGGGTACGACTTCTTCCTCAGAGAGCAGAATATCGTCGGCGTCGTAGAGCCGCACGAGAGCGGGCACTCCTAAGCCATCGGTTCGTGTCTCGAGGTCTCCAAACCAGCCGCCGAACGCGAGAACGTCGGTGGAGAATGTGAACTCGAACGCGTCGCGCGTTTCTGAATCTGGGGCGGCGCCTCCCGAGGCGCCATAGCTGAAGCCCGCACCATTAGTGCAGCCGCTATTGCCGTCCAGCAGCGAAGGCCGGGGTGAGCTGCTCTGCAGCGTGTTGCCACTGCCTGTGCACTGGGCGAGTCCGGGATTGGCGCTCACGCCAACGTAGGTGGTGGTGGCTCCCGGGGTGTACATCGTGCGTTGCACCGATACTGTGGTGCCGCCGGGTGACGTGGCAATAACTCCCGAGAGTGCAGCGTTTTGGGTGCCGTTGATCACGAGCGGTGCTGGAACCATTTCACCGCGGGCGACGATCGCAGCGCCCCAGGCATCACGAAGAAGGGACGCGGCAGCGCGCCCGGCGACGTTGTTGCCGGAGGCTTCAGCGGAGATGTATGAAGAGGTCGCTGCGGACGCCGGGGTCGCTATCACCGCCACCATGGAGGCGGTAATGACGGCAACGAGGGCAGCCTTGATCGGGTTTTTCACGCGTAAATCCTTGACTGTCGAGGCGCTTCGGGTGCGGCCCAACTCCCTCTAGGCTATCGCCATCGGCGCTGTGGCTCAGGACCCCGTTAGGGTGACCGAGTTCAGGCGGCGCGAATCTAGGGAGAACGGCATGATCGACGCACTCAACAACGTTGAAGCAATCACAGTTTTTTCGGATGACGTGGCGCTGTCGCGAGACTTCTATGCGGCCGTGTTCTCCGCCTCGGTGATCTTCGAAGACGAGGTTTCGTGCATGTTTAAGGTGGGCGCGCTGGTGGTGAACGTGCTCGCGCGCAGTGAGGCTGTTGAGCTGATCGGACCGGCCGCCGTCGCGCCGCCGGGAGCTGCAGCATCCGTCATGCTCACCGTCAATGTGCCCGATGCGGATGCCGCGTGCGCTGCCGTGCGCGAGCGTGGCGTCGAACTCGTCAACGGCCCCGTTGATCGTCCGTGGGGCCGCCGCACTGCGGTGTTTCTTGATCCGTCAGGACTGCCGTGGGAGATCGCGCAGGAGCTGAGTTAGCTCTCGCGCGTTCCCACAGAAGTGCGCTCAATCTTCAACATGACGAGGGCGCCGACGATCAGCACCGGGCCGACAAGGCGTGCGATCTGGGCGAGAAATTCAACACCGCCGGCAAGGCCGCTCGCGAATTGCGAGGCGAGCGGGAAGCCGATCGATTGCGCGGCCCAGTAGAGGTTGGGAATCACGAAGTTACCCAGAACGAACCCGACGATGAGAAGACCGAGCCCGGTCCAGAACGCAATCTTGGGGCGAAGTAGTTGATCGATCATCCGGGGCTCCTGTGTTTCGTGGGCGTAACAGTTTCAGGCTAACCCGCCGAGAGTCTGCGGCGCGGCAGAAATGAACAATCCTAATGACACCGGGCAGGGTTAGGTTTGATGCATGACATCGTTGCAGGCCCGCATCATCTCCGAGTTGAACACTCAGCCCACGATTGACCCCGCTGGGCAAATTCGGCGGCGCATCGAGTTTCTCAAGGAGTACCTGGAAGCCTCACATGCCAAGGGGTTCGTGTTGGGCATCAGCGGTGGGCAAGATTCGTCGCTAGCTGGCCGCATTTGCCAGCTCGCGGTTACTGAGTTGCGTGCGGACGGTGTCGAAGCACAGTTCGTGGCCGTGCGACTGCCGCACGGGGTTCAGCGCGACGAAGACGATGCGCAACTGGCGCTCGACTTCATTGAGGCCGACCGCGAAGTGACCTTCAACATCCAGCGTGCCGTCGACGGTATTGCCGCCGAGTTCGCGGATGCGATGGGCGAGCCGATTACAGACTTCAACAAGGGCAACGTGAAGGCACGCGAGCGCATGGTGGCGCAGTACGCCATCGCCGGGCAGCTCGGCTACCTTGTGGTCGGCACTGACCACGCGGCCGAAGCGGTCACGGGCTTCTTCACCAAGTTCGGCGACGGTGGCGCTGACGTGCTGCCCCTTACCGGCCTCACCAAGCGTCAAGGCAAGCAGCTCCTCATCCACCTCGACGCTCCCGAGCGACTGTACGAAAAGGTGCCGACGGCAGACCTGCTCGACCACACACCGGGCCAAGCTGACGAAGCCAACCTCGGTGTCACCTACGATCACATCGACGACTACCTCGAGGGCCTCGACGTACCCGCCGAGGCCGCTGCTGATATTGAGAAGAAGTACCTCAACACTCGCCACAAGCGCACGGTACCCGTTTCGATGTACGACGAGTGGTGGTCTGCCTAGAATAGGTTTCATGGGGAATTCTCATGACGCGGATGCAGCGCTCGGGCTCGAGCGGTCATCCGCGGTTCGTGTGGATTCCCTCACGGTGAGCATCGACGATGTTGCTCTGCTCGAACCTGTCTCGTTCGATATCCTCGCCGGAACTGCGGTCGCAATCACTGGCGCGAACGGTGCTGGTAAGACAACGCTGCTGCGGGTTCTCGCTGGCCTGGTGCCGCCGACTGCGGGCAGTGCGCACGTTGGTGAGCTGCCAGTGGATGAGCGAAGCCCGGCTTTTCGCCGTATGGTGGCTGGTCATATCGGCCACACCTCTTTCGCCCGGGACCTCACGCTTGACGAACAACTCACGATGGTCGGCGTCTCGTGGGGCGCGGAGGTCGCAGCGTCACGTGAGCGATCGACCGCACTGCTCGACGATTTCGGCCTTACTCGCTTGCGCACACGTTTCGCCCACGAGCTCTCCTCGGGGCAGACACAGATGTTCTCGTTGGCGCTCGCAGTGGCGCGGCCCTTCGACGTGCTCTTGCTCGATGAGCCGGAACAGCGACTCGACAAAGAACGCCGAGCACAAGTAGCCAGCATCCTGAGGGGGCTTGTTGCTAATGGCACGACACTGCTATTCGCCTCGCACAATGCGAAATTGATCGCTGCGGTGAGCGACCGCACTGTGGCTCTGAAGCGTTCGTAGTGGCATCCGACCCCACTCTTCGGCGCTTGCGACAACTGCGTCGCGACCAGCAGGCCCAGAGCGAGAGCGACCTCAAATACACGATTTACGTGGCGCTGATGGTGCTGCTGATCGTTGGCGTGCCCGTGATCCGAATGGCGATTCTCGGCCTCGCATCGCCCGAGATCGTGGCCTTCTTGGGGAGCGCAGCCGCACCCGCCGTCCTTTCGGCCGCGATGGGGCTGCTAATTGCTGCACTCGTCGTGCTCGGGCGCATTCGCGGCCCCGCGCTTGTGGATCCGTTTCGGAGTGCCGTCGTCGCGAGCAATCATCTGCCTCGTCGTCAGACGCTGCGGCGACCGTTTCTCGCCTCGACAACTCAACTCGTGGGTGTTCTCGTTGCGCTTGCCCTTGTTCTCTCCGCCGCGCTCGCGGTGGCGGGAGCGGCGTCAGCTCTGTCCGTAGCCGTGTTCGTGGCGGCGACGGTGCTCGTGGGCATTCTCGCCGGGATCGCGTGGCTGGGCGGGCAAAGTCTTCCGCCGCGCTCGTCGCAACGGATTGCTGCCGCGCTTGCAGTGGTCTCGCTCATTGCCGCGGTCATTCCGGGCGGGTTGCTCGTGACGCCGTGGGGATGGTTCGCGCTGCTCTACCCGAGCTCCGGGCCTGCGCCGTGGCCGATGCTCGCCGCGCTTGCGAGCGCGGTGCTCGCAGCATCGTTGGCGGTGCCGAAACTCTTGGACGGCATCCGTGGTTCCGAGCTGAGCGCTCAAGCGCAGCGCTGGACGAGTGCCGCTACGTTCACTGCATCCGCTGACCTTGCGGGAGCATTTGAGCAATTCCGCGCGTTGCCCACGCTGGGGCGCCAGTGGCGATCGGTGCAAGTCGTACCAACGCCCATTCTGATGCTTGTTCGTGATGTCGTCGGCTCTCTGCGCACTCCCGAACGTGCGATCCTGGCCGCGTTGTCCCTGACCGTTGCAGGGTTCTTGCTTGCCAGCATCAGCGCTGTTCCCGCAACGGTGGCGTGGGCGCCGGCGCTCCTCGGCGGTGTCATCGCGTTCCTTGCGCTTGGAGTCTGGAGCGACGGCTTTCACCATTCCGCTGACACTGCTGTGGCACTGCCGCTCTATGGCTTTGGCGTTGCGAGAGAGATCGCATTGCACGCAGCGCTGCCGGTGGTGAGTGTGCTCGTGTTCGTGGGCGCCGGAGCGCTCACCGCTCTCGCCGTCGGCGGGTCACCGGCGAGCGTCGTCGTGGCGCTGGCGTTTGCGCTGTTCATTGTGACCATTCGCATCATGAACGCCACCAAGGGTCAGATGCCTCTCGAACTGCTCGCGCCGATTCCGACTCCAGCGGGCGACTTGTCGGGCGCCCTCGTCATGATGTGGCAGGCGGATGCACTGCTGCTCACTGGCGTGCTGAGCCTAGCGTTGACGACCAGTTGGCTCAGTACTCCGGTGCTGCTCGCGGTGATCCCTGTGGCAGCGATAATCGTGCTTGCGATTGCGAGACACAATCTTGCGAACGCTCGCTGAGGCGCTGCATGCACGCCCTCGATCAGTGCGCTGAGGGGCGCGTCGCATCCACCATCCACGCGTAGTTGAAAGCACGCTCGCGCCAGGCGTCGTAGCGGCCGGAGACGCCGCCGTGGCCTGCCGCCATCTCGGTCTTGAGCAGCGCATCCGCTCCCACCTCGCGGAGGCGAGCAACCCATTTGGCGGGCTCGACGTAGAGCACCCGGGTGTCATTGAGCGAGGTCACCGCGAGAATGCGCGGGTAGTGGGTGTCGTGAACGTTTTCGAGCGGGGAGTACGACTTCATGTAGTGGTACACCTCCTCGTTGTGGAGGGGGTCGCCCCACTCGTCCCACTCGATGACCGTCAGCGGTAGCGAGGGGTCGAGGATCGACGTGAGCGGGTCAACAAACGGAACGACCGCGAGGATACCCGAGAACAGTTGTGGGGCCAGGTTTGCGACGGCACCCATGAGCAGGCCGCCGGCGCTTCCGCCCTCGGCAACGAGACGATCACTCGACGTAACATCGATGTCGATGAGGTGACGGGCGCACGCGACAAAGTCGGTGAACGTGTTGCGCTTGTGGAGTTTCTTGCCGCCCTCGTACCAAGTGCGGCCCAGCTCACCACCGCCGCGCACGTGCGCGACAGCGAACACCATGCCGCGGTCGAGCAGGCTCAGGCGGCCAACGGTGAAGCCCGGGTCGATGCTGATCTCGTACGAGCCATAGCCGTAGAGCACCGTCGGCGCCGGGGTTCCAGGTGCCACAAGGTCGTTGCGGTAGACGAGCGAGATAGGCACGCGCGTGCCGTCGGACGCGGTGGCCCACTCCCGACGCTGCGTGTACAGCGCGGGCTCAAAGTGACCAAGCACCGGCTGCTGTTTACGAACGACCAGTTCGTTGTCATCCACGAGGTAGTCGTAGACGATCGTCGGGGTCACGAAACTGCCGTAGCTGAGACGGATGCTCGGCTGATTCCATTCGGGGTTGGAGCTGAGGCCCACGGTGAAGAGTTCGTCGTCGAACTTGAGCTCGTGGGGAATGTCTTCGTAGCGCCCACCATGCTTCGGAACGATCGCAACTGCCACTCGTGTGAGTCCCTCGCGGCGGTACTCGATCGCCACGAAGTCCTTGAAGGCATCTACACCCTCGAGGCGCACGGCTTCGTTGTGGGGGAGGATCACGCGGCGCTCGCCGAGAGGGTCGGCCGCAGCGACGCTCACGAGCTCGAAATTGATCGCATCCTTGTTGTGCACAATCAGCAGACGGTCTTGCGTGCCCACCACCACGTGCTCAACGTCGTACTCGACGCCCACTTCGCGCGGCCAGACAACCTCGAACTCGCCGGTCGGATCGCTCGTGTCGAGCAGTCGCGTCTCACTCGTCAGGCGTGAACCGGCCTCGATCGCCAGATACTTGCCACTGCGTGAGCGACCAACGCCCACCCAGAAGCTTTCGTCGGGCTCATGAAATACCTGCACCGCGGATGCCGCAGCAGTGCCGAGCTCGTAGCGCCAGACGGTATCGGGGCGCCAGGCATCATCCACCGTCGTATAGAAGACGTACTTGCCTGTGGCATCCAAGAGCGCGCCGCCCGCGGTGCCCGGAATCTCGTCCGGAAGGTCATCGGCGGTGCTGAAGCGGGTGACAGGATCAGCGTCGGAAGCATTCGCCGAACCCGCGCTCGCCGCAGCAGCCTCACCGAGCTGGCGCACGCGCAACGTGTAACGCTCGTCGCCCTCGATGTCGACGCCGTAGAGCAGCAACGTGCCATCGTCGCTCAGCGAGAATGAGCCCAGGCTGAAGAAGTCGTGACCCTCAGCTTCGACGTTGTCGTCGAGAAGGATCTGCTCGCCGGGGAGAGTCGTGGGAACCGCGGCAGCATCCGCGCCAGTGTCAGCAGCAACAGGCTCGGCAATCGTCGGGGGAGTCCAGTCATCGTCACCTGCAATCGGTGCGCGGCAATGGATCGGATACTGCTTTCCCTCTTCGGTGCGGCTGAAGTACCACCACTGGCCGCGGCGAACCGGAACGCTTAGGTCGGTCTCCTGCGTTCGGCCTTTGATCTCTTCGAAAATTTGCTCTTGCAACACACTGAGGTGACTCGTGCGCGCCGCGGTGAAGGCATTCTCGGCATGGAGATGCGCGAGGGTCTCGGGGCTCTCTTTGTCGCGCATCCACTCGTAATTGTCGACGTAGTGGTCGCCATGCTGGAGGCGTTCCGTGGGAATCTTCGCGGCTTCAGGTGGGGTGAGCATGCCTTCAGCGTATGCCCGATTTCTGCAGAGCAGGAAGGAAAACGAGAAGGAACGGGAGCGGCACGCGCGATTACGCGACTGAGTGGTGACGCGTCTGCTGAAACGAATCGTCTTCGCCGGCTTGTCGCGGGCCCCAGGAACTGGCGCAGGTAGGCGCAGCTAGGCGTCGGCGACGTTGTGCGGCTGCGAATGTCATCATTGAAGTTCCCCACGATCGGAGCCTCGGATGCCTCACCCCCTCGTCACCGCGAACGAACTAGACGCGCTGCTCACCGCCGCCGAGTTGGGCGGAGCTCCCGTGCGCGTTCTCGACGTGCGGTGGAGCCTTGGCGGACCCGCCGGCCTGCCGCTCTACGAAGCCGGACACATCCGCGGGGCTGTCTACGTTGACCTCGACACCGAGCTCGCGCGTCACGGTGAACCTCATGAGGGGCGTCATCCGCTCCCCACGGTCGAGGAGTTTCAGGCCGCCGTGCGCCGCTGGGGAATCAACGATGGCGACACCGTCGTCGTTTATGACGACTGGAACAGCCTCGCCGCGTGCCGCGCTTGGTGGCTGCTGCGCTACATGGGTATCGAGAATGTTCAGGTGCTCGACGGCGCGCTCTCCGCGTGGACGGCGGCCGGGCATCCACTCTCCGCCGGCACCGACGACCTGGCGGCAATTGTTCCCGGCACCGCAACCCTCAGCGCCGGCAACGAGCCCGTTCTGAATGCGGATGACGCTGCCGCTCTAGCCGAAACCGGCGTGCTGCTCGATGCGCGCGCGGGGGAGCGCTACCGCGGCGAGACCGAGCCGATCGATCCGCGCGCCGGTCACATTCCCGGGGCGATTAGCGCGCCGACCTCAGGCAACCTCACCGACGATGGCCAGTTCTTAGACGCCGAGACGCTGCGGGAGCGCTACGAAAACCTCGGCGTGAGCGTCGATCGCGCCGTCGGCGTGTACTGCGGTTCGGGCGTGACCGCTGCGCACGATGCGCTTGCGCTCACTGTTGCCGGTTTTCTTCCGGCACTTTTCCCCGGCTCGTGGTCGGCCTGGTCGAACCAGCCGAAGCGCCCTGTTGCTACTGGCGCAACGCCCTAGCCGCGGCATCCACTCGAAGTACCTGCTTTACATCTCTTAACAACGAAGGGCCCCAACACCACGACAGTGTTGGGGCCCTTCGCTTGGCACTTTAGGAGATGACGTCTTGCAGCAGTTCTTCGTTGAGGCTCTTGCGAACGAGCGAGACGACGTAGCCGATCACAAACGCGATGAACGGCGACAGCACGAGGAACCAGCCGAAGGCGTTGAGGCCGAAGGCGGTCACTGTGGGGTCGACTCCAGCAGCGAGAGTGAGGTCACCGGCGAGCAGGCCAAAGCGTGACATCAGCAGGTACTCGGCGAGAACGAGACCAATGAAGGCCAGAATCGGCGCAATCATGGTGACGAAGATGTTCTCGGTTCCCTTGTTCTGCAGGAAGAAGCGGATGATCGCAACACAGACGAGCGCTTCGATCAGCACGATCGCCACCACGGCGAGGCCGCTGAACCAGAAGAACATGTTGCCGATGGGATCGAGCTGGAATGCAGCGAAAAGCACAATCACCACACCGCTAATGATCGACACGATGATGGATGCGCGACCGGGGGCTCCGCGACCATTCACGGTTCCCACCGAACTCGCCAGCACGCCACCGCGGCCGAGGGCGAAGAGGTAGCGACTTGCGGCGTTCTGGAACGCGAGGAGCCCGGCGAACATGCTCGTGAGCACGAGGATGCTCATGAGCGTTGCAAGCCACGGTCCGACGTATTCGCTGGCGAGAGTGAAGAGCACCGCGGCCGGGTCTTCGAGACCGGCTGAGCGTTCGAGTGTCTGGTCGATCACGTTCGAGGCGCCCATGCCGGTGACAAGGGCGAAAGCGGTGAAGGCGAACAGCACGGTGATGAGGCCAACAGCGAGGTAGGTGGCGCGCGGTACGGCGCGCTTGGGGTTGATGCTTTCTTCGCCGTAGATGGCGGTTGCTTCGAAACCGATGAAGGACGCAAACGCAAACGCGAAGGCGATTCCAGCAGAACCGGCAAGGCCACCGGCGAGGATCAGGTCAGGGGAGAACGAAGCGCCCCAGTTGAGGCCTTCGGGGCCACCGTCGGCGAGAATCGCGACAGCGGCGATCACAAGCACGATGAGCTCGGAGAGCATCAGCACACCGAGCACCTTGGCTCCGATATCGACGCGCAGCAACGAAAGTGCGGTGACCGCGATCCAAGCGAGGAGAGTCCAGGCCCACCAGGGGAGAAGACCAACCTGTACGGCCATAAGGCCGCCGAAGAAGCCATAAATGGCGAGTTGGATGGTGAGGTAGGCAAGAACCGAAACGAACGAGGAAGCGATTCCCGCGTTACGTCCGAGTCCGCGCCCGATGTAGGCAAAGAAGGCACCGGTATTGGTGACCCGCTGGCTCATCGCCGCGTAGCCCACGCTGAACAGAAGCAAGACGATACCGGCGAAGAGGTAAGCGCCGGGGGCGGCTGCGCCGTTGCCGAGAACGATCGCCACGGGCACGGCACCGGTCATTCCGAGAAGCGGCGCTGCTGCAGCCACGACAAAGAAGACGATTCCGATTACGCCGAGTCGCCCTTTGCGCAGGGTGCGATCGGGGCTTTCCTGGGATTTTTGGTCAAGCGCCATAGTGAAACTCCTCGTTGAGTTCTAAATCAGTTCGTCCGTATCCGAACGAGTTGCGTTCAACAATGGCGAAGACAGGGTCTCTTAGTCAAGCGTTTTGAGAAATTCATTCGGATACGAACCGTTTTGGGCTACACTCTGGCGCATGACCGAACTCAATGGATTCCTTCCTCCACTCACTCCGCAAGGGTCGAGTTCGCTCGTGCCGAAGATGCCCTGGTACTACTCGGGAACGCTACTCACTGTCGAGTACTTGACCGATCCAGCCAACGTACGTGCGATCCTTCCTGACGATATTGACCTCGCTCCCGAGCAACCTGGCGCCGTAGCCATTGTCTGGGCCGACTGGCAGTCCTGCAGCACAGGCGGCCTCGAACTGCTCGACCCCGTGCGCGCCCAGTACCTCGAAGCGTTCATGGTGGTGCGCTGCTCCCACAAGGGCATCGTCTACAGCCGCTGCGTCGCCATCTGGGTCAACAAAGACTTCGCTATCGGTCGCGGTTGGTTCCAGGGCTACCCCAAGAAGCTCGGCAACATTGCCGTTACGCGAGTCTTCAACAAGGGAAAGGCCACTCCCAAGCTCGAGAACGGCGGCCAGTTCGGTGCCTCCATCGCGGCCTACGACCACCGCCTCGCTTCTGCCGTGGTCACGTTGCGCGAGCCCGCCGAAAGCAATGGCTTCGTCAATGGCCACAAGATGCTGCACAGCCGCTTCATGCCCTCCATCAGCAAGGACGGCGGCATGTCGCTCGACCAGCTCATCACCATGGGCGGCACGGATGTCGAAATCGGTGAGACCTGGAAGGGCGACGCTGAACTCCACCTCGGTGACTCGCAGTGGGATGAGTTGCACTCGATCCTTCCCGTGCAAGAGATTCTCGGCGGGTACTACCGCGAGATCGGAGTCACCTTCAACGGTGGCGAACTCGTAGAAGACCGCTCACAGGCGATCTAAGCGCCCGACTGCGGCAGCCGGCATCCGCTCGCTGCTGCAGTCGACACTGCCGCTCACAGCGGCACACAGAAAAGCCCCGCCGATTCGTTCGGCGGGGCTTTTCTGTGTCGTAGACCGTTACCGGCTTAGTAGTCGGCGAAGTACTCGTCGATCTCCCACTGGCTCACGTCGCGAGTTGCCTTATCTGAGACGGCATCTTCGTAGCGCATCACTTCGTCACGCTTGAGCACGGTAAATACGTCGATGACGGTGCTGCCCATGGTCTCGCGCATCACCGTGTCGGCGTCGAGAGCGTCGAGGGCGGTGTCGAGGGTCATCGGCAAGATCGGTGCCGACTCGTCTTCGTAAGCCCAACCCGCGACCGCTGCAGGGGCCGTGAGCTTGCGCTTGATGCCATCGAGGCCGGCAGCCAGAGTGGAGGCGATGAGCAGGTACGGGTTCGCCGCCGGGTCGCCGAGGCGAACTTCCAGTCGCGTGCCCGCGCCGCGCTCGGGCGGAACCCGCAGCATCGCGCTGCGATTGTCGTGGCCCCAGTTGGCGCGGTACGGCGCCAGAGTGTCGGGGCCGAGGCGCTTGTAGGCGTTGACGGTGGGGTTCGAGAGCGCCGCGAGTGAGCCAGCGTGTTCGAGGATGCCGCCGATCATGTGGCTGGCCATCTCTGAGAGCCCAGAGCCGCCATCCGACATGATGTTGTTGCCATCTTTGTCGACGACCGAGAAGTGCAGGTGGAATCCGCTGCCACCCTCGTCGTCCCAGGGCTTGCCCACGAAGAGGGCGTGCTTGCCGGTGCGAGCGACGATGTCGCGCACCGCAGTCTTGAAGAGGAAAGTGCGGTCGGCGGCATCCAGTGCCTCGCTGTGCCAGAGGTTGATCTCGTACTGCGCGGGGCTGAATTCGTGGTTGCCAGCGAAGACGCCGATGTCCATGCCGTCGAGCATGCGCATGAGGTTCAAGAATTCTCCGCCGGGGTCGACGTGTTCACCCGTGGTGTAGACGCGACCGGTGCGGCTGAGGCTGCGGCTCCAGCCGTTCTCTTCGTCGTAGTTGGCGATGTAGAACTCAAGTTCGGGGCCCACGGTGGGGGTGAGGCCGAGGGCGGCGTATTCGGCGATGACCTTCTGCAGTACCGAGCGGGGTGCGATCTGGCTGACGCTGTGGTCGGGGTTGAAGGCGTCGCCGATGACGAGGGCAACTCCGGGCTCCCACGGCATCATCGTGAGGGTGTTCGGGTCGATCTGAGTGAGAAGGTCGGGCAGTCCAGACGACATGATGTCGTTTCCGTCGAGTACGCCACCGCCGGTGGTGGTTACCCAGACGCCCTGGCAAAACAGGGGAGACTTCGCGCGGTGCAATTGGCTGACGAGAAGATCTTTGGAGCGGGTAATTCCCAGCACATCCGGAAAGATCAGGCGCAGAACATCAATCCCTTTTGCCTGCAGGTCTGTCTGGAGTGCTGCTATGTCGAGAGTCATTCTTCCTCCGAAAAATAAATCGTTCGGCACTGAACGATTAGTGAGATACTAAGCCACATAGCGGTGTGGCTGTCCACTCATCGCGAGAAATTTACCGGAAAGGTACACAGATGAGAGCCCTCTTGGTGCAACACGATCACGTCACCGCCAGCGGTCTAGTGGGCGATCGCCTGCGGGAACGTGGCTTTGAAATCGACGAGATCATGGTTGTCACGGAAGAGAATTTTGAGAACCCGAACGTTAATTTTGAATTTCCGGATGTCTCGGGCTACGACCTCGTCGTCCCGATGGGAGCTCCGTGGGGCGCCTGGGATGACGGCTGCATTGGCAACTGGCTGACTCCAGAATTGGAGTGGGTGCGCTCCACCATCGAGGCGGACATCCCGGTGTTGGGCATCTGTTTCGGTGGCCAGCTCATCGCGCGAGCGCTCGGAGGCACGGTTGCCCGCGGCGCTCAATCAGAAATCGGTTGGAAAACGATTTACAGCGACGACACCTCGCTCGTCTCGAACGGACCCTGGTTTCAGTTTCACTATGACCAGTGGACGATGCCCGAAGGCGCCGTTGAAATCGCCCGCAACCCGATAGCGCCGCAGGCATTCACTTACGGCCGCAGCTTGGCTGTGCAGTTTCATCCCGAACTCAACTCGGACATTTTGGAGGGCTGGCTCGATCAGGGCGGCATCGATGAAGTGATCGCGAGCGGGCAGAATCCGGCGATCATGATCGCTCAAACCCGTGACGAAGAAGGCCGTGCCGCCGAGCGGACCGCGGCACTCGTGGATGCCTTCCTCGACCGCGTCGCCAAGCTCGGCTAGCGAGCTACGTGCCGGCGTGCAGCCGAGTAGGAGCAGTCGAGTAGGCGAGCAGCCGTGCAGGCGTGCAGGCGTGCAGCCTATTGAGCTTTCACCACTGTCAGCAGAAAAGCGCAGTCTTCGAGCGCATCCACCGCATGAACTTCAGCGGGAATCGGCATGAGATCTCCGGCTGTGCCGTGCCACGACTCATCGGTGGTGCGCAGCGTAATGCTGCCCGTAAGAACCTGAAGGGTCGCTTCGCCGGGGCTTGAGTGCTCCGAGAGGCCTTCACCGGCCCGCAAAGCCATCACTGTCTGCCTGAGCTGGGCATCGCGCCCACCACATACCGTCACGGCGCTTCGACCGTTGTTCGAGGCGAGAGCGCTCGCCAGTTCCATTGCGGCAAGCTCGGTCAAAGAAACAGTGGTGTTCATCTCGTCACGCCCTTCGTGCACGGTCGGCGTCATCGCCGTGGGGCAAAGCTACCGCAGTGTGCCCTAGCGCAGGGTCTCCAACGCCGCCATCACCTTGGATGCTTCGGTGTCAGGGTTCACGAATGCTAGCCGCAGCACAGTCTGGCCGCGCCATTTCGTCGGCACGCAGAGAATTACGCCATCGTGCGCTACCTGCTTCGACCAGGCGGAATATTGTTCTGCCGTCCACCCGGTACGCACAAACAGCAGCACTGAGAGCTCGGGCTCACGCACGAGTTCAAGGTAGTCCGTCGCGTCGATTGCGCGGGCGACTTCGCGAGCGGTCGACACCGAGGCTTCGATCGCGTCCCGATACTTGTCGGTGCCGTGGGTCGCAAGGCTGAACCACAGCGGGAGCCCGCGCACGCGCCGCGAGAGGTGCAGAGCGAGCTCGCTGGGGTTCCACTCGTTGCGGTCGATGGCATCCAAATAGCTGGCGTGCTGAGAATGCACGGCCCGGGCAAGCTCGGGCTCACGATAAATTAGCGCGCAGCAGTCATAGGGGGCAAAGAGCCATTTGTGCGGGTCAACGATGAAGCTGTCCGCTCGTTCGATGCCATCGAAGACGTGGCGGATACTCGGGGCGGCGAGCCCCGCACCACCGTAGGCGCCGTCAACGTGCATCCAGACACCGAACTCTTCGCAGACGTCGGCAATGTCGGCCAGATCGTCGACGAGGCCCTCGTTAGTTGTTCCGGCGGATGCGACCACCGCAAACACGTTCGGGTGCTGTTCGAGAACGGTGCGCAGCGCTGCCCCGGTCATGTGTCCGCGGTCATCGATGGGCACGTCAACCCGGTCAACGTCGAGCGCTTTCGCGGCCGAGTTGATCGACGAGTGAGCGTTGGAGGTGTACGCCAGTTGCCAGCCGCCAGCAGGGCGACCGCCCCGACGTGTCTTGGCGGTTTCGCGGGCTGTCATGAGCGCCGAGAGGTTGCCCGAGGTGCCGCCGGAGACGAATGTGCCGCCAGCGGTCTCAGGCCAATCGAGCAGGCCGATGATCCACTGCAGTGCTTGGTTCTCGGCAAAGACGGCGCCAGCACCGGACTCCCAGAGCCCACCAAAAATGTTGGCAGAACTGGTGACGAGGTCGAAGGCGACGGCCGCCCGAGTGGGCGCGGCGGCGATGTAAGCGAGGTTCAGCGGGTCATCTTGAGCCCGCGTTGCTGGCTCGAGAATCTCGTCGAAAATCCGGAGCGCTTCTGCGCCGCCGATACCCTCCGGGCGGATCGCTTGACCAACCGCTGCCGCCAGATCGGCCGCAGGCCGTGCTGTCGAGAACGGATCGGTTTCGCGGACCATTCTTTTGGAGGTCCAGTCGAGGGCGAGCTGCACTACTTCAGTCTCGTCGCCCCATACCGCGTGGGGTCTGCCTTGTGGGCGTACCTCACTCATGCAACTACCTCGCTCATGTGCCTACTTTGCTAATTCGACGCGTACCGGGAGTCGTTTGATTCCGTTGACGAAGTTGCTGCGCAGACGGTCAGGTTCACTGAGCTTCGTCATTCCCGAGATTCGGGGCAACAGGTTCTCGAACATAATACGGATCTCAAGGCGCGCCAGTGAGTTTCCGAGACACATGTGCGGGCCACCGCGACCGAATGCCATGTGCTCGTTCGGGTTACGGGTGACATCCATCTTGTAAGGATCTTCGAAGATCTCGGGGTCACGGTTTCCGGCGGCGAACCACGTGACAACCTTTTGGCCTTCCTTGATGGCCTGACCATTGATTTCGGTGTCCTTCGTCGCAGTGCGACGGAAGTGGTAAACCGGGCTGGCCATGCGCAGGAACTCCTCAACAGCCCATGGAATGAGCTCGGGCTTCTCTTGCAGAAGTGCCATCTGGTCGGGGTTGTCCATGAGGTAGTTCATGGAGTGCGTAATGGTGTGGCGTGTGGTTTCGTTGCCGGCAACGACGAGCAGCAAGAAGTAGCTGTTGAAGTCGCGCTCGCTGAGCTCTTGGCCGTCCATCGGGGTCTGGTTGACGAGGCGAGACACGAGGTCGTTGCCGTCTTTGCCGCGACGCTGGTTGGCGAGGTCGTTACCGTACTCGAAGACCTCTCGAGCAGCGGGAGAGCGGAAGGGCAGAAGACGGAACTCTTCACTCGCGGCGGAGCTTGCGAGTACGTCAGCGTGTTCCGGATCGTCGTTTCCGATCATCCGGTTGCCCCAGTCGATCAGCTTGTAAATGTCGGTGTCAGGCACGTCGAGCATTTTGGCGAGAACACGGATCGGGAAGTCGGCGGCCACTTGGTCGACGAACTCGAACTCAGGGTTCGCGAAAGCGGCATCGAGGGTGCTGGCGGTGAGGCCGCGGAGGAAGGTTTCGTAGCCGGCGACTGCGCGGGGAGTGAACTCGCCCTGCATGAGGCGGCGAAGCGCGCGGTGACGAACACCGTCGGTCTCGAGCATCGACTTGCGGGCTTCAATTTGTTCGTCGTCGAGCTCTTCGAGGTTGACCGTACCGCGCTCGCTGGAGAAGGTTTCGGTGTCACGGAGCACGGACACGATGTCGTGGTACCGGGTGAGCGACCAAAAGCCGTGGTTGGGTGCCGGTTCCTCTGACCAGTGCACCGGAGCCTCTGCCCGAAGCTTGTCGAACACGTTCCAGGGTGTGCCATTTTCGAACAGATCTAGGTCTGCCAGGGTGACGTTCGCCATTGAAGTCAACTCAATCCTCCGTGGGTTGTTTGGATACAAACAATACGGTACCCGATCAAGTTTCCGCGAGTATTCGCGTCAAATCTTTCTGGGTGGCAGGGGTTCGATAGAGTAACCGCAGCTAAACGCGAGCGAGGGGACCCTCCGTGGCCGGACCACACACACTGACTGAAACCGAACGCCAGGTGCAGGCGAGAGTCGGCGGCCTGCCGCTCGACTACTCCGCGATGGCTGTTGCGTCGAACCTATTTCGTGCTGCGAACGCCGTGCGCAACCACTTCGAGCGCACCGTGCTCTCAGAGCACAACCTGTCGTGGACGGCATTCGTGGTGTTGTGGGTTACATGGATCTGGGAGCCCATCGAAACTCGCCAAATTGCACTCGAGGGCGGATTCTCTAAGGCCACTCTCACGGGAGTGCTCACGACGCTCGAGCGCCGCGGCTGGTTGACGCGCGAGCGTAGCGATGCCGATGGGCGTCTTGTCGTTGTGAAGCTCACCGACCGTGGTCGCGAACTCATGACTGAGTTGTTCCCGGCCTTCAACCTGCAAGAGCAGGCAGTGACGGGCCCGGTCGCGCCGGAGCGCCGCGAGGAACTTGCCGACATGCTGCGCCTCATGACGGCAGGCGTTGAGCCCAAGCCCTAGGTAATTCAGCTTTTTTTAGAGTTCTGTCGTCTCCAACGCTTGTTTGGGGTCGAATCACTCGCTAAGGTAAGTCATTAGCATCCGAATGACTTAACGGCGAGCGATTCGAGACGGGACAACTATGACCAACGTTCAAGTAGCCGGAGTGACCGTCGATACGCGGCACTTCATCAATGGAGAACGCGTCGCCTCAGACGAGACGTTCACCAACACGTCACCGATCGACGCCAGCCCCCTCGGAGAAATCTCCCGCGGCGGCCAGCGCGAAGTCGACATGGCTGTTGCTGCCGCTCGTGCAGCATTCCCCGGATGGGCTGCCACCAGCCCGAAGGATCGTGCAGCCATCATGCACAAGATCGCCGACCTCGTTGAAGAGCGCGTCTCTGAACTCGCCAACGTTGAGACGATGGACAACGGTGCGCTCCTCCGCAGCCACCTGCGCGGTGTGATGCCGCGCGTGGCCCACAACTTCCGGTTCTTCGCTGACTATCTCGTGAACGACCTCGGGCATCCGGACTTCGACACTCGCGGCCACAACAACCACGTCTCGTGGGACCCTTCGGGGGTCGCCGCGCTCATCACGCCGTGGAACGCGCCGCTCATGCTCGCGACGTGGAAGATCGCCCCGGCGCTCGCCGCGGGCGACACGGCTGTACTCAAGCCGGCCGAATGGACGCCGCTCACGGCATCCCTCTTCGCGGACATCACCGCTGAGGCGGGCCTTCCCGCCGGAGTCTTCAACGTTGTTCAGGGCTACGGCAAAGAAGCGGGCGCTTCGCTCGTTGCCCACCCCGACCTCAGCCGTATTTCGTTCACCGGTTCGGTACCGACGGCTAAGTCGATCGCTCGTGCAGCAGCGGACAATCTCACCCCCTGCAGCTTCGAACTCGGCGGCAAAAGCCCCTGCATCGTTATGGAAGACGCCGACCTCGAGTTGGCGGCGACCCTGGCGGTTGAGCAGTACGACAACGCTGGTCAGGTCTGTCTCTCTGGCACGCGCATCCTCGTTCACGAGAACATTGCGGATGCCTTTGCCGAAGCGTTCAAGGCCAAGGTCGCGAGCCTGCGCCAGGGTGACCCTCGCGATCTCGAGACTGACATTGGGCCGCAGGTTCACCGCGTGCACTTCGAACGCATCAAGGGGTTTGTAGACCGCGCGAAAGACGGCGGAGCCAACATCGTCTTCGGCGGTGAGCCCAACGCAGAGCTGGGCGGGCTCTACTTCTCGCCGACTCTCGTCAAGAACCCCGAGGTCGACAGCGAAATCGTCACGCAGGAGGTCTTCGGGCCGGTGCTGACGATGCAGACCTTCACGACGGATGACGAACTCGTCGCCATGGCGAACGGCACCGAATTCGGTCTCGCCGCCATTCTCGTCTCGGGCAACCGCGAGCACGCCGACGTTATCGCCAAGCAGCTCGTCGCCGGAACGATCTGGGTCAACTGCTTCTTTGTGCGCGACTTGCGCGCACCTTTCGGTGGTTCCAAGAAGTCAGGTGTTGGCCGTGAGGGCGGCACCTGGTCGTTTGATTTCTATGCAGATGTTAAGAACACGGTGGTTTCACCGAATGGATGGAAGGAATAGTCATGGGAGAAGTAGTTGGCGCTGGGCTGATCGCCCACGTACCTACAATCATGTTGCCCAAAGAGATCCGTATGGAGCTTAATGAGGGTAAGGACTCAACGCTCGTTGAAGGCCTCGAACGACTCCGCAAGGACTACTTCGAGAACGACGACTACGACACTGTTGTCGTGCTCGACAGCCACTGGGCGACCACGGTTGAGTTTGTCGTCACGGCGCACGAGCGTCGTCACGGCAAGTTCACGTCAGAAGAGCTGCCGCGCGGCATGAGCGGTGTTCCGTACGACTTCATCGGTGACCCCGAGCTCGCGAAGCTCATGGGGGAGCAGGCCGAAAAGAACGGCACCTGGATCACTCCGATCGACGACGAGTACCTGCCGATCATGTACGCCACGATCAACCTGTGGGAGTACCTCGGCAAGGGCCTTCCCGACAAGAAGTGGGTTAGTGTCTCGATCTGCCAGACCGCGACTGACGAGGACTTCCTTCGGGCGGGGCGCGCTATCGGCGAAGCGATTGCCAAGAGCGATCGTCGAGTCATCCTGCTCGCATCGGGTGCTTTGTCGCACACGTTCTTCAAGCTGCGCGATTTGCGCAAGCACGAGATGGCCGATCCGGCCCACATTTTCTCGGATGCCGCCCGCGAGGCAGACTACGAACGTCTCGACTGGTTCAAGGCTGGCGACCACGCTCAGGTGCTAGAAACCATGCCCGCGTTCCAGAAGGTGCGCCCCGAGGCCATGTTCGGCCACTGGCTCATGACCGCGGGTGCGATTGGTGAAGAGAGCTGCACCGCTCCCGGCGTCATGTACAGCGAGTATGAAAATTCGATCGGCACCGGTCAGGTGCACGTCTGGTTCCCGAAGCCCGAAGGTGGCTTCCCGAAAGCTAAGGATGTGGTCCTTTCTCGTGACTGAGTTCCGCAGAGTACTTCTTGATGGATACCCGACGCAGGTTACGCGTCACGGCGATGTTCTCGTCGCCGGCGATGGCCGCGAGGTCGGAGTTGACGAGGCAATTCACTTGCCACCGACCGAGCCGAGCAAGATCATTGCCGTGCACTTGAACTACGCCAGCCGCACCGAAGAGTTCATGACCAAGCTGCCCGCAGCGCCGACCTACTTTCAGAAGCCGGTCACCGCCCTCAACACTCACAAGGGTGATGTCGTGCGCCCCGAGGGCTGCAAGTGGTTGAACTTTGAGGGTGAGATCGTCATCGTGATCGGCCGTACCTGCCGCAACGTGTCGCCCGACCAGGCCAGCGACTACATCGCCGGCTACTCGATCGGTAACGACTATGGTCTGCACGATTTCCGCGACACGGATGCCGGTTCCATGCTTCGAGTGAAGGGCAGCGACACGCTCGCGCCCGTTGGCCCCGGTCTCGTGACGGACTGGGACTTCCGCGGCAAGCAATTGCGCACCATCGTGAACGGTGAGGTCAAGCAAGACGACAACACCGACAACATGGAGTGGGACATGAACTACCTGGTCGCCGATATTGCACGCACGATCACGCTGAGTCCCGGCGACATGCTGTTCTCGGGAACACCCGCGTTCTCTCGCCCAGTTCAGCCTGGCGACGTTGTTGAGGTCGAGGTTGAAGGCCTAGGCAAGCTGACGAACCGTATCGTTACTGGCCCGACTGCCATCCGCACCGACGTGGGGGCACAGCCCACAGAGTCCGAAGAGGTAATGTCGACGGCAATGGGTGGCGACTGGGAGTTCCGAGGAATTCGGACCCCGTCGAAGGATCTCTACCCGTCGAAGATTGAGGAAAAGCGATGATCAAAATCGAAGTCGACATGAACCAGTGCCAGCACTATGGCCAGTGCGTGTTTGAGGCTCCCGACAACTTCAAGCTCAACGATGACGACAAGCTCGAGTACGTGGCCGAAGCGCCCGACTCGGAGCGCGACAACATTGAAGCCGCTGTTGATGTGTGCCCGATGCAGGCCATTCGAATCGTCGAATAGTGGCTGAGGCTAACCCCGCCGCACCGGTCGTTATTGTCGGTGCGGCGATGGGTGGGCTGCGCGCGGCGGAGTCTCTTCGCCGTTCGGGCTACACCGGTGCTATCCGCGTGGTTGGTGAAGAACTTCACGCGCCCTATAACCGTCCGCCCCTCTCTAAAGAGGTGTTGGCCAGCGAGGTCACCCACGAGGCTGTGGCGTTTCCGTCGCGTGCCGAAATGGGCGACGTCGAGTGGATGCTCGGAGTGCGGGCAACCGCGGTCGACCTCGATGCGCACACTCTCACCACCGACGATGGGTCTGTGCAGGAGTGGCGTGCTCTGGTTATCGCGACGGGCCTGCGAGCTCGCCGCTTGGATTTTGCTCCGATCGCCGGTCGTCACGTTGTCCGGTCGCTGGATGACGCGATGGCTCTGCGCGCCGAACTCACCGAGGGCGCGCGCGTTGTTGTCGTCGGCTCGGGCTTCTTGGGCTGCGAACTGAGCGCCACCGCTCGCAAACTCGGCTGCGAAGTCACTATTGTGACGCCGAGCGCCGAGCCGATGATGCGTCCGCTGGGCGACCTCGTGGCGAAGGAAATGCGCCGTCGTCTTACCGACGAGGGCGTGGAGATTTTCTCCGGCGTGAACGTTGCTGCTATCCACGGCGAGACGGCAGTTGAGTCTGTTGAGCTGAGCGATGGCCGCGTTATCGAGGCCGATGTCGTGATCGAGTCGGTCGGCTCGCACTGCAACATCGAGTGGCTCGAAGGAACGAACCTCGACGTCTCTGACGGAATGCTCGCCGACAATGCGATGCGCGCTGTCACGACTGACGGTCGTGCTCTCGATGACGTTTACGTTGTGGGCGATATCGCTCGCTTCCCGAACCCCATGTTCGATGACGTTGCCCGTCGAATCGAGCACTGGAACATCCCGACCGACACCGGCAAGCGTGCGGGCGCCGTGCTCGCAGCGCACCTCGCCGACGACGGATCATTCGCCGATGTGGTGGCTAAGCCTTTCGCTCCGATGCCGTCGTTCTGGTCGAATCAGTTCGAGATCAAACTGCAGGCTTACGGTCTGCTGGGCTTGGTGTCGGATGACGACATCCGTGTGCTTGAGGGAGACCTCACCGACCAGGCTGCCGTTGGTTACTACCGCGACGGCCGTCTTGTCGGTGTACTCGGAATTGGCATGAAGGCCGCGCTGCTGCCGTACCGCAAGCAGATTGCGGAGGGCGGCGCGTAGCCGTATTCGCACCGTTGTCTCTGGGCAGTGAGGAAGCGGGGTCGTAGGCTGGGCTTATGACTCCCGCTTCGACCATCGCCGTTGCCCAGTTCGTTCCTGGCCATGATCGCGATGAGAACATCGCGCGGATCACTGAGCTCGCTGAGCGAGCCGTTGAGCGTGGCGCGAGTTTTGTGATCTTTCCGGAGTACTCGTCGTACTTCACCGCCACGATGGGCGAAGACTGGGTCGCCGCCGCCGAGCCGCTTGACGGCCCCTTTGTGCAGGCGCTGACCTCGCTCGCGCAGCGCTTGCGGATTCATGTCGCTGCGGGCATGTTGCAGTCGAGCGAGGAAGATAACCGCTTCTGGAATACCCTCGTCGCGATTGCTCCCACCGGCGCCATTGTCGCGACCTATAGCAAACAACATCTCTACGACGCGTTCGGGCAGCGCGAATCCGACTGGGTCATTCCCGGGTCGATTGGCGCGCCGCAGACCTTCGCCTGGGAGGGTTTCACGGTCGGTTTGCAGACCTGCTACGACATCCGTTTTCCCGAGGTGTCACGCCGGTTGGTGGATGCCGGGGCCAACCTCATCGTGGTGCCCGCCGAGTGGGTGCGTGGTCCGCTCAAGGAGTACCACTGGCGCACGTTGCTCACGGCACGGGCGATCGAGAACACCGTCTTTGTCGCCGCTGCCGACCACGCCCCACCGATTGGTGTCGGCAACAGCATGGTCGTCGACCCGATGGGTGTTGAGCTTGTGACGATTGGGGAGCGCACGGATGTCGCTGTCGCTCACATCGAGCACGCTCGCCTGGACGAGGTGCGGGCGACCAACCCGGCGCTATCGTTGCGTCGCTATGGAGTTCATCCGCTCGAGGAGCGTTAGGCCGAGCGCCGCTGTTCCGGTTCTCGAACTTCGGCCCAGACCTCATCGAGAGAAAGCCCAATAACGTCGGCGACGGCCGCGATGGTGGGGAATGCCGGGGTCGCGATGCGCCCCGTCTCGATTTTGCGCAGTGTTTCGGGCGAGATGCCCGCGGCAAGAGCGGTGTCGAGGATCGACCGTGTGCCGCGCCCGCGCCGCAGCGCCATACCGAGGCGTTTTCCGCGGTCGACTTCAGAGGGGGAGAGCGGCAATCGGACCATGCGTCGATTCTATACCGGGATAGTATGGCCGGTATAGTTATCTGAAATATTCTGGTGTGGAGGCGTCAATGATCGAAATTCTTAGCCCCGGAGAGCTGCTTCGTGCGCGGGAGACGGGGGCTCTGGTCGCCCACATTTTGCAGACGTTGAAGGGTCGAGCGAAGGTCGGCACTAACCTGCTCGAGATTGACCGTTGGGCTCAGTCGATGATCTTGGAGGCGGGGGCCACCTCGTGCTACGTCGATTACGCACCGTCGTTCGGGCGCGGCCCGTTCGGGCACTACATCTGCACAGGGGTGAACGACGCGGTGCTTCATGGGCTGCCCCACGACTATGCGCTCGCAGAGGGTGACCTTCTCACTCTTGACCTTGCGGTGATTCTCGACGGCGTCGCGGCAGACTCGGCGATCAGTTTTGTGGTGGGGGAGTCACAGCCCGCCGAGAGCCTCGCACTGATCGATGTCACGCAGCGGGCGCTCGTCGAAGGCATCGCAGCGGCACGACCGGGCAATCGCATTGGCGATATTTCCCACGCTATCGGTACGGTGCTGAGCGAGGCCGGGTACCCCATCAACATGGAGTTCGGCGGTCACGGCATCGGCTCCACGATGCATCAGGATCCTCACGTTGCCAACAATGGCCGGCCAGGTCGGGGCTTCCCGCTTCGCGCAGGAATGCTGCTGGCGCTCGAGCCATGGGTGATGGCCGACACTGACGAACTCGTGACGGATGCCGATGGCTGGACTTTGCGCAGTGTGACCGGTTGCCTCACGGCTCATAGCGAGCACACGATCGCCATCACCGACGATGGTGCAGAAATCTTGACCGTCGTTCGCTAGTTGCGCAGCTTCATCCCAGAAAGCTGAGCCGCTGCACGATCGAGTACGTCGGGCTTCTTGCAGTAGGCGAAGCGGATGAGCGTGTTGTAGTCGCCGTGGTTCGCCGGATGCACGAATGCAGTCACGGGGATTCCGACGACTCCGCTGATCTCGGGGAGGACGCGGCAGAAGTCTGCAGCGTCCGTGACACCCAGTGGTGCGGCATCCGCAATGATGAAGTAGCCGGCTTGAGGCGTGGTGACGTCGAAACCTGCGCTGCGCAGCCCGGCGCCGAGGGTGTCGCGTTTGCGGGCGAGGCCGCTAGCAAGGTCGGTGAAGTAGTTGTCGGGCAGCCCGAGTCCGGTCGCAATGCCCACTTGCAGCGGTGCACCGTTGACGTAGGTGAGGTACTGCTTCACGGCCATGATGGCTTTGAGCAGTGGTTGGGGCGCGGTAATCCACCCAATCTTCCACCCGGTGGTGTTGAACGTCTTGCCGCCGCTGGAGATGCTGATCGTTCGCTCGAATGCGCCGGGCAGGCTCGCGACAGGAATGTGTTCGTTGCCGAAGGTGATGTGTTCGTACACTTCGTCGGTCACGATGAGCGCGTCGTGTTTGTGGGCGAGTTCGACGACTAGTTCGAGCGTCGCCCGGTCGAGCACGCTTCCCGTGGGGTTGTGCGGACTGTTAAGAATGATGAGGCGAGTTCGCCCGCTGAAAGCGGCCCGGATGTCGTCATGGTCGGGCTGAAAGTCGGGGGAGCGCAGCGGCACCGTCACATGGGTAGCGCGCGCATAGTTGATCATGGCCCCGTAGGCGTCGTAGAACGGCTCGAGGGTGATGACCTCATCGCCTTCGCTCGTGAGGGCGAGGATCGTGGCGGCGAGGGCTTCGGTGGCTCCGGCGGTTGCGAGCACTTCGGTGTCGGGGTCAACGTCGATGCCGTAGAACCGCTGCTGATGCTCGGCGATCGCGTTGCGCAATACAGGGAGCCCGTTGCCGGGCGGGTACTGGTTGGTGCCGTCGCTAATGGCCTTGCGGGCGGCATCCAGCACTTCGATGGGGCCGTCTTCATCGGGGAAACCCTGACCCAGGTTAATAGCGCCGCTGGTGACGGCGAGGGCCGACATTTCGGCAAAGATTGTTTGGCTCAGCTGCCCATCGGCGCCGAGCAGCATGGCGCCATTGGCGGCGCGTTCCCAAGATCCGGTGACTGTCATCGTGCGCCAAGCCTAACTACTTGCGGGGCCGGATGCCGCGTCTGGTTGTGGAAAGTTGAGGGCCTGAACCCTGCCGGGTGTTTAGCGTCGTTGTATGCGGCTACCGAACCTCGTACGCGCCTCGGTTGGCGTGCTCCTCTTAGTTGTACTGAGCGGATGCACGCCCTCCGATGCCATAACCTCACCCGAACCCACTGCAACCTTCGTTGCGCCCTACGCGACTGACGAAGAGGCGCTCGCCGCGGCTGAAGCGGCCTATGCGGAGTACACCCGGATTTCTGGCGAGATCCTTCGTGACGGTGGGAAAGACGCCGAGCGGATTTTCGAGATCGCTGTGGGCGATTTCGCGCAAGAGAACTTTGATGGAATGGAGAGCCTTGAAGAACGAGGTGGCTACAGCACCGGTGTCGCGACCTTTGATCAGGTCGAATTGCAGCGATATTCGGCAACCGGCGGCGACAAGGAAATCATCACAATCTATGTATGCCACGATGTCTCGGCAGTCGATGTCTTGGACTCAGCTGGAGTCTCGGTGGTACCCGATGACCGCCTTGACCGCAGTCGTATGGAGGCGACCTTCGACTTTGACCGGCTTTCGAACAGCCTGAAAATTTCGAGCCGTGAGAACTGGCCGGATCCTGAATGCTGACAGGGATGTTCAAGCGAGGAACACTCGCGCGTTCGCTGTTGCCAGCAGCGATCGGGCTAGGGGTCCTCGCGGGCGCGACTGAACTTGACGCCTACACGGATCCACCCGCAAACGCGCAGGTGGGGAACGGGGAGGTGAAGCTCGAGTCTTCAAACAGTTACCCCGGCTCCAACGTCGGGTCCGGGGGTTCCCCTGTCTTCGGCGTTGGCTTCGGCGGCGGCGAAGCACAGACCGAAGACGAGAACTGGTGCATCATCCCGCGTGTTCCGTGCTTGATGCCTGAGCCTGCTGAGGTGGCCGCCGCGGGGCCCATCTCAATTTCAGACATCGCCACATTCCGCCCGCAGCCTCCGACCGCAGCGATGCAGCCGAACCAGTGGATGGTTGTCGGCCTCGACACCAATTTCTATGCCACCGCATCCACCCATGTTGTTGACGGCACCCTCTTCGGTGGCACCGCCCAAGTGCGGTTCACGCCCGTTGGCTACAACTGGGACTACGGCGACGGCACCACAGCAAACCTCAGCAACGCGGGAACCACCTGGGCTAAATACAAGATCGCAGAATTCGATGCGACGCCCACCAGCCACATCTACGATCAGCCCGGCGAGTACACCATCACCCTCGCCGTCACCTACGCCGCCGAGTTCCGGGTAGCCGGCAGCAGTTGGCAAAACGTCGTCGGAACCCTCACCATCGTCGCCCCGCCACTCACCGCCACAGCCGGCCACGCCACCACCGTGCTCGTCGATCAAGACTGCAACGCAAACCCCACCGGCATCGGCTGCTGAACCCAACCTGAACGCCGCCCAACACAAAAACCGCACAAAGCCGGGAGTCCCGCCACCATCTCCACAAATCCTCTGGTCAAGCGCGCAGCCAGCCCACAGGCGAACTAAATAGAATGCACAGGTTCGCGGTGGAGGCTAGCACCGCTGAAAGGAGCACACCATGACCGAGGTCCCCGAAGAACCCACCGCCAACAACACACCCGACAACAGCACCGCACCCAGCACACCCGAAACACCCGCTGCCGCACCCACCGCAGCAAACACGGCAGAAAATGCCGCCGGCGCCAACAATGCGCCCCCACACGTTTCCTCCACCGACGCAGCAGACGCTGCCCCGGTCGAGACCCCGCCCACCGCCGACAGCGCCATCACCCCAGAAACCCCGCCAGCCTCGGCTCAAGCTCCGGCTGAAGCGCCCGTCGCTGCAGCAGTCGCCCCCGCCGAAGCAACCAGCCCCACGGTGCACGCCGAAGCGGTGACTCACGATCACGCCACAGCAGCTCCCAGTGCTCCCGGAGCAGCCTTCGGCGCCGCAGCAACAGCAGCGCCCGCTGGACCTGCAGCGCCAGCCAAAAAGCCTCGCCTCACCCTCGGTCTCGTCGCCGGCTTCGCGATCGTCGCCCTCCTGGGCGGAGCCTCCGGCGCCGGCGTCGCGCTGTGGGCTGTCGGCAACCAAGCGACGTCGGCAGTGAGCGGAACAGCGAGCCCCGCATCCATCACCGTCAACGACCCCGGTAACGCCACCCTCGTCACCTCCGTCGTCGCCAAAGCAGCCCCTGCCATCGTCACCATTAACGTGACCGGCCAGAGCAGCGGCGGTAGCGGCTCAGGCGTCATCATCAGCGCAGACGGCAACGTCATCACCAACGCCCACGTCGTTACCCTCGACGGTGAAGTCGCCGACCCCAAGGTCACCGTCACCACCGCCGACGGTCGCCTGCTCTCCGCAACCGTGGTCGGCTTCGACCCGATATCCGACATCGCCGTCATCAACATCGACGACGCAAGCGACATGCCCTTCATCAACATCGCCGACTCCAGTGAACTCAACGTGGGAGACAGCACTGTGGCAATCGGCGCGCCCCTCGGCCTCTCCGGCACTGTCACCAGCGGAATCGTGAGCGCACTCAACCGCAGCATCACGATCGCATCTTCGGCTCTCCCCGAAGATCCCGAAATCAGCCCCGACGCGCCTGATGACAGCGAAGCGCCCGACCTGTGGAACTTCGACCTGTTCGGAGAAAACGGTCAAGGTAACGGCCAAAGCTCTGCCACTCAAGCCAGCGTTGCTCTCGCCGTCATCCAAACTGACGCCGCTATCAACCCCGGCAACTCCGGTGGTGCACTGTTGAACTCCGATGGAGAACTCATCGGCATCAACGTGGCCATCGCATCCTCCGGCGGTAACGAAGGCAGCATCGGTGTTGGCTTCGCGATCCCGTCCAACACGGCTAGCCGTGTCGCTAACGAGATCCTCGAAACCGGAACGGCAACGCACGGCCTCCTCGGAGCATCCGTCGCTGACGTCACCGACGACCCCGCCCAGAGCGACGCTGAAGTAGTCGGCGCGAGCATCGTCGGCATCTCTGACGGCGGAGCAGCAGCGGATGCCGGACTCCAGATCGGCGACATCGTCACCGGCTTCGACGGACTGCCCATTACCAACAAGACCGACCTCACCGCCCAGGTGCGAGCATATGCAGCCGGTGAAAGCGTTCCCTTGACGTACGTCCGGGACGGTAAGGGATACACCGTCGACGTGACCCTCGGTTCACTCCAGTAACCGAACTAACCACGCATGCGGCGTGCACGGGCCCCAAAGCTCGTGTACGCCGCATACGTGTGTATCCGCCGCTGATCGCACGCAACGCGATAAGCTCTATCGGACAACCCAGTCCTACGTATTGGAACCCATGGCAAAGAAGGCTCAAGCCCTCACTGGTGTGTCGTACGTGATGCCCGTACTCAACGAAGTTGAACACATCGAGGCAGCCGTCGACAGCCTCACAGCGCAGGACTACGAAGGACCCTTCGAAATCGTGCTCGCGCTCGGGCCAAGCGTTGACGGCACTAACGCCATCATCGATGAAATGGCGCGACTCGACCCGCGCATCCGTCACATCCCGAACGAACTTGGCTCCACTCCCGGCGGGCTCAATGCTGCCATCCGCGCCTCCACTCACCCCATCGTGGTTCGAGTAGACGCCCACTCCGTGTTGCCCACCAATTACACGCGCATCGCCGTTGAAACCCTCGAACGCACCGCAGCTGACAACGTCGGTGGCGTGATGAAAGCGCAAGGTCGCACGCCCTTTGAACGCGCCGTCGCCCACGCCTACGGATCACCCGAGGGTCTCGGTGGCACGCAACACCACACGGGCGGCGACGAAGGCCCCGCCGACACCGCCTACCTCGGTGTCTTTCAGCGCGACCGACTCGTTGAGGTTGGGCTCTTTGACGAAGACATCAAGCGCGGCCAAGACTGGGAACTCAACCGACGACTTCGTGCCACCGGCGGCACCGTGTGGTTCACCCCCGAACTCGAAGTTGTTTATCGCCCGCGCTCGAACCTGCGCACGCTCATCCGTCAGTTCGTCGCGACGGGAATCTGGCGCGGTGAACTGGCGCGCCGCTTCGGCACCGCTAACTCGCTGCGCTACTTCGTGCCGCCACTCGCAGTGCTCGGAACCGCCATCGGGCTCATCCTCGGCATTATCGGTAGTGTCACCGGTATCAACTGGCTCGCTATCGCCTACGCGGCCCCCGCCGTGTATGGCCTCTTCGTCGTGGCAGCAACCGCTGTTGCTACTGCACAAGAGGGGTTACGCTCAGGTCTTTGGTATCTGATCGTGTTGCCGTGCATCCACTTCGGATGGGGCAGCGGGTTCATTCTCGGATTCCTGAAGCTCACGAAAAATATCACTGCGCAAACGGGAAGGTAACACCGTGTCCCCCCACACACCCTCGCAGCCCTCTGCGCGCCCCACCTCCATCGCTCAGCTGCGCGAAGTCACGCAACCTCCCGAGGTTCGACTCCGCGCAAACGCCGAGCACTGGACGGCGTCGCTGTACCTGCGCGACCTCTCTCCGTACCTGACCTGGATGCTCCTCAAGACGTCCATCAGCGCCAACGGTGTCACCGGGCTCATGATCCTCACCGGCTGGCTCACTGCCGCGGCACTCCTCATCCCCGGTTTCACGGGCGCTGCGCTCGCGCTCATCCTCGGCCAAATGCAGATGCTCGTTGACTGCAGCGATGGCGAAGTCGCGCGCTGGCGCAACACTCGCTCACCCGCCGGCGTCTTCCTCGACAAAGTGGGGCACTACAGCACCGAAGCCCTCATCCCGATCGCCTTGGGCATCCGAGCCGCGGGCTGGCCCCTCGACTTCCCGGCAGACTTCGCTTGGACAACGGCCGGGTTCGCGCTCGCGCTCATCATCGTTCTCAACAAAGCGCTCAACGACATGGTCCACGTCGCTCGCGCTAACGCTGGCCTCGAGAAGCTCAGCGACCGCAAGGGCGAGGCCGAGCCAAGCCACAGCCTCGTCGCCAGGCTACGCCGCTTCGCCCGCTTCGTACCGTTCCACCGCCTGTATCACTCGGTCGAACTCACGATGATCGCCTTCGCCACCGCCATCATCGCGATCTTCGTGCCCGCAATGGCCGCAGAACGCACTGTGCTGCTCATTCTGCTTCCGCTGGCACTCCTCGCGCTCGGCGGGCATTTCGTCGCCATCATGGCTTCCAAGCGCGTTCGCTCATGACCCACCGCGTTGGCGTTGTCTCGCTCAGTCAGGGCAAGCGCCCCGACGATCTGGCGCGCGGTCTCGCCTCGCTGCAGGCACAGCAAGGCGTCGAACTCGATGTGATCGTCGTTGGCAACGGCTGGCAGCCCAGCGGGCTCCCGGATGGCGTCCGCGGGCTTCACCTCGAATCCAACCTGGGCATTCCGGCAGGCCGCAATCGCGGAGTCGAGCATGTGCAGGGGGACTGGATCTTCTTCCTCGACGACGATGCCAGCATCCCGTCACCGACGTTTCTCAGCGATGCGATCGCGATCATGCAGGCTGACTCCAGCATCGGGCTCCTGCAGCCGCGCGTCGAAGACGCTGAGGGCAAAGAGAACCCGCGCCGCTGGATCCCGCGCATTCGCAAGGGCGATCCGGCGCACCCCAGCGACGTTTTTTCCGTCTGGGAGGGTGCCGTTCTGATGCCGCGCCCGCTCTTCGACGAGATCGGCGGCTGGGGCGACCCGTACTTCTATGCTCACGAAGGCATAGAGCTCGCCTGGCGCGTATGGGGCGCCGGCAAAAGGGCCTGGTACGCCGGAAATCTCGTGGCGAATCATCCTGCCATCGACCCCGCCCGTCATAGCTACTACTACCGCCTCAACGCGCGCAACCGCATCTGGTTGGCTAAGCGCAACCTGCCCGTGCCACTCGTACCCATCTACGTGGCCAGCTGGACGGCCATCCACGTGCTGCGTTCCGCAAAGAACCCCGTGGGCATGCGTGCTTGGTGGGGCGGCTGGTTCGCCGGCTGGCGCGAAAACCCCGGCGGACGTCGCAGCATCAGCTGGGCGACAGTGGGGCGGATGGCGCGGGCCGGTCGCCCTCCCGTGATCTAGCCACCACCACACCGGCTTCGCTCGCGGCATGCGTCATCCGCCGCGCCCGCCGCGCCCGCCGCCCCGCGCGCCGCACCGCCCACGCGAACGCCACGCCCACGCACCGCACCGCCCGCGCGAACGCCACGCCCACGCACCGCACCGCCCACGCAAAAGCGCGGCACCTCACCGAAGTGAAGTACCGCGCTTTCGTTAGTTCATGCTCTAGGAGCGAGGCTTGCGCTTGGGGCGATCGTCGTAGCTGCCGCCGCCTTCGCGACCACCGGCGTAACCGCCGCCACTGCGGTCGCCGTCACGGTTGTTGTAGCCGCGTGATGCTTCACGTTCGCGGTTAGCGCGAGCGCCACCTTCGAAGGAGCGGTCGCGGCTGGGGTACTGGCCTCCACCGGAGCGTGCGCCGCCGCCGTTCGCCTTGCGGTCCGGTGCGATCTCAATCAGCTTGCCGCTGATGCGAGTGTCGCGCAGGCGCTCGAGAACGTCTTTAGACATGTCGGCAGGCAACTCGACGAGCGAGAAGTCCGGACGAATCTGAATGTGTCCGAAGTCGTCACGGCTGAGACCACCCTCGTTGGCGAGTGCGCCAACGATCTGGCGGGGCTCGACGCGCTGGCGCTTGCCCACTTCGATACGGTACGCCGCCATGGGCTTGGTGGAACGCGGACGGCGCTCGGGGCGGTCGCCACGATCTCCGCGGTCGCCACCACGCTCGGGGCGATCGGTGCGTGCCTTGCGCTCGTCACGCTCAGCGAAACGCTGGGCGCGCTCTTCTTCAGCCGAGAGCAGCAGGGGGGTCTCGCCCTGAGCCACGACGGCAAGAGCGGCAGCAACATCCATCTCGGGTACGTCGTGGTGTTCGACGTAGTGACCGATGATCTCGCGGAATGCAGTGATGCGCGCCTGCTGGTTGAGGGCTTCGGTGATGGCGTCGTCGAAGCGCGTGAGGCGCGTGGAGTTGACGTCTTCAACCGAAGGGAGCTGCATTTGCGTGAGCGGCTGGCGCGTGGCCTTTTCGATGGCGGTCAGCAGGCGACGCTCGCGAGGAGTGACGAAGCTGATGGCCGAACCGCTGCGACCGGCGCGACCCGTGCGACCAATGCGGTGCACGTACGACTCGGTGTCAACGGGGATGTCGAAGTTCACCACGTGGCTGATGCGGTCAACGTCGAGTCCACGAGCAGCAACGTCGGTTGCTACCAGGATGTCGAGCTTGCCCGACTTGAGCTGGTTGACAGTGCGCTCGCGCTGGGCCTGAGCAACGTCACCGCTGATCGCGGCGGCGGAGTAACCGCGGGCGCGCAGCTTCTCGGCGAGGTTCTCGGTTTCGCTCTTCGTGCGAACGAAGATGATCATGCCTTCGAAGTTTTCCACTTCGAGGATGCGGGTGAGAGCATCCACCTTTTGCGGGTAGGAGACGATCAGGTAGCGCTGAGTGGTGTTGGCCGACGTCGTGGTCTTGGCCTTGACCGTGATCTCTTCAGCGTCGTTGAGGTACTTCTTGGAGATGCGGCGAATCTGAGCCGGCATCGTTGCAGAGAAGAGAGCGACCTGCTTGTCATCGGGGGTGTCGGCGAGGATCGTCTCAACGTCTTCGGCGAAGCCCATCTTGAGCATTTCGTCGGCCTCATCGAGAACGAGGTACTTGAGCTCGGAGAGGTCGAGGGTGCCCTTGGCAAGGTGGTCCATGATGCGGCCGGGGGTACCGACAACAACGTGAACGCCTCGGCGCAATGCCGACAGCTGAACGCCATAGGCTTGTCCGCCATAGACGGGGAGCACGTGCACACCACGCATGTGGGTCGCGTACTTCTCGAATGCCTCACACACCTGCAACGCGAGTTCGCGGGTGGGGGAGAGCACGAGCGCTTGAGGCTTGCTCTGGGATACATCGAGGCGCGAGAGAATCGGCAGCGCGAAAGCTGCGGTCTTTCCCGTGCCGGTCTGGGCCAGGCCGACTACGTCGCGCCCTTCCAGAAGAGTAGGAATAGTGGCTGCTTGGATAGCCGAAGGCGTCTCGTAGCCAATGTCGCGGACCGCTTTCAATACCGCATCGCTGAGAGCGAGGTCGGAGAAAGTGATCGCGGTCTCGGTGGGTTCAGACGGTGCGGTTGAATCAGAATCGGTCATTGTGTCAACAGTACCTGCTTAACCCCTAGTAACATGCGGTTTTAAGGGCTCTTCCCCAGTAATCTGCCGCGAATGTGGGGCTAGTACTATCGAAAGCGCTGCTCAGCCTCCTGCTCAAGGATCAGCATCGGCTCGATAACGGTGTGGCGCGGGAGCTAGCGCACCATACTTCCAGTGATTTGATTGTGACCATGGCTCTACTGAAGGACATCAAGACCGCACGCAAGGTGGTGCGCACGATGTTGCGCTCGCGCCGCAATCGGCGACGCGTTGCCGGGCTGATTGATGAGCATCCGCTGCCCGTTCCCGGATCGGTGAGCATTGCCGTTTATTTCGCTGATACCAAGGTGAACCTCTACCAGATGCGTCAGTGGTACGCGCCCCTCGCCGAGCTGTCGAAGCGCTTTCCGGTGGCGATCATTGCGCGTTCGCCCAGCTCGGTGCTTGCCCTCTGGGATGAGGCTCCCGTGCCCACCATCTACTTGCGTCGCGTTTCTGAGCTTGAGCAATTCGTTGCTGAGCAGCCGTTGAAGATCATTTTCTACGTCAACCAGAACGCCAAGAACTTTCAGATGTTCCGCTACGGCCGTATGTGGCACGTTTTCATCAACCACGGTGAGAGCGACAAGATGTACATGACAACGAACCAGTTCAAGGCCTACGACTACAGCTTCGTGGCCGGGGATGCTGCGCTCGATCGACTGAGCTACAAGCTTTGGGATTTCGATCTCAAGAAAAAGGCGATCCCCATCGGGCGCCCCCAGGCCGATCACTTCGCCGGTGACCTTCCTTACACTCCGGATGACCGCACGGTCGTGCTCTATGCGCCCACCTGGGAGGGCGACCGGGATGCGGCTGCCTACGGTTCGATCGAGAGTCACGGGGTCGCTCTGGCCAAGGCCGTTCTCGCCAGCGACAAGCACCGCCTTATTTACCGTCCGCATCCGCGCAGCGGTGTGGTCAATGCCGAGTACAAGCGCGCCAACATCGACATCATTGCGGCGATTGCCGAGGCAAATGAGTCCGATCCTTCGGTGCAGCACATTTACGACGACGGCAAAGAAATGGGCTGGCAGTTAGTGGCAGCGGATGTCGCGATCACTGACGTTTCGGCAATGGTTTACGACCGTCTCGCCACCGGTAAACCTCTCATCGTTACGCGCCCGATTTCGGAGCATGCGGAGATCGACGAGGGTGGCTACCTCGGTTCGTGCGAATGGCTGCGCGCCGATCAGGCCGGCGACATTCTCGCTATCGCCGAGCGAGTGCAGGTCGATACCGAAGCACGAGAACGCTTGGGTTATTGGGCAGAACGTCACTTTGGTGACACGACGCCAGGCGCGGCTACCGCTCGCTTCCACGAGGCCGTAGAGTCGCTCGTGGCGCTCTGGCACCGTCACGCGCAGATTCACATCGGCGACCGTCACGTCACCGAGGTCGACCCGTTCGAAGATGACGACGACGAGTCGCCCGACGCAGAGTAGTCCGTCTAAGACGAAACGCCCTGCTTAGCGGGGAGCTTCGGTCTCCGACGCCGAGTCCAGCGTCGGCTCGTGCTCGTGCTCGGGCGTGGGCTCGGCTGCGCTAGCGTCTCCGGCCTCGATTGCCGTCAATTGATCGGAGTCCAAGTGCTGTTCGAGATCGGCGAGTGTTTCGAGCTCAACCCAGCCGCGGCTCTTGCGTCGGTGGGGTAGTCCCGGCAGTGCGGGCAGTGCGGGCAGTGCGGGGAGGCGCTTACGTTCGCCTCGTACCCGAGGTGTCTTGGCTGCCTTGGGCAGCGCGATTACCGGCTCGAGCCACGACGGCAGCGTTGCGGGAGCAGGCCCGAACCCTTGTCGAGCAGTGCGGATGATCTGACGGCCGAGAATGTTGTTACCGCCACCACCGATGACCGCGCCGATACCGAACGGCATGAGACGACCAACGACGTTGGTGCCCTGCGCGGCAGCGTAACGCTTGAGGAAGGTGCGCTTGAGGCGGTCGGCGATGGGACCCACCAGCGTGCTGGGCAAGTTCTTGGCCAGAGTCTCGCCCCAGAACGCGGAGCGAGCGGCGCCGGTGCCCGTGGCTTGGGCGGCGAGCTGCTTCACGAGATCGCTGCCGGCACCACCTAGCACCATCGTCATGACGAGAGCGCGGGCGCGGTCGGGGTCGTCAACGACAATGCCGTGTACCTCGGTGACGGACTGAGCAAACAGAGCACTCGCCTCAAGAAAGCCTGCAGTTTCGACGCCGGAAAGGGCGAGGGATGCCCCTGTGCCCACGGCGGGGATCGCAGCGCTCACCCCCACGAGGGCGCCACCGGTCGTGACCGCAGCCAAATAACGACGCTCAAGGACGGCGATGATCTCATCCGGAGTGGCCTGAGGTTTGCTGCGACGGATGCTACGGATGTGCGCCAACACAACGGGACGCTGCACCGTGAGCACGCGGTCGATGCCGCGCACCACCATCGGGTGTGAAGTGCTCATATCACTGGATGCCATGGGTTAAACCGTAGCGGAGGTGTCTGACGGCACCCCGGGAGTAGGCCAGCCGTTGGCCAACCGTGACGTCGTCCGCTAGCGTTCTCTGCGCTTGATGCCGTAGTCGGCGTTGTACTGCGCGAGCACATCGTCGATGGGGCCGTCTATAAGCAACTCACCTTTGTCGAGGTATAGACCTCGAGTACAGAAGCGACGCAGGTCGCGTTCATTGTGCGAGACGAAGAAGAGTGTCCGCCCACCGTCGAGCAGGTCTTCAATGCGGCGGTAGCACTTTTCTCGGAATGCTTTATCGCCTACTGCGAGTACCTCATCGACAAGAAGGATCGGTTCCTCGAGGCGTGAAATCACCGCGAATGCGATACGTACCTTCATGCCGCTCGAGAGGTGCTTATAAGGGGTGTCGAGAAAACGTTCGATCTCGGCAAAGTCGATGATCTCGTCAAAGCGGTCGTTGATCTCTTGTTTGGTCATTCCGTGCAGACCGGCAGTGAGATAGACGTTCTCGCGCACAGTGAGATCGTCTACGAACCCGCCGGTGATCTCGATGAGCGGCGCGACCCCGTCATCGACCGAGACGCTGCCTTCATCGGGAAGGACGACTTGCGCAACCAGCTTCAAGAGTGTCGACTTACCTTGGCCGTTGCGGCCAACAACGCCGATAGCTTCGCCCGCTTTTACATTGAAGCTGACATTTCGTAGCGCCCAGAATTCGTCTGACCGAGCTCTGCGTTTGCGACCGGCAAAGAGATCCTTGAAGTTGCGGCGTGAACGTCGGTGGAGTCGAAACCGGATGCCGGCATCTTCAACCCGAATGACGTGTTTGTCACTCATTAAATTTCCTTCAGCACGGCGCGTTCGGTGCGCGCAAAGACGAGGATTCCGACGACCATGATGATGCTGCTCATGAGCGCGGAGATTAGCACGGCGTACCAATTAAGTTGGTCCGGGAAGAACGCTGCTCGGTAGAGAGAGAAGATTCCGGCGAGCGGATTGAACGCCGCCACTCCTTCGAGCCCCAACTTAGCGAGATCAGGAAGGCCGTAGATAATCGGAGAGGCGTAAAAAAGGAATCTCAGCGCTAGCTTCGTGGCCCGCTCAAGATCTCGGAAGAACACGACGAGAGGGGCGACGATTAGGCCAACGCCCATCGTTAGAATTGCCTGAATCGCGATGGCGAGCAGGAAGTACACGGCTTCCCAATGCAGTACTGCACCGTTGACGATGGCGAAGAACGCAATCACCGGGATGCTGGCAAGAAATTCGATGCCCTTGGAAAGCACGAGACGCGCAACCCAGATGGTGCGAGGGATGTTAGTCGACCGGATCAGTTTGGCCTCACGCAGATACGCGCGCGTAGAGTCTGCCACGGCTCCGTTGAACCACATCCACGGCAACATCGCGGAGAGCAAGAACACAATGTAGGGCTTCTCGCCTACCGTGCGCTCAAAGATTTCCGTGAAGACAAACCAATAGATGCCGGCCATAACTAGAGGGTCGAGGATCGACCACACGTAGCCCAGGGCGGACGTTGAATAACGCACGCGCAGGTCGCGCACAGTGAGCAACCAGAGAGTGCGACGGTATCGGGTAAGGGGGGACCACGAAGGTCGTTCCAATGCTGTGTTCGCCACGCCCCTATATTAGGTGGCAATTTGCGAATCGCCTGCACGTGACCGATCTGGGGCGGATTTTTCCTCGTTGAATGCACTAATGCCCGCCGCGCACGAGGTGCGGACGGGCATTAGTGATCGGCGCTACAGCGCAGCTTTCGTGCTTAGACGAAGAGGTTGGCGCGCTCGAGGTCTTCGGCGAAGTCAACCTCAATGGCGTAGAGGTCTGAGATGTCGATGGGCTCGATGAGGAGGTTGTCTTCTTCGATGGCGAGCTCAATGCCGCGTTCGAAGTAGTCCTGGTCGCCGACCTTCTTGAGGTGGCGCAGCAGCGTCGCCTTGGCGTCGCGCGAGATGTAGTTGATTCCCACGGCCTCGCCCAGTCCGCCCTTGACGGTCTTGGAGAGCTCCTTGATGAAGCCCTCAGCGTCGGTCGTGTACTTGACCTCTTCGTCAGATACCTTCGCGGTGTTGACGCTGACGAATGACTGATCGCGCGCAACCATGGCTGCGGCGCGCTCGAGAGCGGTGGGGTCGAAGACGACGTCGCCGTTCATCCAGAGCACTCCACCAGGAGTGGACGCCTGAAGCGCACGCATGAGGCTCTTCGACGTGTTGGTTTGGTCGTACTGCTCGTTGTAAACGAACGACGCCTCGGGGAATGCCTCGATGATGTGCTCGAGCTTGTAGCCGACAACGATCGTGACCTTGACGTTGTTGCCGAAGGCGTGGTGGATGTTGTCGAACTGCTGCTTCATGATGGTGCGGCCATCGCTGAGCTCAGTCAGGGGCTTCGGAAGCGAGCGGCCCAAACGGCTGCCCATACCGGCAGCTAAAATTACTACCTGTGTAGTCATGGTGGTCTCCTCAATGTTCTGGGGCTCGGGAACAGCGCATGGTTAACCTGCTGTTAACCCGAGATTGGCAAAATCGACACACCTTTGTGCGATAGTCAGGCTAACGGTGCTGCCCGAGAACTCCATAGATTTAACTGGGTTGTTGCCTATTTGTGATACACGCTCATTCTCACGGCAACTGCTTGGTAGGTTTGGACAGTGGAAAATGCCCAGACACCCGACGAGGGCAAGAAGACTGTTGAAACGCCGGTAACGAAGCCCGCGAGCAGCACCCGAAAGCCGGCAGCGGCCCGTGGTTCTCAAGCGAAAACGTCTGCCGCCAAGCCCTCAGCTTCTGCTACTCGTAAGCCTGCCGCCAAGAAGCCTGCAGCTCGAAAGGCGCCTGCCCGCTCGACGAGCGCCGCCGCGACCAACGTGACGCCTGCTCCCGAAGCGTCGACGGTTCCAAAGCCGTCATCCCTAGCGGCGAAGAGCGCTACCGCGAAGCCGAGTGCGGCCAAGCCAAGTGCGGCGGCAAAACGCCCCGCGGCGAAGTCATCGACTGCTGCCAGCACTGGTGCAAAGACTTCGGCCACGAAGAACTCCAGAACCTCCAAGCCAGCCGCAGCCAAGAAGCCCGCCTCGCGGGCTGCTGGCGCGCAGCCGGAGACCGTTGTTACCGCAGCCGAGGATGCCGAGCGCGCCCTCACCAGCAGCGATACCAGCACGAGCGAGTCGGTGGATGTCGTAGTTGAGTCGCCGAATGAGGGTGCCGCTACCGCTGCTGGCGTTGCCGCGCCCAAGCCCGGGGCCCCGAAGCCGCAGGCTCCCAAACCGAGCGCCCCGAAGCCCACGAGCCCCCGCTCCACGTCGCCGAAGCCCACTGCCCCCGCTGTGGACTCTGACATCGCCGACCGCGCTGCTGACGACGTTGAAGTCGTAGGAACCGCCGCCGTCGACATCACCACTGACGGGGAGCCCGAGACTGAGGTCGAGACCGCGCACGTCGATGCGCCTGATGCCGACACTGATGCCTCAAAGGTCGGCGTCGATGCCGATAACGCAGACGACACCGAAAGTTCTGCCGACGACACCGCGGATGCTGCGGCAGACGTGAAAGACACCGACGAGGCGCCTGCCGCCGAAGGCAAGCCGGATGCTGTACTTGCCGGCCTGGCGCGCTTGCGCGCACTCGCCTCGCAGTTTGCGGCCCCGGCCGCCGAAGCTGCAGCCCAGAAGGCTGCCGCTCAGAAGCTCGCAGACGAAAAGGCCGCCGCCGACAAAGCCGAGACTGACAAGTTTGAAGCGGAACGAGCTGAAGCTGAAAAGGCTGAAGCAGAAGCAGAAGCAGAAGCAGAAGCAGAGCGCGTTGAGGCTGAGCGTCTTGCGGCTGAGACGGCTGATGCTGATGTAACCGAATCCAAGGCTGACGAAACCGACAGCGCCGACGAGGCAGACCAGCCCGACGAAGCCGATGAGGTGCCAGCCGCGGAACAAGACGCCACCCAAACGGACGCCGCGGAGTCAACGACGGCCGCGCCGGTAGAGGCAAAGCCCGAGACTGCTGCGCCCGAGGACGAGGTGCTCGGCTCTGACGCTCCAACGATTGTGGTCGAGCTCGAGAGCGATGACGTTGCAGCTTCCGAAACGGATGACGCGAGCGCAGCTCTGGTTGCCGTGGACGCCACCGTTTCTCATGGACTCGAAGCGACATCCGAAGACGTTGTCTTGCAGGTGAATGGACTCTCGAAGGACTTCGGCGACACAGTTGCTGTCGACGACATTCGCCTCAGCGTGCGCGCGGGAGTGTTCTACGGAATTGTTGGCCCCAACGGCGCTGGTAAGACCACGACCCTCTCCATGATCACCGGTTTGCTGCGCCCCGACTCGGGCAACGCGACCGTCAATGGTGTCGACGTGTGGGAATCGCCCGAGGTAGCCAAGCGCTCCATCGGTGTACTGCCCGACCGTCTGCGCATCTTCGACCGCCTTACCGGCTCGCAACTGCTCTACTACTCGGGAGTGCTGCGCGGTCTCAACTCGACCGAGGTGCGCAAGCGTTCCGCCGACCTCGCGACGGCCTTCGGACTCGACGACGTCATGGGGCGTCTCGTCAGCGACTACTCGTCGGGAATGCTCAAGAAGGTTGCGCTCGCCGCCGCCATGATTCACTCGCCGCGACTGCTCGTGCTCGATGAACCGTTCGAATCCGTCGACCCGGTTTCGGCAGCAACCGTCACGCGCATCCTCAAGCAGTACGTCAACGCCGGCGGCACCGTGCTGCTCTCGAGCCACCGCATGGAACTCGTGCAACGAGTCTGCAGCCACGTCGCCGTCATCGTTGAAGGCAAGCTTCTTGCCGACGGCACCATCGACGAAGTGCGCAACGGAATGTCGCTCGAAGACCGCTTCGTACAGCTGACCGGTAAGAATTCCAGCGGGGGAGGGCTCGAGTGGTTAAGCAGTTTCTCCGACTGAAACTCACCCTCCTCGCGAATGCTTTTCGCCGAGGGCCGCTCGTAGCATCCGCCATGGGACTGGTGCTGATCTACAGCGCCGTACTCTTCCTGATCGCCATTTCTGCCGTAGCAAACCTGCGCAGCACCACCGTAGAAGTAGCCGGAGCGACCCTTGTGGTCTTCGGCTCAGCGGTGCTTATCGGGTTCCTAGTGATGCCACTCGGCTGGAACGCGGATGACCCGCTCGACCCGCGCCGCTTCTCGTACCTGCCGCTGACTCGTATCAAGCTCGCAGCCCTGCTGCTGCTCGTCGGCGCGATCAGCATCCCCACCGTCATGCTGGTGGGCCTCACCATCGCCCAAATCGTCGCCTGGTCGGGAACCGTGGCATCCGCCCTCGTCTCGGTGCTTTCCGGGCTCATCGTGATCGCCACGGCGGTAGTCGGAGCTCGCCTCGCGAGCCTCATCGCCGCCCGCTACCTGAGCACCCGCCGCCTGCGCGAAAGCTTCGGCATCGTAGCGATCACTCTCGTGGTGGCCTCGCTACCGATCGCGGTGATGCTGGCGCTCGCCGACTACCAATCGCAAGTGCTGCCCGTGATTCGACGAGTCGCCGCGGTTCTGGAATGGACACCCCTCGGCGTCGCCTTCAGCGCGCCAGCAGCGGCGGCAACCGGTGACAGCGGTGACGTCGTCGCCAAGCTCGCGATCGCCCTCGGGTTCCTCGCGATTCTCGCGGCTTGCTGGTACTTCCTCATGGGCTACGTTCTGGCTCGCCCCGAACGCAGCGCCGTCGAAACGTACCGTTCCGGCTTGGGCTGGTTCCGTCTCATGCCGGCAACGCCCCTCGGCGCAATCGCCGCCCGCAGCCTCAGCTACTGGGCTCGGGATGCACGCTACTTCGTTGCTCTCTCTGCAATCCCCATCATCCCCATCGGAATGGTGGCAGCGCTCCTCGTCGGCGGCATCGGCGCCGACGTAATCGCTTGGATTCCCGTGCCCGTCATGTGTCTGTTCCTCGGCTGGAGCGCACACAACGACGTCGCCCACGACAACACGGCACTCTGGACTCACGTCTCGGCCCACACGCGTGGTGCTGACGACCGGTGGGGGCGCATCGTCCCCAACCTCCTGGTCGGCATCCCGCTCGCTGTGGTCGGAAGCATCATTACGGTCGTCATCGTCGGCAACGACGAAGCACTTCCTGGTTTGATCGGGCTCAGCCTCTGCGTGCTCTTCGCTGGGCTTGGCATCTCGAGTGTCAGCTCCGCCGCCTTCCCCTACGCAGCGCCGCTGCCCGGGCACGGTGCCTTCATCCAGCCCCAGGCCCTCGTCTCGAACGCGGCCACCGTGCAATCCTTCACCTTCGCGCTCTCGCTCCTGTTCGCGCTTCCCGTGCTCGCCGTGGTGCTCTTCAACCCCTTCACCGAACTGCAGCCACACTGGGCCGCGTTCATCGTCGGGGTGCCGCTCGGTCTGCTCGTGCTCGTGATCGGCGTGTACTGGGGCGGTCGCATCATGGTGCGCCGTGGCCCAGAGCTGCTGGCGCTCTCCTCACAAAACTGATCAACCCCCACTGAGCCGTGTCAGCAGAATCACAGACACCGGCTCACCGCGACGGAAGTAGAATTGGCCCATGGCTGACACCGATATCACAGGCGGCGGAACCGACACTCTCGACCGCGAACTCGAAGAACTGCTCAACCAAGAGCAGGTTGAAGAGGGCGACCACGAGCGCTTCTCGCACTACGCCCCCAAGAACAAGATCATGGAATCGGCGCTATCGGGCAAGCCAATCCGTGCGCTCTGCGGCAAGCTGTGGACGCCCGGTCGCGACCCCGAGAAGTTCCCCGTCTGCCCGACCTGCAAAGAGGTCTACGAAAAGATGAAACCCTAGCGATACAGCGTGGGCAGCACGGGCTCGCCGCGAGAAAGCCGGAAGGCAGTCTGCGGCAGCTCGGCCATGGCATCCTCGCGGTGATCACGCGCAGCAAGCGTTCCGCCATCACCGAGCCACTGAGCATCTGCCGTTCCTGCCGTCATGAGCGGCACGATGAGTTCGCGCCCCTCTACCTCGGGCCGGGCATCCTCGGTCTGATAGATCAGTTCGGATGTCGCAACACCGTTTTCCATCGTGCGAATCGCCGCCTTGTGGCCGCCTACGGTCGCCTTGGCGGTGGACTTCTTAGCAACCGAAACCCATTCGCCCGCGTCGTTGTGGTGGGCAACAAGCTTGTAGACCATGCCGGCGGCCGGGTATCCCGAACCGGTGACGACCGAGGTGCCGACGCCGAACGAGTCAACGGGTGCAGCGCGCAACGCAGCAATAGCGTGCTCATCGAGATCGTTCGTGACGGTGATGCGAGTTTTTGTGGCGCCGAGCGAATCGAGCTGAGCGCGAACCGACGCAACCTGAGTGGCGAGGTCGCCGGAGTCGATCCGCACAGCGCCAAGCCCGGTGCCGGCCACCTTCACCGCGAGCTCGACGGCGTTCTCGACATCGTAGGTGTCGACGAGCAGCGTGGTCGAGGGGCCGAGCGCATCCACCTGGGCCCGAAAAGCTTCTTCTTCGGAGTCGTGCAACAGCGTGAACGAGTGGGCGGCAGTGCCCATCGTTGGTACGCCCCAACTGCGCCCTGCTTCGAGGTTGCTGGTCGCGCTGAAGCCCGCGATGTACGCAGCGCGAGCGGATGCCACGGCCGACCGTTCGCCCGTGCGCCGCGATCCCATCTCGGCGATGGGCCGCGCGCCGGCGGCAGACACCATGCGCGCAGCAGCGGATGCCACGGCCGAGTCGTAGTTCAGCACGCTGAGTGCGAGAGTTTCGAGCAGCACTGCCTCGGCGAAGGTGCCTTCGACGGTGAGCACGGGGGAGCCGGGGAAGTAGGCCTCGCCCTCGCGATACCCGCTGATGTCCCCGGTGAAGCGGTAGTTGGCAAGCCAGTCGATGGTCGTGGGGCTCACGATCGAATTGCGTGCCAGAAAGCTGAGTTCTTCGTCGCCGAAGCGGAACTCTTCGATCAGTTCGAGAAGGCGGCCAGTGCCAGCCACAATGCCGTAACGGCGGCTGTCGGGCAGGCGGCGGGCGAACACTTCGAACACACACTGGCGTTCGTGGCGGCCACTACCGATAGCGGCGTCGAGCATGGTCAGTTCGTATTGGTCTGTTAGCAGAGCGGTACTCACCCGACCAGCGTACGCGACAGTCTCTCACCGTTGGCGGGGAGTCTTCGGGCATCCACCACTACGATTGAAGGCGTGACTGATGCACCCATTGGCGTTTTCGATTCCGGAGTCGGCGGCCTCACCGTAGCCCGCGCCATCATCGACCAGTTGCCGCACGAGTCCATCGTTTATGTCGGTGACACCCTTCACTCACCGTACGGCCCCAAGCCGATTGCGGATATTCGCCGCTACGCCCTCGAGGTCATGGATCGCTTGGTTGATGACGGCGTGAAGCTGCTCGTGATCGCGTGCAATACCGCCTCGGCAGCGATGCTGCGGGACGCCCGGGAGCGCTACACGGAGGCCTACGGCATCGAAGTGGTCGAAGTGATCCAGCCCGCCACGAGGGCGGCAGTGCGTCAGACCCGCAATCGCCGTGTCGGAGTGATCGGCACCACAGGCACCGTCAAGTCGCGTGCCTATGAAGATGCCTTTGCTGCGGCATCCGACATCGAATTATTCACCCAGGCCTGCCCTCGCTTTGTCGAGTTCGTTGAAGCGGGAGTCACGACCGGGCCAGAAGTGCTCGCCGTGGCGGAGGAATATCTTGCACCGCTCAAGGCCGCCGAGATCGACACTCTCGTGCTCGGGTGCACGCACTACCCCCACATTTCCGCGGCCATTCAGTACGTGATGGGTCGCGAAGTAACCCTCGTCTCGAGCGCCGAAGAAACCGCCTACGACGTCTACAGCACGCTCGTGGCGCACAACCTGCTGCGCGATTCCACTGAGCCTGCCCGCCACACCTTCGAGGCCACCGGGTCAGACAAGCTCGGCTTCACGCGCCTCGCCTCGCGATTCATGGGTCCCAACATTGTGCGCGTCGAAACTTTTGACACTGGCGTGATTAGCCTGCCCACCTTCGATTAGCGAATCGGATGCTCCGCTGCCCCGGTGGCGAGCACTCGGCCTTCGCGCCCACCCCACACCCCAGATTTCACCGAGAGAGAGAAGACAGATGTCACGTCACGACGGCCGCGAAAACAACGAACTGCGCAAGGTCACGATCGAGCGCGGATGGAGCGACCAGGCTGAAGGCTCCGCACTGATCTCGTTCGGTAAAACCAAGGTGCTGTGCACGGCATCCTTCACGAACGGCGTTCCGCGCTGGATGGCAGGCAAGGGCAAAGGCTGGGTCACCGCCGAGTACTCGATGCTTCCCCGCAGCACGAACAGCCGCATGGACCGTGAAGCTGTCAAGGGCAAGGTCGGCGGTCGCACCCACGAGATTTCGCGCCTTATCGGTCGCAGCCTGCGCGCTGTCGTCGACATGAAGGCTCTGGGCGAAAACACGATCGTGATCGACTGTGACGTACTTCAGGCCGACGGCGGAACCCGCACGGCAGCGATCACGGGCGCGTACGTAGCTCTCGCCGATGCCATCGAGTGGGGTCGTGAGAAGAAGTTCATCGGCAAGAATTCGAAGGCTCTCTTCGACTCGTTGGCTGCCGTGAGCGTCGGAATCATCGATGGTGAGCCCATGCTCGACCTCGCCTATGTCGAAGACGTTCGTGCCGAGACCGACATGAATGTTGTCGTCACGGGCCGCGGTCTCTTCGTGGAGGTTCAGGGCACCGCCGAAGGCGCACCCTTCGACCGCCGCGAACTCGACTCGCTACTCGACCTCGCCGTCGGGGGAGCTGCCGACCTCACCGCCCTCCAGGTTGCCTCACTCGCCGAGGGCGCCCCCGGCTCCGCTGCAGCAGGCAACTAGCCAATGCGCATCGTTCTCGCCACCCATAACGCTCACAAAGTCGCCGAGCTGCGCCGTATTCTCGGCCCCGCTCTCGACGGGCTCGAACTCGTTACCTACGACGGTCCCGAGCCGGTCGAAGACGGCGACACTTTCCAGGCCAACGCGCTCATCAAAGCGCGGGCGGCAGCTGCCCACACGGGGTTGCCCGCGCTGGCAGACGACTCCGGAATTTGCGTTGATGCGCTGGGCGGCGCCCCCGGCATCCACTCGGCTCGGTATGCAGGAACGCGCAACGACGTCGACAACCTCGAGTTGCTGCTGACGAACATGGAGGGTGTGGATGACCGCGCCGCCCAGTTCGCGTGCGCTGCCGCCTTTGTGGTGCCCGGCGACGAGCCGCACGAGTTCGTGGAACTCGCACTCTGGCCGGGAACTGTGGCGCGCGAACGCAGCGGCTCAGAAGGCTTCGGTTACGACCCGATTTTCTGCCCCGACGGCCAGCCCGGCACCTCGGCAGATCTCACTTCTGATCAGAAGGATGCTCTCAGCCACCGAGCGCAAGCATTCGCGGCGATCATGCCGGTGGTGCGCACGCAACTGCTTGGCGACAAGCAGTAAAAGGCCAGCGGTCGAGCGGAGCGACACAACAACGTAGGGTTGAGGCGTGTCTGAACATGATGATCCCCACGCCGTTGACCTTGCTCTCCCTATTGCAGCCCGTATTGCGGCTGCCAGCGAGCGGCACGGCGAAGACACCGTAGTCGAACGCGCCGTCTCCCTCATCGAGGGCAACAATGAGGGCAAGGAGTTCTTGCTCGTCGTCGGTGGCGAGCATGCTCAGGGCATCCTCGATGGCGCTCCCGTGCTGTACTGGCCCGAACTGTGGGGCACGCGTGCGCTCTTGCACGCTTGGAACGATAGTGCTGCGGATGCCGTACGTGCCGCTCTCACTAACCAAGCGTGGCGTGTACGCGAAATGGCAACGCGTGTTGTTGCTACTCGTCGCGTCGACGCTCACGACGAACTTGTGGCGCTCCTCGAGGACGACACTGCTCGTGTTCGTGCGTCCGCGGCTCGCGCCCTCGGTACCGTCGGATCTCTCGATGACGTTGAAGTGATTTCGGCCCTCGTCAAGGATGAAGACATTGAGGTGCGTCGCGCAGCTCAGCAGGCCGTTACCGCTATTCGCAAGCGTTCGCCGAAGCCGTAACCTGCGCCGACCATCCGACCTCGTCGTTAGTCGTCGAGGTTCTGGTCGAAGTCTTTGCGTTTGAGCGCGAGTGCTTCAGCTTCGTCGTGATCTGTAGTGACGTCTTCGCCAGCTTCACGCGCCTGTTTCGCTTTCTGAGACGAGCGGAAGTAGTGGAATGCGGTGGGGATCACGGTGAGGGTGACTGCCGCCAGCAGAATCAGATCGATGTACTCGACGATAAAGTCGCTCAGCCAAGGGATGTAGCCCAAGAGGTAGCCCCCGAAAGTGAGGCCGGAACCCCACACGAGAGCACCGATCGCGTTGTAGAGCGAGTATTTGCGATAGTCCATATGCCCGACGCCGGCGGCGACAGGGGCGAACGTGCGAACAATCGGCACGAAGCGAGCCAGAATTACTGCAAAGCCCCCAAATCGGGCAAAGAAAGCGTTAGTGCGTTTGACGTTCTCGACGCTAAATAGCCCCGTCTCTTTGCGTTCAAAAACCTTAGGCCCGAGTTTGTGGCCAATGAGATAGCCGACTTCTCCGCCGAGGAACGCCGCAAGGCTGATGGCCAAACAGACCCACCAGATGTCGAACTCGATGACGCCGGCAAAGGTGAGAACGCCAGTGATGAGCAAGAGGGTGTCGCCGGGCAGAAAGAAGCCGACCAACAAACCTGTTTCGGAGAACACAATGAGGGCAACGCCCAGCAGCGCGAAGGCCCCGAAACCGTTGATCAGGTTTTGGGGATCGAGCCACGGTATGAGGGCTGTGCCTACCAAGAGGTTCTCCAGAATCGTCGGCTAGGTGCGCGTAGTCGGCGACAGTAGCTATGTACCTCACAGAGTAACGGGTGCTGAGGGGGCTTCGCTGTGGGGGATACCCCCGGATCTCGGCAGGAAGCTGACCACGCAGCCGCAGGGCGCTAGACGTCGTGTGTTGTGCGGAAGGCGGGACTTGAACCCGCACGCTCGAAAGCACAGGAACCTAAATCCTGCGTGTATACCAATTTCACCACTCCCGCTGGCCGGTCAATCTTAGCGCGAGATTGGGCAACCGCGAATCACCTATGACGTAGCTTCATTTTTGCTGTGCACGGCCCCGCCGACCCCGCAATCCTCGTGTTTTAGGGGGCGGAGGGTGTAATTTATGAAGTGTCTTCCCTATGGAGACAACGTCCGCGACTGCGCCTTCCCAGGGCCACCAAGAGCAACAGCTTGCGCAGCGCACGAAGCAAGGAGAGCGACATTACCGTTCACGAGCTCCAATCGAGCCTTTTCACTGTCGACGCAGCTATGGCTGCCGAGATTCGTACCGCTGCTGAGCGCATTACCGCGCACCCCAACGAGAACCCGGATGACTTCGGTCGCCAGGCGCTCGCTGCGGCTTTCAGCCTGCCTGAAGAGGTCCGTGCCGCTGTTCTGAATTTTGCTGAGGTTGGCTCTGACGCCGGCATCATGGTCGTGCGTGGCCTGTACGTCGATGAAGACCTCACAGACACCCCGCTGAACAACAAGAGCGGCCTCGGCGCTGGCACCATTTTTGCGAAAGAAATGGGAATGCTTGCCCACCTTCTTGGAAGCATGGTTGCTTACGAGGCAGAGGGCAACGGCCACCTCATCCAAGACATGGTCCCCAACCCCAAGCTTGCTGTAACCCAGCAGTCACAGGGCTCGAAGGTGGAGCTCGAAGCTCACACCGAGCAGTGCTTCTCTGACTTCAAGCCTGACTATGTCATCCTCGGTGCCCTTCGCGGCGACGAGAACGCCAAGACTTACGCTTTCTCGGGTCGCAAGCTGGTGGCAAACATGACTCCCGAAGAGGTTGCAAAGCTGCGCCAGCCGCTGTGGGCCACCACGATCGACGAGTCGTTCCAGCCGTACATTCCGAACCCGGATGACGTACGCGGGCCGTTCCCGATCTTGCGTGGGCCAGAAGACGACCCGTACATTCTGGTTGACCAGGACCTCATGCACGGCATCACGGCAGAAGCTCAGCGACTGCTCGCCAAGGTCGTCGACACCTACATCGAGCACCGCGATGCTCACGTGCTTCAGCCGGGCGATCTGCTTATGCTCGACAACCTGCGCGCCATGCACGGTCGTTCGATGTACGAGCCCCGCTTTGACGGCAAGGACCGCTTCATCGCTCGTGGCTTCGTTGTGCGCGACCGCCGCAAGCTCTGGCCTCAGCTGCTCGACGACCGCCGCACCCTTGCTGCGGTTCACAGCTAAGAGGCTCAGCGAAAGAAAGCTAGCTAGTTCGTTACGACGCGGGTCGTCTGCTCCGGCAGGCGGCCCGCGTTTGTGCGCTTCGGGGCAATAGCGAGGAAGAGTGCGGCCACCGCAAAGAGTTGCCCGGCGATGTTGAGAAGCATGCCGGGGCCTGCCGCATCCGCACCGCTGACGAAGAAGGTGTCGGCAAGTCCCATGCCCATTGAAAAGCCGGCGAGCCAATGGAGTCCAATGGCCACGCTGAGCATTGCGAACCCGACCGCAAGCGTGCCCCGCACGGTGATCACGTTGGCGAAGGTCGGCGAGACGAGAAGCAATGCGAAAGCGATCGTTGCCAACGGCCAGAAAACAGCCCACGCCCACGCAAACACGTCGAGAGGTAGCTCGCCCGCCGCGTCCATCGCAGCATAGATCTCATCGAGCGTCAGCCCGGGTGCCTTGTTGAGAGGGCTCCAGACGTAAATACTAACGATGCCGATGGCGATGACCGCGAACATTGCGGCGACAAACCCGACGCCCATGAGGAGCCGCGTCCGCCGTGAGAGCGGCGCGGTGCTCGGAGGATTGAGTTGGTGCAGGTTGTTGGTCGCCTCACCTGCTGGCATGTCCCGGGAGTGCGCCGCGCGAGCCATCCAGCAAGCCCGGATCGAGAATCCCGCCAGCACCGCTGCGAGCAGCAGGAGCACAAGCGCAAGCACTTCGACTGCTGCGTCTGCGGCCGCTACGGCGGCGGGAAGGTCTGTCGGGCCGTTGTCGAAGACGCTCAGTCCGCCGAAAAGGTATTGATTGGCTCCGAGGAGGGCAGAGCTCAGAAAAGCAGCGATGGCCCAGCGTGCGAACTGGGCGGAGGTCGACGGCAACGCAATCATTCGCACAGCCTAAGCGCGAAGCATCCGAAGTCAAGGATTATTCAGCCGAGAGGGCGAGTCGGGTAACTCACCCGCCCGCTCGGTTGCAAATCGTAACGACGGTGCGAACTACTTGGTGTGGCGGCCGCGCAAGCGAGCGAAGAAGCCGCGCGGGGCGGGTGCGGGGGCCGGAGCGCCCATTTCGTCGCTGGTGGCGCCCGGGAGCACCCGCAGGATGTTCATGAGGCTGAGCGCGGCGAGCAGCGAGTTCGCTGCGACCTGCTCGGTCTCGGCGATGGCGGAGAGTTCCTTTGCCGATAACGGTGCGTGGCTGAGGATGGATGTCATCCGCAGTTGGTCAGCATCGTGCGGGAGGCTCGTCATGTTCGGCCAGCGGCGCAGGCGGTAGCGAGCGCCATCGGTGAGCCACGGAGCTGCAGCGTGAGCGTAGGCGGTGGTGCCGATCATCCAGAGCAGAGGGTTCAGGTCGAAGCCTGCGCCGGTGGGCATGATGACTTCTTCGCGAACGTGGGTGCGGATGCTGATGTCGGTGGGGAACATCGGGAAGTCGACCAGTTCGGCCTTCCACCAGTACGCGCGCTCCGAAACGTCGATAACGAGCATTGGGAAGCTGGGCGAGGTGATGGCAAGAACCGTCGGCTGAGCGCTGCTTGCGGCCATCTTGATGGCTTCAGCAACCTGGGCCCACTCCGAGGTGATGGCCGTGAGATCAGTGTCGTCGTCGCTATCGCGGTAACCCACGGTGGGGTCTCCGGCGCTCGCGGAATCGACGGCGGTCTCTGCCAAAGGTGCTTCAAGCTCACGCAGGGTGCTGGCGAGGTTGAGCTCGGGAGCTGTCTCGCGGGCGGTTGTCGCGGATGCTGCGACGCGTTGAGGTTCTTCGTCGAACTCGACTTCGGCGGGGTCGGCAAAGTCGACGTCGACCAATTGGTGCACGAGCGGAGCGCGGGCGCCTGAGATCTCGTCGGTCCAGGTGTGGTTGTCCCACCAGCGCAGCTGAGGGAGGCCAAGCGGGTCGGGGTACCAGCCGGCGGGAATATTTGTTGTGTAAGTAGTCATCTTCACGCCTCCTGCGTGAATTCTGCTGCAATGCCGAGGGTGCACTGCGGTCAAGCTTTTTCGGGTAAAAATCCTCGAGGCAGGATGTGATCTGCGGGTTAGGCGGCGATCACACCTGTTCGTAGTTCCTGGTCCTACTGCGGGTTGTTCGGGTGGTGCGTGCTCTGGTTGTTCGGGTGGTGCGTGCTCTGGTTATTCGGGGTGAACGGGTGTCGGGTTTGGTTTTACTTCGCCATCAGCAAAGTGGTGAGCCTTCGCGCGGTACGCCGCGCGGCGGTCAATGACGTGCCGATGGTTGCTTTGTCGGTAAACAGGGCTGCGAGTACCAGCGGGTGATCTTCGACTCGCACCTGCACGACGTGGCCCTGTACGGCCGCGACGATCACAAACTCGTTGTCTCCGAGTCGCAATTCTCGAGCGACAGCATCGGCGAGAGCCTGGGTCGAACTGGCCATGCTCGCGAAACGATTGCTATCGAATTCTTTTCCCTCTACGTTCACGACGCTGAATCCATCCTCCGTGAGGAGCGAGGCATAGCGAAGAGACGGGGCAAGACTGCGGAGTCCACCGAGAGCGAGTTCGCCTCGGGAGACGTACTTGGGGTCAAGGTGGGTGACGATGCTCATCGTGCCCTCCTAGAAAGTGTTGGCGCGATCGCTTGCTTGAGCTCGACGTTGGCAACGAGAGTCATCAGCAGCACGGTCATGTCGGCATTAGAGCGGCCATCCACTGTGAACACGGGGATCATGACGTCGGGCATTTCGTCGGCTAGCGCGTTCGCGTATTCCTCAATGAGGGCGTTAGGCACGAGATCGGCGCGGGTGAGGCCGATGACGATTCCGCCACGCTCGTAGAGAGCGAAGAACTCTTTGACGTACTCGATGGCGGTCTCGACCGGGTTCTCGGCATCCGCATTGACGAGCAGAATGACGCCTTCGGCGCGTTCGGCCAGGATCTTCCACATGAAGTCGAAACGCTTCTGGCCAGGAACGCCGTAGAGGCGAACCTTCTCAGCTTCGTTGACGCTGATCTCGCCGTAGTCGAGAGCGACGGTGGTGGTGGCTTTCGCCGCTGCTGCTTGGTCGCTATTAGCGGCCTCGGTGCTCACGACTTCGATCTCGCTGAGGGCGCGGATGGCAGTCGTCTTTCCAGCGCCCATCGGGCCGGCAAATAGTATGACGTGTTCTGACATCTGATCCTCCCCCCAGGAGCTAGTTTTTCGGTTCTTGCTTACTGAAGCATGCAAGCCCCCGAAGCGGGGTAGTAGACCCCCGTTTGGGTGTCGTTCGAAATAGTCCGCATAAATGCTGACCAGAACGTTCTGTCTGTCCCCTCAAAACGTGCCGTGTTCTCGGGGGTTTCGGGCGTTTTTCTATACCAATTGTTTACTGGTCTCGAGCGTCGCGGGGGTGGCCGGCGGGCGCCACGAAGCGATTTCGGGGAGCGATTTGTGCCCCGACTATGGCGGCGAGCGCGAGGGCAAATCCAAGCAGTTGCAGCAGGCTGAAACGCTCACCTAAAAGCAGGGCGCCGAGCAGCGCCGCGGTGAGCGGTGAGAGCAGGCCAAGCACGGCGAGAGATGCAATCGGCACGATACGAATGCCGCGGAACCAGAGCGTGTACGCCACGATGCCGCCGACGATTCCGAGCCAGACATAGCCGGCAATCGCGGGGCCGGTGATGCTGCCGGGAATGCCTTCGGCGAGCAGGGTTATGGGCAGCAAGAAGAGCCCGCCCGCAGTGAGGAGCCAGCCTGCGTAACTGAGCGCAGAAACTTCCGGCGGCTTACCCCAGTGCTTGGAGAGGATCACGCCGAGAGCCATGGATGCGGTGCCGCCGAGTCCGGCGATTAAGCCGATGGTGTCGAGCTGGGCACTCGCTCGCAGCACGACGAGGGCCACGCCGAGGGCTCCGACGAGGCCCCACGCGACGAGCCGCCATGGGGTGCTCTGGCGCAGGATGACGACGATCAATAGCGCAACAATGAGGGGCTGGGCGGCGCCCAGAGTGGCGGCAACTCCGCCCGGCAGTCGATAGGCGGCGATGAAGAGCAGCGGGAAGAACGCCCCGATGTTGAGTACGCCAAGCACCAGTGACTTCCACCACCAGGCGCCCTGCGGGAGTTGTCGCGTGAGAGAGAGGGCGATCAGGCCGGCCGGGAGGGCGCGCACGAGGGAGGCGAACAGTGGATGCCCGTCGGGCAGCAGTTCGGTTGTGACGATGTAGGTCGTGCCCCACGCGATGGGTGCTATCGCGGTGATGAGGGTGTCGCGTACGTGCATTAGAAGTCCTCAATGTTCAACAGTTTAACGTTAAACAATCTAGAGGGTTATGCTGGAGCCGTCAAATAGTTCAACGTTGAAAGATCGAGAAACCATGACAGACAGCGTCGACCGCATCCTTGCCCAGTGGGCCAGTGTGCGCCCCGAGCTCGATGTGAGCGCCATGGGCGTGCTCGGCAGGCTCTCGCGCCTCACGCGGCTGCTCGAGCGAGCGCAAAGCGATGTCTTCGAAGCACACGGTTTGCAACCGGGGGAGTTCGATATCCTCGCCACTCTGCTGCGAACGGATGCCGGCCCACGCGGGCTCACTGCTGGGGCGCTCACCGACAGCGCGATGGTCACCTCGGGCGCGATCACCAATCGACTCGACCGCCTCGTGACCAAGGGACTCATCTCGCGCGAAACTGACCCCGAGAACCGTCGCACTATTCGCGTTGCTCTCACGCTTCAGGGCGCCGAAGTAGTCGAAGGCGCGCTCGCCGCCCACGTCGAGAACGAAGAGCGGCTACTGGAGTCGCTCGGTGGCGATGAGCGCGACCAACTCGCGACGCTACTCAGCGGGTTGCTGAGCGCGCACGAAAGCGATGCTGGCTAGACCGCGTAGCGTGCGTATTGTTCGCGAATGACGGGGCGGTGGTCGGATGCGGGCTCCGCGACGGTGGCGATAGTCCAGTCGGGGCGTATGCCGTCGAGCACCCACGCCGCCTGAGCTGCGGCACCGAGGGCGACGTATTCTCCGGGCTCGGGAACCACAACCGGCACGCCGAAGACCTGCGACGCGATCGTTGAGACCGCCGGATTGTGCGCCGCTCCACCGATGAGGAGGATGCGCTCGGCGGTGACTCCCTGGCGCACGAGAGCGTCGAGGCCATCCGCGAGACCGCACAACAGTCCCTCGATGGCGGCGCGCGCAAGTGACGGCCGGGTCGTGGAGGCGAGTGTCATGCCGAACAGGGTGGCCGTGGCATCCGGCAAGTTGGGGGTTCGTTCGCCTTCGAAGTAAGGCTGAAGAACGAGGCCGTGGGCCCCGGGCTCGGACTCGAGCGCGAGGGCGCCAAGTTCGGTGTGGTCCACGCCGAGGAGCGCGGCCGTGCTGTCGAGCACGCGGGCCGCATTCATGGTGGCAACGAGCGGGAGAAAGTTGCCGCTGGCATCCGCAAAGCCGGCGACGGTGCCCGTAGCGTCGGGGATCTGCGTGGTTGCGACAGCGAAAACGGTGCCACTCGTGCCGATCGACACCACGACGTCGCCAGCGCGGGCTCCGAGGCCCAGCGCCGCTCCGGCGTTATCGCCAGCGCCACAAGCCACAGAAATGGCGGTCGCCGCCGCGAGCGAGTCGGTAACCGTTCCCGCAGATTCGCCGGGCGCGACGATGCGGGGGAGTGTGATCACCGCGGCGTCACGGCCTAGGGCTGCGCCGAGAACTTCGAGATCGTACTCATTGGTTACCGAGTTGAAATAGCCGGTGCCGCTCGCATCCGAACGGTCGGTCACGAGCTCCGTCAGTTCAGGATTCTCGGGGCCGAACCCACGCAAACGCCACGTCAGCCAATCGTGCGGCAAGCACACTGCGGCAATAAGCGCGGCGTTCTCGGGCTCGGCATCGCGCAACCAGCGCAGCTTCGTTGAGGTGAACGATGCAACCGGCTTCGAGCCAGTGCGCTCCGCGAGGTCGGGAAACTCCGCGCTGAGGGCATCGGCCGCGGCCGCAGAGCGGGTGTCGTTCCACAGCAAGGCTGGGCGGATGACCCGGCTGGCGGCATCCAACACGACCATGCCGTGCTGTTGGCCGCCGACCGAGATCGCGGAGACGTCATCCAAGCCACCCGCTTCGGTGATGGCCTCGCTAAGGGCCACCCACCAGGCGTTCGGATCAACCTCGGTGCCGGCCGGATGGGAGGCGCGGCCGGTGCGCACGAGCGCACCAGTCGCGGCATCCACGATCACGATCTTGCAGGACTGGGTTGAGGAGTCGATCCCCGCGACGAGGGTCATTTAGCGAGCGCCCATGAGGTGCTCGGTTGCGAGCTGCTGCAGGCGAACAAAGCCGAAGCCCTTGCCGTTGAAGTAGGCCTCGTAGTCGAAGTCTTCGTACGAAGCGCGGTCTGCCAGCAGGTCGTCATAGCTTTCATTCTCGCCGAGAGTGTTCTCGGCCAGTTCGAAGACGCGCGCTGCTTCAAGAGCTTCTTGCACTTCGGGGTCGGCGCGGAACGCCGCGGCGCGCTCCTTGAGCAGCAGGTAGGTGCGCATGTTGGCGGCAGCGGAATCCCAGACGCCGGTCTCGTCTTCGGTGCGGCTCGGCTTGTAATCGAAGTGACGCGGGCCCGTGTAGCTCTGGCCGCCGTCGGGGCCACCATTTTCGAGCAGGTCGACGAGTGAGAACGCGTTGTGCAGGTCACCGTGACCGAAGACGAGGTCCTGGTCGTACTTGATTCCGCGCTGGCCGTTGAGGTCAATGTGAAACAGCTTGCCTTGGTACAGCGCCTGAGCGATTCCCGAAGTGAAGTTCAAGCCAGCCATCTGCTCGTGGCCAACTTCGGGGTTCACGCCGAACAGTTCGGGGCGTTCAAGAGTTTCGATGAACGCAATGGCGTGGCCAACGGTCGGCAGCAAGATGTCGCCGCGGGGCTCGTTGGGCTTGGGTTCAATAGCGAAGCGGATGTCGTAGCCCTTTTCGGTGACATAGTCACCAAACAGGTTGAGAGCTTCGCGGTAGCGCTCCAGGGCGGAGCGCACGTCTTTTGCGGAGTCGTACTCTGCGCCCTCGCGGCCGCCCCACATCACGAAGGTCTTGGCTCCCAGCTCTACGCCGAGTTCGAGCTGACGCATTGCCTTCCGCATGGCGAAGCGGCGAACACCGCGGTCATTCGAGGTGAATCCGCCGTCTTTAAACACGGGCGCACTGAACAGGTTGGTGGTGACCATCGGAACAACGAGGCCGGTGTCGCTCAGCGCTTGCTTCAGGCGGTCGATCTGCTTCTGGCGTTCGGCATCCGTGGACCCAAAAGCGAAGAGGTCGTCGTCGTGGAAGGTGAGACCGTAGGCGCCCAGTTCGGCGAGCTTTTCGACGCCGTGAACGACATCGAGGGGGGCGCGAGTGGGGCCACCGAAGGGGTCGGCTCCGTTGTAGCCGATAGTCCAGAGCCCGAAGGAGAACTTGTCGGCGGGGGTGGGTTGTGTAGGCATTGAGGCGCTCCGTTGACAGCATTGGCAATAAGTTATTGAGAACAACATACTTCGGTAACGCCGAGACGTCAATCTCCGCCTGCACAACGAAATCCCCGTATTTACGGACTTGAGGCGTCAATGTGGCGAAACTTTGCGAAAGTTGTTGCATTCAACGTATGAAGCAATATAAGTTCGCTCTATCAACAAAACGGGGCGCCTAACGCTGCCCCTCGCGATACAACGAAGTAGCGCTCCACGGCGCTGGTAATCCGGCCCGTGCTCTTCGTCTCTCTCGTGAGGACCGCAGCCACGCCTCGGCCGGTCAAACCCCCGTGTGGCCGGCTTGTTGCCCGGCAATCACACTTGAAAGGGACAACACGATGTCAATGAAGAAGATAATTGCGGCCGCAGCAGCGACCGTGATGACCCTCGGGCTCGCCGCCTGCAGCAGCGGAGCAGCAGGCGGAGGGGACAGCCTCGGCAGCGTCGGTATCTCGATGCCTACCCGCAGCCTTGAACGCTGGATCAACGATGGCGAAGGCCTCAAGGCTCAGCTCGAAGACGCTGGCTACTCGGCCGACCTGCAGTACGCGGATGACAAGGCCGACACTCAGATCAGCCAGATTCAGAACCAGATCGCTTCCGGCGTCGACGTTATCGTCATCGCGGCAATCGATGGAGAGCTCCTTGCTCCCGTGCTCGCCGACGCGAAAGCACAGGACATCACGGTCATTGCTTACGACCGTCTCATCAACGGCACCCCCGACGTCGACTACTACGCGACGTTCGACAACTACAAGGTTGGCCAGCTTCAGGGCGAGTTCATCGAAGAACAGCTCGGACTCGCCGATGGCGCCGGCCCGTTCAACCTTGAGCCTTTCGCCGGCAGCCCCGACGACAACAACGCCAAGTTTTTCTTCTCTGGCGCCTGGGATGTCTTGCTTCCTTATGTAGAGAACGGCCAGCTGGTTGTTCCCTCGGGTAAGGCTCCGGCGAGCAACGATGACTGGGCAAGCATCGGAATCCTCGGCTGGAAGTCTGACTCGGCTCAGTCCGAACTCGACAACCGCCTGGGTTCGTTCTACACCGGTGGCGAGAAGATCGACGTCGTTCTTTCTCCCAACGACAGCCTCGCTCAGGGTATTGCCGCTTCGCTTCGCAGCGCCGGCTACACCGCAGGCACCGACTGGCCGCTCTTGACCGGTCAGGATGCCGACAAGGCTAGCGTCGTCAACATCCTCGCTGGCGAACAGTCGATGACGGTCTGGAAGGACACCCGCGAGTTGGGCAACGTCGTCTTCGGTTTCATCGAGGCGATCATGAACGGCGAGGAGCCGGAGATCAATGACACCGAGACGTACGACAACGGTGAAAAGGTTGTTCCCGCGTTCCTCATCGCGCCCGAGGTTGTTGTGAAGGATGACGTGCAGTCGAAGCTCATCGACTCTGAATTCCTGAAGGCCTCAGACGTAGGGCTCTAGCCCCGGCTAGATCCCAGAAATACGATTCGACGATCGGGGGACGGCACAGTAGCCGTTCCCCGAAAGTCACTGCGAGCGGAGCACACTCATGACTGCCATCCTCAGCATGAACCAGATCACAAAAGACTTCAGCGGCGGTGTTCGCGCCCTCGATGGCGTGAGCCTCGAGGTCGAGCGCGGACACGTGCACGCCATTTGCGGCGAAAACGGCGCCGGCAAATCAACCCTCATGAAAGTGCTGAGCGGGGTCTATCCCGTCGGCAGCTATGGCGGCAGCATCACCTTTGAGAATCATGAGACCGCGTACCGGTCGATCAATGATTCCGAGGCTGACGGTATCGTCATCATTCACCAGGAGCTCGCGTTGAGCCCCTACCTCTCTATTGCAGAGAACATCTTCCTCGGCAACGAGATCGCTACGCGCGGTGTTGTCGACTGGCCCAAGACCAATCGCGAAGCAACGATGTTGCTCGCGCGCGTCGGTCTCGATGAACTGCCCAGCACGCCGGTTCTCGAACTCGGTGTCGGTAAGCAACAGCTTGTAGAGATTGCCAAGGCCCTCTCTAAGCAAGTGAAGTTGTTGATTCTGGATGAGCCAACCGCGGCCCTCAACGATGAAGACTCGGCACACTTGCTCGACCTCATCAGCAGTCTTCGCGGTCAGGGCATCACGTGCATCATCATTTCGCACAAGCTCAAAGAGATTCGCCGTATTGCCGATACCGTCACGATCATCCGCGATGGCCAAACCATCGAAACCTTCGAAATGAAGGAAGCGGATGCCACCGAAGCGCGCATCATTCGCGCGATGGTCGGTCGCGACCTCGACAGCATGTTCCCGCCGCACACGCCCGAGATCGGCGATGAGCTGTTCCGGGTGGAAAACTGGACGGTGCATCATCCGGTGGATACGACCCGCAAGGTTGTCGAAAACGCGTCGTTCTCGGTGCGGGCAGGCGAGATCGTCGGCTTCGCCGGACTGATGGGCGCAGGGCGCACCGAGCTCGCGATGAGTATCTTCGGTCGCTCCTATGGCAGCCACATCAGCGGCACCGCGTTCAAAGCGGGCAAGGAAATCTCGGTCAAGACTGTCAGCGAGGCGATTGGCCACGGTATTGCGTACGCCACCGAAGACCGTAAGCACTTCGGCCTCAACCTGATCGGCAGCATCGCCGTCAACATTTCAGCGGCAGCGCTCTCGAAGCTCTCGCGTTTCGGCATCGTCGATCGTTTCGCGGAGAACAAGGTCGCCGAGGGCTACCGCGGCCAAATGAACATCAAAACCCCGAACGTATCGGTGCTCTCGGGCAACCTCTCGGGCGGCAACCAGCAGAAGGTTGTCTTGAGCAAGTGGATGTTCTCGGGCCCCGACATCCTGATTCTCGACGAACCCACCCGCGGCATCGATGTCGGTGCCAAATACGAAATCTACGGAATCATCAACGACCTCGCCCGCCAGGGCAAAGCGGTCGTCGTGATCTCCTCAGAGCTACCGGAGCTTCTCGGACTCTGCGACCGCATCTATGCGATCTCCGAAGGCACCATCACCGGCGAGATTGATCGCGCCGACGCTACCCAAGAACGACTCATGCACTTGATGACCGCGGGAAAGGACTAACCCGATGAGCACCACCACCCCCACTCGTACACTGCCCAAGATGCGGGTCGATCTGCGTCAGTACGGCATCCTCGCTGCGCTCGCCGTCATCGTCATCCTGTTTCAAGTGTTGACGGATGGCCGGCTCCTGCTGCCCGGAAACCTCAACAACCTCATCCAGCAGAACGCCTATGTGCTGATTCTCGCCGTGGGCATGGTCATCGTAATTATTGCGGGACACATTGACCTCTCGGTGGGTTCCGTCGTGGCCATGGTGGGCGCGGTGGCCGCAATATCGATGAGCCAGTGGGGACTGCCCTGGTGGGCCGCCGTCATCATCTCGATTCTGCTCGGTGCAGCGGTCGGAGCGTGGCAAGGGTTCTGGGTGGCCTTTGTTGGTATCCCGGCCTTCATCGTCACGCTCGCGGGCATGCTGTTGTTCCGCGGTCTCACGCTCGTGTTCCTCACGGGCGGCACGATCAACGCTCTTCCCGGCGAGTTCAACGCGATCGGTGGCGGGTGGCTGCCCGAGCTTTTCGGCACGATTGGTGAAGGTAGCGGCAGCCGCGACATCCTCACAATCGTCTTGGGAGTTTTAGCGGTGGCAATGCTGCTCACTCAGCAGATCCGTACTCGCGCCAAGCAGCGCAAGCTCGACCTTCCTGTGGAACGCAGCGCGTCGTTCTGGATCAAGAACGGCGTCGCCGCGATTGCCATCCTGGCGCTTACCTTCCAGCTCTCCGCCTACCGCGGAACCCCGATCATCCTGATCATCTTGGCCGTGCTGATTCTGCTCTTCACGTTCGTGCTAAACCAGACCGTCTTCGGTCGTCACGTTTATGCGATCGGTGGCAACCTCTTCGCCGCGCAGATGAGTGGTGTGAAGACCTCGTGGATCAACTTCTTCGTCTTCGTGAACATGGGCGTGCTGGCGGGGCTCGCCGGGGTCGTCACGACGGCGCGTGCTGGTGGTGCCGTGGCATCCGCCGGTCAGAGCTTTGAACTGGATGCTATTGCTGCCGTCTTCATTGGTGGCGCGGCTGTCACTGGTGGTGTCGGTACGGTCATCGGTGCCGTGATCGGTGCGCTCATCATGGGTGTGCTCAACATGGGCTTGTCGATCCTGTCGGTGGATGCCGCCTGGCAGCAAACGATCAAGGGGCTCGTGCTGTTGCTCGCCGTGGCATTCGATGTCATGAGCAAGCGTCGCGCCGGACGTCGCTAGTCTTAGCATCAACGTTTTATTGCCAACCGAGTGGAACCGCCCGTGAACCAGAACACCCCGCCCTCGTCGTCGCTGACGTCGCCGATGGGCGCGGGCAGTACGGGTGGTCGCGGCGATCGCACGCGGCGGCACAATCTGTCGCGCGTGCTGACCCTGCTTCATCGTGGGGCTCAGCGCCGCTCACAGTTGACCGCTCAGACGGGGCTCAACCGCTCGACGATTGCGGCGCTCGTGGCCGAACTCACCGAGTTGGGCCTAGCGTACGAGAGTGAGCCAGATCCCACTCGGCAGGTAGGCCGCCCGTCGCCGATGGTGAACGCGGATGCTCGCACGGTGGCCATTGCGGTCAACCCCGAGATCGACGCCATCACCGTCGGGGTCGTGGGGCTCGACGGTTCGCTCTTGAAGCGCATCCGTTATGAGACGGAGGAGCCGCCGACCGTCTCGCAGTTTGTCAAGATCTCGAGCGTGATCATCGAAAGCTTGCGGGGCGAGTACGAAACGACGGGACGCATCGTGGGAATCGGCGTTGCTGCTCCCGGTCTTGTGCGCGTCGAAGACGGCCTCGTGCGCTGGGCGCCTCACCTTCACTGGCGCGATGAACCCGTGAGTGAACTGCTTGCTGACGCAACCGGTTATCCGGTCTCCACGGCCAACGACGCGAGTGTAGGTGCGCTCGGCGAGCACATCTATGGCGCTGGCCGCGACATCGATGACCTCATCTACCTCAATGGTGGTGCCAGCGGTATCGGTGGCGGCATCATCAGTGGTGGGCGGCCCCTCACCGGTCGTGCCGGCTATGCGGGGGAGTTCGGCCACGTTCGCGTCGAGAACGGTGCTGCCGAGAAAGGCACGCGCGAAGAGGGCAGCCTCGAGACCGAGGTGAACCGCGCCGACCTGCTGCAGGCCCTCGGCCTCACCAACGTTGATGCCGAGACGCTGGATGCGGCGCTCCGCGAATCCACGGATCCTGCGGTGAGCGAGCTCGTACACCGACAGTTGCTCTCCCTCGGCACGTCGCTGCGCAACGCAGTGAATGTGTTGAATCCTGAAGTGGTTGTTCTGGGTGGATTCTTGGCATCCATCTTCGCGTTTGATCCCGACTTTTTAGTCGAGCGGGTGCGCAGCCAGTCGCTCGAAGCATCGTTCGAGGGCGTGCAGATTGTGCCGGCTCAACTCGGTGCAGACCTGCTCATGATCGGCGCGGCCGAGCTTGCTTTCGCTGCGCTCCTCGAAGACCCCGCGGCGCTCTAGTTGTTTCTCGACGTAACCTCGGGATAGTTTCGGTCAAATCGAAGCTCCCGGTCTTAGGGTTGCAAGATGAACTCCGATTACCGCGATTCTGGTCTCGTATTTCCGCCGAACTTCATCGTCGGCTCCGCGACGGCGGCCTATCAAGTGGAGGGCGCTGCGCGTGATGGCGGGCGCACCGAATCCATCTGGGATACCTTCAGTCATACCCCGGGCAAGACCTGGAATGGTGACACCGGCGATGTCGCCGACGACCATTACTACCGGCTCGAATCCGACCTCGATCTCATGGCCGAGCTCGGGCTCGACGCCTACCGTTTCTCCATCTCGTGGCCGCGCTTTCAGCCGGGCGGGCAGGGCCCGATCAACCCGGAGGGAGTGTCGTTCTACTCGCGTCTTGTCGACGGGTTGTTGAGCCGCGGCATCCGCCCTATCGCCACTCTGTATCACTGGGATCTGCCGCAAGAACTTGAGGATGAGGGCGGCTGGCCTGAGCGCGATACCGCCATGTGGTTCGCCGAATATGCCGAGCTCGCGGCTACCGCGCTCGGCGATCGCGTGCACACGTGGACGACCCTCAACGAGCCCTGGTGCTCCGCCTACTTGGGCTACGGTTCGGCCTCGCACGCGCCCGGTCGCACGAGTGATGCTGACGCGCTGGCCGCCGTGCACCACCTCAATCTGGCTCACGGAATGGCCGTGCCGCGCATCCGGGCCGCCGCGACGAATTCGCCGGAGGTGTCGGCCACACTGAACTTTCACGTGATCCGGGGTGAGGATGCCGAGGCCAAGCGTCGCATTGATGCGCTCGCGAATCGCGCCTTCACGAGCCCGATGCTGCTCGGTCGCTACGACGACGACTTCATTGCCGATACGAGCGAGGTCACCGATTGGTCGTTCGTTCACGCAGGCGATCTGGCGACCATCCATCAGCCACTCGATTTCTTGGGAGTCAACTACTACTCCACCGTCACGGTGAAGATGTGGGATGGCGTGAGCGAGCGGGCGATGAACGACGGTCACAAAGACATGGGCGGTTCCGCGTGGCCGGGCAGCCGCAATGTCGAGTTCTTGCCGCAGGCGGGCCCGTACACGGCCATGAACTGGAACATCGCGCCCGATGGTCTCGAAGAGCTGTTGGTCGATTTGGGCGAGCGGTTTCCTGACCTGCCGTTGATGATTACCGAGAACGGCGCCGCATTTGACGATGAGGTGACGGATGGTCGGGTGCACGATGCCGACCGGGTCGACTATCTCAACCGGCACTTCACGGCCGCGCACCGAGCGATGCAGCGCGGGGTGAATCTGCAGGGGTATCTCGTGTGGTCGTTGCTCGACAACTTCGAGTGGGGCTACGGCTACTCAAAGCGCTTCGGCATCGTGCGGGTCGACTACGACACTCAAGAGCGCATCGTGAAAGACAGCGGGCTGTGGGTTTCTGAGGTCGCCAAGAACAAGACGACGCCGGCGCTGAGCTAGCGCGCGAACTGGCGAGCGGCGTAGCGAGACGCTGAGTTAGCGAGCCAGCTCTGCGCGCCGAATGTGTGAGCGGGCGTGCTCGATCGCGGGCGCGAGCTCTTCGAACAGGTGGTTCGGATGCCGCAGCGAATGAATCACGCCGAGCCGCTGCAGCACATCCCGGTGTTCGGGGCGGATGCCCTTGATGATCACCGTCACGCCGCGGCGTTCGAGGGCGGTGATGAGTTCGGTGAGCGTGTGCGCGCCAGTCGCGTCGATGAGGTGCAGTTGCGACAGCCGCACGATCACGACTTCGATGCCCTGATGCTCGTTGATGCGGTCGATGAGGCGCTCGGCTGCTCCGAAGAACAGGGATCCGTCGATGCGGAAGAGTGCGATGCGTTCGTCACCGGGCTCGGGGGAGCCGGGGAGCTCTTCGCGGTGAACGCCACTGGCTTTGCTGAGGGCGCGAAGGGCGAAAAAGGCGGCGACGGCGATGCCGATGCCGACGGCAATGATGAGGTCGAAACTTACGGTGATGATGCCGGTGATCACGAATACGGCGGCTTCTGCCTTGCCGGTACGCAGCATGGTTCTGATGAGGGTAGGGGAGACCATGCGGGCGGCGGTCGCCATGAGAACGCCCGAGAGCGCTGCCAGCGGGATGACCGCGACCACCTGCGCTGCGAGGTATACGACGGTGAGCAGGGCGAGAGCATGCACGACCGCAGAGACACGGGTGCGACCGCCTGACCGTACGTTGACGGCGGTGCGGGCGATGGCGCCGGTGGCCGGCATCCCACCAAAGAAGCTGGAAGCGACGGATGCCAATCCCTGGCCGACGAGTTCGCGGTCGGCGTTGTAGGGCCCTGTGACTGCCATGCCGGCGGCGACGCGGGCGGAAAGCAGAGATTCGATCGCGGCGAGGGCGGCGACGGCGAAGGCGGGCCCGATGAGCGCGGTGAGGTCGAAGTCAAACGAGGGAACGGCGGGCGTGGGCAGGGAAGCGGGGAGTTCGCCGATGGTCGCCAGCGGCAAGTTGAGGGCTTGAGCTGCAATCGTGACAACGACGATGGCGATGAAGGAGGCGGGTAGTCGACCGCTAATGCGGGTGAGCAGCAGCATGATCGCGATCACAGCCGCAGTGACGCCGAGGGGGAGTAGCGCAGCCGGCCACTGGGCGGCAGCGATGAAGGCGCCCGCCGCGAGCACGGAGTTGGTGGGGTGCTCGGTACCTTCGGTGCCGAGCGCTGACGGCACTTGTTGCAGAAAGATGATGATGCCGATGCCGACGGTGAACCCTTCGATCACGGGCCACGGGATGTAGCTGACGGTGCGGCCGAGGCGCAGTACGCCCGCGACGACGACGATGATGCCCGCGAGCAGGGTGACGATCGCGACGGCCTCGACGCCGTGACTGACGGCGATGGGAGCGAGCACCACGACCATCGCGCCGGTGGGGCCGGAGACCTGCACGTTGGAGCCGCCGAAGACTGCCGCAACGATGCCCGCGACGATGGCGGTGATGAGCCCGGCTTCAGCGCCGACTCCGGAGCTCACGCCAAAGGCGAGCGCGAGGGGGAGAGCGACTATGCCGACGGTGACGCCCGCGAGCAGGTCTCCGCGCCAGCTGGTGCGCAGTTCGCGGTAGTCGCCGAAGCTGGGGAGCAGCGTGCGCCAGGAGCGTTTCATCGAGCATCCGGAATCGCAGGAAGACTGTTCACAAGCTCACGTTGGCTGTCGGCGTCGGTAAGAATTTCGCCGAGCAACACGCGCGCTACGCGCAGCAGCTCGGCGATCTGGGGGATGGCGAGGCGGTAGTAGACGACGCTCGCGCGGCGGTCAGAAACGACGAGGCCGTAGCGGCGCAGCACTGAAAGATGTTGCGAGAGGTGGGATGGTTCGAGCCCGGTCTCGGCAAGCATGTCGGCGACGGATGCTTCCTCCGCGGCCGACAAAATCTCGAGCACCCGAATGCGGTACGGATGCGCCAGCCCCTTGAAGAGGTTCGCTTTGATTTCGTAGAGCGGCCTGCGCTCATCGAGAACGACCATTGCTGTGCTCCTGATCGGTGCGGTTGCAGCAACGAGTTTTCGCCCGCTTGCTGAATTGATGGAATCATCATATCAGCAGTGAAAGCGTGCGAAATGCGCTTTGGCGGGACGATTCGCTCTCGAGCGAGTGCAGCGGCTGTGGACAACCATCGCGGCACCGGGCGCCCACTCCGCACACTATGAGCATGTCTAACGCTCTGACGACCATCGCTGACCAGGTTCGCCAGAGGGTTCGCCGCGACGGGGTTGACCTGTCGCGCGACAGCGAGTTGGCGTCGAGGTATGTGCGCGACGAGGTGCGTCGCTACAGCGAGCGTGCGCTGGGTGGTTCAGTGCCACTTCTCACGGATGAAGCCCAGGCCGCCCGCGAGGTCGTGGCCGCGTTGACCGGATACGGCCCGCTCCAACCGTTCTTCGATGACGACACCGTTGAGGAGCTCTGGATCAACGGGCCCGAGCATGTGTTCGTCGCCCGCAACGGGGTGCCTGAATTCACGGGCATCCGCCTCACTGATGGTCAGGTTCGCGATCTTGTCGAACGGATGCTGCAAACCTCGGGTCGTCGCGTCGATCTAAGTTCCCCGTTTGTTGACGCGTCCCTGCCGGATGGTTCGCGACTGCACGTCGTGATTCCGGATGTCACGCGGCGCCACTGGGCGGTGAACGTGCGCAAGTTCAGCCAGCGCATCCGCGATCTCGATCGTTTGGTCGAGCTGGGAAGCCTGCCTCAGCATGCCGCCGACTACCTGCGGCTGTGCGTACTTTCGGGCCAAAATATTGTGGTGTCGGGCGCGACCCAGAGCGGCAAAACCACGATGCTGAACGCCCTGCTCGCGGCGGGCAAACCGACCGAGCGCGTCGTCACCGTTGAAGAGACATTTGAGCTCAGCGTTGCTGGTCACGACCACGTCGGTATGCAGTGCCGCCAGCCCAGCTTGGAGGGCACCGGAGAGATCAGCCTCCGCCGCCTCATCAAGGAAGCACTCCGGATGCGCCCCGACCGCCTCGTGGTCGGCGAAGTGCGCGATGCCGAGTCGCTCGACCTGCTCATCGCCCTCAACTCTGGCTTGCCCGGCATGTCGAGCATCCACGCCAATAGCGCCCGCGAAGCGCTCGTGAAGCTGTGCACCCTGCCGCTGTTGGCCGGTCGCAATATTGACTCCAGTTTTGTTGTGCCGACCGTCGCCAGTTCTGTGGATGTCGTCGTCCACTGCGAATTGACCGCCAACGGCACGAGACGCGTGGTCGAGATTCTGTCGCTCACCGGCGAGGTTGGTGACGGCGTTATCGACAGCAGTGTTCTCTTCCGGCTGTCGGAGGGCACGCTCCTCCACACCGGCGCCGTACCTGCGCGACTAGCCAAGTTCCACGCAGCGGGCATCGACCCGGTTTCGCACTTGCTCAAGGCTGTCGCATGAGTCTGATTTTGGGCATCATCCTTGCGGTGGGCGTCACCCTTATCAGCGCGCCCTTTCTCTGGCCGGCGCAGGGCGAGCGTCGCGTGCGCGGCCGCTCAGCGTGGTCGCTGCGCCTGCGGGAGCGTCTTGTGCAAGCGGGGCTCCCCACGACCAGCCCATCCCTTGTCGTGATCGTGTCTCTGGTTTTCAGCATCGCCGTCGCCGCCATCACGTTCGTCCTCACCTCGGTGATCGCTGTGGTCATCTGTGCTGCTGCCGCTGCACTCGTGCTACCGGCGCTCGCGATCAGCTGGCGGGCTCGCGCTCGCCGCAAGGCAACACAGGTTGTCTGGCCCGACGTCGTCGACCAGCTCGTGTCTGCTGTGCGCTCCGGGCTTGCCCTCCCCGATAGCCTCATGACGCTCGCGCACACCGGGCCCCTCGTCACAAGGAGCGCTTTTGCTGCGTTCGCTGCCCGGTATCGGGCCACGGGCAACTTCGCTATTGCCGTCGATGAATTGAAGGTCGCGCTCGCCGACCCCGTTGCTGACCGCATCCTTGAAACCTTGCGGATGTCTCGCGAAGTCGGCGGAAGCGAACTCACCAACGTGCTTCGCAGCCTCAGCATCTACCTGCGCCAAGAGGCAGCTATCCGCTCAGAGATAGAGGCTCGGCAGGGCTGGGTAATGAACGCCGCCCGGCTGGGACTGGCCGCGCCGTGGGTCGTGCTGTTCCTCTTGACGACTCGCCCCGAAGCAGCTCTCGCTTACAACTCGGCGGGCGGCGTCGCGCTCATCGTTGCTGGGCTCGTTCTCTCGGTTGTCGCGTATCGCATCATGGCGGGCATCGGCCGCCTTCCCGAGCAGCCGAGGTGGTTTGCATGAGTGATGCGCTCGCGTTGGCGATCGTCGCCGGCATTGCGGGTGGTCTTGGGCTCTGGTCGATTCTCAGCCTCATCCCACGTCTCAGCCGCCCGACCTTGGCTACTCGCGTTGCCCCGTATGTGATCGATGTCTCATCGGGTGCTCGGGAACATCTTGCTCCGCGCTCAGTCGGCCCGCTTCCCGTGCTCGGGGTGTTGCTGGTCCCCGCTGTGCGCTGGTTGCGCGAGACCCTCGCGTCAGTGGTTGGTGGGGGAGACCTCATCGCGCGCCGACTTCGGCAGGCTGGCTCCGAACTCACCATTGAGGCTTATCGTTCACAACAACTGCTGGCAGTTCTGGCCGGTGCCATGCTCGGCGTCGTTTTTGATATCGCGGTCGCCAACCAGCAGCAGGTCCCGCTGATCGCGCAGGCCGTACTCGTCATTGTCGGCGGCGTTGTGGGCATCACCGCTCGCGATTACCTGCTGCAGCGCGCCGCTGCCGCGCGCATCCGTCGTCTCACTGCCGAGCTGCCGGTCGTGCTCGAGTTCCTGGCGCTCAGCCTTTCTGCGGGCGAAGGAATCTTGGATGCCGTACGCCGCGTCTCGCAGGTGAGTCGCGGGGAGCTTTCCCGCGAACTCGCTCGCGTCGTCTCCGCGGTCAACACGGGGCTGCCGTTCGGCGAGACGCTGGGTGTGCTCGCCCGCGAACTGGAATTGGCCCCGTTCACCCGCTGCGTCGACCAGATTCTCGGTGCGCTCGATCGCGGAACCCCGCTCTCGGAGGTGCTGCAAGCCCAAGCTCAAGATGCGCGCGAAGAGTCCAAGCGCGAACTGCTCGAGGTCGCGGGCAAGAAGGAGGTCGCCATGCTCTTCCCGCTCGTGTTCCTCATCCTGCCGATCACCATCGCGTTCGCGATCTTCCCCGGCATCTTCGTGCTGCAGGTGGGGTTTTAGCGACCCGGGAGACGCCAGTCAACTTGCCCCGTTCGGGGGCTCATGCCGAACTCATCCTCACGGCTAAGTTGTAACTTATCTGTACTTTTACCGTGAGGACGCTATGAAAGCGCTCGTGTCAACTGCAGCTGTTGCTGCTCTTCTGCTCTCTTTGACCGGCGGTCTACCCGCTAGTGCCGCGGCACCGGTGCCGGAGAACAACAGTGGTCTCACTAAAAGTTTGAACTCGACGGTAAAATTTCAGGCGGCTTCAGCGTCAGTGAGTCGGCTGTCAGGCGGTGACCGGTATGACACGGCGGTTGCCATTTCGCGCCAGTTTGCCGCTGGTGTCTCCGTGGTCTATATCGCCACTGGAGCAGGCTACGCTGATGCGCTTTCCGCGGCTCCCGCAGCGGCGGCTCAGGGCGGGCCTCTCTTGACGACCGCGCGTAGCTCACTTCCTAAAGTTGTCGCCGCAGAGATCAAACGACTCAAACCACAGAAGATCGTGGTGGCAGGTGGCACAGGTGCCGTTTCCGGCAGCGTGCTCACTGAGTTGAAAAAGCTCGCGCCCTCCGTTCAACGGATTGGTGGTGGCGATCGCTACGAAACAAGTCGCCTCCTTATCGCGGATGCCTTTGACAACACTTCTACTGCCTACCTCGCGACGGGTCGAAACTTCCCGGATGCGCTATCTGCCTCTGCCGCAGCGGGCAGTATAGGTGCTCCCGTCATTCTGGTCGATGGCAAGCAAAATAGCGTCGATAAGGCGACTACCGCTCTGATTCGCAGCCTCGGCATAACCAAAATAAACATTGCTGGAGGAACGGGCGTCATTTCTTCCGGGATCGAATCCTCACTAAGGTCTACACTCACGGTCAAGCGCTTGTCGGGCTCCGATCGGTATTCCACTTCAGCGGCGATTAATCGTCATGCCTTCTCCTCAGCTTCCTCGGCCTACTTTGCGGTCGGAACGGACTTTGCAGACGCCCTGGCCGGCGCAGCGTTAGCCGGGAAGACCGGTTCACCGCTGTACGTCGTTGCGAAGACGTGCGTCTCGTCCGCGGTGAAGGATGACGTGAACGCACTGGGTGTGAACCATCGAGTGTTGCTGGGAGGAAGCGCGGTTCTCGCTAGCGCGGTAGGCAAACTCACCGTCTGTCCGAAGCCTTCCACGATATCGAATCCGGGCGACTCGAAGAACTGTAGTGACTTTTCTACGTTCGCTAGCGCTCAGGCCTGGTACAAAAAGTATTACCCCAAGTACGGGGACATCGCCCGGTTAGATTACGACAACGATGGCTACGCCTGTGAAACGCTCCCCGGCGGACCGGCCAGCTAGTTTCACTCGTGGTGCTTACCTCGCGCCGTTGACGGCAATCTTTCTACGGCTCGGGGCGATCGGAACGAAAGAGTTCGCTGCGCGCTAGCGCCGCGCAATCTGCAGCGCGGCTGACACCGCCCGCGCCTGCTCGAGCGCCGTCGCGACGGGAGTCACGACATCCCGCTGCACGACCTCGTCGACCGCGGCGAGAAGGCGGCGGCGGGTGCGACGCCGGCGACCGCCAGCAGTCAGGGCGCTGAGAACAGCCGAGATCAGGCCGAGCGGGATTCCGATCAGCACTGCAGCAATCAGCAGCAGCGTCGGTATCGCCCAACCGGTGAGCGGACCTTCCTCCACAGTGGGGAGCGGGAACGCCGGCAGTCCAAACGTCGGTAGCAGCGCGGTACCCACCAACCAGAGTGCTCCGCCCAATCCGGCGATCGTGGCGATCCACTGCACGATGCCCACGAGCACCCACCACCACGAACCCTTCGCGGGCAAAGGCGTGCGGGCGATGGCGAGATCGAGAGTGGCCGGCAGGGTGTCGAGAGCCTGCTCCGCTGTAGTGCGCGCGGCAGCCCGCCATGGGGCCGAAACTCCGGCACCGGCGTCGTCGGTGAACGTGCGAACGGCCATCGACATCCGAGCCTGTGCGCCGGCGCTCAAGAGCGGCATGCTCGTGCGGTGCACATCCGGGTCATCGCCACGACGCTTCGGCCCGAGGCCCAAGCGAGTGAGCGGGTCAGCGCGCAAGCGACCGACCCACGACACGAGCGGCCAGCCGGTGGCCTGTCCGGATCGCTTGCGATACGAACGAGCAACAGCGGATGCCACAATGTCGACGCCCGCAGCCGTCCCGACCTCATCGCGCAGCCGGGCGGCGCTCTTCGCGCTCACCTTCTGAGGCGAACCCGGATCGTCGATGCGGGCGGCAAGGGTCTGCACGTCAGCGCTGAGCCGCGCATCCCGCACCGCCTTCGACGCCGCAAGATCGCCAATCGCCTTGCGCAACGCGTCGATACCGTCGCCCGTGCGGGCACTCACGGGCAGCACTCGGGCGCGGGGAATGCCATCGCGTTCAACGATCGCCTGGAGCGACTTCACGACCGCGGCACGATCATCCGCGCTCAACAGATCGACCTGGTTGAGCACGACCAGAGTCACGGCGGCGTGCTTGGCGTGCGGCGCGATGAACTGCGCGTGCAACACATCGTCGGCATACTTTTGCGGGTCAACGACCCAGATCAGAGCATCCACTTGCCCGGCAAGACGCTCGGCAACAGCACGATTGCTGGCCTCAACGGAATCAACGTCGGGCAGGTCGACGAGCACGAGCTTGCTGGCGCGAGAATCAAAGGGCGTCGACCTCTCGACCCGTTCGCGAACCTCAAGCCAGTCGAGTAGTTCGCTCGCGCCGGCCGCCTCCCACGTCACAGCGAGAGCCTGCGAGGTAGTCGGGCGGCGAACGTGCGCCACCGCAACCTCGTCACCCACGAGGGCATTCACGAGACTCGACTTGCCTGACCCGGTAGCGCCAAAGACGCCAACGACCGTGTGCTCGGGGGAACGGGAACGCCGCGCTTTGGTCTGCGTCAGTAGCGCCCGGGCATCGTCGAGTACGTCGGCGGGAATACGTCCGGTGCCCGCATCAGTGACGGTGCGCAGCGCGACAATTCGCTCGTCAAGGCTGGGCTTGGCGGCGCTCACGAGTTGTCTCCCGCCGCACGCGCGACATCAGCGAGTAGCGCCTGCGATTCGCGCCGCAGTGAATCAGGCGTGGCACCGAATCGGAGCGGCTCCAACGCGACACTCAAGCGCGCGAGCTCCGCGTCAAACAGAACGCGAACGCGCGCGTGCAGATCTTCGCGCGCCTCACTCGCCAGCTGACGCACGGCATCCTCACCAAAGATCGTCTCGAGCAGTTTCTGTCCGAGCACCGCCGAGCCACCGGCAATCGCAATCTCACCGCCGGTGAGGCCACCGGTCGAGGCAAAAACGACCACCATCAGGGCCACCGTTACAACGTTCAAACCAAGCGACAGAATGCGGGCCCGGATGCGCTTGTCTCCCGCATTGTCGTGAATGAGCTGCATGAGTGCGCCCTGCCACTCGCGAATCATCGCGGTCGTGGCCTGAGGCAGTTCTGGGCTTTCGCTGGCCAGTTCTGGATGCCGTTCAGCGATGGCCTTGCCGGCCACGCTTCGTTCCAGCCCGGCCCACGCTGCCGCAGCAGCGCGCCCCGACTGATCAACGATTACGGTCTGCAGCCCGGTTTCGATCTGGGTTTCGACTTCAACCACGGGGTTGGGTTTGCCGGTGATCCACGCCGTCGCACGGTCGCGCGCCGCTGAAAACCACGAGTCGACTTTCCTGAAGAAGTCGGAGGTGCCGACGAAGTCTTGCCAGCGGGCAAGAACTTCGCCGCGCATTAGAGCGCCGTTCTGGGTGGCGGCATCCACCGCGTCGAGCGCGGCGTCGTACTGCGCAGCGGCGGCTGCGCGCGCGGCGTCGAGCCAGTCGAGTTGCTCCTGCCGAGCATCCGCAATCACGACCACTTGGCGGTCGAGTTCGCTGATGGCGCCGCTGAGAGTGCGCGCTGCGATGCGGGAACGTTCGGCTCGGTCGCCCGCGATGCCGGAGAGCCACTCACGCGGCTGTTCGACGGCGCTGGCGGGCAGCATGCCCAGGTCGTCAAGACGCTGTTCTTCGATGGAGAAGACGGGAGCGTCGCTGAGGCCGCGCTCCGCGAGCATGGTCTGGAGGTCGGGAAGGATCTCGTCGAGAGCGCCGGGTGGCACCCGGTTAAGCACAATGCCCACGGTGATGGAGCGGGCGGCTGCGCTTTCGAGAAGGCGCCACGGCACCGCATCCGCGTAGCGATTCGCTGTCGTGACGAACAACCACAGGTCGGCAGCTGCGAGAAGTTGGGTGGCGAGGGCGCGGTTTTCGTCGGCGACCGAGTCAATATCTGGGGCATCAATGATCGCGAGCGAACGAGGAACGCTGTCGTGCTCAAGAAGCATGAGTTCACCGATGCGTGATTCTTCAGGCGTATCGCCCGCGCTCGACGCGGGCGTTCCGGGAGCGCTGATGCGGCCGCGCACACGCGCCAGCCCGGGAAGGATGCGGTCGCTCGCGAACCATCCCGCGTCCACGGGAGCGTGCACCAGAATCGGCTGCCGGGTCGTGGGGCGAATAACGCCGGCCCGAGTCGTCGCAACGCCCACAAGCGCATTGACGATTGTCGACTTGCCCGAGCCAGTGGAACCACCCACCACCGCCAGCAGCGGTGCATCGAGATCAGCCAAGCGGGGGCGGATGTAGTCGTCAATCTGGCGAACGGCGGCTGCGGCAGCTTCGCGCTGCGTTACAACACCGTCGAGGTCGAGGGTCAGCCCGGCATCTGCGAGAGACGCCCGCAGGCGCTCAAGCGAGAGGATCGCGGGCGCACTGTTGTCGGTCACTGCTTAAGCATGCCGGGTGCCGGGCCAGTTCGCTAACTTTTGTTGCACAGAGCCGCTTGGGTAGCGCTGGCGTCAACTGATTCGATCGAGGGGTAGCCCCGTTCGTGGGGGAGACAGTGCTAGGAGGTCCCCACCATACTGACTTCATGACGAATACTTCGATGCCCGACTCGACGCCACCACCGCCACCATTCGTGCCGCAGGCATCTCAGGTTTCACCGAAGCCCGCTGCTGGGCTTGCGATCGCAGGGCTCGTAGTCGGAGCTGTTGCTTTTTTCTCCGGGTGGGTCCCGGTCATGGGATTTCTTCTGGGCGCCGCAGCGATAGTGCTCGCAATATTGGCCCTACGCAAAAAGCAGAATAAGGTCCTATCTATCATCGCTATTGCGCTTGGTGGCATTGCTGCTCTGACTTCATTCATCACCACTATCGTGCTGATCGCAGGGCTCGCGTCGAGTCCTGCTTCGCTGAGTTCTGAGTACGAGTTGGAGCCCGTTGCCACACCGTCGGTTTTGCCCACTTCGACGCCGACGGCCGAAGCTGAGCCGGAGCAAACGCCGGAACCAGTCGCTGAGCCTGAAGAGCCGACGCTCACTACCTCGCAATCTAATGCGGTGCGGTCAGGTGAGTCTTATCTGGACTACACGGGATTCTCACGCTCCGGTCTCATCGGCCAGCTCGAATATGAGGGGTACAGCACCGCTGACGCGACATTCGCGGTCGACTACATCGCCCCCGACTGGAACCATCAAGCAGCGGTCACAGCGGAGTCGTACCTCGATTATTCTTCGTTCTCGCGTCAGGGACTCATCGACCAGTTGCTCTATGAGGGGTTTTCTCAAGCACAAGCTGAATACGGCGTTACCGAAGCGGGCTACTGAGTCGAGCACACCGCGACTCAGGTCGCGTCACGCAGGTGTGCCGCTAAGAGGCCCGCACCTGTCTTCCTGCGATGAAGATGTTGAATCCACTGCGGTCGCGAGTTAGCGGTAGCCGGTGCTCGCCGGCTACCGCTAACCTCACTTGTTGAGCGGTAAATTCCGCTAGCTGCAGCTCGCCGTCTTCACCCAACTCGTTGCAGAGATCTGCGAGAGGCTCGTAATCGTCGCATCTCCCTGACCGAGGTAGCTCAGCGATCCCTTCGCGTAATACGGGTTGTAAGGATTGACCCCGTAGGCGAAGGCTCGCCCCGCCGCCGCATGCTGGGCATTGGTCGCAGTGAAGCACGTGACAGGTTCAGGATCCGGCGTGGGCGTTGGCGTGGGCGTTGGCGTCGAAGTGGGAGTCGGCGTGGGGGTGGGCGTCGGCCCTGGCGTTCCGGTCCGGTCAACGCGACGGTTGTTGTCAAAGAAGAACCCCGTCACGTACGCCGGGTAGTCAACGCTGTTCGCGTTGATATACGTTCCTCCCGTGCCTGCGCCCGCCGGCCAGTTGTGGCCGAGGTTCGAGTTCTGAATCACCGACACCCGTGGCCCCGCGGCATCCGAATAGAGCGTGCCCGAGCCGGCGGTGTTGTTGCCTGCCAAGCCGCTCAAACTAAACGTTGACGTGCTGGAGGCCCCGTAGATGCCGGCCATGATCTGGCCATTCAGGGTGTTGTAGCCAGTGGAGACGGTGGAGTCGTTGCTGCCGTAGATCACCGAGGTGAGTTGGGTCGAGAAGGCGGCAGAGTTCGCGCTACCGAAACTGGTGCACGTGGTCGTACCCTGTGTCTTCGATACGGCGACGCTCGAGATTTGGCCAGACGTGGTGCCCACCGTAGGGCCAGCGTTGATGCCCATTCCCGCAAAGATGTCGGGGGCGAGGCATCCCATCACCATCGTTTCTCCACCGCCGGATGACAGCCCAGAAATGTAGACCTGATCGGCATCGATCCCGAGAGAGACGCGCGCGCTCAGCGTTGTGGCGAGGTTCAGCAGATTGTCGTCATGCCGTGCGGGGTTGCTGCGCGAATGATTCGAGTCGTAGTAATCCCAGCAGCCGAACACAACGCCGCCGTTCGGGGCATCGGGGAGCGCGACGATCATTCCGTAGTCTTCGGCAGCCGCTACCCAGTTGGCGTTCGCTTGAAAGTCGCTCGCTTTCTGCGCGCAGCCGTGGAGGCTGATCATGAGGGCGCGTCCGGCCGGCAGTTCGGCGGCAGTGGATGGCGTGTAGATGCGGGTGCTCATCCCGGCGACTGTTTCGGTGCTCCACGTGCCCGGAACGGTGCCGGAGCCGCCGGGGTCGGACGAGTTGCTGCACCCCGGCAGCATCTCGAAGCCGGGTGGACACGTGATCGCTTGGGCCGCGAGTGGGGCTCCCGCCAGCGTGGCGCTAACGAGGGCGAGAGAGGCGAGTACTGCCGGGATGGCGAGCCGGCGCTTAACAGTGGACATTCGGAATACCTCCGCACGTCGCAATGCGGTCTTCGCTCCGTGCGTCATTGCGCGGATGTCCCGGCCGCATTGCGCGCCGCGACGAAACCGCGACGCTGACGGCAGCCGCAGTCAAGCGACGGACCGTCGGAATCACCGTACAGTGAAACCTGAATCATGTCTCAGGTTTTCCACAGGCAACGCGATACCAGTGGGTGCGGCTCCTAGACTGGTCGAGGCCTGCGCCGCCGCAGCCCTCCCCGACGAGAAGGATGCTTGTGTTCCCCACCACTTTCCCGGCCCCGATCATTCCTGCAGCAGACTCCGTTCCAGCGCTGCGCTGGGGCATCATGGCTCCCGGTGGAATCGCCGCGACATTCGCAGAGGCGGTGCACGCGCACACTGAGCAGCAGCTCGTGGCCGTGGCATCCCGCAGCCTTGATCGTGCCCAAGACTTTGCGAACACCTGGGGTATCGAGAAGGCCTACGGCGACTACGCCGAGCTGCTGGCCAACCCCGACGTCGACGTGATTTACATCGCCGCGCAGCAGCACGTTCACCGCGATCTAGCGCTGCAGTCGATCGCTGCGGGCAAGCACATTCTGGTGGAGAAACCGTTCGCCATGACCGGTGCCGAAGCGCGCGAGATTGTGGCCGCAGCCCGGGCCGCCGGGGTGTTCGCGATGGAAGCGATGTGGACTCGCTACCTGCCCCAAACCTCAATCATCAACCAACTTGTTGCCGACGGAACCTTGGGCGATATTCACCTCGTCACCGCCGACCACGGTCAGCACATTCCTGAGGGGCACCGAGTTCGCTCGCTCGAGAGCGGGGGAGGAGCCCTGCTCGACCTCGGCATCTATCCCATCGCCTTCGCGTCACAGATTCTGGGCGCGCCTTCTGCCGTGCACAATGTCGGCTCGCTCATCGAGAGTGGGGTGGATGCCCAATCCCTTCTTACTCTCAGCTACGCGGGCGCGGCTCAGGCCCAGCTCAACACCACGCTGCTCGCGCGCACACCGATCACGGCATCCGTCGCGGGCACCGAGGCGCTGCTGCAGGTGGGCAATGGCTTCTTCACGCCCACCTCGCTGACCCTCTCGAAGCCCGGCTTCAACGGAGAATCAATTCACTGGAAAGACGAGACCGGTGTGGTTGGCCACCGCGGGCTCAGCTACCAAGCCACGGCGCTCGCCGGTTTTGTGGCGCAGGGTTTCACTGAGTCGCCGGTGCACTCGCTTGACGAAACCGTCGCCATCCTCGACACGATCGATTCAGCTCGCTGGCAACTCGGGTACCGCTTCGGCTCCGAACAGTAAAGCGATGGGCGCGGCCAATGCTGCGCCCGCTAACCATGTATTGCAGACTGCGATTACGCTACTAGAACTCGATGTCTACGCTCGTAGCCCATCGAGCAGTGACCCCACGCGATCGGAGATCTCATGACCGCAGAATCGACCATCCCCGCAGAGCCCGAGGTTCCGGACCGTCCAACCGCTACACGCATGCTCGCACCGTGGGTTTTCTGGCCCGCAGCGGGGCTCATCATTGCGATCACGGCGTTCTCGATCATTGCTCCGAACCTCGCGAATGCAGTGTTTAACACACTGCAGTCCAGCGTTATCAACTCATTCAGCTGGTACTACGTGCTTATTGCGGCGTTCTTCGTTGCGTTCGCGCTGTGGCTGGGCTTCAGCCGCTACGGCGACATCAAACTCGGCAAAGATGATGACGAGCCCGAATTTTCGATGATCGCCTGGATCTCCTTCCTGTTCGCCGCGGGCATGGGAATCGGTCTCGTCTTCTACGGCGTCGCCGAGCCCCTCAGTCATTTCGCGAACCCGCGCCCCGGGGTGAGCGGCACCGAGATCCAGCTTGCGCAGCAGGCGATGAGTCAAACCTTCCTGCACTGGGGAGTACACGCCTGGGCTATCTACGTCGTTGTTGGCCTCGCGCTCGCCTACGCCATCCATCGTCGCGGGCGCCCCATCTCGATCCGCTGGACTCTGGAGCCGCTACTCGGCAAGCGCGTTCGCGGTGGCTGGGGCAACCTCATCGACGTCATCGCGCTCGTCGGTACGGTATTCGGAGTTGCGACTTCGCTCGGTCTTGGTGTTCTTCAGATTTCCGCCGGTCTCGAAAAGACGGGGATCGCCGAGTCAAATCTCACGACTCAGATCGCCGTGATCGTCGTTATCGTTGCCTTCACGATTCTGTCGTTGGTGTCCGGCATCGGCCGCGGCATGAAGTGGTTGTCGACCACCAACCTTCTGTTGGCCGCTGTGCTCCTCGTGTTCCTTCTCATCGTGGGTCCGACAGCATTCTTGTTCCGTGAGTTCGTGCAGTCGATGGGTAACTATCTCCAAGACTTCATCGGCCTCGCTTTCAACGTCAGTGCCTACCAGGGCGATGCTGGCGAACAGTGGCAGGCCGGGTGGACAACCTTCTACTGGGGTTGGTGGATGTCGTGGGCCCCGTTCGTCGGTGTCTTTATTGCGCGTGTCTCCAAGGGCCGCACCGTGCGCGAGTTTGTGGGCGGCGTCATGCTCGTTCCCACCGTGCTCACGTTCCTCTGGTTCAGTGTTCTTGGCGGCAACGCGATCTACCGTGAGCTCTACGGTCAGGGTGGGCTCGTTGCTGCCGACGGATCGGTGGATGCCGATTCCGCTCTCTTCGATCTGCTCGCCGGTCTCCCGGCAGGCACCGCTCTCACATTCGGAGCCATCCTGCTGATCGGAATTTTCTTCGTCACCTCAGCCGATTCCGGCGCGCTCGTGATGTCGATGATCGCCACCGGTGGCTCTGCGGAACCGCTCAAGCGCATCCGCGTCTTCTTCGCTCTATTGGCGTCGCTCTTGGCTATCGCACTGTTGGTCACGGGTGGGCTTCAAACCTTGCAGACCGCAGCAATTCTCTCGGCGCTGCCCTTCAGCGTGGTGATGCTGATGATGTGTGCGGCGACCGTAACGGCGTTCAGCCGAGAGCGGCGAGCGTACGAGCGGGCTCAGCGGGCTCAGTTCGTGGATCACATCGGAACGTTCTACGGCCTCGAGGTCGAAGAGCCACTGTTGCGAGACACTGTGCACCCGCTTCGCGCTGCGCTTGATCGTCTTCGCAAGAAGGCCGCGAAGTCGGGCGGCGGAATCTCGCAGGTCACCGAAGATGCGATTCTGGCTGACACCGGCTTGGTATCGCCCGACAACATCGCCCAGGCAGACGCGATCGTCGAAGACGAAGTGGCGAGGCTTCAGGCTTTGCAATCGGAGCTGCGGTCCAAACTCCCGCGAGACACCTCTTCCGAATAGTGGGTGGCGAGCGGCCGGAGCAGATTCTGGCCGCTCGCTTTCTCGTTGTGGAAAGTCTTCACGCACATTTGTGTTTCGCTCAATGATTGCAGAGTGAAATCATCTCAATTGCTTCTGAAGAGCGGGCTTACCCGAGGCACCCGATCGCTCACCTCAGAACGAGGAGACGTGCCGGGCTGGGTGCTGATCACGCTGATGACCGCAGGTCTGGTCATCATCATTTGGGGCCTCGCTGGCCCCGCACTCAGCTCGGTTTTCCAACAGGCCATTGATCGCGTCACCGGCTTCTAATGCCAGAGCGGTGGCGCCAGAGAGTGCGCCGGCTGCACGCTGATCAGTCCGGTTCGGCGGTCGTCGAGTTCGTGCTCGTCTCAGCGCTGCTAACCGTATTGACGCTCAGCGTTATTCAGCTGGCGCTGGCCCTCCACATCCGCAATACGGTTCTGGATGCCGCGGCAGAGGGTGCGCGTTATGCCTCCCTTGCCGACACGTCGTTGGCCGATGGCGTGACTCGCACTCGTGACCTCATCTCTACGGCGCTGTCTCCCGGCTATGCGTCGGATGTCAGCGCCGCCACGACCACTCACCTCGGGCAGCCCGCCGTCATTATCACCGTCAACACTCCGTTGCCACTCATCGGCTTGGTCGGTATCGAGAACGGGTTGGAGGTGTCAGCTCATGCAGCTCTCGAACAGGTTCGCTAGCGAGCGCGGCTCGGCATCGCTCGAGTTCATCACGGTGGGCCTCGTAATGCTGGTGCCGCTCGTCTATCTCGTGCTCACGATGTCCTCGATTCAGGCGGGAGCTCTGGCGGCAGAGGGAGCCGCCCGGCAAGCTGCCCGAGTCTTCGTGCAGGCGCAGACTCTAGAGCAAGCGAATGCGGCGGCATCGAGCGCGGTGCAGTTCGCCCTCGACAATCACGGTGTTGATGCCGCTGATGCTGCGGTCACGATCACGTGCGCGCCCGATCCCGGTGACTGTCTCGCGCGTAAGAGCTTCGTCACCGTGCAGGTCGCGATCGCGGTGGATCTCCCGCTGGCCCCACCCGTGCTCACCGGCAACTTCCCGCTCCAGGTTCCGTTGGACGCCGCCGCGACTCAGCAGGTGTCTCAATTCGCGGGGTCTCGCTAATGAATACTTCGCCAAGGATGCGCGACGACGATGGATCGGCGCTCGTACTCACGATCTTCTACGGTTTCCTTTCCCTCGTTCTCATTTTTCTCGTTGTCGCGGCAACGTCGCTGTATCTCGAACGCAAACGGCTGTTCAGCCTCGCGGATGGCGCGGCTCTCGTGGGCGCGGAATCCTACGATCTCGACGACGTGGTGCGCACACCGCAGGGCTTCCGGCCGCAGCTCGAGCCAGCGAAGGTAGCGAGTGCGGTGGGGGAGTATTTGGCCGCGGCGCCCACTGCCGAGTTCGAAGGCCTCAGTGTGGAGCAGGCGACGAGTCTCGACGCCTCAAGCGCGACAGTTTCCTTGTCGGCGTATTGGCGGCCTCCCTTCGTATCGCTGCTCGTTCCGGAGGGCGTGCGCATTGAAGTGACGGCGAGCGCCCGGTCAATCTTTTCGTAACTCCGCTCAGCGCGCACTCGGCCAACGTAGGGGTCGCGTGAGGGTGGCGTACGGAAACCGCATGAGTGACGGTCGAGTTCTGTCCAGCCAACAGTGAGCTTGGCTCCGTACCGTTGAGCGTGCATCCCACGCGGGTGCGCCACCGAAGCAAAGGAGTTAGCCATGAAACGTATCGCTATCGTCGGAGGCCACGGCAAGATTGCCCTGAGCTTGGCCGAGCTTCTCACCTCACGCGGTCATGCTGTGCATTCGCTCATCCGCAAACCGGAACAAGAAGCTGACATCAGCGCCACCGGAGCTATGCCGGTCATCGCCGACATCGAGCAGTTGAGTGCCGAAGAGCTGTCCGAGATTTTCACCGGCCATGACGCGGTTGTTTTCTCCGCGGGTGCTGGCGGGGGCAGCCCCGAACGTACCTACTCTGTCGACCGCGATGCGGCCATCCGAACCATGGATGCTGCGGCCCACGCCGGTGTCATGCGTTACGTCATGGTCTCGTACAAGGGTGCCGGTTTCGACCATGGTGTTCCCGAAGACAACGATTTCTTCGCGTATGCCCAGGCGAAAGCTGAAGCGGATGACCACCTCCGCAAGGGGCCGTTGCATCACACAATCGTCGGCCCGGGTTCCCTCTCCAGCGAACCCGCTTCGGGAGCGATCGGCCTCGGAGACGACGCCACCGATGAGCACACGAGTCGTGACAACGTTGCCCGCGTGCTCGCTGAGGTGATCGATGCTGACAACACCATCGGTCAGACGATCGAGTTCACCGATGGCTCAACGCAGATTTCGGATGCGATCGCCGCTATTCACTAGCGTGCGGAATGAACAGTGAACCCACTCCCAGCGCGATCAGGGCTATGCCGCCGATCGCGCTGAGGGTGGTGATTCGCTGAGGGGAGCGTGCGAACCAATCGCGCGCAAACCCCGCGGCAACTGCCCATGATGTATCCGACACGACAGCAATAGCCATGAACAGTAGTCCCAGTACCAGCAGTTGAAGCTGCACATTGCCGGCTCCGAAGCTCACGAACTGCGGCAGTACCGCCACGAAGAACACGGTGGCTTTTGGGTTCGTGATGCCCACGACGAAACCCTGGCTGAAGATTCGCCAGCGTGATTGCACTCGGGGAGCTGCGGCATCCGTCGCGGTGTGGTCGTTACGGTGTCGAATGGCCTGCACGCCCAAATAGATCAGGTACGCGGCGCCTAGGTATTTGACGATCGTGAAGGCGACCACCGACTGAGCAATAACGGTTCCCACGCCGAAGGCGACAGCGAAAACCAGCACGACGCCGCCCGTAGCGTTGCCGAGCGAACTGATGATGCCGCCCATCTTGCCGAGCGAAAGCGATCGGCCGATGAGAAAAAGTACACTCGGGCCGGGGATCAGAATGATCGGGAGTGCCACCAGCACGAACGCGATGAGGTTGCTGGTGGGGATAGCGGTCACGGCGGCTACCGCTGAGGTTTCTGGATGTAGCGGGGCACGTAGCGCAGCATAATGCCGGCGCCGACGAGGCCAAGAATTCCAATCGCTCCGGCCGCGACCGAGATCGACGCGACTGCGGTAATCCCCGCAATAAGCAGCGGTGAGGCTGCCTGCCCAACGCCACCGGTGAAGCGCCATGCACCAAGGAAGGGAGCGGGGTTGGCCGGGGGAGCGAGATCCGCGCCGAGCGTCATCAGAATTCCACTGCCAAGGCCGTTCGCGAGCGACAGGAACATCGCGGCGAAAATGAACCACGCGGTGTTCGCGCTCACGTCGTGGGTGACCGAGAGTACGAGGTGGCCGAGCCCGAGGCCAACGAGTGAGGGCACTGCTGTCCAGAGGCGGCCGAAGCGATCCATGATTTGGCCACCGGTATAGAAGAGGGCGAAGTCCACGGCGCCGGCGATACCGATGATGATCGCCGTGTTGGTGTCGGCCAGGCCGATGCTCACGGCCCAGAGCGGCAAGATCACTTGGCGGCTCGCGCGCATGGCGCCGATCACAGCGGCACCGAGGCCGAGGCGCGAAAGCAGAGCGCGGTTACGGCGAACCGTTGCGAAGAGACCGTGTGATTCCTTCTCCACAAGCGCCTCGCCATCCCGCGGTACACGGTTGTTGACTCGCGAGGTGTGCACGGCGCCAAAGGTCGTCGCGGGGTCGGGCAGTAAGAGCAGCACGGCGGCGGCGGCGATAGCGGCCACCACGTGAATCCAGAAGGCGGCGAAAACTGTGCCGGTGAGATGGATGACGCCCGCCGAAATGAACGGTCCGATGAAGACGCCGAGGCGGAAGGTTCCGCCCAGCGTCGAGAGCGCGCGGGCACGGTAGGCCACTGGAACAAAGCTGGTCAAAAAAGCATGCCGCGCGAGGGCGAATACGGCGGCGGCCAGGCCGAGCAGCAGCACGCCAAAGCCGAGTGCCACAGGGTTGGGCGCAAGAATCGCAATCACGACTCCGATGATCGAAAGCGCGCTCGCGCCAATCATGGCCGGTCGTTCGCCGATGCGGGAGATGAGCCATCCACTCGGGATGTTGCCGAAGAGTTCGCCAATGGTCAGCACCGCCGCCACTAGACCAGCAATCGCCAGCGTGGCTCCCAAGCTGTCAGCGGCAATCGGAATCAGCGGAATAATCGCGCCCTCACCGATGGAAAACAGCAGCGTCGGCAAAAGAACGGGCAGTCCGATCGAACGCCAGCTAAAGGGTTGTTCTGTTGTGCTCATCGCCCTCAATCGTAGGGCGTGAGCGTTCATCTCCGAGCATCGCTCGCTGGTGCAGAACCACGTGCCAGTCAGCCTTCGCGGGTAGTCTGGTGAGCGACATGGATGAACTGGACTTTTCTGACGACATCGCGGCGCTGCGTTCCACTTTTGCGGACATTAGCCAGGTAGTCGACCCTGACCGCCTCGAGTCGGAGATCGCGCGCCTCAGCGAAGCAGCCGGTGCCCCCGATCTGTGGGATGACACCGACAAGGCGCAGAAGGTGACGAGCGACCTCAGCCATCGTCAGGCCGAGCTCGCCAAAATCAACTCCATTTCCAACCGTCTTGACGACCTCGAGATCATGGTCGAGCTCGCGAATGAAGAAAATGACGAGCAGGCTGCAGCGGATGCTCGCACTGAGCTCGCTGGCATCCGTAAGACTCTCGGCGACCTCGAGGTACAAACTCTCTTGAACGGCGAGTTTGACCAGCGGCCCGCCGTCATCACAATTCGTGCAGGGGCCGGAGGCGTCGACGCCGCCGACTTTGCCGACATGCTCTTCCGCATGTACCTGCGCTACGCCGAGCAGCACTCTTACCCGACGCGCGTGCTCGACACGAGCTATGCCGAAGAAGCGGGCATCAAGTCGGCAACCTTTGAGGTCGACGCTCCGTTTGCTTTCGGAACGCTCAGCGTCGAAGCCGGCACGCATCGCCTCGTGCGCATGAGCCCCTTCAACTCAGCGGGCAAGCGCCAGACCAGCTTTGCTGCGGTTGAGGTTGTTCCGCTGATTGAGACGACGGATGTTGTCGAAGTTCCCGAGAACGACATCCGCGTCGATGTCTTCCGTTCTTCCGGTCCGGGTGGCCAGTCGGTGAACACGACGGACTCCGCGGTGCGCATCACTCACTTACCGACCGGAATCGTGGTGAGCTGTCAGAACGAGAAGAGTCAGATTCAGAACCGTGCGGCCGCTATGCGTGTGCTTCAGTCGCGTTTGCTGCTCCTGCAGCGCGAGCAAGAGGCTGCCACGAAAAAGGAAATCGCGGGAGTAATCACGGCGAGCTGGGGCGACCAGATGCGCAGCTACGTTTTGGCGCCGTACCAAATGGTGAAAGACCTCCGCACCGAGTACGAGGTCAACAATCCTTCAAACGTGTTCGATGGCGATCTCGACGGCTTCATCTCGGCAGGAATCAAGTGGCGCAAACGCGTCATCGAATAACCACGACCGTTCGGTCTAGCTAGGGCTCCGCTGGTCAGTCGTTCGCTGCCGGTGTGCCCTGAACTGGGCCACCCTGTGAGTATGTGCCTGCGGTGCGTCGCTGCCGAGTTCTCAGGTGCGGCTCTTTAGGCTGGCTCCAAATGATTCGTTTTGATTCTGTTTCGAAGTCGTATCCGGGCACGACACGACCGGCGCTGAACTCTGTTGACCTTGAGATCCTCAAGGGCGAGTTCGTGTTTTTGGTTGGCGCATCCGGCTCGGGCAAGTCGAGCTTTTTGCGGCTGATCCTCAAAGAGGAGAACCCCACGAAGGGTTCCATTCACGTGCTCGGTCAGCACCTGAATACGCTGTCAAGCCGCAAGGTGCCCTATTTCCGTCGCAACCTTGGCGTGGTCTTCCAAGACTTCCGTCTGCTGCCCAACAAGACGGTCTTCGACAATGTGGCGTTCACGCTGCAGGTCATCGGCAAGAGCCGGGGCTTCATCCAAGAAGCTGTTCCGGATGCTCTCAAGATGGTCGGCCTCGCTGGCAAGTCGAATCGTTTTCCTCATGAACTTTCGGGTGGTGAGCAGCAGCGTGTGGCCATCGCTCGTGCTGTGGTGAACAAGCCCGCCATCATGCTCGCGGATGAGCCGACCGGAAACCTTGACCCGGCGACCGCTGCGGGAATCATGACACTCCTCGAGCGGATCAACCTCGGCGGCACTACCGTCTTGATGGCTACCCACGATGCTGGCATCGTCGACCAAATGAAGCGCCGCGTTATCGAGCTCATCGGCGGCCAGATTGTGCGTGACGAGCTGCAGGGCGGGTACCAAACGCAGGCTGTTCCTACTCAGGGGCGAGTTCCGCATCCCGCCGCAAGCAAGCCGGCTTCCGCCACGACCACGCAGGCTCCGCCGCAGCGTCCTACCGTGCAGTCGTCTTCGCAGGGTGAGGGGCTCGACGCATGAGGCTCGGACTGATCTTAGGAGAGGTCGGCAGCGGACTGCGCCGCAACCTCTCGATGGTGGTTTCCGTCGTTCTGGTGACCTTTATCTCACTCACGTTCGTGGGTGCATCCATTCTTCTGCAGATGCAAATCGGGCAGATGAAGGGCTACTGGTACGACCGCGCGCAAGTGGCGGTCTACATGTGCACTGAAATCGACACGACCGGCAATTGCACCCTGGCTGAGGCGACGGAAGATCAAATCGCGGCAGTGCAGCAACAGCTCGATTCACCGACACTCGCCCCGTATATCAATGAGGTCGAGTTCGAGACGCATGAGCAGGCGTACGAGAACTTCAAAGAGCAGTTTGCCGACACCACCTTTGAAGGCATCATCACGCCGGAGTCTCTCAACGAGAGTTTTCGGGTGAACCTCGTCGATCCGGAGCAGTCCGATGTTCTCATCGAGAGCCTGTCGGGGCTTGCGGGAGTCGAAAGCGTTGAAGATCAACGAGCCTATTTGGAGCCGATCTTCGCGATCCTGAACGCCGCCAGCTACACCGCAATTGGGGTCGCCGGGCTGATGCTCATCGCCGCGGTCTTGTTGATTGCGACCACAATTCGACTCAGTGCCTTCTCGCGAAGGCGAGAACTCGGCATCATGAGGCTGGTGGGGGCATCAAACCGGTTCATTCAAACGCCGTTCATTCTCGAGGGAGTGTTCGCATCATTGATCGGTTCTGTGCTCGCCGGTGGTGCGATCGTGGCGATCGTTCAGTTCTTCGTTCGCGGCTATTTGGCCTCAACATTGCCGCTCAATACGAGCTTGTTGGGAATGGAAGAGGCGCTTCTCGTCGTGCCGATTCTCATCGCGGTGGGCGCCGGGCTGGCTGCCATTTCGGCGGGCGTCGCCATCAGCCGGTACTTGAAGGTATAGGTCGCTGCCTCTAGGTGTAGCCGCGGGGGCAGTCTCGCGCTAAACTGGTCTGCTGCACTGTCGGCACTCGCCGCAGTCGCGTGGCATCCGTATTTGAGAGAGAAGTGAACCATGCCCAAGGAAAGTGAGCGGAAGGTTGTTGCCAGCAACCGCAAGGCCCGCCACGATTACAGCATCGAAGACACCTATGAGGCTGGTCTTGTGCTGTCGGGCACGGAGGTCAAGTCTCTTCGGCTAGGGCGCGCCAGTCTCATCGATGGCTATGGCTTTATCGATGATCACTCCGAAGCCTGGCTGGATGCCGTGCACATTCCGGAGTTCTTTCAAGCATCGTGGACCAACCATCCTCCACGTCGCAAGCGCAAAATGCTGCTGCACAAAGAGCAGATTCTGAAGATCCACAACAAGATCAAGCAGGGTGGTTACACGCTCGTGCCGCTATCCATCTACTTCTTGGATGGCCGGGCCAAGGTCGAGCTTGCTGTTGCCAAGGGCAAGCGAGAGTACGACAAGCGCCAGACGCTGCGTGAACGCCAAGATAAGCGCGAGTCCGATCGTGCCATGGCGGCTCGCAAGAATATGGGCGAGTAGCTTGGTCTTTCTCGCTGGCTCGCTGCATGTCTATCGCGCTGTCTCGCGACAACGCGTTCTCGCCTAGCTGGCGTGAAAGCGAGCCTCGACGCTTGCGGCGACGGAGATCTTCTCCGGCTTAAGTGCCAGCTGGCCTCCGTCACCGGGGGCGCCCGTCATCCGCAGGGATGCCCGGGTTCCGCTGCCGGCGGAGAGAGAACCGGGGCCGACGTCAGCGAGCATTCCCGGATCGGCGATTGCTGTTGTGGTGACTTCAGAGAGCCCGACGCTTTCGGCATACTCGCGAGCCTTGGTATAGGCATCGATCACGGCAAGGTGCCGGGCGTCAGCGAGGGCCGCCCGAGTGGCTTCCTCGGTGAGTTCCCATTCGACAAGCGTGACGGTCGTGTGGTCGACGGCGCTCACGTATTCAATGAATAGCGCCAGAGCGTCGAAATCTCGAAAGCGAGCGATGTAGCCGATGGCGGCGGAGTAGACCAGGGGGAGTTGCTCCCCGGCGTTGTTCCACGGCCGTTGTGATGTCACGCGAACGGTGTCAGACGACCACCGCGTGATTGCACCATCGTTCGAGGCGAGCTGAGTGAGGAGGGCATGAACCCGGCCCGATGACTGCATGGCAGCATCGAATACTTCGCTCCGATCGGGGCCATCAATGGCTACCGATAGGTTCACGATGCCGCGTTCAGCAGCGTGCCACGACTCGTGCTCACCTCGAACGGTGATGACAAGAGGCATCGCTAGATAGCGCCGAGCTCTGCCAGTTTCGTCTTGAGGTCGTTATCGCTGGGCTCGACCTGGAAGGTTCCGTCCGTGAAATGAACAACGGGAATGTTGAGGCGACCGCTGATGGCGTGTGCGCGATCGGCAGCTGTCGGGTCCTTCTCGACATCGACCTTCTCCCACTCGATGTCGAGGGAGTTGAGGAGTGCTTCGGAGCGGCGGCAATCACGGCACCAGTCTGCTCCGTACATCGTCACTTTTGCGGGGTTAGCTGTAGTTGTTTCACTCATAACCCCAACCTACTTCTCGTCGACTGCATGTGGGCGGTGCGTTCGCTGGCAGCGTGCGCTGAGGCGGTGCGGCAGGTTCCACCCGCGCTCTTCGCTGTGTGCTTGCTCAACGGGCTGGTTTGTCTCAGGAATGTGACCTATCATTGAGGGCTGCCCATTCGTGAGCACTATTGATAACTCCACAGCGCGACAACGACCCACACAGGGGGATGATCGGTTTCGACATTGCCTGCAAAACTGTGAGAAGCGGGTCGAGAATGCAGCCTTATCTCGTTAACGATGACTGCAAACTATAAGTGCCAATTCAAAGCGCACTGACTTCGCCCTCGCTGCCTAAGCGAGCGCACTAAAGAAGTCCGTCAGACCGGGAATGCTCTCTACTCGGATTCTGGCGCAATTTAGAGAGATTGCTGCGTAGTTACGCCTGAGGGCTACGTGGGACTTGCACTCTGGCTGGGCTCGTTGACCTAGGTGCTTGTGGCAAAGGTCAGAGCCGAGTAGAACGTCTGCACAAGCTACACCCGTAGAAGGCATGGAATTACAGCAGTGGACGGGGGTTCAATTCCCCCCATCTCCACCACCGGTCGTTGTCGCGTTGTGAGAGTTCTTTCGCCAGCAGAGCAACTCTGCTGGCGAAAGATCTTTTCCACGAATCGTTCTGTGGCCGCTACTTTTTCGTGGCTGTTCCGCTGGTGCGCTCGGCACCGTGCGACGGAGTCACCGTGAAGGTGACGGGTTCCGTGTAACCAGCCGCGGCAAATGCTGCATGAACCGCAGATTCCACGGCCGTAACGAGAGCGTGCGGCACGAGGGCAATCGCTGCTCCGCCAAAGCCACCGCCGGTCATCCGGGCGCCGATGGCTCCGTTGTCGCGTGCCGTTTCCACGGCGAGGTCAAGTTCGGGAATCGAGATTTCGAAGTCATCGCGCATCGAGACGTGCGAGGCATCGAGCAGCGCCCCAATGGCGAGCGGGCCTTCGTTGCTCAGAGCCCGAACGGTGTCAAGCACTCGCTGGTTTTCGGTGACGACGTGGCGCACCCGGCGATAGGTAACGTCGTCGAGCAACTCTTTCGCGCGATCGAGGTCGGTGACGTTCACGTCGCGCAGCGAGGAAGCACCCATTGCGGCAGCTCCCGCTTCGCACGCGGCGCGACGTTCGGAGTAGCCGCCGGTGGCATGCGAGTGCGATACGCGCGTGTCCATGACGAGGATGCTCAACTCGGCTTTCGCCAGGCCAAGTGGCACTACTTCGGCGTCGAGCGAGCGGCAGTCGAGAAAGACCGCCGAATCGGTGGCGCCGAGGAGTGATGCCGATTGATCCATAATGCCGGTGGGAGCACCAACGACCTCATTTTCGGCAAGCTGTCCGACCTTGGCGAGTTTCTCGCGCGTAAAGCCGAGGCTCCAGAGGTCGTTGAGCGCCAGCGCAACCGAACTTTCGATGGCGGCGGATGACGACAACCCTGCCCCGACCGGAACGGTCGAGTCGATAAGAATGTCCACGCCGCTTACGCGGCTCAGGTCAGCGCCGTGCTGGCCGAGCGCCCAAGCGACCCCGAGCGGGTATGCGCTCCAGCCGGTGATCTCACCCGCAGCACGGGCCGCATCGAGAGCGGCGAGCTCGAACTGAACCGAGGTGTGGTCGAAGCTGCTCGTCACTCGAATAGTTCCGTCAGTGCGCAGACCGACAGCGGCGCGGGTGCGGCGGTCGATCGCGAACGGAAGCACGAAGCCTTCGTTGTAGTCGGTGTGTTCCCCGATGAGATTCACGCGGCCGGGCGCCGACCAGATTCCTTCCGGTGCGTGGCCGGTCAGTTCAGTGAAGTTCGTAATGAGGTCGTGTTCGGTGGTGCTCATGCGCGTTCGATGGCCTCTCGGATGGTGGCGGCTGCGGCTTCGGGCGTGACATCGCCAATCCAAGCGCCCATTGCCGATTCTGAGCCGGCGAGGTACTTCAGTTTGTCTGCCGAACGTCGCGGCGACGTCAGTTGAAGGTGCAAGCGGAAGGTATCGCGCGCTCGATTGACGGGAGCTTGATGCCAGGCCGCGATATATGGCGTGGGGGAGTCGTAAATGGCATCGACTCCGCGCAGCAGTTTCAAGTAAAGACTCGCGAGTTCATCACGTTCGGCTTCAGACGTCGCCGCGAAGTCGGGAACATGACGGTGCGGCATCATGTGAATTTCGATGGGCCAGCGCGCGGCGAAGGGCACGAATGCGGTCCAGTGTTCTCCGCTCAAGACCACACGATCACCCGCCCGTTCGAAGTCGAGAATGTCCTGAAACATCGTGGGCGACGTGCGCTCGATGGAGTCGAGGGTCCGCTGAGTTTTCGGAGTAATGTAGGGGTACGAGTAGATCTGGCCGTGAGGGTGAAGCAGCGTCACGCCGATCGCTTCACCTCGGTTCTCAAAGGGGAAGACCTGCTGCACGCCGTCGAGCGCGGAGAGCGCTCCGGTGCGGTCGGCCCACGCTTCGATCACTGTCCGGGCGCGGCTTTCGGTTTGTGTGCCGAATGATCCTTCATGATCGGGGCTGAAACATACGACCTCGCAGCGTCCGATGGAACTGCGTGTGCGACCCAGTCCGAGCTCTGCTAGATCGTCAAGGCCGGCGGGAGCGTTCTCGCTCCCGGCAAGAGCGGGCCCAAACGAGGGCGAGCGGTTCTCGAACACGGCAACGTCATAAACCGCGGGAACTTCGGAAGGGTTGCTCGCAGTTTGCGGCGCGAGGGGATCTTGATCGGCGGGCGGCAAAAACACACGGTTCTGGCGCGCTGCCGCGATCGATACCCATTCGCCGGTGAGGATGTCTTGGCGCATGGTCGCCGTGGCGGGGCGAGGGTCGAGCGTGCGGCTGTCGACCGAGCGCTCGTCGCCGAGCGTCGTGTCCGCATCATCGAAGTAAATGAGTTCGCGACCGTCATTCAAGGTCGTCGGGCGCTTAGTGATTTTTGCGGTCATTCCGCACTTCCTTCTTCTGCGCGCAGGCGGGCTTCCCAGGCGCTGCGGACCATCTCTTCGGCAGTGTGACGCATCTTCCAGTCCAGGTCGCGGGCGGCCAGGTCGCCGTTCGCGACGATGCGCGGCGGATCGCCGGCACGGCGATCGGCAATTTCTGGGGTGAAAGGGATGCCGGTCACGGATGCCACGGCCGTCATGATTTCGGCAACGGAGAGTCCGTCTCCGCTTCCCAAGTTGTAGGCCGGTTCGATGCTGTCGTGGGCTTCGAGACGTTGTGCTGCGGCCACGTGGGCTGCAGCGATGTCCGCGACGTGAACGTAGTCGCGCACGTTGGTGCCATCCGGCGTGGGGTAATCGTTACCGTTGATCCGGGGCGTGTTTCCGGCAACGAGCGCTTCGAATACGAGCGGGAACAGATTGTGGGGGCTCGTGTCATAAACCGCGGCATCTCCGGAACCGACAACGTTGAAGTAGCGAAGCGAGGTGTGGCGAAGACCGGTGGCGAGTTCCTGGTCGCGCAGCAGCCACTCACCGATGAGCTTCGATTCTCCGTAGGGGGAGAGAGGGGCCTTCACGGTCGCCTCGGTGACCTGGTCGACATCCGGGGTTCCGAACACGGCGGCGCTCGACGAGAAGACGATCTGTTCGACGTCGCACCCGGCCATCGCCTCGAGCAGTGCGAGGGTTCCGGTCACGTTCTGGGCGTAGGTGTGAAGGGGGCGGTTCACGGAGACGCCAGCGTATTTGAAGCCCGCTACGTGGATGACTCCCGTGACGTGGTGTGTCTTCATCGCATCCACGAGTGCGGCTTTGTCGAGGATGCTCGCCCGCACGAGGGGCACGCCCTCGGGAACGAACTTCTGGAATCCGCTCGAAAGGTCGTCCACGATTACGGTGTCTATTCCCGCGCTGATCAGGGCGCGCACCACGTGTGCGCCGATATAGCCGGCACCGCCGGTCACCATCCAAGTCATCGTCGTCCCTTGTGTCGAAGCAGCGGTGGAGCGGCGACTGCAGCTCTACACCCTGTGATTGTCCAATAATATGATTATTGGGTGTGCGCGTCTACTCTGAATGGCTGAGCCACGGGTTACGTGTCGTGGCTCCAGGTCGCCACGCGCCCCGGATCTCTAGCGACGAATAAGCCGAAGTTCCCGGATGTTCGGATTGAAGTCCATCTCCCGCACTATGCCGTCGCGCATGAAGCGGTTCTTGGCATAGAAGGCACGCGCGCGAGGGTTGTGCTCGAGTACCCACACGCTAGCTGGGGCGCCGCCGAGCGCCGCGTCGATCAGGGCTTGGCCGGCGCCAGTGCCGTGAGCACTGGCCAAGACATAAATCATCTTGAGTTCTTCGGCGGGGAGGTCCGGCTCGTCGCGATTGTGTTCTGCGTGCGCCAAGCCCACGATGACACCGTCAACTTCAGCCACGACGGAGGTGGTGTCGTGGTCGGTGAGCAATACGTTCCACATCGCCTCGCGGCGAGTACGCGACTCGGCGCCCCACGCTTGAGCCGGGAACAAGCCGGTATAGGTCTCTTGCCATGACTGTGTATGCACGGCGGCGAGCTCGGCGGCGTCGTCGAGTCGCGCGGCTCTGGTGGTGAAACTGGGCACCCAACTATCTTGGTGCACAGCGGGGAAGTCGCCGGCAAAAACACAGCCCGAGACCGGCCCCTATTCGA